>CAYNJC010000008.1:5070-132696 GCA_964397565.1 uncultured bacterium
TGCCTGAACCCTGAACCCTGAACCCTGAACCCTGCTGCAGCTCAGATACTATGGCCACCAAGACACCAAGACACGAAGAAATCGCAGAGCCAGACATTGTTTGTTGTGCACCCGCAGCGTGCTGCGCTTTGACAACCACAAATGTCATTTCTAGTACTGCTTCTTCTTCGTGCCTTCGTGGCAAATCTTTCTGCCTGAACCCTGAACCCTGAACCCTGAACCCTGCTGCAGCTCAGATACTATGGCTACCATGACACCAAGACACGAAGAAGAGGCAAGACAAACAAGTTGCTTTGGTGCAGCCGCAGCAGGCTGCGCCCGGCCAATAACATTGTCTGCGTTTTCTTCGTGCCTTCGTGCCTTCGTGGCAAATCTTTCTGCCTGAACCCTGAACCCTATGCCCATGCCTTCCGTCAACATTGGCAAACTCAGGATCGGCGCCGGCGCGCCGCTGGTGCTGATCGCCGGCCCGTGCGTGATTGAAGAAGAACGCATCACGCTCCAGATCGCGCGCACGCTCGCCGCGCTGCGCGACGCGCTCGGCATCGGCATCATCTTCAAGGCCAGCTTTGACAAGGCCAACCGCACGTCGGCCAAGGGCTTTCGCGGCCCGGGCCCGAAAAAAGGCTTGGAGATTCTGGCGGAGGTCCGGCGCACAACCGGCCTGCCGCTGCTGACCGACATTCATTTGCCGCAGCAGGCGCGCCTCGCCGCCGCTGTGGTGGATGTCCTGCAAATTCCGGCGTTTCTCTGCCGCCAGACCGATCTTCTGGTCGCCGCCGGCAACACCGGCAAAGTGGTCAACATCAAGAAAGGCCAGTTCATGGCCCCGCGCGATATGCGTCAAGCGGTTGACAAAGTGCGCGCCACCGGCAATGACCGCATCATGCTGACCGAACGCGGCAGCACCTTTGGCTACAACAATCTGGTGGTGGACCTGCGCAGCCTGGCGATCATGCGCGCGCTGGGTGTGCCGGTCGTGTTTGACGCGACCCACGCGGTGCAACTGCCCGGCGGACAGGGCACGGCTAGCGGCGGCGAACGCCAGTTTGTGCCGCTCTTGGCACGCGCGGCAGTGGCGGCCGGTGTGGATGCGATCTTCATGGAAGTACATCCGTGCCCGGACAAAGCGCTCTGCGACGGCCCGAACAGTTGGCCGCTCGAGCAATTGAAAGCGCTGGTAACAACGCTGCGCGCGCTGGACAAGATTAGTAAGAACGCCTGATGCGCGCGCACCCGGCGCCGCGCGTGCCGCACGTTACCAATCATTACTTATGAGTGCGCTTGCTCCTTTGCAGCATCCTTGCAGCCGCCCGCGGCGAGGGCGGCTTCTGCAGCCGCGGTCAGCGCCCGCGGCCACAATTGGAATGCAAACAAGCAAGCGCACTCATTAGTAATTAACGCTTCATTCCATGCATCCGGCTTTGCCTCCCTACCAACGGCGTATGCGCGCCAACTTGGCGGCGCGGCAGCGGCAGTCTCGCGCGGCCAACGCAAGACGGTGTTCCGCGCGCGCCTTCGCAGCTGGGACGTCGTGACGAACTACTCCATGCCCAATTTGCTATACTTAGGTGCTGCGCACGGCATCGTGCTGTGCGGCGCAGCGTTTGTAACGCCCACCTTGGTTGGCTGGCTATGCGCACCTTGATGAATGTCCGTGCTGGTCTGGCACTGTTCTGGTTGGGCAGCGCCGCCGGGCTGTCCGCCGCGTCCGGCGTGACCAATACCTTTTGGCGCGACGCCCTGCAGACCAAGCAGCGCGAGGCCACCTATGTTGCCAACGAAATTGTGCTGATTAACGAGACGATTGACGTCAAGTGCACGATCATTACCAAGCTGCTGGTGGACACGCAAGTGCGCTTTCACACGTTGTTGTTCCTGCTGAACGCGGCGACCGACAATCCGCATGAATTTGTCGCCCTGCACCGCGAGTTGCTGCGCTTGCAGCATCAGGTGACCCGCCAATGTCTGTTTCTCGAGGATGCGACTGGAGATTTGGAGGGTGGGATTGTGGTGGTGCGCAACATGGCCCAAGAGCTCGAGTTCATTGTCGCCCGCGCGCAGATTCCCGATGAAGATGAGGCGCTGCGCCGGATGCGCACCGGCGTGCAGCAGCTGACCGCGGCCTTGGCCGCGCAAACCAACAAAATCGCCGTCGCGCTGGCGGCCGCCCAACCACTGCGGGCCGAGATGGACGTCAAACTGGCCGAGGTCCAACGCGAGATGCGGACACTGATGCGCGACATGCTTTTCACCCGTCAATTCACAATCCTGTCGCCATTGGTGTTGCGCTTCACGGCCTTGGAACTCCGCCAAGTGAGCGCGAATCTGGGCCATGTGCTGGCGGAACGCCTGCCGTGGCGCGGGTATGATCCTGTTGTTCTGTTGGGCTGCGTTGCCCTGCTGTGGTTGCCGCTGACGGGGACGGGCTGGTGGCTGCTGCGGCGGCGCCGGCCGCACATTGAGCACGTCTCGCCGGCCGCGTACCGCCATCTGCGCCACGCGCTGGGCTGGCTTGGCGCGGCCTTCGCTGCGTATGGTGCCGCCTGGGCGCTGCCGCACCCGACGCAGTTGGTCTGCCAAATGCTGCTGGTCTATTGTGTGCTGGCGGCGGCGGCGCATGCCGCCCGGGCTTGTCGCTTGTTGTGTGACGGTGGCGATGCCCGCCTGTGGGTCCAGCCCCTGCTGTCCTTCTGGCTCGTGATGACGGTATGTGAAGTGCTGGGCGTGACAGACACGCTGCATGGCTTGTTGAACATCCTCGTCGTGATCGTGGTCATGCGCGCGCTGTGGCAGATGCGCCGCCGCCACTATCCACGCTTTGAGACCTGGGCAATCCGTGCATCCTTGCTGATATGCGGCGCCATGCTCTTGCTGTGTCTGGCGGGCTATCTGCGCATGACGCACATGCTGCTGTGGCTGTGGCTGCCGTTGGTGGTGGGGCTCGAACTAGGCGCGACGGTGACGGGCTTTGCGCACGCGCGTTTTGTCGCGCGCATTCCGCAGCATCACGCCGCGCTGCGCATTTTCCTGACCGGCATCGGGATCCCCTTGGTCTGGCTGGCAATCATTGGCCTGCAGATCGCGTATGTCAGCGCTTTGCTCGGCGATTGGGCGTTGATCGAGGCCCTGCTGATGAAAAAACTACAGCTCTTCGGCATGCAGACGGATGTCATCGCGGTGGCCGCCATTCTGTTCTTGTTTTTTATTGTGCAATCGCTGATCGGGGTGCTGCGCCTGTTCTTCGACCGGCTGGCGGCCTGGCGCAAACTGGAACACAATGTGGTGCCGTCGTTGCACAACATCTGCACCTATGTGTTGTGGAGCATCTACGCCATTGTGCTGCTGCGGCTCTTGAACGTCAATCTCAGCAGTTTGGCCTTGATTGCCAGCGGCGTCAGTGTCGGCCTCGGGTTTGGTCTCAAGGACGTCGTCAGCAATTTTGTCAGCGGCATGATTATTCTTCTGGGCCAGATTCTACGCGAAGGCGACGTGCTTGAGATTGACGGCAAACTGGTCAATGTCTTGCGGATCAATGTGCGTTCGACGGTGGTGCGCACGCGCGACAATGCGATTGTCACGATTCCCAATGCCACCGTGATTTCCGACAAACTGATCAACTGGACGCGCAATGACCCGACCATGCGGCGCGACCTCAGAGTTGGCGTTGCATACGGCTCCGACGTGCGTCTGGTGGCCAAACTCTTGGTCGAGGCCACCCAGGGCAATGCCCATGTCTTGCTCGAGCCGGCGCCCAAAGTGTTGCTGGCGGATTTCGGTGACAACGCGCTGGTCTTCTGGCTGCGCCTGTGGATTGACGATGCCGCCGACCGTGATTGGATCGAATCCACCGTGCGCTGGGACATTCAACGCCTGTTCAGCGCCCACGGCGTCACCATCGCCTTCCCGCAAATGGATGTGCATCTGGACGACAAGCGCGTGCGGGAACTGCAGGCATAGGAGGTCACGGAGTTCAGGAGAAATTATGAATGATGAGTGATGAGTGTCTGCGCAGCATTCATAACGTGTTTTTTTGCGTTCAGCGTTCATAGTTCATAGTTTCAGAAATGCAGGTCTTTGACGGCGGGGCGGACTTTTTGTTATAATCCGCCATGGTAACAGATAATCACGCATGGCACGCTCCGGGCACCGACATGGACGAGCTTCTCAAACTTTTGGTGGACGACGCGCGCACGACGCCGGCGCAGCTCGCAATTCTGACGGGCCGGCCCGAGGCCGACGTGCGCGCGGCTATTGCGCGCTATGAACACGACGGCACGATTGTCAAGTATCGCGCGATTCTCAATCCGGAAAAAACCGGCCAAGCCAACGGCGTGGTGCGGGCCTGGATTGAAGTGAGCATCACGCCGCAACGCGGCCAGGGCTTTGACGCGATTGCCGCGCGCATTTATCAATTCAAGGAAGTGCAGAGCTGTTATCTTTTGTCGGGCGGCTATGATCTGCTGCTGCTGGTCGAGTGTGGCAGTTTGCGCGAAGTCGGCGCGTTTGTCGCTGAGAAATTGGCGGCCCAGGAGAATGTGACGCGCACCGCCACTCATTTTCTGCTGAGAGTCTACAAAGAACACGGTGACGTGCTGCTGCCGGCCGAACTAATGCCGCGCCTGCCGATCAGCATGTAGGCGCAAGCCGGCCGGTTTTTTATATGGACACCACACGGGTACACCAGCTCAACATGATTGTCGCGCAATTGCCGTCCTCGGGCATTCGTGCGTTTTTCGACTTGGTGCTCGGCATGGAGGATGTCATTTCGCTGGGCGTCGGCGAGCCCGATTTCGTCACGCCGTGGCGTGTGCGCGAGCAAGCCATCTTCGCCCTCGAGAAGGGCTACACCAGCTATACATCCAATACAGGCCTGCGCGAATTGCGCGTACAGATTGCGGCCTTTGTCGAGCGCCAATATGGCGTCGCCTACGATGTTGAACACGAGATCTTGGTGACGGTCGGCGTCAGTGAAGCGCTGGACCTGGCCATGCGCGCCATCCTCAACCCTGGCGATGAAGTCATCACGCACGATCCGTGCTATGTCTCGTATGCGCCGATCATCACGCTGGCCGGCGGCGTGCCGGTGTTGATTGACACGTGGGCGGCGCCGGGCTTCAAGGTAACGCCGGCGCTGCTGCGCGCCGCCATCACGCCGCGCACCCGCGCGGTGCTGCTGAATTACCCTGCCAACCCAACCGGCGCCAGTTACACCCGTACCGAGCTCGCCGCGCTGGCCGCCGTGCTGATCGAGCATGACTTGTTGCTGCTCAGCGACGAGATTTACGACGCGCTCTCGTATGAGGCCGCTCACGTCAGCATGCCGAGCTTGCCCGGCATGCGCGACCGCACGCTCTATCTCAACGGCTTTTCCAAGGGCCACGCCATGACCGGCTTTCGGCTGGGCTATGCCTGCGGGCCGGCGCCGCTCGTCGCCGCCATGACAAAAATCCATCAATACACCATGCTGTGCGCCCCGATTGTCAGCCAACTGGCCGGCGTCGAGGCCTTGCAGCACGGCATGGCCGATGTCTTTGAAATGGTCGTCGAGTACAACCAGCGCCGGCGCTTCATCGTGCATGCGCTCAACGAAATCGGCCTCGACTGTCACCTGCCGCAAGGCGCATTTTATGTCTTGCCCGGCACGCGCCGCACCGGCATGGATGGCCTGACCTTCGCCACCAAATTGTTGCAGGAACAGCGCGTCGCCGTCGTGCCCGGCACAGCCTTTGGTGCGGCCGGCACGCATCATGTGCGCATGGCCTATGCCGCCTCGCATGCCCATCTCAACGAGGCCATGGCGCGCATCTCACGCTTTATTCGTGATCACACCTAAACCAGGAAATGTTATGGAACTCTACGGTTCACACCACCCGCACCATTCAGCCCACGAGATTCACCTGCCGTGGTACATGATTCTCGGCACCATGCTGATGCTGACGGCCATGATCATCTTCGTGTGTGCCAGTCCGCTCGACACTACGCCGCTGGCCCAGGAACCCATGCCGGCCGAAGCGCAGTAACTACACAGTAATCAGTATTCGGTAATCGGTATTCGGTATTCAGTGATCAGTAATCAGTAACCCTGAACCCTGAAACCTGAAACCTGAAACCCGAAACCTGAAACCCGAAACCCGAAACCTGAACCCTGAATCCTGAACACCCCCATGACCGCTGCTGAACTAATGCGAGCCTTAACCCAGCGCGATGCGCGGATTCTTGCGCGCCTGGGCGAGGTGTATGGCCGGAATGAAGCCACTCTGGCGCAGGCGTGTGAGCGCCTGTTTGTGGCGCTGCATCGCTACGCCGAAACGTTTGCCGATGACCAGCCGGTCGTCGTCGTGCGCGCGCCGGGCCGCGTCAATCTGATCGGCGAGCACACCGATTACAACGGGCTGCCGGTGCTGCCGATGGCGATCTCGCGCGATGTGCTGATCGTCACCGGTGCGGCCGCCGACACCAGCGTGCACGCCAGCAATGTCGAGCGCTCCTTTGCGGAACGCAGTTTTGCCCTTGAACGCCACATTCCACCCTTTGGTCCCGGCGATTGGTGCAATTACATTAAGAGCGCAGCCCAAGGCCTGATTGACTTGTGGGATCGCGCCGACGATTTGCACGGCGTGAACATGGTCATCAGCGGCACCGTGCCGCTCGCCAGCGGCTTGTCCTCCTCGGCGGCCTTCACCATCGCGGCCGCCCTCGCGCTGCTGACCACGCATCGCCGCACGATTGCGCCGCTGGTCTTCGCCGAGACCATGGCACACAGCGATTATTATGTCGGCATGGCCAGCGGTGGCATGGATCAAGCCGCGTCGGTGCTGGGCCAGGCCGGCAAGGCCTTGAAAATTGATTTTCATCCGTTGCGCGTGCAGCCAGTCGCGCTGCCGCACGACACGGTTATCGTCGTGTGTCATTCGCGCGTCAGAGCCGCCAAGGCCGGCAATGCGCGCGATGAATACAATCGCCGGGTGGTCGAATGCCGCCTTGCGACTGCCCTGCTGCATGCCGCCGCACCGACCCGCGCCACCAACAAGCCCGACTTGCTGAGCGAATGGCTCGCGCGCGACACGCGCGGCTTTGATGACGCCTTGCAGCAGATTCAGGCGCACCTGCATCCCGACGGCTACACCCTGGCTGAAATCGCCCAGACCTTGCAGCAAACACCGGACGCCGTGCTGCGCACGCTGTGCGTCACGAAAGCCGGCTTGCAGTATGGCGCGCCAGCCAATGGCTTCAAACTCTGCGAACGTGCGCGCCATGTCATCAGCGAGGCCCGCCGCGTCGAGCAGTCCTTCACGCTGCTGCAGACCATGCCGGCCGACGCCGACGTGCAGTTCGGCGCTTTGATGAACGCCTCGCACGAAAGCTGCCGCACCGATTACGAAATCAGTTGCGCCGAGTTGGATGAACTGGTGCTGCTGGCGCGCGAGGCCGGCGCCATGGGCGCGCGTCTGACCGGCGCCGGCTTCGGCGGTTGCACCGTCAATCTGCTGCGCGCCGGCGCCGCGCCCGACTTTATGCGCTTTATCCACGAACGCTATTATGAGCCGCGCGAGCTTGCCCGCGCGGGCGACAACCAGTTTGAGTTCGTGCCGGCCGCCGGCGCAGGCGTTATCTTTGACTAACCGCAGGACGTTTTCATGACGACACTGGATGCGATTATTGTCGGCGCGGTGCAGGGCTTGACCGAATTTCTGCCGGTCTCCAGTTCCGGCCATTTGGTCATTGTCCGTTATTTTTACGGTGTGCAAGACATGTCGCTCTCGTACGCGATCATGCTGCACGGCGGCACGCTGCTGGCCGTCATCGTCGCCTTGTGGCGCGAAATCCTCGACTGCGCCAAACTGCTGCTCTCCGGCACGCGCACCGGCATGACGATCCTGCTGGCGCTCATCATCGCCACCATTCCCGGCGCGCTGGTCGGTTATCTCTTCGCGGCGAAACTGGACGCGATCTTTGTCGAGCGCGGCGTCATCTGGCACGGCGTGCAGCTCGAACCCTACAAATTCGTCGGCGCGGCCATGCTGGTCACCGCCCAGGCCTTTCTGCATAAAGCCAATGAAATGTTGAAACAGTATGGCGACGCCGTCGATCGCGGCCCGTGGTACAACGCCATCACGCTCAGGCGCGCGGTGTGGATCGGCCTGGCGCAGGCCGCCGCCGTGGTGCCCGGCCTGTCGCGCAGCGGCGCGACCATTGCCACCGGCATCATGGCCGGCCTCTCGCGCGCAACCGCCGCGCGCTTCTCGTTTTTGATGGCCATCCCCATTATTCTCGGCGCCGTCATCCATGATCTGATTGACCACCGCGTTGAACTGATGTACGAAAGCAACGTGGACCTGCACGTGAAATTACTCGGCGTCACGGTCGCGGCCGTCACCGGCTTTATTGCCGTGCGTTTCATGCTGCGCTGGCTGCGCACGCATGACCTGCATGATTTTGTCGTCTATCTCTGGATCGTCGGGCTGATCTGCATCGCCTCATGACCGTCGCCACCTGGAACGTCAATTCCATTCGCGCCCGGCGTGACCATCTGCTGCGCTGGCTTGACCTGCGCCAGCCGGACGTGTGCTGTCTGCAGGAACTGAAATGCGCCGACGCGGACTTCCCCTTCTTTGAGCTTGAAGCGCGCGGGTATCACTGCGTCGTCCATGGCGAGAAGGCACGCAACGGCGTCGCACTCATTACCAAGGACACGGCCCAAGCGCTGCAGCGTGGCTTTGACAACGACTTTGACGCCGGACCAGCGCGCCTGCTGTCCGCGCAGGTGGCGGGCATCGCAGTGCTCAATGTCTATGTGCCGAATGGTCAGGCGCCCGACACGCCGGCCTTCGAGTACAAACGCGATTTCCTGCGCGAACTGCGCGCGCTGCTGGCGCGGCGCTATCGGCCCGAACAAGCACTCGTGCTGGTCGGCGATTTCAATGTTGCGCCGGCGGACGACGATGTCTATGATCCGGTGCGCTTGCGCGGCAGCGTCTGCTTTCATCCTGACGAACAGGCCGACTTTCTCTATCTGAAATCATGGGGCGTGCAGGATGTGTTCCGCCGCCTGCAGCCGCACGGCAAACATTTCTCCTGGTGGGATTATCGCGCCGGCGGCTTCCCGCGCAATGAAGGCCTGCGGCTCGACCACATCCTGGCCACGCGCGCGCTGGCCGAACACTGCGTGCGCTGCGACATCGACCGCGAACCGCGCGGCTGGGAACGCCCGTCCGATCACGCGCCGGTCCTGGCCGAGTTCGCCGCCCACGATTGTTCTCAACCAAGCGGGCGCATGTAATGTTTGCCACGCTTGACAGGCGGGCCGTGTTAAAGTAGACTATACCCCCTTGTATATCTAACGCCCTGACCATCACGGAGCATACATGCGACAGTTTTTGCTTTGTAGCCTCATTACGACCCTAACCTGCGGCGTGGCGCTCGCAGACGGCGCGGCGGATACGTTGATCACGCGCGACATTTCCTTTGGCAAAGGCCCGCCGTTTTTTTCAGCCACGGCCCTGGTGTATGCCGCGCACTCGCCGTTTGACATCGGCTCGCTGGCCTCGTTTCTCAGCGGCACGCTGGCGCGCACACCGTCGATCAATCCGGCCTTCGTCGAATTCGCCTTGCCTGCGCCGGTGGTGTGTGACATGATGCGCATTGACTTGATCGGTGCGCGCCACTCCTATCGTCTGAGTGCCGCCGCGTCTGTTACGGATCTGACCAACCGCACGGGCTCATGCACCGTCCTGGCCGAGGGCATCACCGAGGATGGCGTCATCCTTGTCCTGCCGGCCAAGCGCATCATGGCGCGCGCGTTTCGGCTGGATGCCCGGCGCCTTGAAGGCGATGACTATGTGCACTTCTATGCCTGGCAGCACGCTGTGCCGATTGCCATTACGGGCATCAGTGCCGAGGTCAAAGTACGGATTGAGCACGGGCCCGAACCCGCCATTTTTGTGCCGTTCGATCAACAGATCACACGACCGGTCGACAGTCTCCTGACGTTGCGCGTCACGGGCGCGGCGAGCGACGGCAAAACGTATGACGTGTCCGACGGCGCGCGCGTGAGCAGTGGCGGCCGGCAGGTGCGCCGCTTTGACGGTGACCGCCTGCAGTTTACCGCGCCGGAGTCCGTGGCGGTCACGGTGACGTATGCCAATGCCACACTGGCTGGCTGTGTCACGGTCACGCCACGCGTGTGCAGCAATGTCCGCGCGGACATTGATGTCCAATTCATCGAGCGCCTGCCGCGGATTGACTACGACGGGCCGAATGGCGGCTGGCCCACGAATCGCCAGCCGGTGCTGTGGCGCGCGCATGTCAAGAATTGGGGCGACCACGCAGTGACCGCCCGCGCGCGCTGGCTGCTGGACGGCCAGCTGGTGCGCCAGGTAGCGCTGCGCATTCCACCCCATGCGGAAGTGTCGCCCACCTTGCCGTGGCGCTGGTCGCCGCAGCGCCATCTGCTGCGCTTCGAGATCGAGCCGTTGCCCGGCGAACTGGCAAAGTACAACAATGCCAGCGAGCTGGCGACGGACGCCCTCACGATCGGCTTCTACGTCGAGCGCAGTTACGCCGACTTTTATCACGAGCATCAGCACGCCCTCGGCCTTGACGACGCCAACAGTTTCGCCGACTGGGGCCAGCGCCAGGTTCGCCATTGGAATCACATGCTGGCCGCAGCGGTCTACCCGCTCTCGCCTTCGGGCTGCCTCGATCGGGTGCGGCTCGACCTCGTGCGCGTCGTGCCTGATGGCGCCCTGCCGATGCACGGCGGGATACCCAGCAACAACCCCAACAACCAGGACAAAACCGTTGACCTGATCTGGGGCTTCCCGTTCAAATTCGATCAATTAAGCAATGGCATTGATCTGGTGGCCGCCAAGGCCTCCATGGCGCGCGATGATTGGCACTGGTTCTTCATGGATATGGGGTTGTTCCACGAACTTGGCCACGCGCGCTATTTGATTGATGCCTACGGCTTTGATGTCCACGCCGATGCGCTGGCAGATGTGCGCGACACGCAGGGCGCGCCCGTCCTCGGCGCTTATTTCCAGCCCAAGGGCGCCGTGCGTTATAACAAGTATCCCGGCCTGATGGGCGGTGATTATCATCAGTTGAGCTGGTACGACGCGGTGATGCTGAACCGGGTGGCGGGCCGGCGCGCGCGCGGCGGCAATTGCAACGGGCCGGCGGTCATTGGTGAGTTTGTGCAGGACATCCCCACAAACTTCATCATGCAATTTCGCGGGCCGCAGGGCGAAATCATTGCGGACGCGCCGGTAGCCGTCTTGTGGGCGGATGTGCAACCGGACAGTTGGTACGGCAAGCATTACACCAATCAGGCCTGCCAGGCCTACACCACCGATCGCAACGGCGAGGTGCGCGCGGACCGTTTCTTGTTTGCGCGCGACGGGCGGCTTGTGCATACCTATGGCCATGCCAACAGTGTGCCGCTGCTGCGCGTGACGCACGCCGGCCGCGATTATTTCGCCTTTTTCGAGGTCAGCGAATTAAACATGCTGGCGACCGTGACCAATGCGCGCACCGCAACCCCGACGGTGACGATCACGCTGCCCTTGCGCACGGGTGCGCCGACGCCCATGGAGCCCACTGCCGACCGGATCCCGATCCCGCCTTGGCGCACGCGCACGCCGTTCGCCGTGCCGCCGGGCTAAGCGCGGCAGATTCGCGGCACGCAGGCCGTTCCCACTTTGATGGGTGCCGTCAGCAGGGGACACCAGCGCGGCACCTGTCGCTGCACCGGCGCTGCACCGGCGCTGCACCGGCGTTTGACGCCCGCGCCCGGTTTTGCTACAGTCTCCCTGGCATGCCAACGTCCCGTCCATTACATTTCGTCATGACCCGCCTGCAAAACATTGGTGATGTGCTGACGTTCATTCCCGCCCTGCGCACGCTGCGCCAGGCGCTGCCACAGGCCCACATCACGTTTCTGGGCAAGCACGCCGGCGGGCTTGAGATCATGCGCGCATGCCCGTACATCAACGACACACTGGTGGTGCGCAATCGTTCGCTGCGCGAGAAGCTGCGCCTGCTGCTGGCCTTGCGCCGCCGGCGCGTGGATTATTTCATTATCTCGCCGCAGGACCTCGGCCGCGTCCCGCTTGCCTGGCTGGGCGGCGCGCGCACGATCGTTGGTTATCCGCGCTTCTGTAATTATGGCCGCTGGCAGCGCGAAAAATTGCCGTTCTTGCTGGGCATCGCGCCCAAGCACGACACCACGCGCACCGAAGTGGAAAATTGTCTGCGGCTGGTGCAGGATGTCCTTGATCACTTGCATGTGCCGCTGCCGCCGCAGGCCAGCACGCTGCTGGAGTATTCGTGGCACACGGCCGCGGATCAGCAGCAGGCCGGCGCGGCCTTGCGCGCGCGCGGCATCGCGCCCGAAACACCCTTTGTCGCCGCCGCGCCGGTCTCCAAGCGCCCGGCCAAGAACTGGCCGCCGGAACGCTGGGTCGCGCTGTTCCAGAAGATGCGCCAGACCTGGCCGTGTCCGATTGTGCTGCTGGGCGGCCAGGCCGAGCGCGGGCGGCTTGAGGAATTGTGCCGCGCCGTCGGCCCGGGCTGCAGCACGTGCGCAGGCGACCTGTCCTTGGCCGCCAGCGCGGTCGTGCTGCAATCCGCGCGCCTGTTTGTTGGGCCCGACTCCGGCCCGGCCTTTCTGGCAACGGCGGTTGGCACGCCCGTGGTCGCGCTGTATGGCCCGGCTGATGTTTACCGTTGGCGTCCGCCCGCGTCAGCCGCGCCGCGCGTCACTATCTTCCATCCCCTGCCGTGCATGCCGTGCCGCCACCACGTCTGCCCGCTGCCAACATCCTGCATGGAGAGCATCACCGTCGAGGAAGTCTGGCAGGCCTGTTGCCGCCTTTTTGAGCAAACCACTTCCAACGTCGAACATCCAACATCGAACATTGAACAGTAATCTATTTCGCTGCGAAGAAACTTGCCTTAAACTTTAAACCTTAAACCTTACACTTCTTATGTCCATCGTCATTACCACGTACATTCCCGAAGGCATCGTCATGGCCGCCGACAGCCGGCAAACCGCCATCATTGAAGGCACGATGCCCGACGGCCAGAAGATGCCGAAATTTGAAACCGTGACCTCGGATAATTGCTACAAATTGTTCTTGTTGGAGGAACAGAATATTGGGGTCACCGTGTTTGGTGAAACAATTCTGGGCGGCACGCCAATCGAGCATTCGGTGCGCCTGTTCCTCGAGGAATACAACGACACCGAGGACGACATTCTCGATGTGGTTGAGAAAATGATGCGCTACTTCAGCGCGCGCTATTCCAACGCCGACACCGCCTTTCACATGTGCGGTTACAAAGTGGAAGGCAAAGTCAGCGTGCCGTATGTGTATCACTGTCAGGTTTCGCGCAACGAGATCAAACGCATCAATGTCAAGCCTGGAACCGACACGGTCTTGTATGGCGCGATGTGGGGCGGGCAGGGCGACATTATCGCGCGCCTGATTCAGCCGGGCATGGCGATGAATGCCGGGCCGAACATGCCCGAGATCATCAATCCGCCGATTCTGTGGGATGCGATGTCGGTCCAGGATGCGATCGATTTCTCCGAGTTTGCGGTCTGGACCACCGAGCAGATGGTGCGTTACCAAGCCCGCCCGAAGAATATTGGCGGGCCGATCGACATTCTGCTGATCACCCCGCGCGGCGCGGGTTGGATCAAGCGCAAAGACTTCGTCAGCGACGGCTACCTGCCGTATTGACCCGCAACCGGCAACGCGCGGATTATTTGGGCGGTTACTAATGAATGCGCTTGCTACGTTGCAGCGTCCTTGTAGCCGCCCGCGGTGAGGGCGGCTTCTGCAGCCGCGGTCATCCGCGCCGCTGGCGGGACCGGTGGAGAGGCTATCGCGCCGGCGTGACCGTCACATTCGTCTGCCACACCGGGTTGTGCACTGAAAACCAACTGACATTTTCGTGCACGGCGTCAAGCTGCAGCGTATAAGCGCCCGCTTGCGCCGGCGGTGCGAGCGTACATGCCAGCGTGACGGATTGGCCGGGATAGACATCGTCTGGCAGCCAGCAACGCTGGCTGGCAACCTCCGTCTGCGCCGCATCAAGCCAACGCACACCGAGGCGCACCGGATTCGGCGCGCCACAGGGCCACACCGCCGTGCCCTGATTGACCAGTTCCACCCGCCACGGTTGCGGCACCGCCGCCAGGATGACCGGCAACGGCGCCGGCAGGTACCGCGCTGCATACGCACACTGGCTGGTGGGAAACGCGCCGATCGGCACGAGCCGCACCCAATCCAGGCATAGCGACAGCGCGCGCGTTTCGTGGACGCGCGGGGCGACGCGGCCGGGCACTGTGCAGCGCGCCGGCCACAGCCGCAGAATATCGTTGGTGGCGGCGGCAAGGGCCATGCGGGGCATGGGCACAACGCTCGTGGTCCAGTCGCTGGAAACACAGGTGGCGGCCAACGATTGCCCGCCGATGGAGAGCTTCACCGCGGCCGGCTGCAGCGCTTTCCAGCGCAGACACAGCCAGTAATTGGACAACGCCAGTCCGGGCAGGCGCAGCCACAAATCGGTGCCTTCGCCCCACACGCAGCTCAGCTCGGGCGACCATTGCTCGTCATGCGACCAGCCATTCCACAAATAGGGATGCGCCGCGGGTGTGCCGGCATCAATGCACAAGGTCGCCGGCGCGACGGCGGCAACCGGGCTGATGTCGGGCATGACCCGCCGCGTGTCCGCCAACACCGCGTGCCAGTTCGAGTAAGTGATTGCGCGGGTTGCTACAGTATAAAAGCCGGTGCGCATGCTGGCGCAGTCCGTGCCGGCGTTCAGCCCGCCGAAGGCGCGCAGCCAGACAACCCGCGTCGGCGGCATGCCAATGCCGCTGATGCCGCGCCGCGCAACCGTGTGGGCATCACACAGCCACGCGCCGGCATGTTGGCGGACATCATACAGATACTCCGGCACGACCTCGTGTTTGTTGAACAGCGCCGGCGTGGTGATCAGCATCACCCGGCTGGTGCCCGCGTGCGTCTCGATCCAATCAACCACCGCGCGGTTTTGCTCATCATCCGCCGGCACCGCCGCGCGCGGGCTGGACAACACCAGCGCGGCGCACAGCAGTGCGAATTCCACCGTGATCACCACGCCGCGCCAGCGTTGGGCCACGCGCTCGATCACGGCGCCACAACTGCCGGCAATGATCACCCAGGCGGGAAACCAAAAGGCCAGATAGCGAATGCCAAAGGCTTGCGTGCTCTGCAGATGGGCAAACAACCAGGCCGGCACAATGGCATACAACAGCAACAATATTTCCACCCACGGCACACCCCGGCGGCGGATACGCAACCAATAGCTGATCAGCAGTACCGCACCACACAAGCCAAAAGAAAACAGCGGCGCCGCAAGGCTGCCCTGCAGGAGATGGGCGGCAATGAAGGTTTGCAGCGCGCGCCAATTGCCGGGCAGCCAGCCGCCGCTGTTGACCCAATGCACCCCGGTGCCAAACGGCGCGTGCGCCAGCAGGGCCGCGCGGGTATGGAAGACCAGCAGCGCCAGCACGACCAGCGCCAGCGCGCCAAGGGCGGCACCCCGCAACTGCCAGCGCGCCAGCTGCGATCGCAGACACAGCGGCCACTCAATCCACGCCACCACCACGAAATGGAGCGCGATTACCAGCACGACAATCCCCGAATACGGATGCGCCATGCAGGCCAGCATGCCCAACCCCGCGCACCACGCCACCCCGCGCCACGTCGGCCGTTCCACCCAGCGCAGCCACGCGTAGATCAGCCAGATAACCAGGGTCATTTGCAGACTGTAAAAGCGCACGTACAACGAATACGCAATCTGAAAATGCGCACCCGCGTACGTGAGCATGGCCAGCAGCGCGGCCAGCCGCCCAAAGTAGCGCCGCATCAGCACATAGATGCCCAACAGCCCACCGATGCCCAGCACCACCGGCAGCAGGCGCAGCCACGCCTCACGGGTGAAGGTGCCATCCAGCGTCCAGACCGACAAACACAGCGATTGCAGCACGACAAAATGGTAACTGTCCACCAGCCGTTGGAAGGGCCAGACTGCCATTTCGTGAATGGTGAAGACCTCGTCCGAGGCAAAACCGCGCGCGGTCAGCAGGCCAAGTCGCTGCGTGAGATAGAGCAGGACCACCAGCGCACATTCCCAATGCGCGCGCAGGGCGGCACGCCACGTCAAGGGCGGGCGGACGAGCGCATGCACAGACTGGGTCATGGAGAAACGGCTAGTGTGGGTCTCATAATTGGAGTCTGAAGAGCCCCACGATCTCGCCGCTGGCGTGATCGTGGGCGAATGAGATTGAATGAAACTACGCCGGCGGGACCGGTGGGGAGGCCTACCTAAATCCGGAAGTCTTCGCCGAGGTAGATGCGGCGGGCTTCCGGGTCATTGATCAAGCGCTCGGCGCTGCCTTCAATCAAAATCTCGCCGGAATGAATCAAGTAGGCACGATCCGTGACACTGAGCGTCTCGCGCACATTGTGGTCGGTGATCAAAATGCCCAAGTTGCGCTGCTTCAACTCGCGAATGATATTTTGGACATCATCCACGGCGATCGGATCCACGCCCGAAAACGGCTCATCCAGGAGAATCAGTTCGGGCTTGGTTACCAAGGCGCGCGCAATCTCCAGCCGGCGGCGCTCGCCGCCCGACAAGGTGTAGGCTTTGCTTTTGGCCAGCCGGGCGATGCCCAAGTCTTCCAGCAGCTCATGCGCGCGCCGCTTCATTTCGACGCGGGTCAGCGGCAGCGTCTCCAGAATCGCCATCACGTTTTCGTAGGCAGTCAGCCGCCGGAAAATGCTCGGCTCCTGCGACAGATAGGCAATACCACGCTTGGCCCGGTCGCACATCGGCATGGTGGTGATTTCGTTGTCCTTGAAATAGACGCGGCCGACGGTCGGGCGGATAATCCCGACAATCATGTAGAAGGTCGTGGTCTTGCCCGCGCCGTTCGGGCCCAGCAGGCCGACAATCTCGCCCGCCCGAACATTGATGTTGACTTTGTTGACGACGTTGCGTTTGCTGTAGGTCTTGACCAAATCGGCCGTGCGCAAGACCGGCGTGCCGTTCGTGTCCATTACTTGCCACCGGCGGGAGTAAGTCCCTGCCATTCTTTGGTGATTTCATCCGTCATGGTCATGCCGCCTTGCGCGCCCTGAAAAGTGATCTTGTCCTTGGCCATATCATAGACGATGACATTCGCGCGCACTTGCTGGCCGCCTTCCATTTCCACCATCGGCGCGCCGGTAATCTGCACGGTGCGGCTCGCGTTCTCATACACGCCGCGCTGGCCAAACACGCGGCGATCCGGATCCTTCATGAACAGGCGCACATTGCCGGTAGCGACGATCCGCGAAAAACCCTCGCGCCCTTTCGCCGGCGCGCTGCTGTCCTGGTAGGCGACGACGCGGTTGGCCTGCAATTTCATATTATCGACCGTGACCACCACGTTGCTTTCGCACACGGTAAAGCCATTCTTGGGATAATATTCGATGTTATCCGCAACCAATTTCACGTGTGAATTAGTGCCGATCGCGTGACTGGCGCCGTCGGCCTGACCGTTGTCGGCTGCCTTTGCTTGACCGGCACCGGCCATCAGCCAAGCGGCCAGGCTGATCATTAACAAGCGGGTCATCTTCATTGTTGCTCCTGAGTTGGCTCGTCAAAGGTAAGCGTGCGCAGTTCATCGTCCGGCACCGCGGTGGTCAATTCCATCTGGACAAACGCCACGGTGTTCGGGCGCGGGTCATAGCGCAAGCCGCGCATGCGGGCGGCCGTGCCGCCATGCTGCATCAACACGGGCGCCGTGCCGCTGAGTTCCATGACGCCGTTCGTGGCCCAGCGCAAGTAGTCGCCGCGCGCCAGCAGCATGCCATTTGACGCCACTGAACTCTGCGTATTCAACACACACAAGCGCACCGTGCCGGTGGCGATGCCGACTAATTCCGGATATTGCGCGCGCGCGTCCGCGCCGAAAAAGGTCAGCAGATCGGCTTGCAGCATGACATTGACATAGGCCATGTGCACCCGGCCGGTCATCATCACATCCCCGTCCGGTTCGGTGTATGAATTGTTTGCCGTGAGGGTGAGCGCCAGATTGGTGACGGCCGCGGGATGCCGCGCAGCCTGCGGCGTGCGCAGCAGCAGCATGCCGCCCGCCAGCAGTTTGCGCAAATACGCGACTCGGAACGACACCAGATTGGTTTCCCATTGCGGCATGCGTTGCTGCAAGCGCACCAGGCGCACCAGCGCGCCGACGTAATGATTGCTGGCGAAGTTCATGTCGCCCTGCTCGAGGGCCTGATCGCCGCGCCGGATGCGCTCGTAAATATCGGCGTATTCGCGGCGCACACGCGTGTCGGTGCTGACGGCCTGGGCCTGCTGCGGCACCAAGGCCACGCCCGCGCTGACCATCATGAGTGCTATGAGGATCGCCGCGCGCATATTAGCGCAAAAGCCGGGTGCGTTCTTCGGGTGACAGATTATACTCAATGGTCGGTTTGGGTTGAAATTGCAGCTTCTGCGAGGTAAGGTCGTAGATGATGCGGGGGGCCGAGATGATGGCGGCATCCCGCATCGCCTTGGGTGGCCCGCCGGTCAAGACAATTTTGTTGTCGAGCTTGCTCCAGACGGCTTTGTCGGCGATAACTCTGTAGTTGCCATCCACCATGCGCACGGTGCCGACGGCCACGATCCGCTCGACATTGCCAAAGGCGACGTTCTGAGCCGCGGCATCTGGCGCGGCCTGGGCCTGCTTGCCAAAATAAATCGTGGCATTGTCGGACGAGAGGACCCGGCCGGGCTGATCCCGCACGACCACATTGCCGCGCAAGTAGGCAATGTTATTCTCATAGTCATACTTGAGTTGTTCGGCATTGATCCGCACTGGCACGGGATTGGTGGCGGAGGCGGCGACCGCCGCGCGCGGCGGCACGCTCAGCAACAGCGCCGTGCCGATGAGCGCCGCGGTAATGCGACCACCCATGGCGTGCTGCTTCATCGAATACTCTCGAGGGTCGCTTCACCGGCTTGACGGAAGGCAACAATTTGCACATCCTTGAACAGCTCGAATTCTTTCTTGGCTTTGGTATTAATGATCCGCATCCCCGTGCCGCTCAAGACCCGGTCGCCGGCAATGATATCCACATGACATTCGGTCATAATTTCACTCGTGCGTCGATTGACATCCGCGGATTCTGTGTACATTTTGACTTGCTCACCGCGGTCGGTGACCATGGTGGCTTCCACCTTGTATATCCGCACGACATCCGCGTTTTGCGACTCCGCGCTCACGCCGCGCACTTCCCACAGCTTGCGGCCGCTCTCGTCAATCTCGGCCATGCGCACATCGTCGCGCATCATGAAGGCGTCGAGCACCTCGCTCGCGGCTTGCCGCGGCGTGGCATCCGTCGTCGCATTGCCAGTGCTGCTGACGCAGACCAAGAGGACACTCATCAACAGCGTTATCATTCGCTTCATTGCATACTCCCTTGCATGGCTTGATCAGAATAGCGGGCAGTTACATCGTGCCACCGCCCCTGCATTTGTAATACAATCTCAATCACTTCGCGCACGGCGCCGGCACCCCCGGGGCGCGTCGTCACCAGCTGCGCCGCCCGCAGCGCTTCCGGCACCGCGTTGGCCACCGCCACCGCCAGGCCGACGCGCTCCAGCAGCGGAACATCCATAAGCTCGTCGCCGCAGTAGCAGACCTGGGCGGCGCTAGCCTGCGCCGTGTGCAGCAACTCGGCCAGCGCGGCAACCTTGTCGGGCGCGTTCTGGTATATGTGCGTGATCCCGAGATCCGCGCAGCGCGCCCGCGCCGCCGCTGAAGTGCGCCCCGAAATTACCGCCACCTGTTTCCCCGCGCGCTGCCACAGCCGAATGCCATGGCCGTCATGCACGTGAAACGCCAGCAGCTCGTCGCCGCGCGCACTGGTGTAAATCCGGCCATCGGTCAAGACGCCGTCCACATCCAGCACCAACCACTCTATCTGTTGCCCGCGCGCGTTCGCTTCGGCACACGGGATCAGCCAATTTGCCATTGTCTCAAAACCATTGCTATTCTACTCTTTTGCCCGCGCAATTGCAACTGCGCGCGGCAGGAGAAAAAGTGTGCCCGGGTGTCCCCCCCACACTCGCTGTCAGCGACAACCGCATCCCCAGTCACTGCCGTTCTCGCCATGATGACATCCCGGGCACAAATCGGTACAGTATGTCATGCCGCCCGCGGCGGCGTCCGCAGACGCTTCTCCACGCGCGGTGCCCACAGTCTATCATACGCAACATTACACCATTATGAAATGCCGGATTACAGGTTCAACAGCTCGTCGTCGTCCAGCAAACCGACCAATTGCCCGGCGGCATCCAGCACAGGCAACTGGCTGAACTTGCGCGTGCTGCGGCGCATCAGTTGCACGGCTTCCTCGGCCAGTTGCTGGGCCCGAATCGTGGTCGGATTGCGGGTCATCACGCTGGCGACCGGCGCATCAATCGCGCGCGAATCGTGCAGGATCGCACGCCGGAAATCACCATCGCTGAAAAACCCGACCAGCGTGCCGTGCGCGTCCACGATGCAGGCCGCGCCGTTGCGCGTCTGCGTCATCGCCACCACCACATCGCGCAAGAGCGTCTCCGGCAGCACGCGCACCAGGCGTTCGCCGGTCCGCATCAAGTCTTCGACTTTCAACAAGCGCTTGCCGAGATTCCCGCCCGGATGCCGCAAGGCGTAATCTTCCGGCTTGAACTGGCGCTTGTGCATCAAGGCGATCGCCAGCGCGTCGCCCAGCGCCAGTTGCGCCGTGGTCGAGGCCGTTGGCGCCAGGTTGTAGGGACAGGCCTCGCGCGCCACCGTCGCGTCGAGCACCACATCACTGTGCTGCGCCAAGGTTGCCGTGACCTGCCCCGTCAGGGCGATCAACGCTGCGCCGATCTTGCGGATCATCGGCAGCAGTCGCACGAGCTCTTCCGTCTCGCCGCTGTTCGAGAGCGCCAGGACCACATCGTGTTCGGTGATCATGCCCAAATCGCCATGAATCGCGTCGGCCGGATGCATGAACACCGAGGGCGTGCCGGTGCTGGCAAAGGTCGCCGAAATTTTCCGGCCAATCAGGCCGCACTTGCCCATGCCGGTCACGACCACCCGCCCGCTGCAGGCGTGCAAGCGCTCAATGGCGCGGTCAAACTGATCGGTGACGCGCGCCGCCAAGCCGCGCACCGCCTCGGCCTCCAGCAGCAGCACCTCGCGTGCAATATCTTGATAGGTTTCCATGCCGCTAAGTATACCACAAACGCCATTTTTTGTCGTCGGCCACGTCCAGAAAGCGGGCACGGCGCCGCTAGCACAGATTGCGATTGTTGTAGGCGCGGAATGGCGTTCCGCGTTGGTACGGATTGCCACGAATCGAAAATGCATCCGGCAGAGATTTATGGCTTGTGTTGCACAATGGCAAGACTGCGCACGCGATTTTGCAGACATTTGCCAAAGCAGTGCGAATCTGCTATATTAGTCTCAAATTGATTTTATTGGAGTACGTACAATATAGATTAACCATTTCGACGAGGAGAGAAGAATTGAAAACAGATGCGGGACATGACACAGTGACGGCATGACAACAACCGACTTACCAGCCTTCATTCGTGACAGCTACGAGATCCACGAATGGCGCCATGCGTGCGCCATTCTGCGTCAGGACTTCGGGCAGGAGTTCAAGGACATCTGTGACGTGCTGACACGCTTCAGGCTCAAGAAGAGCCACATTGCAGTCGGCGGCGGAAGGAAGTCGAAGGTTTCGGAGTGGATCGATTCCGAACTCACGAAGAAGGGATGGATCGAGAAGAACTTCCAGACCAGTATCACCGTGGACGATACGGTAACAGAGTCGCCGACACATGCGGTTGATTGCTTCAAGAACCAGATCGCTCTCGAAATCGAATGGAACAACAAGGATCCGTTCTTTGACCGGGACCTGAACAATTTCCGGTTGCTGTTTGATCTTCGTGCGGTGTCTGTGGGCGTGATTGTCACGCGATGCGACGAGTTGCAGGAGGTGTTCGACGCTCTGGGTCGCGGAGACTCCTACGGAGCCTCGACGACCCACATGGCGAAACTGCTTCCACGCATTCAGGGTGGAGGGGGCGCAGGCTGCCCGCTTCTGGTTTTCGGAATACGAAGGACACTCTATGTCGAGGATATTTAGCATTCCACAAGCATCGGCAGCTGAAGATCTGCTTAGTCGAGTTCAGGGTCCATTCTTCACCATTCTGGCCGACCCGCCGTGGCGGTTCGAGAACCGAACCGGCAAGATGGCCCCGGAACACCAGCGCTTATTGCGCTATCCCACGATGACAATGGAAGAGATTTTCGAGTTGCCGGTGAACCGCCTCGCGGCGGCACGAGCCCATCTTTACCTATGGGTGCCAAACGCGCTTATTTCGGAAGGATTGGAGGTTATGAAGCGGTGGGGATTCACCTACAAAACGAACCTAGTCTGGTACAAGATTCGGAAGGATGGCGGACCGGATGGAAGAGGCGTCGGTTTCTATTTTCGGAATGTAACAGAACTTGTGCTTTTCGGGATCAGGGGAAGCATGCGGACACTCGATGCGGGGCGAACCCAGACCAATGTTCTTTCAACCCGGAAGCGGGAGCACTCGCGCAAGCCAGACGAGTTGTACGACATCATTGAGGACTGCTCACCCGGTCCATACTTGGAACTTTTTGCCCGACATCCTCGCAAGGGTTGGGCACAATGGGGCAACGAGGAAGTCGAAGACCTTTCGGAGTATCCTCTGCATCACCGCTCGGAGGCTCAGCAAATGGTGATGCTTGAGAAACCGAAACGGAAATACGGATGAAAGCTGTCGAACCAACGCATCGACACGCACAGTGAAAAGCCGCGCTTTCTCGCGGCTTTTCACTGCCGGTCATGCGCGCCGTTAGGCATTTGCTCGTCGCAGACGACATTTCTTGTCGATTGTAAACGACAAAAAATGTCGTCTGTGCTATCCCAACGCTGTGCGCTATAGCAATTGCATACAGCACTCCGGCTTGAAGAAAAGCCCGTTTCTTGCTATACTGTTGATATGAAAACACTGTCATTGTCACTCGCAGATGCACTCCAGCTAAGCGTTTCCGAACGCATTTTGCTGGCCGAAGACATTTGGGATAGTGTGGCGAGCATGCCGGAAGCGGTGCTGCTGTCGGACGAGCAGCGCCGGGAGTTGGATGCGCGACTGGAGCGGTACCACACGGATCCCACCGCGGGCGCGCCGTGGGATGTTGTCAAGAAACGTCTGCGGGTATCGGCTTAATGCTGTCGGTGCGTGTCCGTCCGGAAGCCGAGGCAGATATTGCCGCTGCAGCCGGATGGTATGAACAGCAAGGCAATGCACTGGGTGCTGAATTTGTTTTGTGCTTGGATGCTGGCAGGAACGAATCAAATGACAGCATCCAACTAAGTGCTGGAGACGACTGTCATCTGCGCCCAGCGCCCATCACTCCAATACTCCGCTACTCCATTCCTCCATTGCTCTGCCGCACGCGGTAGACTTCGACCAACAGGCGCGCGACGCGCGGGTCATTGGTCGTGCAGCACATTGAGATCGGCGCGCGCCCGCGCAATGCCGCCCGCCGCAACTCGCCGACACCCCACGATAGGCCGCTCCAGATCGCCTTGTCATAGTTGATTTTGACCGGCACGGCGCGGCCATCTTGCGCGGCACGAATGCAAATGATCTTGCCCATCGTGGCGCCCTGCGGCGGCGCGCCGCCCGTGCTGCGCACCGGCAAGCCATACGCATCAAATTGTCGCACGACAATGCGCAGGTCGCCCGTCGCCGGCGGCGCAACGGTCAGTTCGACGCGGTGCGCGTCCGCGCGGGGCGTGGCAAAGCGCACCGGCGCGATCGCGCTAGGTATCCGCACATCCGGCTCGACGCCCAAATCATTGGCCGCCGTGGCATACGCGCCGGACGCGAGCACCGCCATTTGCTCCGGCCCGAGCGTCACGCGCGCGCCGCGCACGACCGGCGCAAAGCCCGCATCGTGAAACAAGACTGCCAGCTCGCCGCCCGTCGCACACGGCACGGCAATTTCGGCCATCGCTTGGGTCGGGTTCACCACGGCATACAGTGCGCCGGCGCGCGTCGCGGCCGCCATGCCATACGGGACACACGCGCCCGGCAGCCCGCCAAAGGGCGCCCATTGCGCCGTCGCCTGCAACGGCAGCACCAGCGCTTGCGCTTTCGCAAACCAGCACGCATCCTTGTCGCTCAACAAATTCAAATTGCCGTAATAGGTGTTCACCCATCCGCCACGCAGCAGCGAGAGCAGCAGCATCCCGCGCCACGCCGCCGTCTTACGATAATAGCAGGTGCCGGTCGTGCCGATCATGAAGCCGCTGTTGTCAATGTGTGCCAACGGCACGCCATTGGCGTGAAACACGCGCACCATGTGATCCGAGTAAATGTCTTTCGCGCGCCAGAAATTCATGGTTGGCACATCGGCCGGGCGCGGATCGCCGCAGTAGACCGCGTCGAACACGTCGAGCAGGCGCGCGTCAACAACCTTGCAGATCGGATAGCCCGTGCCGGTCAGCACATTGATCCAGTCACCCACGATCCGATACTGCTCGTCAAGCCCGTTGTAGCCCAACAGCAGTGCATCCCGGTTGCGCCGTCGAAACGCGGCCAGACCGGCAATCAACGCGGCTTTGTTTTTTTCCCAAATCTGCCCCGGCAGCAGTGTGCGTGCCACCGCCGCCGTCGCCGCCGCCAACTCCACAAAATCAAATTTATAGCAGCGGATGCCACGCGTGTGCCACTCTTGCAGGAGCTGCAAAAACGCCGGCCAAAAGGGGCCGTCGAACATGCATGCCGCCGTGCCGCTCTCGTTCACTGACGCGCGCCATGCCGGGTGCGGTGCAATCTGCGCGCCGGCAAAAAAGTTGTTGGTCGAAAACCACAATCCGGGCAGCACGTCGTGCCGGCGGCACCATGCCAGCCAGCGCGCCGGCCCGCGCGGCCAGTGCGGCTTGCGCCACGTGCGATACCCGCCGTTGCGCGCATACCAAAACGCATCCATTAGATAATAATCGAGCTGGACGCCCAAGCTGCGCAGCCGCAACAGATGCTCGCATTGCTCCAGTGCCAGCGCTTCGGTCAGTTCGACCTTATCGGACAGCTCGTCATACGCCGCCCAGTTGATATAGACACAGACTGGTTTTTTCAGCATGGTTTTCTGCCCACTGATGCGGCATAGATGACCACCTGACCGACGCCGTCCAGCCCGAGCGCCGCGTTGACGTCCGCATCATTGAAGGCGCCAATCGCACACGTGCCGCAGCCGCACGCTTCGCCCGCCAGATACAGATTCTCGCAGACATGCCCGGCGTCCAACAATACATAGCGCCAGCCGCGCTCGCCAAATCGCCAGGTCATGCGTTCGAGCACACACACCCAGATGAAGACCACCGCGCTGAGCGTGACCAGATTCATATTGCGAAAGCCATCGCGTACATCGTCCTGCATGCGCTCGTTTGAGGAGAACATGGTCAGGGCATGTTGCGTCGCTACATAACGGTAGAGTGCCGGCGCGAGGCCTGCCACGTTGTTGACCAGCAGCAGCGTTTCGAAGGCGTGACGCGCGCCGGCGGACGGCACCGTGCGCAGGGTGCGCTCGCCCGGGGTGTGCTTTTGCACGCCTTGTGTGCTCCAGAGCAGAAAGGACAATTCCACCAGCGTGAGCGGTTCAGGCGCATAGGCGCGCTGTGTGCGGCGCTGCGCAATCAGCGTGTGGATATCCACCGGCGCAAGCGGCACACGCGGGTCGGGCAGCGCGATGAGCGGCTGCGTCGCATTCACCGGCCACTCCAGTGCGGGCGCGGGCACGCCGCGCTCGTGGTCGGGCTTCTCCATCGCATCGAACTGTGACGCGCGCCACAAGGCGTGTCCTGCGGAATCTGGCATTGGCTGCTCCTTGTGTCAATAAGAATTCATGCATGAACGCGGGAACAGTATAACAAATCTGGCCATACTTGACATGCGCTTTGAGCAGGTGTATACTAGGTGAAACCAATAGTTGGCAACTGCATTTACCCTCGCGGAGGCCTGCCATGAATGTCACGTCTTTTCTCGCGTGTGCCCAACGCCGTCGCATGTTCTTGTCGCGTGTGATTGTTGTGTTGTTCACTGCCGCGTGCGCGGTGCACGCCAATTATTATGCCAATGGTCCGACCACACTGGCGCTGTTTCCCAACGCGCTGTGCTTGGCGCGCTATCCCGGCGGCGCGGTCAGCGATCAATGGGTGAGCGTCTGGAATGCCGGCACGGGTGTACTGCACTATACGGTGACGGCCACGGATGAGTGGATCAACAGTATCTCGCCCACGAATGGCACCTCCAGCGCCGGCACGGCCACCGCTCATCGGGTGGTGTTCAATCCTGCGGCGCTCGTGCCGGGCATGCAGCCGGCACGCATTTGGCTGAATGCGCCGGCGGCCACAAATTCGCCCCAGTGCGTTCAGGTGTTCCTCAACACCTTGGCCACCGGCGCGTTCGGCAACGTCTTCCGCTGGCAGGTTGTTACCAACGTTCCCGGATCATACGCCGTGGACAACGCCCTTGCCGCCGATCTGGACCGCGACGGCTGGCGCGACATCGTGGCCGTGTACGGGAACGTCGTCGCTTGGTGGCGCAATGATGGGCAGCTGAATTTCACCAACATGAGCGTGATCGACGGCAATTTTGCCGGCGCAATCGGTGTGGATGTGGGCGACATGGATAATGACGGTGACAACGACGTGCTGGCCGCCGCACAGAGTGACAGCGACGTGGCGTGGTTTGAGAATAACGGCCGGATGCAGTTTGTTGAACACACCATCGACGGCAGTTTCAGCGGCGCGCGCCGGGCGTACTTGGTGGATATGGATCACGATCAGGACTTGGACGTTGTGGCCGCGGCCGAGAACGCCGGCGACATTGCCTGGTGGCGCAACGACGGCGGCGGCGTCTTTACCAACAAGAATATAATCGACGCCGCCTTTAGTGGCGTGCGCAACATTATTGTGCGTGACGTGGATGGCGATGGCAACTGTGATATCGCCGGCGCCGGCGCCGTTGCCGACGCCCTCGCCTGGTGGCACAACACTGGCAATGTCAGCTTCGTCAAGATCATCATCGTCAGCAATTATCCGGGTGCGTGCGCGATTGACGCCGCCGATTTTGACCGTGATGGCGATATGGACTTCGTCGGCAGCTCCTTGGACGACAATGAGATTGCCTGGTTCGAAAACACTGGCAGCTACTCGAATTTCATCCGCCACCAAATCGTCTGGACGGTCGACTGCTACGCCATCACGGCCGCCGATGTCGACAACAATGGCATCATGGATTTCTTTGCCAGCGACAATCCCTCCGCCAATGATTTCTTCTGGTGTCAGAATGATGGGCTGCAGAACTTCACCCGTCGCAACATTGATACCAGCCATGATCTGGCGACCATCGGTGCCGTCGATCTTGATGGCAATGGCTGGCTCGACGCGCTGGGCGGCAACAGCAGCCAGCTTACCTGGTTCCAGAGCGGCGGCACGGCCGTGCTCGCGCTGGCCTGTGCGCCGAACGTGCTGGCGCAAGAAGTGCTGCTCGGCACGAACGCCACCAATCAGTGGTTCAATGTCTGGAACAGCGGGCAATTCGGCCTGCTTGGCTACACCGTCGCGGAGCAAGCATCCTGGATTACGGCGCTGACGCCCGCCGGCGGCACCTGCACAAATGAAGTGCCGCATCAGCACCGCGTGACCTTCAGCACGACCGCACTCGCCGAGGGTTCTTACCAAACCAACATCACGATTGTTGCCGGCGCCGCCGTCAATTCACCGCAAGCGGTGCAGGTGATCGTGGATGTTGTGCCCGAGCCGGCGTTGTGGCTTGTCTTGGCAGTTCTGGGCGCGCTGCGGGCAGTGTATTTTGGGGCCGCGACGCGCGGCGTTTGACAAGCGCGTTGCATTTGGCTATACTTTAGGCCTGCGATATAGTAGACGCATCCAGCCTGGCGCGGGCACAAGGCCTGACGTGGATGGGTATGCGTTGCTGTAGCGAGCGCCGTGGCAACCAAGTCCGGTCGCGCGAGTCAGAACACGGTCGCTTCCTTGTTATGGAGGCACACGCGATGACGCCGGACTGTTCAACAAGGACGAGTTGGATGAAACTCGGACTGACTAGCGAGAGTTTCTGCACTGCCATTCAAGGCGGGCGCATGAATCTCCAGAAAATTATTGATTTTGCGGGCCAGAACAATTTTGAAGGCCTGGAGATCATCAATCACCGCGATGTCTGGCGCAAGGACATCGGCGATGACGTGAAAATGAACCTGGCGCGCATGCGCGAGCGGAAACTGCGCTACTATTCCTACGGGGTGCGCGAAGACCTGCTGCTGGTGGATGAGCACCTGCGCTGGCGGGCGATCAACAAGATTCGCGAAGCGATCTTGCTGGCTTCCATCACGAATGTGCCGAATGTCTGCCTGATGGGGACCGGCATCAGCACCGAGCACGCCGCCTCAATTCAGAACTGGGACGAAGCCTATCCGGTTTTGATCGCCACCCTGCAAGATTGCCTCGAACTGGCCGAGCGCAAGCGCATTACGCTGTGTCTGGCCAATGGCGGCAAGATGCTGAACGGTTCGACGCGCCTGCTGGGCCTGCTGCAAGCGTTGAACTCGCCGCAGCTGAAAATCACCTTTGACGTGGCCGCCTTTCTGGTCGTGGACGAAGAGCCGGCCGATGCCGTGCGGACTTTGTCCGACGACATCGCCAGCGTGCATTTCACGGATGTGCGCAACAGCGAGGGGCAGGCGGACAGTCAGTGGACCACACTGCAGGGCCGCCCGTTGGCGCCGTGTGCGCTGGGCGAGGGGATCGTGCCACAACGCGAAGTGCTGTACACGCTCAAGCAGGTCGGCTTTGACGGCTTCCTGTGCGTGCTGTACCAAGGCGAAGAAGAGCCGGCCGTGGGTGTGGAACGCAGCGTCACGTATCTGAAGACAATGCTGCGCGAGGTGCGCAGCGCCTAATCGCCGCGGCCCCCGCGTAAACCTCTTGATGGTAACGACTCTATGGCAATGAAAATTCGTATGCGGCGGACGGGCACGAAAAACAGCGCCTCGTTCCGTATTGTGGTGGCGGACACACGTTCGCCGCGTGATGGCCGTTTTATCGAAGTGCTCGGGCACTACAATCCGCGCGCCAAAGATGCCGCCACGAAAGTGGTGGTGAACAGCGAACGCTTGTTCTATTGGTGCGGCATGGGCGCGACCATTAGTGATGCCGTGCGCCCGGTGCTGAAGGCCGCCAAGGTGGCGCTGCCGGCGGTGCGCGCATCCGCGCGCAGCAAGAAGAACACGGCCGCGGCGGCGGCGGCGGCGCCGGCCACGGCCTGACGGCCGCGGCGCGCCCACGCTGCGTGCGCGGGATGCGCCATGCAGATTGATGTCCTGACCTTGTTTCCCGGGCCGCTGCAGGCCTACCTGGCCGAAAGCATCGCCCATCGGGCGCAGGTCAAGGGCGCGGTGTGCGTCAATGTCATTGACATTCGCGCCTACACCCATGACAAGCACCGCACGGTGGACGACACCCCGTACGGGGGCGGGCCCGGCATGGTGCTCAAACCCGAGCCGATCTTTGCAGCGCTCGACGCAGGCCAGTTGTGGTCGGGCCACAAAGTGTACCTGACGCCGCAAGGCCGCGTGCTGACGCAGGCCGTGGCGCACGAACTGACCGCGCACGCGCACTTGGTGCTGCTGTGCGGCCACTATGAAGGCGTGGATCAGCGCGTCCTGGACGTGATGGATGCCGAACTGTCGATTGGCGACTATGTCCTGAGCAACGGGGCGGTCGCGGCGACGGTCGTGATCGACACGCTGGCGCGCCTGCTGCCGGGCGTGCTGGGCAACGCCGCCAGCGCGGCCAATGACTCGCATGGCGCGGCCTTGCTGGAGTATCCGCAGTACACGCGCCCGCCGGAATATCGCGGGGCGCGCGTGCCGGAGGTGCTGCTGGGCGGCAATCATGCCGCGATTGACCAGTGGCGCCAGGCGCAGGCACAGGAGCGCACCCGGCAACGCCGGCCTGATTTGTATGCACGCTATTGTGCGGAACGCGCCGCAACGCGCCCGGCGACACGGCCGGGGCCGCGCGGCCCCGCGTAATTCTTGCGCGACGAAGACCGCCGGATGCGGCGGGCGCGCGCTTAACGTAATGCAGCGACGAGCAGTATGACAACACTTTTGGAAAAAATGAATCCCGCGCGCGCGCAGGCGCTCAAGCCCTTTCGCATCGGTGACACGGTCAAAGTATCCCAACGCATTCGCGAAGGCGAGAAAGAACGCGTGCAGATCTTTCAAGGCATTGTGATCGGACGTCGCGGGCACGGCGTCGGCGAAACGTTCACGGTGCGCAAAGTCAGTTTTGGTGAGGGCGTCGAGCGCATCTACCCGGTGCAGTCGCCCAACGTAGTCAGCGTCGACGTGGTGCGCGCCGGGCATGTGCGGCGCGCCAAACTGCACTACTTGCGCGAGCGCGTTGGCAAACACGCCAAGGTGCGCGAGAAGAAAGCGAGCGTGCCGACACCGGCCGCCAAGTAGTCCTGCACGTTCTTCACGCGCGGGCTCGGTCCGCGCTTACGGTAGCACGGTTATGGCAGCAGAAGATCTGATTCTGGATATGCTGAAAGATGCAGGCATGCTCACCGACGCGCAGATCGTCAAGGCGCGCGAGGACGTGGGCGTGCGGGCCAGCACGGTGCTGGAAGTCCTGGTGCTGACCGGGATTGTCGCCGAAAAAGAGCTGGTCGCGTTCCTGACCGAGCATTTCAGCATGGAGGCGTTCAACATCTCCGACCACGCCCTGGCGCCCGAGGTGCTGATGCTGGTCCCGGCCGACTTTGCGCGCGCCAACAAGATTGTGCCGGTGCGCTGCGGTGCCGGCGTGCTCACCGTCGCCATGACCAACCCGATGGATGTCGAGACGCTCGACAACCTGAACGTGGTCTTGGCCAAGAATGAAAAGACCAAAGGGCTGATGTCCGAGACTGTCATTGCCGGCCCGTCCGACATTCAAAACGCGCTCGACCTGTATTACCGTGGCGAGCAAATGGCGGCGGCGGTGGATGAGGCTTCCGGCGGCGACTATGACACCGCCCTCAAGAACATCGGCGAAATCACCTCGGGCAAGGAAGGCATCGACGAGGCCCCCATCATTCGTTTTGTCTCGGCCGTCATCACCCAAGCCTACCGCACGCGCGCCAGCGACATTCACATCGAGCCGCTCGAAAAACGCATTCGCATCCGCTACCGCATTGACGGTGAACTGATTGAAATGGAATCCCCGCCGAAACGTTTGCAGGGCTCGATCCTCTCGCGTATCAAAATCATGTCGGGCATGAACATCGCCGAGCGGCGCGTCCCGCAGGATGGCCGCATCAAATTCACGGTTGATAAAGTCACGCTCGATTTGCGCGTGTCGGCCCTGCCCGGCACGCATGGCGAGAGCATGGTCATGCGGATTTTGGACAAGACCTCGTTGCTGCTCGGCCTGGTCGAGCTGGGCTTTTTGGAACAAGACGAAAACACGTTTCGCAAACTGATCGCGATGCCGAATGGCGTGCTGCTCGTCACCGGCCCGACCGGCAGCGGCAAGACCACCACGCTCTATGGCTGCTTGAACTTTCTCAACAAGCCGGACGTCAAACTGATCACGGTGGAAGACCCGGTTGAGTACATGCTGAGCGGCATCAACCAGGTGATGGTCAACGAGGAAATCAACTTGACCTTCGGCAATGCCTTGCGCGCGATCTTGCGTCAGGCGCCAAACATTATCATGGTCGGCGAAATTCGCGACACGATCACGGCCGAAATCGCGACCCAAGCCGCGATGACCGGTCACTTGGTTTTTTCGACCCTGCACACCAATGACGCGCCCAGTGCGATTACGCGCTTGATCGACATGGGCGTCAAGCCATTCTTGGTGGCCTCGGCGGTGATGGGCGTGATGGCCCAGCGCCTGGTGCGCACGGTCTGCAAGAAGTGCAAAGAGGAATGCACGCCCGATCCGCAGTTGGTTCGCACCCTGCAACTCGACCCGCAAGAGGTCAAGAAGAAAACCTGGTACCACGGCCGCGGCTGCGACAATTGCAACAACACCGGCTATCGCGGCCGCAAAGGCATTTTTGAGTTGATGGTGGTGAACGACGAGATCCGGCATCTGATTTACCAATGCACGCCGGCCAACATCATTCGCGCAACGGCGCGCAAGGCCGGCATGCGCTCGCTGCGCGACGACGGCCTGGCCAAAGCCGAGCGCGGCATTACCACCCTTGAAGAAGTCTTGGCCAACACGGTCACGGATGTTGACTAGTCATTGCCCCGCAGGGCATTACTTGGACCCGACCTATGTCGTTTGATACCGAAACCCTTGGACAGGCCCTGGTTGACCAGCGGCTCCTCACCCGCGCGCAACTTGACACCGCGCACGAGGAGATGCAACGCACCAGCAAGCCGCTCGAAACCGTGCTGGTGGCCTTGTCCTTCGTCAACAAAGACCAAATTCGCGAGGCCATCGCCTCGGCCTTCGGCATGCCGTTCGTCTCGCTGAGCGACATGAAAATTCCCGAGGAGGTGCTTGATTTGGTCTCGCCGTCCTCGGTGGAAGTGCATCGCGCCATTCCGTGCGAAAAGCGCGCCGATGGTTCGCTGGTCGTCGCGGTCGCCGATCTCGAAAATCTCTCGGCCATTGACGACCTGCGCTATCGTTTGAATGTGGACGTCACCGGCGCGCTGACCACCGATGAGGAAGTCGAACGGATTCTCGAGAATTACTACCGCAAGAAACAGGAATCGCTGGACGAACTGCTCAACGACCTGAAGATGCTGCGCCCGGAGGAAATCGCCGAGGAAGCCGAAGGCACCGCCGCCGCCGCGCAGGGCCCGGTCGTCAAACTGCTCGAACTGGTCCTGGTGCAGGCCATTAAAGACCGTGCCAGCGACATCCATTTCGAGCCCTTTGAAGACGTTTTCAAGATTCGCTATCGCGTCGACGGCGCGCTCTACGAGCTGGTCCCGCCGCCGCGCCATTTGGCGCCGGCCATCGCCTCGCGTATCAAAGTCATGGCCGGCCTCAAGATCGCCGAGCGGCGCCTGCCGCAAGACGGGCGCATCACCGCGCGCATCGCCGGCCGCCAGGTTGACTTGCGCGTCTCGACCCTGCCCACCGTCTTTGGCGAAAGCGTCGTGGTGCGTATTCTTGATCGCGAAAGCACCAAGCTCGATCTCGCCGTGCTCGGCCTCGAAGATGACCTGCTGCACCAGATTGACGAGTTGATCCTGCGCCCGAACGGCATCTTTTTGGTGACCGGCCCGACCGGCTGCGGCAAGACCACCACGCTCTATGCCTGCCTCCAAAAAATCAACACGATTGACGCCAAGTGCATTACGACCGAGGAGCCGGTCGAATATGACATTGAAGGCGTCGTGCAGGTGCCGATCAACGAAGGCGTCGGCTTGACCTTTGCGCGTTCGCTGCGCGCGATTCTGCGCCAGGACCCCGACCGCATCATGGTCGGCGAAATCCGCGACTTGGAAACGACCCAGATCGCCATTCAAGCTTCGCTCACCGGCCACCTCGTCCTCTCCACCCTGCACACCAACGACGCCGCCACCACGGTCACGCGCTTGATTGACATGGGCACCGAGCCGTTCTTGATCAGCTCGACGCTCGAGGCCGTCATCGCCCAGCGCCTGGTGCGCCGCGTCTGCGACCACTGCCGTGAGGAGTACCAACCCGACGAGGATGACTTGACGCGCCTGACCAGCGACATCAAGAAGTTGAAAGGCATCAAGTTTTTCCGCGGGCGCGGCTGCCCGCATTGTCACAACAGTGGCTATCGCGGCCGCACCGGCATCTTCGAGATGCTGCGCGTCACCACCCCGCTGCGCGAGTTGATCAACGATCGCGCGCCGGCCATTGCCCTGCGCGAGAAGGCGCGCGAGCAGGGCATGCGCCTGCTGCGCGAAGACGGCATTCTAAAAGTGTCGCGCGGCATCACCACGTTGGACGAAGTCGTCCGCAACACGCTGGGTGTCTAGGTAACGCCGCGCGCGCCCTCATCGCACACGGCTGTTTTTTTAGTATTTTGCCACCTCAGGAGCACGTATGGCAACCCAAGAGAAAGGTTCGGAACAGAAACAGTCCTTTTGGAAAAAAGGCATTAACATCGGCGGGCTCAAGAAAGCCACGACCGCCGATCTCACCCTGATGACGCGCCAGCTCGCGACGCTGCTCGACGCCGGGCTGCCGCTGGTGCGCGGCTTGCGCATTCTGCAGCAGCAACAGCCCGAGAGCGCCCAGTTGCGCGTCGTGCTGCGCGACGTCATTGCCAACGTCGAAAGCGGCAAGACGTTCTCGGATGCCCTCTCCAAATACCCGCGCGTGTTCGACAACTTGTTTGTCAACATGGTGCGGGCCGGTGAGGCCGGCGGTGTCCTGGAAACCGTCCTCAACCGTTTGGCCGAATTTTCTGAAAAAGCGCAGCGCTTGAAACGCAAAGTCAAATCGGCAATGACCTACCCGATCGTCGTCTTGAGCATCGCCGGGCTGGTCGTCGTCTTCTTGCTGACCTTCGTCATTCCGCGCTTCCAGACCATGTTTGAAGAGCAAAAGCGCGAGCTGCCCTTCATTACCCAGACGCTGATTAACCTGTCGAATGGCGTCAAAGATTTTATCATGCTGAAAAACCCGCTGGTCACCCTGATCGGCATCGTCGTGATCATCGGCCTGGTTGTTCTCTGGAAATTGTTCAAGCGCTCGCCGGTCGGCAGCTACAGTATCGATGCCTTTGTCATTCGCGCGCCGATGGTCGGCAATCTGGTGCGCAAGACGATCATCGCCCGCTTCACGCGCACGCTCGGCACCCTGATTTCGTCGGGCGTGCCGATCTTGCAGGCGCTCGACATTGTCCGCGACGCGGTTGGCAATGCGGTCGTCTCGAAGGCAATCACCAAAGTGCACGCCTCGATTAAGGAAGGCCAGTCGGTCGTCGGGCCGCTGCGTCAAAGCGGCATCTTTGACGCCATGGTCGTCGGCATGATTGACGTCGGCGAAGAAACCGGCACACTGGCGGAAATGATGTTGCGCGTTTCCGACACCTACGACGAAGAAGTGGATGTGGCGGTGGATGGCCTGACGTCACTGCTGGAACCGCTGTTGATCGTCTTCCTGGCGTTAATCGTCGGTACGATCGTCATCGCGATGTTCCTGCCGCTGCTCTCGTTGATGCGCGGCATGGGCTCGGGCGGCGGCATGTAAGCCGGTTCCGCGGGTTTGGATTCGTAGTCACACAGGCGCCGGGCAACCGGCGCCTGTCGTGTTGTGGCGTGGGTGCCACGCCGCGCGATCCGGCGATTCGCGCAACGTGGTGGCTGCAAAACTCGCGCGCGGCACGGGGGCCGTTCCCACGTTGCTGCTCCTAAAAACCGAACACTTCAGCGCTCCGCAGTCACGTGCGGCTAACGCAACGCGGTTTTCAGCGCGAGGCGCCGGATCATTTGTTGCGTTTGGGCTTGACGTTGCCGAGCGAGCTGCTGCCGCGCGTGATGCGGCCGAGCATGGGCACATTGCTGGCCGAATGCGCCGCGTCGTCAATGGCAAAGTGGAAGCGGGCGAAGTCCAAGCCGCGCAAGGGCGGATTGGTGGCGAGGAATGCACGGACCGCCTCGAACTCCGGCGCGGCGATCAGGTTGGTGTCGCGATTGTCCAGCTTGAATTTGTAGATGAAGTCAACGTTGCCCTTGCGGAGGGTGGCCATAAACAGGCCGAAGGGCGGCGTCTTCTCGGTGGCATTCGAATAAACGAACAAATGGGTGTACTTGGGGTGCTTGCCGCGCTTGGTGCCCTCATACATGCGCTCGATGACATGCACAAAATCGTCGGTGGTCAACAGCGGCAGCGGCGTGACGTAGAAATGCCCGACCCAGTTGAAGCCTTCGAGCGTGGTCGGGACGCTACCACGCAAGAGACTGCTGACCTTGGCTTTGGCGACATCGGCCTTGGCGTACGACGTTTTCTGCACGGCACGTTTGACGGTGAGGGTTTGAGGCGCGGGCGGAAGCCCGGTGCGGCGCAGCGCCAGCGCACGCATGAGCGGCTCGATCGGCACCGGTGTGCCGGCCGGATAGGTTGCGCCCGTGGCGAGCGTGAGCGGGCGGTCGAACGTGAGCGACTCGATCCAGCCCACCAGATTGTGAGTGAAGGTGACGGCGCTGTGCAGCGCATTGGTGCTGCCGGGCAGGCGGGCGACGAGCGCGTAGGTTTGCTGCCGTGCATGTGCGCCGGCGAAGCGGCAAGCAACGTAGCGCGCGTCGGGCGCAAGCAGGCCCGGCAGCTCCTGGCCATACTCTTGCATGAACGTCGCGGAGTTGACGAGGTTGCTCTTGAAGTCTAGGCAACCCCACGACTCATCTTCACCAGCATGGCGCGTGGCGCCTTGAAAAAGATAAACTATCCCTCGTACGATGACCTCTATAGCGACTTTGTCAAGAAACTTATGTCCGCCGGATGAGGCGACCAGCGTGCCGGTATGCAGTGTGGCGAAGGCTATGACGGACACGGCGACGCGAAGGGACAGCAGGCGGTGCGATTTCATGGTGGCCTCGGGCTGAGGAATAACAACGGCAGCGCAAGCGTTATAATCATTATAAACCTTGACGGGCACACTGTCAAGCGTACGAACGTTGCGTTCGCAGCGCAAATTGTCTACACTAGCATTGACCCGGCCGAGGGGCGGGCGGATTTCACCACGGGGAACACATGGCGGAACACTACGCGGGACTTGGCCTGCTGGGCGGCGTGCTGGCGGCATTCATCGTGGCATGGCACCTGGCACGGCGCAGCGATATTGCGCACCGGCACATTGTTTGGATCGGCGTGCTGGCGCTGGCGGGCGAGTGGTTGGTGCTGCCGCTGGTGCGCACGTATGCGGTGCGTTTCGGCATGGGCGCGGAGTGGCTGGCATGGGCACTGCCGACCGGCAATCTGTACGTTGCGGCAGGGTTTGCCGTGTTGCCGCCGTTGGTGTATTGCGTGATCCGGCAATTGCCGTTGGCGACGCTAGCAGATGTGTGGGCGCCGGCCGCGCTACTGTTGCTGGCGGGCGTGCGGATTGATTGCTTTCTGCGCGGCTGCTGTTGGGGCGATGTCTGTTGTGATCCGGCGGTCGTGACGCCGGTGTTGGATCAGGCCAGCCGGTGGCAAGTCTACACTGTGCCGGCACTGTGCGGCGCGGGCTGGCCGCTGGCGGTCACCTTTCCGCACGGGTCGCCGGCGCACACGCAGCATGTGCTGCTGGGGTTTTTCAACGCACCGTCGCTGCGCTCGCTGCCGTGTCATCCGGTGCAACTCTACGAAGCGGCGGGCGCCGGTGTGCTGGCGCTGGTGCTGGTGTGGTGGTATGCGCGCCGGCCGTTTCCGTTGGCGGTGTGGTGTTGGGCGGTGGGCGGGTACGGCGTGCTGCGCTTCTTCATGGAATTTCTGCGCGCGGATCACGAGGCGGCCTGGCACGCCTTGACCGGCGTGCAAGTGATCAGCCTGATCGTGGTGGCGTGCGCCGCGCTGTGCTATGCGGCGGCACGGCAGATGAGTCGGACGGATCCGACAGATCGGACGGGTCAGGAATGCGCCGCGGTGCGGTAGTTCGGCGCGTCTTTGGTGATCAGGACATCGTGCGGATGCGCCTCGCGCACGCCGGCCGGCGTGATGCGCATGACGCGGCCGCGCGCACGCAGCTCGTCAATCGTGCGACAGCCGTTGTAGCCCAGCGACGAACGCAAGCCGCCGACAAATTGCTGGATCACGCCCTCGACCGAACCGGCGTACGGCACCAACCCCTCGATTCCTTCCGGCACCAGCTTGTCGCTGTTTTTAACATCGTGCTGCGCATAGCGTTCGCGACTCGACGCGGATTGTTGCATCGCGCCGAGGCTGCCCATGCCGCGGTAGACGACGTACTGGCGGCCCTGGTGGATTACTTTTTCGCCGGGGCTTTCATCAGTGCCGGCCAGGACGCTGCCCATCATCACGGCGCTGGCGCCGGCCGCCAGCACTTTCGGCACGTCGCCCGAGTGGCGCACGCCGCCGTCGGAAATAATCGGAATCTCATTGTTGACCGCGCGCACCGCCTGATACACGGCCGTGATCTGCGGAATGCCGACGCCGGTGATCACGCGGGTAGTGCAGATCGAGCCGGGACCGACCCCGACTTTGATCGCGTCCGCGCCGGCGTGATACAGCGCCGCGGCGCCCTCGGCCGTCGCAATGTTGCCGGCGACGAGGTCAATCTGCGGAAACGTTTTCTTGCACCATTGCACCATTTCCAGCACGCCCTGGGTGTGGCCGTGGGCCGTGTCAATCACCAGGACATCGACCTGGGCCGCGGCCAGCAAGGTCGCGCGTTCCTGGTCGCACGTGCCGATCGCGGCGGCGACGCGCAGGCGATGCTTCTCGTCGCGGTTGATCAACGGCTCGATGCCCTCGATGATGTTGCGCACATCGGTGAAGCTGTAGAGGCCGACCAGCGTGCCGTTGTTGACGATGGGCAGTTTGCCGACTTTGTGCGCGCGCATGATTTCGAAGGCCTGGCCGATGGTCGTGGCGGGCGGGGCGGTGACCAGGGTGGTGGTCATGACGTCCTTGACGGGCACCAGGGTGGCGGTCAGAAATTTGATATCGCGGGCCGTGAGAATGCCGGTCAGGAAGCCGCGGTCATTGACGATCGGGAAGCCCAGAAATTTGTAGCCTTTTTCCTCGTGCATGCGCAGCATCTCGGCCACCGTGCAATTCTCGTTGAAGGTAATCGGATCGGTGATCAAGCCGTTCAGGTAATGCTTGACGCGCGCGACCTGCTTGGCTTGCTGGACAGGCGGCATGGCGCGGTGGATGACGCCCAAGCCGCCCAGGCGCGCCATTTCGATGGCCATGCGCGCTTCGGTGACGGTGTCCATCGCGGCGCTGAGAAACGGAATGTTGAGCTTGACGCGGCGCGTGACGCGCGTCTCCAACACCGTGTCGGACGGCAGAAAATCGGCGAACTGGGTGATCAGCGTGACATCATCGAAGGTCAGGGCGGTGTCGCCGGCGGCCTGCATCACGGCGTCAAGGTGTGGATTCAAGGAGCTCATGCGGGGGAGGCAGTTGGGATTCAATGGTGGAGAAAAAAGAGTGCTGGCGCAAGTCAGTGCGCAGCGCGGGCTGCTGCGCGAGGGCGGTGCGGAAGCGGCGCACGGCGGACCCCATGTCGCCGCGCGCGGCATAGCACAGGCCAAAATGATAGTGAATCTCCGGGTCGAGCGCGTCACCGGCGTTATCGGCCAGCTGCTCGGCCTCGCGCAACAAGCGCAGGGCGGCGTCATGCGCACCTTTCTGGTAACAGGCCACGGCCAGGGTGTCGAGTGAATACGGCTTGCGGTCCTGCTGGACGGCGCTGAGCGCAAGCTCGTAGGCTTCGCTGAGATGGCCGCCGTGCTGCAGCAGGCAGTAGGCATAATTATTAAGTGCCACGGCGTTGTGTGGTTCGCGCTGAATGGCGCGGCGATAGTATGGCATGGCGCGCGCGGCCTGGCCCAAGCCGTTGTAGGCATCGGCCAGCATGAGCTGCACATCGGCGTGCGCGACCTGATTGCTGGCCAGCCCGGCCAGGGTGGCCAGGGCGGCGGAATACTGTTTGGCTTCGAGCAACGTGGCCGCCAGTGTCTGGCGCAGCGCCTGATGCTGCGGCGCAAGCTGAAGTGCGCGGGTGAGGCAGACGATTCCGTTGCTGGTGTCATTCTGGTTGAGCCAGAGCAGGCCCAAACGCAGAAAATTCGTGCTGTCGGCGGGCATGCTGCGCGCGAAGCGGCGCAAGGCGCGTGGAATAGCGTTGGTCTGGCCGGCGTCGCGCAGGGCGGTAATCAGCGCGTCTTTGTACGTCCAGTTATCGGGCGCCAGAGTGATCAAGCGCTGAATGTGGGGAATGGCGAGCGGCGCGTTGTCGCTGTCGAGCAAGGTGATGACCAGTGCGCGCACATCGGCACAGTTGGTCAGCACGCTGGCCAGACGCGCGCACGTCGCCGCCAGATTGGTCTGGTCGTGGCGCTGGGCATAGGCCTTGACGAGGGCGTGCAAGACGACCGCATCCTGGCGGTTGGAGGCGATCCGGGCATACCACACGATAGCCTGGTCGGGCTGATTGGCGGCGCGAAAGGCGTCGGCGCGCAAGCGGGCGAAGCCGTCGGCCATGCGGCCGCAGCCGCTGAGCAGCAGCAGGGCGGCCAGCAGCGCCGGCGCTAATGTTTCATAACGTTTCATACTGTTACAATTTGTTTCACAGGCGCGCCAGCGCCTTGGCGCCAATGTCCCAGCGAAAATGGACGTGCTCGAAATGCAGGCACGCGACGGCCTGATAGGCCCGCTCGATCGCCGCGCTCACGCTGCTGCCGAGCGCCGTCACCCCGAGCACCCGGCCGCCATTGGTGACGACCTGGTCTTTGCGCAGCTCGGTGCCGGCGTGGAAGACGGCGACATCCGGCAGGGCCGCGGCTTGGGCCAAGCCACTGATCGGGAGATGCTTGTGATACGGGCCGGGATAGCCGCCGGCGGCCAGCACGACGCAGACGGCCGGGCGCGGGTCCCACTGCAGCTCATGCGCCTGCAAGCGCCCATCGGTCACCGCCAGGCACAGGTCGACAAAATCCGAGCGCAGGCGCGGCAGCACCGCTTGCGTCTCCGGGTCGCCGAAGCGGACATTGAATTCCAACACCTGAACGCGCCCTTGGTGGATCATAATCCCGGCGTAGAGCACGCCATGATACTCGATTTTTTCTTTGCGCAAGCCGGCCAGGGCCGGCTGCAAGACGCACCGGTCAATCTCGCGCAGCACGGTTGGGGTGACGATTGGGGCGGGCGAATAGGCGCCCATCCCGCCCGTGTTCGGCCCGGTGTCGTTGTCATAGACGCGTTTGTGGTCTTGGGCCGGTTCAAGGGCACGGATCGTTTTGCCGTCGGTGACGGCCACGATCGAGGCTTCTTCGCCCTGCAGCAGGTCCTCGATCAGAATGGTCGCGCCGGCGTCGCCGAAGACGCGTTTTTCGAGCGCATCACGGACCGCCAGCTCGGCCTCGGCCTCCGTCTGGCAGACCGTCACACCTTTGCCGGCGGCCAAGCCATCGGCCTTGACGACCAGCGGCGCGCCTTTTTTCTTGACATGGGCCAGGGCCTTGTCGAGCTGTTGAAAGACGGCAAACGGCGCGGTCGGGATACCGTGGGCGCGCATGAATTCCTTGGCAAACACCTTGGAGCCCTCGAGTTTGGCGCCGCGCGCGTCCGGCCCGAACACGCGCAGGCCGCGACTCTGAAATTCATTGACAATGCCGGCGCACAAGGGCGCTTCCGGCCCGACCATCGTGAGCTGCACGTCATGCTGGCGGGCAAAGGCGGCCAAGCCGCGCAGGTCATCGGGCGCGACCGGGACGGGCTGTGCAATCTGCAGGATGCCCGCGTTGCCCGGCGCACAATAGATGGTTTTGACGTGGGGCGATTGGCGCACTTTCCATGCCAAGGCATGTTCGCGCCCCCCGCCGCCAATTATGAGAATATTCATGCGGTTGATCCGGTCAAGGTGGTCATCGTACTGGCATTATACAAAAAAGGAACGAGATTTGCTATACTAAGCACACGCGTGGCACTTTTTGACCCGCAAATCATGAGCACACACTTAGGCACAGAGCTTCGCTTACAGCAGACGCAGATCCTGGCGCCGCAGTTGCAACAGTCATTGAAACTGCTGCAGGTGCCGGCGCTGGAGCTGCAAACGCTGCTGGCCCAGCAGCTGGCGTGCAATCCGGTGCTCGAGGAGTACGACCCGAGCCGCGACGCGGAATACAGCGACGTCGAGCAATTCACCCCGGATGAATTGGATCTGGAAGAACAGCGCGCCACCCGCGCCGCCCCGCTGGCCGAGCAGGATCAGCCGCGCGACCAGGGCAATGGCACGCATGAACAAGCGTATGAAACGCAGCTGGACACGCTGACGAACGACAACGAGGAGTGGCAGTCTTATTATGACAATGCCAATGCGCCGGCATCGGCCGGTGGCCACGCTGAAACGGTGGCCTATCGCGAGCGGCGCGCTAATGACGATGAGCTGTACCTGCACCGGCTGAATTCGATTGAGACCCGTCAAACGCTGGTGGATGAGTTGCGCGATCAATTTGGCACGTACACGCAGACGCCGGCAGATGCGGAGATCATCGAGTATTTGATCGGCAGTCTGGATCACAACGGGTTTCTGACCGAGACGGTTGAGGATATTGCGGCGGCGCTGCACCAGGAACCGGTCCGGGTTGCGCAGTTGCTGGCGTTGCTGCGCACGTTTGATCCGCCCGGCATCGGCACGTGCGATCTGCGCGAGTGCCTGCTGCTGCAGCTCGAGCGGCGCGGCCAGCGCGACTGCTTGGCGTATCGCCTGCTGCACGAGTATTATCAGGAATTGCTGCACAACCGGCTTGAACACATTGCGCACAAAATGGGCGAGTCGATCGGCGCGATCCAGGCCGCGATCAAGGAGATCGGCACGCTCGATCCCAAGCCCGGCCGGGATTTGTCAACCACGACCGCGCCGGCCATCCGCCCAGATGTGATGGTGACGCGCAGCGAGGAGGGCGCGTACAGCGTGGAGACGAACGACAATGTGCTGCCCTATGTGCGGGTTAATCCGCGCATCCGCAAAATGTTGAAGGACAAAGCCATTGACAAGTCCACGGCGCAGTACCTGCGGATGAACATTCGCGAGGGCGAAACGCTGCTCAACAATCTGCAGTTTCGCAAGCGCACGGTGCTGGCGGTGGCCGAGGCGATTGTTGAGGCGCAGCGCGAATTTTTCGACGAAGGGCCGATGCATTTGAAGCCGCTCAGCATGAAGGCCATTGCCGACAAAGTCGGCGTGCATGAGGCCACCATCAGCCGGACGGTGAATGGCAAGTACATGGACACGCCGCAGGGCACGTTTGAGATGCGCTTTTTCTTCACCGCCCATGTGACCGATGAGCGCGGCAACGAGATTTCGACCAACACGGTCAAGACGCGCCTGAAGGCGCTGATAGAGCAGGAAGACAAACACGACCCGTTGAGTGATGACGCGCTGGCGGTGCAGTTGCGCGGCGAGGGTTTTCCCGTGGCGCGCCGGACGGTGGTCAAGTATCGGCAGGCGCTCGAACTGCCGAACACGCGCCAGCGCAAGGTGTTTGGCTGAGGCGCGCGGCGCCGGCAAGAGAAAACCATGCGGGCACGGCGGGCGCGACAGATCTTTGGCATTGCGCAGATCGCGGGAGCGAGCTGGCTCGGCACATGCGGTGCCTGGGCTGCGGACGCGACCCAAGCCGGCTTGTCGGCGGCGCAGACACGCGTGCTGCGCGCGGGCATCTCCAACGTGTTTGCCCTGAACATTGCGCGCGCGGAACAGCAGTTTGCGCACGTGGCGGCAGCGGCCAGCAATAATGCGGCCGGCCATGTCTGGCACGCGCTGGCGCTCTTGGGCCGCGTCATGGTGGAAGGCCCGGCGCGGATGGATGAGGTGCGGATTGCGGCGGATGCGCGCTGCGCCTTGGCCGCGGCCGAGCCGCGCCGTGCCGATGGCAGTGGCTGGCGCGAACTGTATGACGGCGTCGCGGCGTTGTTGCTGGCGCGGCAGGCCCTGAACACCGGCGATGGCGCGGCCGCCGTGCTGCTGCTGGCCGGCGCGCTGCAGGATGTTCGCGCCGCCACGCACTGCCGCGCCGCCGCGGCGGACGCTGACGTGTTGGTGGGCGCCTACCAGGTGTTCATCAATGGCACGCCGTGGTATGTGCGCTTGCCGGCGGCGGTGCTGGTCGCGCCCGGTGATGATGCCGCGGGCCTGGCCCGGCTCGAGCGCGGCGCGCAGCAGGCGTGCCTGTTTGGTGTGCCGGCGCGCGCGTTGCTGGCGATTGTCTACGCCTGGCGCGAACAGTATGACCGCGCCTTGCAGGTCTGCGATCAACTGCAGGCACTGCTGCCGGGCAATCATCAGGTGGACGCGCTGCGCGCCCATATTCTGCTGCGGGAAGGCCGGATTGCCGATGCCGCGACGGCGCTGGCCCGCGTCATTGCGCGCGTCAAACAGGACCCTCGGCCGGGCGCGGTGGCCCTGCTGGCGGACCACTATTACGAACTGGGCCGGCTGGATATGCTGACGACGAACTATCCCGCCGCCGGCGCCCATTTCGAAGCGGCTTGTGCGGCCAGCGGGCGTAAACAGGCGGTGCGGGCCTGGTCCACGTTGCGGCTCGGCACGGTCTACGACGCGCAACAGCAGCGGGCCGCGGCCCAACGCGAATATGCGCGCGCGGTGGATCTTGCCGCCGCCGCGCCGCTCGTACGCCAGTATGCGCGCCTGTTCTTGCGCGAACCCTACGCCGGCCAGTGCTTGGAATGAGCGCCCGCTCCGCCCCGCAGAATGCCGTGGCGCCAGCCGCCGCGCTGATTACCAGCCGGGCCAATCCGCGCGTCAAGCGGCTGGCCGCGTTGCACACGCCCGCGGCGCGCGCGGCCAGCGGGCTGATCTGGGTCGAAAGCCGTGCTTGTGTGGCGGCGGCGTTGGCGGCGACCGGCCTGCTACAGGAAGTCGCGCTGAGTGACGCGGCGCCGGCGGATGCACAACGCCTGGCAGCCGTGGCGGCGGCGCGCGGCGTGCCGGTGGTGCACTATACCGCGGCCTGCTTTGAAAAGTTCACGGCGCTGCGGCATCCGGATGGCATCGGCGCGCTGGCGGTGGCGCCGGCGGTGCAGACGGTACCGGCCGTGCTGCCGGTGCGCATGCTGGTGCTGTGGCAGTTGCAGGAGCCCGGCAATCAGGGCAGCATCGTGCGCAGTGCCGTGGCGCTTGGCTGCGCCGCGATTATGACAGTCACGCCCGGCGTGGATGTGTTTCATCCGCTGTGCATCCGCGCGACGGCCGGCCTGCTGTTCCAAGCCGTGCTGTATGTGTGTGACGCGCACGCCGCGCGGGCCTGGCTGGCCGCGCAGGCGGACGACGTTGCCGTCTTGTCCGCGGATGGCACCGACCGGATCGGCGCGCCCAGCCCGCGCCGCCCGCGCGTGCTGGTGATTGGGAATGAAGCGCGCGGGGTCCCGGCCGACCTGCGCGCCGCGTATCGGAGCCTGGCCATTCCGATGCGGACTGAGGCCGAATCACTGAATGTCAACGCCGCGGCGGCGATTGCCCTCTTTGGGTTGTGGGGCGCGCCGCCTGGCGTTTAGTACTCTACCGGATACGTTCATGACGATTTTACATCATCGGGTACACATCATCGCGGTTGACGATCCGCTGATGCGTAAACGCTTAAAACAAGTGCCCGCCATGCGCCGTGCGTTGGTCATGGAGCTGGACGAAACGCACTGGCTGATCGACAGCCAGGAGCTTTCCGCCGTGGAAACGGCGTGCGCCAAGGCAGGCATTACAATGCACGTGGTCACCCATGCTGAATGACGTTTCACTTCAAACGGTGCTGGCCTCGAGCCGGCGGTCGTTGCGCTCCGTCTTTGCCCATTGGTTGGCGCGCAAAGAATTGACCCGCCCACGCGACGAACAGATTATTTTGTACCTCGCTGCCGCGCAGCAATCCATGGCACGCCGCCGGGTGCTGGCCGTCGCCAGCGAGCCGGCCCGCGCGTTGCTCGTGCGCGCCCTGCGAATGCCCGTGCCGTTGGGCGAGCTGCTGGCGGCCACCGCGGCCGAAGGCTATCCCGTGACGTTGGCTTCCGTCGGCGAGTTGCACGCGCTCGGCCTGGCCTTCATTGACAATCCCGATTTTTGGCCGCAGGCCAACGCCGCCTTCACGCCCGAAACCGCCGAACAAACCCTGAGCATCATCCCCGGCCTGCAAGCCAGTGAACTCGAAGTACCACCGGCTTTGCTCAACTTGCCGATCTGCAGCTTCACCAGCACCGCCAAGGTAAAACCCAAGGCCTCGCTCGCCCAGCTCTTGGATGGCTTCACCCACGCCATCAGCCGTGGCACCATGAAACTGACTCAGGAAGGCGTCTTCAATGCCCGCGCCCAGAGTGTCCTCGCCCGCGTCTGGAAACACGCGCCGCGTGGGCCATTGGCCGAGCCCGCCCGCGTTCTGGCGTTCATGCGCGAACAGGCGATCGCCGTCAGCGACAGCGCCGGCCAAGTGCGGCCCGGTGCGCGCTTCGCCCTGTTCTGCACCCAACATCGCGCGCAACAAGTGTGCACGTTTTTGGATTACTGTCTGACCACCGTGCCCCGGCTGGCCGAGCTGCGCGCCGCCTGCGGCTACGCGCCCGAACGTTTTGCCCTCACCACCTTGCGCGCGATCCTGCACGCCGGCTGCGCCGACGGCTGGCGTGCGCTGGACACCATTGCCGCCGCCTTGGCAAAGCGGGCTGCGCACATGGCTTCGATCAAACATTGCCCGGCCCAGTGGGCCTGGCGCGCCAACGCGTGTCGCACCCTCTCGCGTCTGCGCTGGACGGAGCTGGTTGGCGAAATCGTCCAGCATTGGCTCGAACCGGCCGGCATGCTCGAAACCGCGCGCAGTCGCACCTATGGCCTGTGCGTGCGCGTCACCCCGCTGGGTGCGTTCTGGCTGACCGGCGAAAAAGCGCCGGCCCACAAGAGCGAACACCAACAGCTGGTCATCCAGCCGGACTTTACTGCCGTCTTGACCCATTCCGGCCCGCTTGACCGTGTCGCCCAGGTCCTTGGCGCCTTTGCCGTGCGCAGCGGTGATGACAACGCCAGTGTCTTTCATTTTTCGCGCGAGCAGGTGCAGACCGCGATTCGCCACGGCCATCGCATCGAAGAACTGCTGGCGCTCCTCAAAGCCCATTCCAGTTATGCCGTCCCCGACAATGTCTTGGTCACCCTGCGCGAGTGGGCCGCGATCAAACCGCAACTGACGTTGTTCCGCGATGTCAATGTCTTCACCTTCACGACGCGCGCCGTCCGCGACCAGTTCTTGCGCCAGCATGCCGCCCAGCGCAGCGTGGCCATCGGCGACCTGCATGCCTTGCTGCTCGCGCCCGAGCGCGACATTTTCAACATCATGCAAATTCTGCGTGCCATCCCGGTTGATTACACCGACCCGCCCATCGGCGGCCTCGAGGTCCGCCCCGACGGCGAAGTCATCAGCAGCGCCAGCGATGATTTTCGCATCACCGCCCTGTGCGAGGCCATTGCCCACCCGACCGATACGCCGCTGCCCAACGGCCAAACCCTGCGCCGCTATCACTTGTCGGCCAAGCGCATGCACACCGTCAATGATCCGCTCGCCTTGTACGAACTCCTGCTGCATTTGCCCGGCAAGCCGCTGCCGATCAACACCCGTTTGAACCTGTTGGTCGGCCTGGGCATCGTCGAGAGCACGCCCGATGATCATTACATTGTGGTGCAAGGCATCGAGGCAGCCGTGCGCGCCAAACTACGCACGCGCGGTGAAATGCGCGGCGCCATTCGCGCCATCCTCGTCAAGGACATTTATGTCGTCCATGCGCCGCTGGCCGCGCAATTGGCCGAAGCCATGACCGTCTTGCGCTCGCGCGCCCGCCTTAGCGAGGTGGTTATGCACCGCATCCCTGTCCGTCACGCCACGCATAGCTGACGCATGAACCCGGCCAATCCCCTGATCGTGCAGAGTGATCGCTCGGTCCTCCTCGAAGTGGATAATCCCCGCTATGATGAGGCCCGTGATCGTCTGGCCCAATTCGCCGAACTGGTCAAGAGCCCCGAGCACATTCACACCTATCGCATCTCGCCGCTTTCGATCTGGAATGCCACCGCCGCCGGCCTGAAAGCCGAAGAGATCGTCGCCACTCTCGCAGCCCTCGGCAAATTTGACCTGCCCGACGCGCTGCGCCACGAGATCCTCGAACTGGCCACGCGCTATGGCCGGATCATCCTCGAAAAAGATGGCGAGCAGTTGCGCCTGTCCATTGCCGAGCCGAATCTCGCCCGCCAGATCGCACACCATCCCAAAGTCGCGCCCATGCTCGCGCAGCGCCTGGCCGAAGGCGTCTTTCGCATCCTGCTCACGCATCGTGGCGAAATCAAACGCGTCCTGACCGACCTCGGCTTTCCGGTCAAGGATCTGGCCGGCTATGTTCAGGGCGCCCCGCTCCCGCTCACCTTGCGTGCCAGCGCGTGCGGCGGCAGCCCCTTCGTTGTGCGCCCGTACCAGCTCGATGCCGCCGCGAATTTTTACCAAGGTGGCGGTGTCGAAGGTGGGTGCGGTGTGGTCGTTCTGCCCTGCGGCGCCGGCAAGACGATTGTCGGCATGGCCGTCATGGCCACCATCCAAACGCATACCTTGATCTTAAGCGCCAACATCACCGCCCTGCGCCAATGGCGCGACGAGCTGCTCGACAAAACGTCGCTGCTGCCCGAACAAATCGCCGAGTACTCCGGCGAGACCAAAGCGATCGCGCCGGTGACCCTGGCCACCTATCAAATTTTGACCTATCGGCCCGACAAAACCAAAAACTTTTTCCCGCACTTTGAACTGTTCTTCAAACGCGACTGGGGCTTGATCGTCTATGACGAAGTCCATCTGCTGCCCGCGCCGGTCTTCCGTATCACCTCCGATTTGCAGGCCCGCCGCCGTTTGGGCCTGACCGCCACCCTCGTCCGCGAAGACGGCAAAGAAACCGAGGTCTTCAGCTTGGTCGGCCCGAAACGCTATGACATGCCCTGGAAGGAACTCGAAGCGCAACAATGGCTGGCCAAGGCCTCCTGCACCGAACTGCGCATCCCCATGCGCGATGCCGATCAGCTTGAGTATGCCGTTGCGACCGACCGGCTGCGTTTCCGCATCGCTTCCGAAAATCCGCGCAAAACCGAAATCATCACGCGCCTGCTCAATCAGCACAAGGATGACCGCGTCTTGATCATCGGCCAGTATCTCACCCAATTGCGCGCCTTGGCCAAATGCCTGCGCGCACCGTTGATCACCGGCCAGACGCCCCAAAAAGAACGCGAGCTGCTCTACGGTCAGTTCCGCACCGGTGCCATCACACGCCTGATCGTCTCGAAAGTCGGCAACTTCGCCGTCGACTTGCCGGATGCCAATGTCGCCATTCAGATCAGCGGCACATTCGGCTCGCGCCAGGAAGAAGCCCAGCGCCTCGGCCGCATTCTGCGCCCCAAGCCGGGCAGCAATCAAGCCCAGTTCTACACGATTGTCACCTACAACAGTGTCGAGCAGGAATTCGCGCTCAAACGCCAACTGTTTTTGACCGAGCAGGGCTATGCCTATCGCATCGAAAACGTGCCCTGAAATTCGTTCGCGGCGAACACATTGTGGCATGCGTTCATCCCTGGCATGCGGCACGTAGCCGTCGCACGGCGTGCGGCGCATGCAGACACAAGCGCGGCACGGAACGCCGTTCCACGGCTACATCTGGCCGCTGCCTGGGCCGGTGGCCGCGCGCCGAATTGGTGCTTTGCCTGCACTGACACCAGTAATTTGTTCGCCGCGAACAAATTATCCGCGCAAATGGTTTTTATCAGCAACCCGGCCGCTTGCGTTTGCATGCACAGTTTTGTATAATACAAGGTGCCCTGTGAAACAGCGCAATCCAGCGCGCGCGCAGTTGCCCTGCGCACCGCGGTTAACCATAGATGGCTGCCCCGTGGCAGCAGTATGAACGCGACGGTATTGACGCCATGATAAATGCTCCCCCTGCGGTGTTCGTTATGTTGGGTGACGTTTGGACCAACACTATAATGTTCGGGAGCTAGCGACCAGATGGCGGCGTCATGCCCGCCTCCGTGCGGGACGACACATAAATCTGGCGCGGCACCCATTTGGGCTTTCGGCTCAACAACACCTGGCAGACGGCACTCGCGGGGGCTTTTTTCCCGTTCGCTTTCGCTGCACCCTGTGCGCACGCCATCATCATAGATTGTGCGCGTCACTTCGGTGGCGCGTGCGCCCAGCCGGAGTGCCACGGTTTGAGTGATGCCGCGATCGAGTTCGCGCCCGAATTGTTTCTGAGCGCCGATGAACCCGTGCCGGGTATGGCGGCCACGCCGCCCGCCGGCGTGCATCTGCCGCTGGCCCACGCCATGCGCCCGCGCACGCTCGAGGAAATCGCCGGCCAGCAACACATCCTCGCGCCCGGCACGCTCCTCGAACGCGCCATCCGCACTGATTCCTTGACCTCTGCCATCTTCTACGGCCCGCCCGGCACCGGCAAAACGACCCTCGCCGAAGTCATCGCCACCATCACCCGCCGCGCCTTTTGCCGCCTCAGCGCGGTCGCCGCATCCGTCCAGGATGTGCGCCAGGTGATCGCCTTCTCGCGCCGCGCCCAGCAGGCCGGCAAGCCCGGCGCAGTCCTCTTCCTCGACGAAATTCATCGCTTCAACAAAGCCCAGCAGGATGTCCTCCTGCCCTGGGTCGAGAACGGCACGCTAATCCTGATCGGCGCCACCGTCGAAAATCCGTTCTTTGTGTTGAATGCCGCCCTGCGCTCGCGCTCGCGTATTTTCCAGTTCAAGCCGCTCGGGCTGGACGACATCCTGCTCGTGCTGCGCCGCGCCTTGGCCGATGCCGCGCGCGGCCTCGGCGCGTTGCAGCCCGCGGTGGCGGAGGACGCGTTGACCTTCCTGGCCAAGGCCTGCGATGGCGATGCGCGCGTTGCCCTGACCGCGCTCGAATTGGCCGTGCGTTCCGCCGCCGCCGATGCCGCCGGCGCACGCCAGATCGTGCTGGCCGACGCCGAAGCCTCCATGCAAAAAAAGAACATCGTCTATGACCGTCAGGGCGATGCCCACTATGACACCATCTCGGCTTACATCAAATCCATGCGCGGCAGCGATCCCGATGCGGCCCTCTACTGGCTTGCCAAAATGCTCGAAGTCGGCGAAGACCCGCGCTTCATTGCCCGCCGCATGGTGATCTTCGCCAGCGAAGACATTGCCTGCGCCGACCCGCTCGCCCTGCCGCTGGCCGTCGCCGCCTATGACGCGGTCGAACGCATCGGCCTGCCCGAAGCGCAGCTCAATTTGGGTCATGTCACGGTCTACCTGGCCTGCGCCCCAAAAAGCAATGCGACCTGCACCGCGCTCGCCAAAGCCCGTGAAGACATTCAACAGGAACGCACCCTCGACGTGCCGGCGCACCTGCGCGACGCGCACTATCAGGGCGCAAAAACACTCGGCCATGGCGAAGGCTACAAATATGCCCACAATTTTCCCGGGCATTTTGTGGCACAGGACTACCTGCCCGCGCCGCGCCGGTATTACGAGCCCTCCCGCGAGGGCTGGGAGGCTAAAATTGCCGACCGACTCGCCCAGTGGCGCGCACAAAAAGCAGCTGCGACAGCAGCTGCTGAGCCTGCGCCGCGCCCTGCCGCCGGCCGCGCGCGCCGCGCAACATGACGGCATCATCGCCCGCATTCTGGCCAGCGACTTGTGGCACACCGCGCGGACGGTCATCGCCTATATGGCGCTGCCCGACGAAGTTGCCACCAGCGCATTGCGCGACGCCGCGCTGGCGCAGGCCAAAACGCTGGTTCTGCCGGCTGTCCGCGCGGGCGAGATTGTCTGGCACGTCGCGCCAACCCGCGACCCGGCTTGGTTTGTCCGCGGACCATTCGGCATTCTGGAACCGCCGCCCGGCGCGCCCGTTTGGCGCGCGGCGACAGCGGCCACACCGTGCCTCTGGCTGGTGCCCGGCGTTGCCTTTGATCGCGCCGGCCACCGCCTCGGCCGCGGCGGCGGCTATTATGATCGCGCCTTGCGCGCCGCGCAGGCAACGCACGGCACCGTCGGCCTCGCCTACCGCGAGCAGCTGTGTGCGGACGTGCCGGCCAATGCCTTGGATTGGTCACTTGAGTTTGTGGCAACCCCCGACCAACTGGTGGTTGCCGCGTTATCACATAAAATAGAGGAGCAACAATGATCATTATCATTACGGCCGCCATCTGTGGCGTGGCCGGTCTGATCGTCGGCTATGTGCTGCATACCATGCTGGCGCGCCGTGGCGTTGGTGACGTCCAAGGCCGCGTCCGGGAAATCCTGGCAACCGCCAAGAAAGATGCGGAAGCACTCGTGCGTGAAGGCAAACTGCAGGTCAAAGATGATCTGCACCGCATGCGCGTCGAGTTTGATGAATCCACCAAGCAGCGCCGCCAGGAAATCCAAAAAGAAGAGCAATGGTTGCTGCAGAAAAAGGACGCGGTCGAAAAACGGGTCGACACCATCGAGAAGAAAGAGCAGCTCATCGAAGATGAACGCAAAAAAATAACCGCTGAGCGCGACGCGCTGAAACGCGAACAGGAGCACATCGCCAAACTGGTGCACGAGGAAGAAATCGCCTTGCAGCGCATTGCCGGCCTCAGTCGCGACGAGGCCTATCAGCGCCTGATGTCCAAACTCGAAAAGGATGTCGAATATGACGCCGCCACCATGATCCGCCGCAAACAGCAGGAAGCCCTCGAAGAAGGCGACCGGCTCGCACGTGACATTATTGCCCAAGCCATTCAGCGCTGCTCGTCCGAACATGTCAGCGAAACCACGGTCTGCTCGGTCTCCTTGCCGAGCGATGACATGAAGGGCCGCATCATCGGCCGTGAAGGCCGCAATATTCGCGCGCTCGAGCAGGAAACCGGCGTCGAGATTTTGATTGATGATACACCCAACGCCGTCGTCATTTCCGGCTTCGACCCGGTCCGCCGCGAAACCGCGCGCCGCACCCTCGAACGCCTGATCGCCGACGGCCGCATTCATCCCGCCCGGATCGAGGAAATCCTCGGCAAAGTCCGCAAGGAAGTCGACCAGGAAATCGAGGAGACCGGCGTCAAAACGGCGCTCGCACTCGGCGTCACTGGCGTGCACCCCGAGTTGCTCAAACTGATCGGCCGCCTGAAATTTCGCACCAGTTATGGCCAGAATTTGCTCAGCCATTCGCTCGAAGTCGCCAAAATTATGGCGGCGCTCAGCGCCGAATTGCACGAGGATGTCGCCAAGGCCAAACGCATCGGCCTGCTGCACGACATCGGCAAGGCGGTGGACCACGAAGTCGAAGGCGCGCATGCCGCCATCGGCGCCGAAATCGCCAAGCGCTACAACGAATCCAAGGACGTCGTCAACGCGATTGCCGCGCATCACAACGAGGCTGCGCCGGAAAGCCGTTTGGCCGTGCTGGCCAGTGCCGCGGATGCCATTTCGGCCGCGCGGCCCGGCGCGCGCAGTGAATCGTACGAGTTGTACCTGCAGCGCATGCAGCAGCTCGAGAAAGTCGCCGGCGAAGAGCCGGGCGTGCAAAGCGCCTTCGCCATCCAAGCCGGGCGCGAATTGCGCGTCATGGTTGATTCGGATGTCCTCGACGACAACCAGATCATCGTCCTGGCCCGCACGATTGCCAAGCGCGTCTCGGACGAGGTGCAATTCCCCGGCCAAGTACGCGTCACCGTCGTGCGCGAAAAACGCGTCGTCGAATTCGCACGCTGACCAGGCAAATTTCAAATCTCAAATCTGAAATGAAATACGCCCGCTTCGAGGATCTGCCCGTCTGGCAAGACAGCATCAACCTCTGCGTCGACGGCTTTAGCCTGACTGAGGATACCGCCTTCCATCGCAAAGGGGATATCGCCAATCAATTCGAGCGCGCCATCCTTTCCATCAGTAACAACATCGCCGAGTGCTTTGAACGCGGAACCACCAATGAGTTGATCACCTTTCTCTACTATGCCCGCGGCTCTGCAGCTGAAGTGCGCTCGATTCTGTGCGTGATCGAGCGCATGCCGCATTTCAGTCATCTCAAATCTCAAATCTTACATCTGAAATCACAGGCCGAATCCATCGCGCGCCAACTGCGCGCGTGGGCCGAGGCGCTGCAGGATTCGGATATCCCCGGCCAGCGCCACCTCAATGAAAAATCGCGCCGGATTTACGAACAGCGCATGCGCGCCGAGAAATGTGAACAATTTATCAAAATCGAGCTCGAACGTCTCCGCGCACAGCAGAAAAACCAAGCCGATGCAGAACCAGCAGGCGAATCCCACGACTTCAGCATCTGAAATCTCATATCTCATATTTCAAATCTCAAATTATCGATCCCCATGTCCTCCCTCACCATCCATCCCTCCTCGCTGGGCGGCGCCGTGCGCATTCCGGCCTCCAAGTCGCACACCATCCGCGCGCTGCTCATTGCCACGCTGGCGGACGGCACCTCGACGCTCGGCAGCCCGCTCGACTCGGGTGACACCCAATCCTGTGTCCGCGCCTGTCAGGCCTTTGGCGCTGATATCGCCGTCAGCGGCGCGCACTGGCGCGTGCGCGGCACGGCCGGCAACGTGCAAGTACCCGCTGCGCCGATTGATGTCGGCAATTCCGGCACAACCCTCTATTTTGCCATGGCCACTGCCGCCCTGGCCCACGCGCCCATCACCCTCACCGGCGATTATCAAATCCAACGCCGGCCGGCAACCGCCTTGATCACCGCGCTCAACGACCTTGGCGCGCGTGCCGTCGCGCTGCACAGCAATGGCTGCGCCCCCATCGAAATCTGCGGCCCTCTGCGCGGCGGCACCACCACGCTGGCCTGCCCCACCTCACAATATCTCAGCAGCTTGCTGATCAACTGCCCGCTCGCCGCCGGCGCCAGCGAGATCGTCGTGCCGTTCTTGAACGAAAAACCCTACGTCGAAATGACGCTGGAATGGCTCAGACGCCAAAACACGGCGTTGGTCAACGACGATTTCTGTCGTGTGCACATCCCCGGCGGGCAACGCTATCAGGCCTTCTCGCGCGAGATTCCAGCCGACTTCTCGTCCGCCACCTTCTTCCTGGTGGCGGCGGCGATCACCGGCGGCGATGTCACCCTGCACGGGCTCGACATGACCGACTCGCAAGGCGACAAGGCCGTGGTGGCCATGCTGCAAGCCATGGGCGCCAAGATCGAGATCGCCGCCGATAGTATTCGTGTGCGCGGCGGCGACTTGCAGGGCTGTGAACTCGATTTGAACGCCACCCCGGACGCCTTGCCAGCGCTGGCGGTGGCGGGCTGCTTTGCGCGCGGCGAAACGCGTTTGGTCAATGTCGCCCAGGCGCGCATTAAGGAGACCGACCGGATCGCGGTCATGTGCGCCGAGCTGGCCGCGCTGGGCGCCACCATCGAGGAACGCCCGGATGGCCTGATTATCAAGGAAAGCGCGCTGCACGGCGGCACGGTGGCAAGTCATGATGATCATCGCGTCGTGATGGCGCTGGCGGTGGCGGGCCTGCGCGCGGCCGCGCCGGTGACGATCAGCCGCGCCGACGCGTTGCGCATCACCTTCCCGAATTTCACTGACCTGCTTCAAGCCCTCGGCGCGCGGTATCGCTTCGGCTAAGCGCCGTTGCCATCATCCTTTTTTTGTAAAACAAGCAGAGACTTTTATGAAAAATCTGCGGCTGTTTGTTGGTCTGTTCTTGTTGTTTGCCTGCGCGGGCGCGCTGCGGGCGTTTGCCACGCCGCCGATGGTCACCAACGTGACCGCGCACCAGCGTGCCGATGCGTCAGGGCTGGTTGACATCACTTACGACCTTTTTGATGCTCAGGGTGGGACGCAGACCGTCTATGTGGCGGTCTCGACCAACTCCGGCGGGCGCTACGATGTCGGCGCCACAAGTTTCTCCGGCGCTGTCGGCGCCGGCGTCACCCCTGGCGCGGCCAAGCATATTGTGTGGGATGCGATTGCCGACTTGCCAATGGTCAGTTCGACCACCGTGCGTGTGAAAGTGACGGCCGACGACAGTGTGTATACCGACCTGTTTTGCATTGTTGATGTCGCCGCGGGGCCTGCCGCGTACAGTTACCCGGTTATTTTCAGCTCCGTGGCGCCGCCGCTGAATGATGAGTATAAGACGACCAAGATCGTGCTGGGCAGGATCGCCGCCGGCACCTTCGCCATGGGCTCGCCCACGAACGAGCTTGGCCGCGACAGCGACGAGACGCGCCACACGGTGACGCTCTCCTGCGGCTATTATCTGGGTTTGTATGAAATCACGCAGGCACAGTACTCGAATGTGATGGGCGCCAATCCGAGTTTCAATGTCAAGGGCGCGCAGAGCGCGACACGGCCGGCGGAAATGGTGTCGTGGACCGCGGCGCGTGGCGGCATATGGCCGGGCGGTGCGCCGGACGGCGCCGCGTTCATGGGCCGGCTACGCACCAAAACCAACCGCGCCTTCGACCTGCCCAGCGAGGCGCAGTGGGAGTATGCCTGCCGCGCGGGCACGACCAACGCACTCAATAACAACACCAACCTGACCAACACCTATCGCGATGGCAACATGGATCTGCTGGGCCGCTATTACTGCAATGGCGGCGGCACCTATGTCGCCGACCCCACCAACGGCGCGGATGCTGCGGTCGGCTCGTACCAGCCCAACAGTGCCGGTCTGTACGATATGCACGGGAACGTGAACGAATGGTGCCTTGATCTGTACGGCGCCTACGGCGGGAATGCGACAGATCCGGCGGGCGCGGACGCGGGCACGAACACGTACCGCGTGATCCGCGGCGGCAGCTGGTGTTTTGCTGCAGGCGAATGCCGCTCCGCCGCACGCCGGTATTACAGCCAGGACTATACCCAGGACGATTATGGCTTCCGGCTTTGTCTGCCGGTACGTCCGTGACCTTCGTAACTGCAAAGATTTTAGAGACACTACACTAACACACAGGAGCATTCCGACCATGAACCCATTGCACGTATCCGCGGGCATCGCATTATGCGCCCTCGCCACCATGGCATCTGCCGCGCCGCTGCCCGCGCCCCAGGAGGCCGTGGCCGCGCAGACCACGATAGCGTCCGATGTCGTCGTGGACGACTCCTTCTTCTATCCCGGCGAAGCGCTGGCGTCGAACGAGATGCGGATTTCGTTCATGGGCTCGTCGTTCCTGCCGCGCATCGCGCAGGCCGCCAACAGCGTGTTTGTCGAATGCGGCAACGGTGAGAGCTTTGTCTTCGACTGCGGCTCGGGCGTCATTCTTAAATACGTCGCCATGGGCGTGGCCTACTCGCGCATGACCAAGATCTTCCTGACGCACCTGCACGCCGACCACATGAGCGACCTGATGTTCATCTACTGCTTCGGTCCGTCGGTGGACCGCATGACCGACCAGCATGTGTGGGGTCCGACGGGGCCGGCGAGCAACGAGAGCGTGACGGCTGCCTGCGACTTCATCCGGGCTGCGTCGAAGTGGCATACCGAGAGCTTCAGCTTCCTGTCCACGGGCCTCACCAACGGCCAGGACGCCTACAATCTTGTAGCGCACGAATGTCCCTACGAGCTGGTTGACAATCTTGTCTACAGCAACAATGGCGTGCGCATCAGCCATTTCCCGGCCGTTCACGACCGCGATGGCGCGATCAGCTTCCGGCTCGAATGGCAAGGCATCTCGATGATCTTTTCCGGCGATTCGCGGCCGAACTATTTTATGCTGAAGAACGCGGCCAACCTGGATGTGCTGGTGCATGAGCTCACCTTGTCCCCGGAAGTCTGGGCAACCAAGAATTCCGGCCTCCATCCCGGCGACCCGGGTTACTCGAACGCAGTGGCCACGGCAAAGATGATCCAGGACTGTTCGCATACGCCGGCGCAGGCCTTCGGCTACATCTGCAACCAGCTTAAGCTCAGCAATGCCGCGCCGCGCCTCGCGGTGGCCACGCATTTCCAGAACAACGACGACACCGTGGGCCAGGTGCTGACGGACATCCGCTCCTGGTACTCGGGCCCGGTCTTGCTTGCCACCGACCTGATCGTGCTGAACATCTCGGCGAACAAGAGTGTGCCGATACGGCAACGGCGGGCAGTGGTCTCCGATGTGGCATGGTACACGCGCAGCGCCAATTATCCCCCGGGCGAGGTGGCGCCGCCGAAGTACACCAACAACATGCAGCAGATCAGCGCATGGCTGCAGCAACAAATAATCCCCGAGCAGATCTACACGAATGCACCGGGTCCATGAACCCGACGTGCAGATTATCCGTAACCATCACACACACAAGGCGCAGGTAAGCAGCGGTCATTAAGAAACCAGGCAGCATTGTGGTTGAGGATCTGCCGATGCCGGCGCCGCCGTGCGGCTATCTGCTGCTGGCCGACGGCCAGCTAAGGCAACTGCCAGTCCCGCCATCGGCGTGGATCCCGCCATCGGCGTGGATGATCAGTAACCAGTGATCAGTGATCGGTGGCGGAACCGAGGAGTGAGATCCGCGGTCCGAAGCTTGACTCAACGACTGACGACTCACGATTCACGACTCGACCGTTCACAACCTCCCAGCCTCCCAACCTCTCAACGTCTCCGCCGGACGGACCGCGGGCCGCGCCTCTTGGCTCCAACCCTGAACCCTAGAACCGCAGTGCTCTCGCAGTTTGCCGCCGTTTTTACTATACTAGTGCCATGATGAACAAAATTACACTCGGCGTGTTGGCGGGCTTGCTCGCCATTTTATTGGGCTTCTGCTATCAAGTGGCGCAACCGTTTCTGCGGCCGATCCTGCTCTCCGTCGCCATGGCGATTGCGTTCCAGCCGATCTATCGCTGGATTGGTCGCTGGCTGGGCTACTCAACCCGCGCGGCCTTTCTGACGACCGTGCTGGCGCTGGTGCTGACCTTGGTGCCGGTCGTGCTGATGGTCATGTTTGTGACACCGGAAGTGAAGGGCCTTTACAGCTCCCTCAACAGTAAGAGCATTGAGCAAGGCGGCTGGGCGCCATATGTGTGGCAGATGCTGGAAAAGCCCTGGGCGTGGGCCTCGCACTATGTGCCCTTGCCGGAGATGACGACGGAGCGGTTGCGCGACCAGATTATTCAGAACGCGCGCAGCATCAGCAGATTTGCCATGCACCAGACCGGCGCGCTGGTCGGTGGCGTCGCCTCGCTGCTGATCGGCGCCGTGATTGTCTATGCGCTGCTGTTCTTCCTGCTGCGCGACGGGCGGCGTTTCATTGCTGGCGTTTCTGATCTCGTGCCCATGGCGCATGCCTACACCGATCGCTTTGTGCATGTCGTCAGCGAGAGCATCATTGCCAATGTCTACGCCGTCTTTGCTGTGGCCTTGGCGCAGGGCACCTTGATTGCCCTTGGTTTTACCATTGTGGGGTTGAGCGCGCCGGTCATGTGGGGCTTTGCGGCGGCCGCCTGTTCGACCATTCCGTTTGTCGGCACGCCCATCATCTGGGGACCGGGCGTCATTATGCTGGCGCTCAAGGGCGCGTACTGGCAGGCAATCTTCCTCGGCATTTGGGGCTTTGCCATTGTCGGCTTCTCGGATAATCTGATCCGCCTGATCATCGTCAGCGGGCGTGAAAAGCGTCATCCCGTCCTGGTCTTTTTCTCGATTGTCGGCGGCCTCAAGGCCTTTGGCTTCATTGGCCTGCTGCTCGGGCCGGTGGTCGTCTCGTTGACCATCGCCGTGGCTACCGCACTGCATGAAGAACTGCAACGACTGCAAAGCGGCGCGAGCGCCGACGCAAGCACTGACGCGAGCGCCGATACAAACACGGACACGGACAAGTGACGCTTCAGAATCGCGGCACGGAGGCCGCTCCCACATTAGCAAATACGGACACGTGACCATCGCTTGCTTTGTCTCACCGCACGGCTTTGGCCATGCGGCCCGGACCTGTGCAATTCTGTCTGCCTTGGCAGCCCGCCAGCCAAAATTGCACGCCCTGATTTTCACCCGGGTGCCACGCTGGTTTTTTACTGAATCGCTAACGTGTTCCTTCGCGTATGTCGCGCTGGATACGGATGTCGGCCTGGCGCAGCAGTCCGCCCTGACAGAAGATGTGCCGGCGACGCTGACGCGCCTTGAACAATTGTGGCCGCCGCGCCGCGCGCTGCTCGATGCGCTGGCGCACCAGATGCGTGCGGCGCAGTGCCGCGTGGTAATGTGCGACATCGCGCCGCTGGGCATTCTGGCGGCGCGCGCGGCTGGCCGGCCCTCCGTGCTGGTCGAGAATTTCACCTGGGATTGGATTTACGAGGAATACGCCGGCGCGGCCGCGCGCATGGGCTATTTTGCCGCCAGCTTCGCGAGTGTGTTCGCGCAGGCGACTCAGCGCATCCAAACCCAGCCCGTCTGCGTGCCGCGTGCCGCGGCGTTGACCGTGTCGCCGGTCAGTCGCACGCCGCGCGCACGCCGCGACGCCACCCGCCACGCGCTGGGTATTGCGGCCGCGACGCCGCTGATCTTGCTGACCAATGGCGGCGTTGAAACGCAGTTGTCGTTTAAACATGCGCTGCATGAGCAGCCAACCTGGCATTTTGTCGTGCCGACCAGCAGCGTCACGCGCCTGCACCGTGAAGAAAATTGCACGTTGCTGCCGTGGCAGTCGGACCTGTATCATCCGGATATTGTGCGCGCGGCCGATGTGGTCGTGGGGAAGCTGGGCTACAGCACGGTGGCGGAAGTCTATCACGCGGGCGGCGCACTGGCCTATTTCACGCGCCCGAAATTCCGCGAAAGCGCCACGCTGGCGGCATTTGTCCGCGCGAACATGCCGTCTGTTGAATTGGCGCCGGCGTCGTTTGCGACCGGCGCGTGGTTGAAGGAGTTGACCCCTTTGCTGGTGGCACGGCCCGCGCGGGCCGCACGGGCCAATGGCGCGGACGCGGCGGCGCAGTTGCTCGTGGCGTTGTGCCTATAAGCTCGTGTTGGGCCGATAGAGTGTGTTGCCGGCGAACAAGCCGGCGGCAATGCTCAGTGCGACCACGAACATGTGGGCGATTTCCTGCCAGCCCAGGGCAGCCTGCCCGGCCGCCAATGCCACAAAGCCGCGAAAGCCGATACTGCCGCTGACCAGAAACACAATCGCCGGCAGCAGCACCAGCGAGGCCGGTCGCCTGGTCTTGCCCGACCAATGATTGGCAAAGACCACGACAAACACAGTTCCCAGAAAATTGCCCAGATTCACGTTGACCATGTGGGTGCCCAGAATGATGCCCGCGCCGGCGATGACGCACCCGGCCAGCGCCCACAGGAAATCCCGCCGCGGCGTTTGAAATATCACGCACAGGCCGGCGGCCATGATGATGGCTGCCGGCCAGACGAGCTGCGCGCTGCCACAGATGCCCGGCCCGACCACGACCGGGAAACACTGCCGGACGAGCGTGACACCAACCCACGCGCCGGCGAAGAGCAGCACCAGAGACAGCAAGCCATTGACAAGGTTGATGATGCCGGAATGCACGTAGTTATACGTCAACTCCATGACGCCACAGCTAATGGTGAAGCCGGGCACCAGATAAATTACGGCGGAAAGCGTCACCAGGTAAACCTGCGTTTGCGGCGCGGCAAGGCTGAACATTGTAGCGATGATGCCCACGCAGCATGTGCACAAAAAAGGCACGCCATAAGTGAAGCAGGCCGGCAGCTTCTCTGTGCCCAGGACCATGCCATACACCAACATGCCGAGGAGGCCAGACAGCAGGAGGTCCTGCGTGCCACAGCGCACAAAGCCGGCGAAGCCCGCCCCCGCCAGAAAATAGCCCGCGGCCACAAGAACCTTGCCGTACGGCGGCGGCGCGTGGACAATGGCATCCAGTCTGGCATTGGCTTTCGGCAGGGCAACGTGACCAGTCTCCACGGCGGCGACTAATTCTCCCAGCCGGGCCAGTTTGGCCAGGTCAAAGCCGGTGCCCGGCAGATGCACCGTCTGGGTCGTTGGCTGTGGGTCATCACTGGCGCGGGAAAATGTGCTCACGAGTTTGGTGGGCGTCACGCGGAACGTGCCGCGGCAGCCCAGCGCGGCGGTGACGTGCGTCAGATACGTTTCGAGCCGGCGCGCCTGCGTGCCCCAGCGATGCGCGCACACCGCCAGTTTGATGACAAACGCGCAGACCCGCTCAAAATGTTCGTCTGGCCGGGGCATGGATCAACCGCGCGCGGCGGGCACCTTGTTCACGCCAGCTCATCCTTGACGAACAGGCCGTCCTTGATGATCGCTTTGATGTGCGCGCCCTGGCCGGTCAAGAGCGAGATGTCGTCCAGCGGATTGCCGTCCACAACCAGCAGATCCGCCAGGGCACCCGCTTTCACGACGCCGAGCTGGTCTTGCATGTTCAGAATCTCGGCATTCACCGCCGTCGCGGAATGCAGCGTTGCAAAGGGTGCCTCGACTTGGGCCCGCACCACAAATTCATCGCTCTGTCGGGAAAACGCAGAAGTTGTGTCATAGACACCATCGACAGTGACGATATCCGTGCCAAACCCGACTTTGACCTTGGCTTGGCGGGCCTGCCTGATGGCCTCCAGGCCTTTGTCGCACAGCGACTTGATCACGTCGCCACTGACAAAGAAAGTGTGGTTCGTGCCGCGCAGGACGTCTTCGTGGGCGAGCGTGTACGTGATCAACGTCGGCACGAGGAACGCGCCCTGCCGAGCCATTAATTCGGCCGTCTCCTGGTCCAGAAAATTGCCGTGCTCGATGGTGCGCACGCCGTTTTCAACGCAGCGTTTGATTGACTGGGGCATGTAGGCGTGCGCCGCCGTGTAGCGGTGATAGGTCTGCGCGATTTCGACCGCGGCCCGGATTTCTTCGATCGAGAATTGATCGCTGTAGATCGTGTCATGCGGCGACGTGCAGCCGCCCGACGCCATGATCTTGACGAACGACGCGCCCTTCACAAAATTCTCCCGAGCGGCCTTGCGGATGGCCTCGACGCCATCGACAATGACTGTCTGATTGCAGTTGGCGTAGGTGGGCGGCAGGTACTGCGAGCCGGTGTCTGTGGCGGGCCGCATGTCGCCATGCCCGCCGGTCTGACTGAGCACGCGCCCGGCGAAGAACACACGCGGCGCCGTGAACATGCCCGCGTTGGCAGCGCGCACAATGCCCCAGGTATCGCCGCCCACATCGCGGATGGTCGTGAAGCCGCGCTGCAGCGTCTGCTTGAGCAAGATGGCTGCGCGCAGGGCCTCGAAGGCCAGCGACTGGTCGGCCTGATGATACAGCATGATGTGGATATGCGCGTCAATCAGGCCGGGCATCAAGGTGTGGCCATGCAGGTCGACGGTGCGGTCGGCTTGGCCCGCCGCATGGCTGTCCGTGATCTGCGCGATGCGCTGGTTCTCAATCAGGACGCTCTTGCCTGGATAGAGGGCGTTGTGCTCACCGTCGAAGATTGCAGCATTGGTCAGCAGTGTTTTCATAGTCGAAGTGTGGAACAGGGGCTCTGGCTTGGTGAATCAGGCTGGTTTGCGCACCAGCAATGAAAATGTTTGCGGCAGACGCCGGGCCGTCTCCGCGGGCAGCAGGGGCAATTGGTCCCAAAACTGGTCGGGATGCTCTTCGAACCGCACAACAACCAGTCCTGCGGCAATGAGACTGTTGATGATCTGGCCCAAGGTCCACTGGTGCTCGTGCTTGACCGACTGCTGGTCCACGGGCAGCACCGCGGTGGCGGGAATATACGATTCCGGCCAGCCCTTGGAGCAGTCAATCTCTTGCGCGAAGTAATCGCCATAGGGCGAATGCGCATCCATCTGCAGTGTTGGCGCGCTCGCGTCCCACACCCAATTCAGTGGGTGCCCCTCAAAGACATACAGCCTGCCGCCTGGCTTGAGCAGGCGCGCTACCACCTGCGCCCAATGCGTGATATCCATTATCCAGCACAATGCGCCGCGCCCGGTGTAGACAAGATCCGCGCTGCCATCCAACTCATGTGGCGCCTCCAGAACATCGCAGCAGAACCACTGCGCGCGGGCGCCGATGGCCTGCGCCGCACGCCGGGCGGCCGCAATCATCCGCTCGCTGATATCGATGCCGATCACTTCTGCCGCGCCGTGGTTCCACAGCGACAGCGTGTCGCGGCCGCCGGCGCACTGCAGGTGAATTGCGCGCTGACACCAGCTTGCCAGATCTTCTAGATAGGGCAATTCGGGGGCACAAAAGTTTTTGCCGCCGGCGCGCAGGAACGCAATGGTGTCGGCGAGCGCTGCTTCATACGCCTGGGCGGCTTCGTTCCACGCCGCCCGGTTCATTTGGTGCAACTGCGCTGCCGACAGGATGTGTGCATCCGTCATAATTGTATCTCAAGTGCCGTGCCGGTTTGACTGATGATTCTCGCCGCGTCGCGCGGGTAAACGGCGCGGCTTTTGTTGCAGGGTCTTAGCGGCTGGCTTGCGCCGGCGTGTCGGCCGGCAGTTGCACCAGCGCATTAGTGGCTTCGGCGGCGGTCACATCACTCGCCAGCAATTGCAGCAAGTAGGGACGGTAATCCGGATTGCTGACAAACTTTTCCTCCAGCAACCCGTACGTGCCGAACGAGACAATGTCGGCGCAGCCGCGCAAGGTGTCGCCACAGCACGCGCCGGCGCCGACCGTGCTGTGCAGTGCCAGACTGAGCGGTGTCAGCGCCGTTTGGGTGGCGGCGAACAAGGCATAATTGGTGTCGCCGCCCATTTCCGGATCGGCGCGAAACGGCGACGTGATACCGCGCACAATGCCGTAGGGCACCAACACCGGCGCGGTCACGAGCCGCAGGGCGCCGCGGCCCATGCCGTTCAGCCCGCTTTTTCCCAGCCATGATTTCGGCGCGCGTTGCGGTTGCGGACAAAACAAGAGCGCCGCATTGGTGCGGACATATTGGCATTCATATTGATTCTGCGGCGGCGGGAGGGTTGTTTGGGGGGCGCGGGTTGCCAGCGCCGCGCGCAGGCGGTCGATTTCCTGTTGCAGCGTTTGCTGGCGTTCCACCAAGTCGTTGGTCGTGTTCGCGGCGGCGCTCAACAGCGCGATGCGCGTCTGCGCGGCCTGCAATTCGTCGCGCGTCATGGCCAGTTCCGCACAGACGCCTTGATAGGTCTTGGGATCCACGCCGGCATCCACCCGCGCCAGCAGGCTGGTGTGCAAATGCAGCAAGGATTGCACTTGGGCGTTTAATGCGACCACTTCGTTCGAGCGCAGGGCCAGTTCGGCCGCCACCAGCGTCATGACATTGTCGGATGGCACTGCGGCTGGCCGTTGTGCCGGCGGCTGCGTTTGCTGGCTGCGCGACCACAGCAGCAGCGCGGCCGCGACAAAAATCACCGTGAAAATAAACACCATTAGTTCGACCCGGGCTACGCCGGCGCGGCGCGGAGGGGTGGTGATCATCATGCCTGACGGGGCAGTGCGCATAAACAACCTCACTCGTCGTAATGAACAATATGGCAACACTACCCGTCTACGGCATCGCCGCAATTCACAAACCGCACTGGCAACTTAGAGCGCAATTAGTATACACAAATCCGCTTGATTTTACAAGTCGGGTTGAATCCACGCCCGACTTTTGCTACAATTTAGGTCTGTTTACTGATTTAGGTTAATTTGGACTCCCAGACCAACGACACACCATGGCGGACAGACAACGAATCGTAGTGACGGGCAATGGCTTGATGACAGCAGTCGGCGTCGGCGTGCCGGCGACGTGGGACGGCATCGCGCGCGGCATCTCCGGCATTGGCTTGATCACCATGTTCGACCACAGCCGCTGCAAGGCGCATGTGGCCGGGGAAGTCAAGAACTTTGATGCCACCCAGTATGGCTTTACCGCCCGCGACACGCAGCGCTACGACCGCGGGGTCCTGCTGGGCGTGGCGGCGGGGGTCGAGGCCGTGCGCAGCAGCGGCATTGACTTTGCCACCCGCGGCCATAACGAGGATGTCTGCTGCATGTTTGGCACCGGCATCGGCGGGATTATGAAAATCGAGAGCACGGTGCGCATCATGGCGGCCGAAGGCCCGGGCCGGGTCACGCCGTTCCTGGTGCCGTCCGGCACGCCGGAAGTGACCTCGCACACGGTCATGATGCAATTCGGGTTGCACGGCGTGTCGATGGGCGTGAATACCGCCTGTGCCTCGGGCAACGACGCCATTTTGATGGCCTGCCGCCGCTTGCAGCAAGGGCCGGAAGTGGTCGCCATTGCGGGTGGCAATGATGCGTCCGTCGGCATGCTGGCGATCGCCACGTTCGGCAATATGAAGGCGATTTCGACGTGGGATGGCGATGGCAACCCAACCCGCATCTCGCGCCCGTTTGATAAGCGCCGCGACGGCTTCGTGCTGGCCGAGGGCGCCGGCGCGCTAGTGCTGGAAACGCTTGAACATGCCAAGGCGCGCGGGGCGCGCATCCTGGCCGAAATTGTCGGCGGTGGCCAGACCACCGATGCCTATCATGCCACCGCGCCCGAGCCCAGCGGCACGTATGTCGCCTTGGCCATGCGGCGTGCGCTGGCCGATGCCCACTTGAACCCGGAAGATGTTGACTACATCAATGCGCACGGCACCTCGACGCCCTACAATGACCTGACCGAGACGGTCGCGATCAAGAAAGTGTTTGGCGCGCACGCCTACAAACTGTGCGTCAGCTCGGCCAAGTCCATGACCGGCCACACGATTGGCGGCTGCGGCGGGATTGAAGCCGCCCTGTGCGTGCAAACGCTGCAAGCCGGCCTGTTGCCGCCCACCATCAACCAGGAAGAGCCGGACCCGGAATGCGATCTGGATTACATTCCCAATGTCGCGCGCGAACGCAAGGTGCGCGTGGTCATGTCCAATAATTTCGGCTTTGGCGGGCACAACGCGGTCATCATCTTCAAACGCTTCGAGTAAGCCTGCGCGCGCCGGCGACGGCTGTGCGGATGCCGTCCCACTCGACGCGCCGGAGCGGCTCTATAGTCTTAGCTATGTCCATGAACTGCTGGCCGCGCATCAGTTGCGCCTGAAGCAGTCGCTCGGGCAGAATTTCCTCTTCGAACGCAATGCCGTGGCCAAACTCATGCGCGCGGCCGACGTCACCGCGGATGATGTCGTGCTCGAAATCGGCCCGGGCATCGGGCATTTGACGTATCAACTTGTGCAGCAGGCACGGCATGTCATCGCCGTCGAACTGGACCAGCGCTTCTTGCCGATCCTCCGTGGCCTGCTGGGCGGCTTTGCCAATCTGACGCTGATCCACGGCGACATTCTGCGTGTGCCGTTGCAGGAATGCTATCGTACCCTGGGCATGCTGCCCACCGTGGTGGTCGCCAACGTGCCCTATTACATCAGCACACCGATTTTGACGCATTTGGTCGCGCAACATCTGCCGCTGCGCCGTGTGGCCATGACGCTTCAGCACGAAGTGGCGGCGCGCTATATTGCCGAGCCAGGCTCCAAAGTATACGGTTCGATTTCGGTGGTCATGCGCTATTGGGGCCGCGCGACGATTGCGAGCCGGCTCGCGCCGACTTGCTTCTTCCCGCAACCAAAAATCGCCTCGGCTGTCCTGCGCGTTGACCTGCACCAGACGCCGCCGGTCATCCTGCACAACGAATCATTGTTTTACCAACTCGTGCGCGGCGCGTTCATGCAGCGCCGGAAAATATTGCGCAATGCCTTGCTGGCGCTATACGGCAGCCCGGCCCTCGACGCCGCGCTGGCGGCGGCCGGCATTGACGGCCTGCGTCGGCCCGAGACACTGGCATTCGAGGAATTTGCGCGCCTGGCTAATGCGCTGGCGGGATAGCAGATGGGAGGGATGGAGAAATGGTACTGAAAACTGAAAACCGAAAACGGAAAACTGGTGCACTATCTCGCTGCGCGTCTTGACGCGCGCCGCCGGCTTTGTTATAGTTGCACCCATGCTTGAACCCCACCACCAGCACGCATGAGCATCAACCGCGTTGTGCGCAACACGCTCGCGCTCTTCACCGGCCAGACCGGCGCGCAATTGCTTGCGCTCGCCTTCATGGCCTACCTGACCAAGACGCTGCCGGAGAACGACGTCGGCAGCCTGTCGTTTGCCTTTACATTCGTCGTGCTCTTGAATGTGCTGAGTGAGTTCGGCCTGTGGACGTTGATTGTCCGCGACGTGGCGCGCAATCTGACGCTGGCGGCCGACTATTTCTGGAACTCGCTCGTGTTGAAAACGGTGCTGGCCGTGCTGGCCGCGTTGCTGGGCTGGCTCGTGCTGGCACTCTTCTATCCCGCCAGCGACCTGCGCACGCTCTGCTGGATCGCCATGGCCTGGCTGCTGTTCAACGCCTGGTACTTCTCCGCTGCCGCCTTGTTCCGCGCATTTCAAGAGCATCATCTCGATGGTGTCCTGTCCTTCACCGGCAAGCTTGTGTATGTGCTGGGCGGCTTGGTCGTGATTGTCACCGTGCGCGACCTGCGCTGGGTCGCCGCCGCGTTCACGCTGGCAATGGGCGCCCAGTGCCTCGCCGCCATCGCGCTGGTGGTGGTGCGCCATCCCACGCTGCGCTTCACGTGCAGTTTCTCGCGCCAGTATTTCTTGCTGTGCCACGCGTTTTTGTTTTTCGCGATCAATGCGTTTACCACATTGCACTTGAAATTTGCGCTGATGGTGATCGGCAAGTTCTGCACGCGCGCGGAAATTGCGTATTTCAACATCGCGTCCATGCTGGTGCTCGTGCCGATCGTGCTGGCCAATGCTTTTGTGCAGTCGATGTATCCGGTGCTGTCGGAGTGTCACGCGCACGGCGACGCCGAGTTCTGGCCCAAGGTGAAACTCGGCATGCGCTGGCTCGCCGCGCTCGCGTTTCCCGTAATTTTTTTCATGAGTATTGACGGCGGCCGCATGATCACCGGCGTGTTCAAGCGCGAGTACGTGGCCGGCTTGGTACCCCTGCAAATTCTGCTCTGGGGCCTTGGACTGGAATTCTTCAATCCGTTCAGCGGCCACGTGCTCTACGTGCTCAATCGCCAAAAAACGGTGATTGCCATCACCGCCGCAAGTGTCGTGACCAATATTGTTGCCAACCTGATCCTGGTGCCATTCTATGGCATTATTGGCGCGAGCTGCGCGATGGTAATCAGCTTGTCGGTCATGTTTTGGGGCTACGCGCTGGCCTTGCGGCACTGGCTGCCGCTGGCGCAGTTGTTCGGGCGCATTCTGCCGCCGTTACTGGTAGCCGGCGTGCTGGCGCCGCTGGCGTGGTGGCTGCGCGCGCATGTGCCGTTTGTGGTCAATGGCGTGTTGTATTGCCTGCTGTGCGCCGCGGCGTATTTCGGCCTGGGCCTGCTGCGTTGGCAAGATCTGCACATGTTTGCCGCGGCGCGCGGCGCGCAACCCGGAGCGCCGGATGCCGACGACATGACCACAGTAATTGAATGAACGCGAAACGCACCCGCATTGTTTTTGTGCATCACGGCACCGGCATGGGCGGCGCGCCGCAACTGCTGCTGCGCCTGCTGCAGCGGCTCGACCCGGCGCGCTTCGACCCGGTGGTCTGGTGCATTCGCACGAGCTCCGCCTCGGCGCTGTTCGAGCAGCACGGCTTTCGCGTCGTCTACGAGGCGCACGTCACGCCGTTTCTGCACATTTCCGATGGCTTTTACGGGCTGCGCCATCCGCATCGCGTCGTGAAAATGCTGTGGGGACAACTGGCCTCTTTCCGCACCGCCCGGCGCATGTTCGCCGCCTTGCAGCCGGATGTGATTCATCTCAACTCGGTCGTCCTGCCGGGCGTGTTGTGCGCGGCGGCGCGCGTTGGTTGCCCGGTGTTTGTCAACGTGCTCGAATGTTTGCATCCCGGCTACACCGGCCTGCGGCGGGCTGTGCAGCGCTGGCTGACCAAACGCTGGGCCGACTACTTCGTCTTCATGCTGCCCTCGGAAGCGCGCCGCTGGGGCATGGCCCACGCGCCCAATGCCGTCGCCGTATTTGATTTTATTGACTTGTCCCCGTATCAGCGGCCGGCGCGCACCACGCCCTTGCGCAGCACCTATGCGGTGCCCGCCGCGACGCCGCTCATCGGCTATTTTGGCCGTTTCACGCCGGCCAAGGGCGTGCATGTGCTCGTGCAGGCGCTGAGTTTGCTGGCGCGCCGCGGCGTCGCGTTTCAAGCGTTTCTGGTCGGGCCGGTGCCGCCCGCGCCGACGACCCGATCATGGTTCCGCCGCACGCCGTACATCTCGCGCCTGCGCACCATCATCGCCCAAGAAAACCTGCAACAGCAGGTGACTTTCACCGATGAATTCACCAATGTGGATGATGCGGTGCGCGAGTGTGACGTGCTGGTCGTACCGTTCACCGAGCCGCATTTTTCGCGCTTGTGCGCGGAAGCGGCGGCGGCCGGGCGCGTCGCCGTGGCATTTGCCATTGACGGCCCGGGCGAGGAGATTATTGACCAAAAAACCGGCCTGCTGGTCACACCATTTGACCCGGCCGATCTGGCCGACAAGCTCGCGCTGCTGTTGGGCGATGCGCCATTGCGCGCGCGCCTGGGCGCGGCGGCACAAGCGCACGCGGCGCAAGTGTTCGACGCCGAGCGCAACATGGAACACGTACTGCGCCTGTACGATCACCTGCAGCAGTGCGGCACGAGATGAAGAAACTGATTGCGGTGGTGGATGACGAACCAGACATCGCGGAACTGGCGGCGCTGCACCTGCGCAAGGCCAATTTTGCGGTGCAGGAGTACTATGACGCAGCTACCTTCATGGCGGCGCTGCCTCGCGAGACGCCGCATGCGATCATTCTGGACTTGATGCTGCCCGACGCCGACGGCAATGACCTGTGCCGCACGCTCAAGGCTGATGCCAAGTATGCGCACATTCCCGTGATCATGCTGACGGCCAAAGGCGAGGAGGCCGACAAGGTGCTCGGTTTGGAATTGGGCGCGGATGACTATGTGACCAAACCGTTTTCACCACGCGAACTGGTGGCGCGCGTCAAGGCGATCTTGCGCCGCCAGGTGGCGCAGCAGGAAACCAGCAAAGTCGTGCGACTGGGCGACGCGGTCGTGGTGGACGGCAACACCTATCAAATCACGGTGCAGGGCAAGCCGATTGATGCCACGACGACAGAATTCCGCATTCTGCATTTGCTGTGTCAGCGCCCGGGCTGGGTCTACTCGCGCGAGAAGATTCTCGATTATTTGTGGGGCACGGCGAAGGCGGTGATTGACCGCACGGTGGACGTGCACATCAAGAATCTGCGCGAGAAGATGGGCACGGCGGGCGATCTGATCAAGAATGTGCGCGGCGTGGGCTACAAGGTGGAAGCGTAAGCTTCGCATTTGCACACTAAATCCCCCGGCCGCGCGACGCGGCCACCCCCTTTTTCCAAAGGGGGACAGCAGCCCCGCCATATTTTTTCAAAGAAATCAAGCAAGAACTCCTCACGCGCCATCGCGTGCCGCCGCATCTTAACCCAATCTTAACAGAATCTTTATTCCATTAGCACCGTTTGTTCTTACCATTGGAACTTGACTGCATTAACCTATTGAATTATGGAGCTGGAACATGAACAGGTGCAAACTGTCAATGATTGTTGGGTGCGGGCTGCTGCTGGCCGGCTGCGGGCGCAACGCCGAATCTGTCACCTTGGCGGGCTCGACCGCCTTTCAACCGTTTGCCGAGAAGCTGGCCGAGGAGTTCATGGCGAAGAATCCCACCGCAAACATCACCGTGCAAGGCGGCGGCTCGGCCGTGGGCATTCAGTCGGCCTTGTCCGGTGCGGCGCAGATCGGCATGGCGGACTTGGTGGAACTGCCGGCCGACGCGCAGGCGTTGAGCAGCTATGTCGTGGCGCGTGACGGCATTGCCGTGGTGGTCAACCCGGCCAACGCGGTGACCAATCTTACGTTGGTCCAGATCCGCGGGATTTTCAACGGTGCGCTCAAGAACTGGAGCGAGGTGGGTGGGGCGGATGCGCCCATCACGGTGGTTTCGCGCGAAGCGGGCTCGGGCACGCGCTCGTCGTTCGAGAAAATCGTGCAAGGCATTGCACTGACGCAGGACGCGATTGTGCAGGACTCCAACGGCACGATTCGTGAAACGGTTGCCCAGGATGCCAACGCCGTCGGCTATCTCTCGCACGGACTACTGAACGACAAGATCAAAGCGGTCACCGTTGCGGGCGCGGTCTGCACGACCGAAGCCGTGGTGGCGGGCGCGTATCCGCTGGCGCGGCCGGTGTTTCTGCTTACGAAGGGGCCGGCAACGGGCACCAGCAAGGCGTTTATCGACTATGTGCTGGGCGCAGAAGGGCAGAAGCTGATTGCCGACAACGGCCTGATTGCCGCGAAGTGATGTCTCGCGTTCATCGTTCATCGTTCATCGTTGATCGTGGGTGAAGATCACGCGCGAACAGGTGGTTGAGAAACTGCTGCTGGCAGTGGCCTGCTCAGCGATCATGAGCTTGTTGTTGATTGCGGTGTTCATTCTCAAGGAAGGCGCGCCGTTTTTGGTCAAGGTTGGGCCGCGCGATTTTCTATTTTCGTCCGACTGGCGGCCGCAGGAAGGGCATTTCGGAATTTACCCGATGATTGTGGCGTCGCTCTGGGTGACGCTGGGCGCGCTGCTGGTGGGCGGGCCGCTGGGCATTGCCGGCGCGGTCTTTCTGACCGAGTTTGCGCCGCCGGCGCTGATGCGGGTGGTCAAGCCGGCGATTGAGTTGCTGGCGGGCATTCCGTCGGTAGTGTTCGGCTTCATCGGCGTGATGGTGCTGGCGCCGCTGGTGCGCGCCTATGCCGGCGGGCCGGGCTTGTCGGTGTTGGCGGCCACGGTGATTCTAGGCATCATGATTCTGCCGACCGTGCTGAGCATTGCGGCCGACGCGATTGCGTCGGTGCCGCAGAGTTACCGCGAAGGCGCCCTGGCCCTCGGCGCAACGCGCTGGCAGGCGGTCCACATGGTGGTCCTCAAAGCCGCGCGCTCGGGCATCCTGGCCGGCCTGATTCTCGGCATGGGCCGCGCCGTCGGTGAAACCATGGCGGTCATTATGGTGGCCGGCAACGCCGTGAAAGTGCCGCACTCGCCGCTCGACTCGGTGCGCACGCTGACGGCCAACATCGCGCTCGAAATGGGCTACGCCACCGGCATGCATCGCCAAGCCCTATTTGCGACCGGCATTGTGTTGTTTATCGGGATTATGCTGCTGAACGGCAGTGCCATGCTGGTGATGAAACAGCGCAAGGGCAAGCCGTGAGAATTGCACCCAAGCACACCCAGCGCATCGCCGTCGCCCTGCTGGGCGCGGCCACGGGCGTGACCTTGCTCGTGCTGTTGTTCATCATTGTCTTTGTGCTGGAGAAAGGCCTGCCGGTCGTGAGCTTCCGTTTCCTCTTCAGCATGCCCAAGGACATGGGCCGCGCCGGCGGCATTCTGCCGACGCTGGTGGGCACGCTGCTGCTGCCGCTGCTGGCCATCGCGATCGCCCTGCCGCTGGGCGTGGGCACCGCGGTCTATCTGACTGAGTACACTCGCGAAACGCGGCTGACGCGCATCATCCGCTTCGGCACCGACTGCCTGGCCGGCATTCCCTCGATCATCTTCGGCCTGTTCGGCTTTATTTTCTTTGTCACCACGCTGGGGCTGGGCTGGTCCTTGCTGTCGGGCGGGCTGACCCTGGCGATCATGGTATTGCCGACCATCATCCGCACCTCCGAGGAAGCCATTCGGTCCGTGCCGCGCGCGTGGCGCAACGTGAGTTTTTCACTCGGCGCCACGCGTTGGGAAACTGTCACCAAAGTCGTGCTGCCCAATGCCCTGCCCGGCATTGTCACCGGCGTGATGCTCAGCGTCGGCCGCTCGATTGGCGAAACGGCGGCCGTCATCTTCACCGCCGGTTCGTCGTTGCGCATGCCCCACTCGGTCTTTGATTCGGTGCGCACCATGGCGGTGCATTTTTACATCATGGCCCGCGAGGGCATCTCCAACGAAAACGCCTACGGCACCGCGGCCGTGCTGGTGATCTCGGTCCTGCTGGTCAACACGCTGACCTACTGGTTGATGCATCGTTTCATCGCCCGGCGGGCGCGCTGAGGAAAGCATGCTGGCCTCTCCATCCGTCAAAGTGCGTGTGCGTGACCTGAAGGTGTTCTTCGGGCAGTTCCAAGCGTTACACGGCGTCTCGCTCGATGTGCCGGCGTGCCAGATTCTGGGCGTGATCGGCCCGTCCGGCTCGGCCAAGACCACCTTTCTGCGCGCGCTCAACCGCATGAACGAACTCACGCCCGGCAGCCGCATGGAAGGCCAGGTGCTGCTCGACGGCGCGGATGTCTATCATGCGGACTGCGACGCGGTGACGCTGCGCAAGCGGGTCGGGATGGTCTTCGCCATGCCCATGCCGTTGCCGATGAGCATTTACGACAATCTCGCCTATGGTCCGCGCCTGTGCGGCATCCGCGCCCGCGCCGCGCTTGATGCGCGGATCGAGAGCAGCCTGCGCGCGGCCTTCTTGTGGGACGAAGTCAAGGACCGCCTGCGCAGTTCGGGCCTGCGCCTGTCCGGCGGCCAGCAGCAGCGCCTGTGCCTGGCCCGCACCCTGGCGATGAAGCCCGAAGTAATCTTGCTGGACGAGCCCTGCTCGGGTCTCGACCCGATCTCGACCGCGCGGATCGAAGAGGCGCTGACCGTCCTCAAGGCCCAGTACACCATCATCCTCGTCACCAACAACACCAAGCAGGCCGCCCGCGTGGCCGACGCGACTGCGTTTTTCCTCATGGGTGAACTGATCGAGCACGGGCCGACCGCGCAGATCTTCACCGCCCCGCGCGACCAGCGCACGGACGACTACGTCACCGGACGCTTCGGATGAACATGCCCACCGCCCAGACCGCGCGCGACGTGCGCATGCAGGTGGCCGGCTTCAACCTGCACTACGGCCACTTTCAGGCCTTGATCAATGTCAGCTTGGAGGTCGAGGCCCGCAAAATCACCGCGTTGATCGGACCGAGCGGCTGCGGCAAATCCACGTTGTTGCGCGCGCTCAACCGCATGAACGATCTGATCCCGGGCGTGCGCATCAGCGGCCTCGTGTGCCTGGACGGTGAAGACATTTATGCCCCGGGCGTGGACGTCTGCGCCCTGCGCAAAAAAACGGGCATGGTGTTTCAGCGGCCCAACCCGTTTCCCCTGAGTGTGTTTGACAACGTGGCCTTCGGCCTGCGCGTGGCGGGTGAGCGCAACAAGGCCGTGATCCATGAGACGGTTGAGCGCAGCTTGCGCGGCGCCTGGCTCTGGGATCATGTGCGCGACACGCTGCACGCGCCGGCCCTCGAGCTGCCGCTCGACCAGCAGCAACGCCTGTGCATTGCCCGCCTGCTGGCCATCGAACCCGAGGTGATTTTGCTGGACGAGCCCTGCTCGGCCCTCGATCCGATCGCCACCGCCAAGGTCGAGGAATTGTTGCTCGATTTGAAGAAACGTTATACTATTGTGATCGTCACGCACAACATGCAGCAGGCCGCGCGAATCGCCGACTACACCGGCTACATGCTGTTGGGCGAGATGATCGAGTTCGGCCCGACCGCCGCACTATTCACCACGCCGACCGACCGCCGCACCAATGACTACCTCAGCGGTCGCTTCGGCTGATACAGGAGCTCCATGGAACGCCATTTTGATGAGGAACTGGCCGGATTGAAACATACCCTGGTCCGCATGGCCGGCCTGGCTGAGGACATGATCGGCGATGCCATGCGCATGCTGGTCGAGCGTGACGCGTCCGTGCGCGATGAACTTAACCGGCACGAAGTCGAGGTCAACCAGATGCAGCGCGATGTAGACGAAATCTGCCTGAAGCTGCTTGCCCTGCATCAGCCGACTGCGTCTGACCTGCGCTTCATCCTGGGCGCGATCAAGACCAACAGTGAACTTGAACGCCTGGCCGATTTGGCAATCAATATCCTGCACAAGGCGCAGCGCCTGGCCGAGCAGCCGCCACTGATCACCTTCACCGTCCTGCCGGAAATGGCGGCGCTGGCCGCCGGCATGGTCAAGGACAGCATTCACGCCTATGTCAATCGCAGCGTGGACGAAGCCCGCGCGGTGATCCTGCGCGATGCGCGCCTGAATGAGATGAAAGCCCAGGCCACCGACAAACTGCTGGCCATGATGCGCGCGGATGCCGCCACCCTGGAGCGCGCCGTAAACGTGCTGCTCGTCACGCGCAACATTGAACGCATCGGCGATCACGCCAAGAACATTGCTGAAAACGCCATTTTCGTGGCCGAGGGGCGCGACGTGCGTCACCGGCGCGAGTGTGGTTGAGCCCGCCGCACCTGCACCAGGACTGATGAAATCCGCGCTCTTCACCCGCATCCTTACCGCGTACAGCCTGATCGTGCTGGTCCTGTTCGTGGTCTTCTTTTTCCTTTCGACGCGGGCCGTGCGCAACTACTACCTCGGCACCGTCGAACGCAGTCTGGCGGATGTCGGCGCCATTGCCTGTCACGAAACCCTGGCGCTGCTGACCAACGCGGCACCCGCCCACCTGCAGCCGTACATTCGGCATGTGGGTGCGCTGACACAGAAGCGCATTAGCGTCATTGCCCCGGACGGCACCGTGCTGGCGGATTCGGAGGGCGACCCGGCCCGCATGGAAAATCACGCGGCGCGGCCGGAAGTGGCCCAAGCCTTGCGCGGCACGCGCGGCACGGCGCTGCGCATCAGCGAGACACTCAAGGAACCGCTGCTGTACCTCGCCCTGCCGCTCTACGATCACGACCGCCTGCTCGCCGTCGTGCGCGTCAGCACCAACCTCGGCGCGTTTGAATCATTTCTGGCCGACCTGCGCGGCACCATGTTCCTGATCGCCTTGGTCATGGCCATCCTGGCGCTGGCCGCGATCTTTGTAGTCTCGCGCCGCTGGTCAAAGCCCATCGAACTCCTGGCCCAAGCCGCCCGCGCTGTCGCCGCCGGCAATCTCGACACCAAAGTCTACGTCGACACCCGCGACGAAACCGCCGCGCTGGCCCTGTGCTTCAACGACATGGTCGCCCGCATCAAACACTCCCTCGACGAGCTGGCGCGCCAGAAAGACGAACTGAACACCATCATTGTCAACTTGTGCGAAGGGCTACTCGTCCTGCAGGCGGACGGCGTCGTGACGGTCTGTAACGCCAGTTTTGAAGCCCTGGCCGGCGTCGCCATCACGCGCGGTGCGCCGTATTGGGAATGCATCCGTGCCCCGGACATCATGGAGTTGATTGAGCGCGTTCTGATTGAACACCGGCATGTCCAGCGCGAAAGCGAACTCAATGGCCGCCACCTGCTCTGCAACGGCGACTACGCGGCCAGTTCCGGCCATGCCGTGATTACGCTGCACGACATCAGCGACATTATGGCCGTGGCCAAAATAAAAAAGGACTTTGTGACCAACGTGTCCCACGAGTTGCGCACGCCGCTGACCTCAATCAAGGGCTTCGCCGAAACACTGCTCGAAACCGCCAGCCCGGCTGATCGCCGCTATGTCGACATTATCCTCCGCAACACCGAACGGCTGATCAACATCGTCGCGGATTTGTTGCGGCTATCCGAGCTTGAGCGCGAGGGCTTCACCCTCACCTGCGAACTGCTGGATCTGAAGGAACTGGTTGAAAGTGTGGCGCGGACCTTCGAGAAACGCGCGGCGGACAAGGGCCTGCAATTGGTACTCAACCTGCCTGGCGCGGCGCCGCTGACAGGCGATGGCTTCAAGCTCGAACAGGTGTTCGTCAACTTGCTTGACAACGCCATCAAGTACACCGAGCAAGGCCAGGTGCGCATCTCGTTGCGGTCCGAGCCGCAGCAGCTCGTGGCCGTGATTGAGGACACTGGCGCGGGCATTCCGGACAAAGACCTGCCCCACGTGTTTGAACGTTTTTATGTGGTGGACAAGTCCCGCGCACGTGCGCTCGGTGGCACCGGGCTTGGTCTGGCAATTGCCAAGCACATCGTCCTGTTACATCACGGCACGATTGACGTGACCAGCGCGCTCAACCACGGCACGACCTTTACGGTGTGCCTGCCGCGCAGCGCGCCGTCGCACGCGGAAATGAACAAAGAGTAAAGGAGCAAAAGAGAAGCTGCAATCGACTTTTGCTGCCGTCTGCAACAACAACAATGGCTATCTGCTCCTTAACTCTTTGACTCTTTGTTAAAATGCCGCGCCGCCGCTGCGCGCAGCAGTTCGCGAAAGCTGCGCGCGTTGCGCACCGCATGGCCCATATAGCAATTATTGAAAAATATCAGCAGCTTCTTGGTCTGGTCGGCCATGGTGCGGATGCGGCGCAGCAGGGCACTGAGTTCGCTCGTGCGATAATCATAATTATAGCGTTCCTTTTCGCCGGCGCTGAACCACGCCTGGTTGCGCCCGTGCAGCCGCACATAGCCGAGCGGCGCAGTGACAAAGGCGGTGAACGGCATCAAGCCCGGCAGGGCGGGCTCGTCGGCCGCGCAAAAACACAAGCCATGGCTGCGCAAGAACTCCGCGGCGGCGGGCGTATTCCACGAAGCATGCCGAAATTCGACGGCCAGCGGCAGATCACCGAGCCAGTCGCGGCAACGGCTGATCTGTTCACGCGCGGCCGGCGTGTCGTGCACGGCGGTCGGAAATTGCAGCAGGACCGCAGCGAGTTTGCCGGCATGTTGCAGCGGCGCGACCGCGCGGGCAAAGGTGCCGCAGGCGTCACGCGTCGCGTCACTGAGCGGCGCGTGCGTGATCGCCTGAAATGCTTTAACCGCGACTTGATACTGGGGCGGGGTGCGCCGGGCGAAGGCCTCGAGCATCGGCGCGTCAGGCATGCGGTAAAAGGTGAAGTTCAACTCGAGCGCGTTGAACTGCCATTCATTGAGATAGTAGGCCAGCAGCTCCCGGTCGCTGAGATGGGCGGGATAAACCGTGCCGCGCCAGTCGGGAAAGATGTAGCCGCTGGTGCCGACAAAGCAATTGCCGGCGAGCGGCGGCAGCGCGACCGGCATGCACTCGGGAAACAAATCGTCGTCCGGCATTATTCGATGGGGGCAATGGGCGCACTGGCCGGGTCAGCTTGATCGGAGACCGGTATACGTTCCTCCTGCGGCTTGTCGCTCCAATAGTATTTGGCGGTGGCCTGTGGATTGCCGGAGCAACAGGTGAGCAGGAGGGCGAACAGCGTGAGGCAGCAGATGAAGATGATGGTGCGTGTAATCATGGTTAGGGATACCTTACGATGAACGATGAACGATGAACGATGAACAATGGACGATGAACGCTTTACTCTTCAACAAAGGCGAGAACCTCGTCAATGCGCGGCGTATCGCACAGCAACATAGCCAGGCGATCAAGGCCGAGCGCGATGCCGGCGCTGGGTGGCATGGCCGGCAATGCGGCGACAAATTCAGCGGGCCAGGGATAGACTTCTTTGTGTTGGGCGAGACGCGCGGCTTGTTCGTCGCGCAGGGCGCGCACTTGCGCGGCCGGATCGCGGCGCTCGCTGCAGCCATTGGCGAGTTCGAGGCCGGCGAGATAGATTTCCAGGCGCGCAGCCCGGTGGGGCTTGTCGGCCAGCGGCTCGGCCATCGGGCAGAAACAGGTTGGATACTCGTGCAGCACGGTGGGCCGCGCAAAGCCAAGGTGCGGTTCGATCTGGCGGGCCATGGCGCAATCAAAGCGGAAGGGATCCGGTTCCGGTTCAAGGATCCAGTCGGCCTCGCGTTGATAGGCCTCGTCCACCGACAGAAATTCCCATGCGGCGGCGACGTCGATGCGCGCGCCTTGATAGACAATCTCGGACGTGCCCAGCACCGCATGACAGATGGCGCACAGCAGCGCGCGGGCATCGACGGCGAGTTGCAGATAGTCGGCGCCGGCGCGATACCACTCCAGCATGGTGAATTCGGGATTGTGGCGTGCGCCGCGTTCGCCATGGCGAAAGCACGATGAAATCTGATAAATGCGCGGGTAGCCGGCGGCCAGCAAGCGCTTCATGTGCGGCTCGGGTGACGTGGCCAGGTACATGCCGGCGGCCGGCACGGCATCAATATGACGTTCCGGCAGAGGCGCGCACAGGCGCACAGGTGTGTGCATTTCCAGAAACGCCTGCTCATCAAAAAAAGCGCGCACCGCGCGGAACATCGCCGCGCGGCGCGTGAGAAAGGGAGCTTTGTCAAGCAGCGTCATGGCCGGTGTGCGACGCCGCGGCTGCGATTATTTCTTGACCCGCTCGATGTACGCGCCAGTGCGCGTATCGATTTTGATGTACTCGCCCTCATTGATGAAGAGCGGAACTTGCACGGTCGCCCCGGTCTCGAGCTCGGCTGGCTTGAGAACATTTGTGGCGGTGTCGCCGCGCACGCCCGGGTCAGACTTGGTAATTTTCAACACCACCGTCAGCGGCAAGCCGACATCAATGATGCGCTCGCCGAAAAAGAGAATGTCAACCGGCATGTTTTCAATCATGAAGTTTTTCTTGTCGCCGACGACTGCCTGATCTGCCAGGTGATTCTCGAAGGTGGTCGCATCCATGAAGCAATAATTCTGGCCGTCGAAATAAGAATACTGCATCGAGCGGGCCACCAAGTCGGCCTCTTCAAATTTGTCGGTGCTGCGGAAATTGCGCTCGAAACTGGCGCCGGTGATCATGTTTTTCATGCGCGCCCAATAAATCGACGCACCTTTGCCGGGCTTGGTGAATTCGAAATCAATGACGATATATGGCTGGCCGTCAATTTGCAGTTTCAGTCCCTTACGGAGATCGCTTGCTTCGTACATACCATCACGAGTAAAATTAGGCACTCAAACAGTGCCGCACAATGGCAGCCCGTAGGAGAATTGAACTCCTGCTTCATGGATGAGAACCATGTGTCCTAGCCACTAGACGAACGGGCCACTGATGATTACAATTGCAGTGCAGAGTATACCAAGACCGGCCTGAATTTGCAACCGTACCGCGGCTTGTGCCACGAAGTCAGAACTGGTGGTCGGTGATCGGTAATCAGTGATCGGTGCGGCGATCTGCGGCGGGCAGTTCTGCAAGGTGGGAGCCAGTTCAGCGGGCGATCTGGGCAGCCTCGCGACCTGAAGTCGCTCCCACTTTGCAAGCTGGGAGCCAGTTCAGCGGGCGGTCTGCAAGGTGGGAGCCAGTTCAGCTGGCGATCTGCGCAGCTGCGTCCACCGAGGCAAGCTCGGTAGGGCGCAACAACACATACCCACCGCCGGATCTGGGATGTCACAATGCAGTTGACTTTGCGGCAGCAGAACCGTACACTGTGAATACCATGATGACAACAAATTCCACCCGCACAGTTGTGGGCATGTTACACATCCCGCTCAACACGATTGTGTCCGCGCCGGGTGCATGGCGCAGCAGCTTGGGCATTCCGCCGGCATCGGCCGATGATTGGCGTGCCATGGCGGCCCTGCCGGAAGTTCGCTGCGATGGCCGCGACGACAGCGCTGCCGAAGGCCTTGCCGAGGCGCGCGCGTTGAGTTTTTTCGCGTTCCTTGAGGAGCGCATGCTGGCCGAAGCGGCCATTTATCAACAAAACGGGCTGAGCAGCTTGATGCTGGAAAATGTGGCCGGGCCATATTTCGTGCGCGGCGCGCAGCCGCCTGTGATTTACTGGGTCATGCGCGCCTTGGCTGAGCGGTTGCGGGCGGCGTATGCCGAGTTGCGCCTTGGCCTGCAAATTCTCGCCTATTCCGATGATTGGGCCCTGGAGATTGCCTGCCGCTGCGGCTTGGATTTCATCCGCTGCGAAAGTGCCTTGTTCGAGGGCGTGCGACCGGAAGGGCGGACACCCAATACGGGCAACCTGGCGAAATTGTATCAGTTGCGCAACCGCCACATGGCCCAATTGGGGCACGACGGGCCGGAGCCGCAGGTGTATGTCGACGTGCAAAAGAAACACACCGTCTTCATGGCGGAATTGGATGCCCTTGAGGTGTGGCTGGAAAATATTTTGTTTCAGAAGCTCGAGGGCGTGATTATTACCGGCCGGGCGACCGGCATGCCCGTTGCGGAAACGGATCTGCAGCAGGCGCGCGCGGCGCTTGAAAAGGCCACGGCGTATTCGCACAAGGCGGTCGGGAGAGCTTGGGCGCCCCCGCTCATCGTGGGATCAGGCGTGGCGCTGGACAATATCGCAATGTGCAAGCGTTATGCCGATGCGGTCATTGTGGGATCCTCGCTCAAGCAGAACGGCTACTGGGAATGTCCGCTGGACGCAGTGCGCGTCGCGCGCTTCATGGCAGCGTGGACGGGGTGCGCAGCGCAACTGCGAAGTTGAGAAGATGGGAGGCTGGGCGGGGATGCGGGCGGCCAAACGAACGCTGAGCCTGTCCCCTTGACCCTTGACCTTTGATCAGCGCGGCGTGAATCCTGAGTCGTTGGATGGTGCTTCAGTACTTCGGTGCTTCAGTACTTCGGTGCGTCAGTACTTCGGTGCGTCAGTGCTTCTGTTCACAACTGCGCAACTTCACAGCCTCACCGCTTCTCCGCCAAAGCTACTACGCAGCGGGCGTTTCTTCACGCCGGGTCATGGCTGCTTTGATCAGGCCGCGAAAAAGCGGATGCGGCTTGGTCGGTTGTGACTTGAATTCGGGATGGGCTTGGGTGGCAATGAAGAACGGATGCTCGCTGAATTCGATGATCTCGACCAGCAGCCCGTCGGGCGAGATGCCCGAAAACACCATGCCTTTGGCGGCGAACTGGTCGCGATAGGTGTTATTGAATTCGTAGCGATGGCGATGGCGTTCATCCACGCGCTCAGTGCGGTAGAGCGCACGCGCCAGCGTGTCTTTCTGCAGGACGCAGGGATAGGCGCCCAAGCGCATCGTGCCACCCATCTGCTTCAAATCTTTCTGAGTTTGCATCAGGGCAATGACCTGATGTTCGGCCTTGGGATTGAGTTCTTCCGAGGTGGCCTCGGCCAGGCCGCAAACATTGCGGCCAAATTCGATCACGGCGCATTGCATGCCGAGGCACAGGCCCAGAAACGGAATGCGCTGCACGCGCGCAAATTCGATGGCGCGAATTTTGCCCTCCACGCCGCGATGGCCAAAGCCGCCCGGCACGAGAATGCCGTCCGCGCCGGCAAGCAACTCGGCGACGTCTTTCTTTTCGAGGTCTTCGGCCTGCACCAAGCGGATCTTGACGCGCGTCTCGTAGGAAAACGCGGCGTGGTCGAGCGCTTCATAAATGGACTTGTAGGCGTCGCGCAATTTGATGTACTTGCCGACCAGCGCGATCTCGACCTCGTGAGTTGGATGGCGAATGGCACTGATCATTTTGCGCCAGGACGACAGCGCCGCCGGTGGCGCCTGCAGATGCAGGTATTCGAGAATCAAGTCGTCGAGTTTTTGATGTTCCAATTCGACCGGCACTTCGTAGATCGACGTGGCCACGTCTTTTTCCTCGATCACGGCGCGGCGCGGCACATTGCAATACAAAGCCAACTTTTGGAAATGTTCCTCGGCCATGTGCTTTTCGCAGCGGCAAATAAGGATGTCCGGCTGAATGCCAATGCCGCGCAGAATGCTGGCGGACTGCTGCGCCGGCTTGGTCTTCATTTCGCCGGCGGCACGAATGTAGGGCACCAGCGTCAGATGAATGAACAAGGCGTTGCCGCGCCCGAGTTCGAGGTTGAGCTGGCGGATGGCTTCCAGAAACGGCAGTGATTCGATGTCGCCGGCAGTGCCGCCGATTTCCGTCAGGACGACATCGACGCCCTCGCTCGCGACCGAGCGAATCGCGGCTTTGATCTCATTGGTGATATGCGGAATCACCTGGATGGTCGCGCCCAGATAATCGCCGCGGCGTTCCTTGGCGATGACCGTGCTGTAAATCTGGCCGGTGGTGTAATTGCTCTGGCGCGAGCAAGGGATGCCGGTGAAGCGCTCGTAGTGGCCGAGATCGAGATCCGTCTCGGCGCCGTCGTCGGTGACATAGACTTCGCCGTGCTGGTAGGGCGACATCGTGCCCGGGTCGACATTGATGTAGGGATCCAGTTTCTGCATGCGCACGCTCAGGCCGCGGCTCTTGAGCAGCAGGCCGATCGAGGCCGCGGTAATGCCCTTGCCGAGGGAGCTGACGACGCCACCGGTAATGAAAATGTGTTTTGCCATGCCTCAATCTTCGACGATGCGGATATGCAACTCTTTGAGCTGCGCGGGATCCACGGGCGAGGGCGCGCCGACCAGTACATCCTGCGCTTTCTGGTTTTTCGGAAAGGCGATGACCTCGCGAATATTCGGCTCGCCGGCGAGCAGCATGACCAGCCGGTCGACACCCGGCGCAATCCCGCCGTGCGGCGGCGCGCCGAACTCGAAGGCGCGGATCATGTGGCCGAAATGCTGGTCTACTTCTTCGCGCGTGTAGCCACCGAGCTCGAAGGCCTTGTACATGATGGCCGGGTCATGATTGCGGATCGCGCCGCTGGACAGCTCGGTGCCGTTGCAGACGATGTCGTATTGATAGGCCAGAATGTCGAGCGGGTCTTGCGTCTCGAGCGCGGCCATGCCACCTTGCGGCATCGAGAACGGATTGTGCGAAAAGACGATATGGCCCGAATCTTCCTCGCGCTCGTACATCGGGAAATCGACGATCCAGCAAAAGGCGAAGACATTGGGATCGCGCAGTTGCAGCCGCTCGGCCAGCAGCAGGCGCAAGTTGCCCAGCGCGCTGCAGGCGATCCGCCACGATGCGACGGCGAAGAAGACGACATCGCCCGCCGCGGCGCCGGTCTGCACGCGAATGCTGGCCAGGTCGGCCTCGCTCAGAAATTTTGCCAGCGGGCCCTTGGCGCCGTCGGCCTCAAAGACCAAATAGGCCACCCCTTTCATTTTTTGTGATTTGGCCCACTCCTGCAGGCCGTCGAAAAACGAGCGCGGGGCACTGGCGCCGTCAGGATAGCGTAGCGCTTTGATGGCCATGCCTGGCTTGCGCGCCTGGGTGAAAATTTGGCAGGCAGAATCTTTCAGCGCCGCGGTCAAGTCCACCAATTCGAGACCGAAGCGCAGGTCAGGCTTGTCACTGCCGAAGCGGTTCATCGCGTCGCGGAAGGCGAAGCGCGGGAAGGTTTCGCTCTGCAGTTGCTTGCCGCCGCCGTGCTCCTGCACCAGCCGGAACATCAGGCGATCCACGACGGCGAAGACATCCTCTTGGGTAACAAAGGCCATTTCGATATCGAGTTGGTAGAACTCGCCCGGGCTGCGATCCGCGCGCGCGTCTTCATCACGGAAGCACGGCGCGATTTGATAATAGCGGTCGAAGCCCGAGATCATCAGCAATTGCTTGTACTGCTGCGGCGCCTGGGGCAGGGCGTAAAAGCAGCCGGGATGGACGCGGCTGGGCACGAGGTAATCGCGCGCGCCCTCGGGCGAACTGTTGGCCAGCAGCGGCGTCTGGAACTCGTGAAAGCCCTCGGCCTCCATGTGGGCGCGCAGGGTGGTGATGATGGCGGCGCGCAATATGATATTGCGCTGCATCTTCTCGCGGCGCAAATCGAGGAAGCGATAGCGCAGCCGCAGGTCTTCGTTGGCAATGTCGGATTCGGCGATCGGGAACGGCAGCACCTTGGCGCGCGTGACAACCGTGAGCGTTTCGACACGCAGCTCGACTTCGCCAGTCGGCAGTTTGGCGTTGTAGGTTTCCGGCGCGCGCGCGACGACCGTGCCGGTGACGGTGATGACGCTTTCGCGGCTGAGCTGCGCGGCGGTGTGCAGCGCCTCCGCGCGCTCCGGATGGAAGACCACTTGGGTGATGCCATACTGGTCGCGCAGATCCAGGAACAGGACCCCGCCGTGGTCGCGATGATGATGGACCCAGCCGGAGAGCCGTGCGGGCTGGCCGACCTGGGCGCGGCGCAAGGCGCCGCAGGTATGGGTACGATAGCTGTGCATAACGTCGTTCATGGGCAAATCAAAACCAAAGTAAGCATAAGAGGGTATTATACGGATTGGCGCGCGCAGCGTCAAGGCAGGGGTGCAGCCCCTCGTCTAGCTTACGTTACTAATGAATGCGCGTTCTACTTTGCAGCATCCTTGTAGCCGCCCGCGGCGAGGGCGGCTTCTGCAGCCGCGGTCATCCGCGCCGTTGGCGGGACTCCAAGCAGGCGCCCGCGGCCACAATTGAAATGCCAATAAGTAAGCGCACTCATTAGTACATTGACGCGCATGCGCCGCGGGCGGGACCGGTGGGCGGCACACCTATGCTTGCGTTGCCGGCTTTGGGAATTACGTGGCCGCCATGCTGCGCGCGACCGGCGTGATCGCCTGCGCACGGCCGGTGGTTTCGTCAATTGTGACCATCACGCCGTGCAGTTGGACGTCGCCATCGGCCAATTCAAATTTGTGCGGCGTGCCGGTGTAAAAATGGGCTACGACGGCGTCTGTGACGCGTCCGAGCACGGAGGCATGCGCGCCGGTCATGCCCACATCCGTCATGCAGGCCGTGCCGTGCGGCAGGATGCGCGCGTCGGCGGTCGGCACATGCGTGTGCGTGCCGAGCACGGCGCTGACGCGGCCGTCAAAGGCCCAGCCCATGGCGATTTTCTCGCTGGTGGCTTCGGCGTGAATGTCCACCAGAACGCAGGGCGTGCGCCCGGCCAGCTCGGCCAGAATCGCCTCCAGGGCACGGAACGGACAGTCGGCCGGCTTCATGAAGACGCGTCCCAACACGTTGACCACCGCCAATGCCGGCGCACCCGGGCGTTCGAGCAGGAACCAGCCGGCGCCGGGCGTGCCAGGCGGGAAATTCGCCGGCCGCAGCACACGCGGATTTGCCAACGCGTTCACCGCAGTGCGCTGGTCAAACACATGATCGCCGGTCGTAATGACATCAACGCCATTGGCCAGCAGTTCCGTCATCGTCTCGGGTGTGATGCCCTTGCCGCCAGCCACATTTTCGGCGTTGGCAATGACAACGTCAAGTTGCAGCTCCGCGCACAACGCCGGCACCAGTTGTTTCACCGCCATGCGCCCAGGCCGCCCCACGATATCGCCTATGAGGAAAATTCGCATGCCAGATTGTAGCATTTCTTGACGAATCGGGCTTGCCTGAAGGTCACGGGCGCTTGAAAAATCTCCGCACATTGTGTATCCTAGCCATGGCATGATGAAATCAACACGACCGACAACGGCACGGGATGGCGTCCGATGAAGCTCGGCATCTTGGGCGGAACATTTGACCCGGTCCACACAGCCCACCTGGCTGTGGCCGAGCAGGCCCGCGCACAACTGGGTCTCGACCAAGTGCTGTTCATTCCGGCCTGGCGCGCGCCGCACAAGCCGGGCAACGCGCGCGCCGCGGCACGCACCGCAGATCGCCTTGCCATGCTGCGCCTGGCGGTGCAGGATAACTCATCCTTTGCGGTGGATGACTTCGAGGTCAAGCACCAGACCACGTCGTATACAGTCGAAACGTTGCGCAACCTGCAGACCCGCCTGCCGGCCGCAACCCAGCTGTTTCTGCTGATCGGCGCGGATAATTATTTTATCTTTCACCAGTGGCGCGAACCTGAGCAAATTCTGACGATGGCAACCCCCGCCGTCTACCCGCGGCCGGGCTTCCCACTGGCCATGCTCGATCCGCGCTTCCGCTTGCTCGAAGGCCCGGCCTTTGATCTGCGGGCGACCTGGATTCGCGACACCGTGCGGCGCGGCGGCAGTATTCGCTACGTCGTGCCCGCCGCCGTGCAGGTCTATATTGCAGAACATCATTTGTATACCACACCCGAGGAGTAACGTGGTAAAAACATCCCCGCCGGAAGGCGTTGCGGTCATGGAATTGTGTGTGCTGTTTCTAGCCGACAAGCACGTTGGCGAGCTGCGCGCGTATGATGTGCGCGGCGTCTCGTCGTTGACGGATTACTATCTGGTCGGCACGGCCCGCAACGAACGCCAAATGAAAGCGGCCGGCCAAAACGTAACCCGCCAAATGAAGAAGATAGGCGTCCGGGCCCTTCATCAAGATGGCAAGACGGGCGGCAACTGGGTTGTGCTCGACTATGTGGATTGCATCGTGCACTTGTTCAACCCGGCCACCCGCCTCCATTACGACATCGAGGCGATGTGGCGCGCGCACGAAATTCCCGTGCCCCAGCCGGATCCGCGCACCCACGGCGCCGCGCAACCATGAGCACGCCGCGCGGCAAAGTGTTTGTTATCGCCGCGCCGTCCGGCGCCGGCAAAACAACGCTGCGCGATTATCTGCTGAACGCGCATCCCGACTTGTATTTCTCGGTCTCGGCCACCACCCGCACGCCCCGCACCGGCGAAGTGATCCATAAAGATTATCACTTCATGTCCAAGGCCCATTACGACCGGCACCTCGCCCAGGGTGATTTCCTCGAACATGCCGAGGTGTTCGGCAATTATTACGGCACCCTGCGCACGCCGGTCGAGGAGCAATTGCGCCAAGGCCGCAATGTCTTGCTGGATGTCGACACCAAGGGCGCCAAGCAAGTCAAGGAGCAAATGCCGGAAGCGCTGCTGGTCTTCATCATGCCACCCTCGATCGAGGAGCTCGAACGCCGCCTGCGCGCGCGCAACACCGACTGCGAAGAGGTTATCCAGCGCCGTCTGCGCGAGGCTCGCTATGAAATTGACCAACGCCAGTGCTTCGATTTCATCGTCGTCAATGACACCCTCGCCAACGCTCAAGCCGCCCTCAACGCGATCATGTACCCAGAACAGCAACGATGAACATTACGGCCTATGTCAATGATTGTTGCCGGCGCGCGCAGCAAGCCAGCCGCATCCTGGCCAATCAATGTGCCGACACTAAAAACGAAGTGTTGAAGACCATGGCGGCCATGCTCGAGGCCGAAACCGAGCTGATTGAAACGGCCAACGCCGAGGATGTCGCCGCCGCGCGCGACGAGGGCATGACCGACGCCTTGCTCGATCGCCTGACCCTGACCAGCGCGCGCATTTCTTCCATGGCCAAAGGCTTGCGCGACCTCATCCCGCTGCACGACCCGGTCGGTGTCGTGCTGACGCAGTGCACACGCCCGTCCGGCATTACGATTACCAAGGTGCGCGTCCCACTCGGCGTCATCGGCATTGTGTACGAGGCGCGCCCGAATGTCACTGTGGACGCCGCCGGCTTGTGTCTGAAGTCCGGCAACGCCGTTATTCTGCGCGGCGGCGCCGAGGCCTATCGCTCGAATCTGGCGCTGGCCCGCGTGCTGCAGGCCGCCCTGGCCCAATGCAAATTTCCGGTGGATGCCATTCAATTTCTCGAAACCACCGACCGCACCGCCGTGGATGCCCTCTTGCACGCCGAGCAGTATGTGGATTGCATCATTCCGCGCGGCGGCAACAGTCTCGTGCAGAAAGTCGCCGAGACCAGTCGCATTCCGGTGCTGAAACATTACGCTGGCATTTGCCACACCTATATCGCCAAGGATGCCGATCTGGCCAAGGCGGTGGCGGTCTGCTATAATGCCAAAGTGCAACGGCCGGGGGTCTGCAATGCGATGGAAACCCTCCTGATCGACGAGCATATTGCGCCGAAAGCGCTGCCGCTGGTCTTCGCCAAACTGCGTGAGGCCGGCGTCGAACTGCGCGGCTGTGACAAGACCCGCGCGCTCGACCCGGCCGTCATTCCCGCCACCGAGGACGACTGGCGCGCCGAGTACCTCGACCTGATTTTGTCGGTCAAACTCGTGCGTTCGCTGGATGAGGCAATTGCCTTCATCAATGAGCATGGCTCGCACCACTCGGATGCGATCATCACGGAACATCACCACGAAGCGGCGCATTTTCTGCAATATGTCGATTCGGCCGCGGTCTATGTCAACGCCAGCACGCGCTTCACCGATGGCGGCGAGTTCGGCATGGGCGCCGAAATGGGGATCAGCACCAGCAAGCTGCACGCGCGCGGCCCGGTCGGCCTCGAGGAGTTGACCACCTATAAATATATGATCCGCGGCGATGGCGCCGTCCGCCAATAGGCACAATGCTTTAAACCTGAAACCTGAAACTTAAAACTTACAACTTGCTTCCCATGAACTATTCCACTCGCCGCGCCAACGTTGTGCGCCGCATGCGCGCGCAAAAAGTGCGCGCCCTGCTGGTCAGCAATCCGACCAATGTGTATTATCTGACGGGCTTCAGAAGCTCAAATGCGTATCTTGTCTTGACCGATACCGGCGCCGCGCTGCTGACGGATTTCCGCTACGAGGCCATGCTGCGTGCGCATGTTGCCACGCAACGCCTCTCGCCGATCATCATGAACGCCGGCCTGGCCAAGGCCCTCGGCGACTATTGCCCGCAGCACCGCATTCGCAGCTTGGCCTACGAGGCCGACCACCTGACCGCCGCCATGCTGCACACCGTGCAGCGCAAATGCCGGCGCATCGCCTGGAAGCCGGCCAAGAACTGGATCGGCCCCGTTCGTGACTGCAAAGAGCCGGCCGAATTGGTTGAGATGCGCCGGGCCATCACGATTGCCCAGCAAGCTTTTCTGGCGATCAAGCCCTGCCAATGGATTGGGCTGACCGAGCTGGCTGCGGCCGAGCTGCTCGAAGGGAAAATCCGCGCGATCGGCCGGGCCAACGGGCTGCATGCCGAACACTCCTTTGATTCCATCGTTGCCTGCGGCGCGCACGCCGCCGAGCCGCATCATCACTGTGACGAGACCGTCATCACAGGCAACACGATGCTGAAAATTGACTGGGGCGCGCGCGTCAACGACTATTGCTCCGACCTGACCCGCACGCTCTTTCTCGGCACGCCGTCCCAGGAATTCCGCGATATTTATGCCATCGTCCTGCGCGCTCAGCGCGCCGCGATTGCGGCCGTGCGCCCGGGCGTGCCCTTGTGCGACGTGGATGCCGCTGCGCGCGCCATCATCACCAAGGCCGGCTTTGGCGACAAGTTCGGCCACAACACCGGCCACGGCATCGGCCTGCAAGTCCATGAAGGCAGCGGGCCGCAGAAGCGCAGCACGGCCATTGCCAAGCCCGGCATGGTCTTTACGATCGAGCCCGGCATCTATTTGCCGGAATGGGGTGGCGTGCGTATTGAGGATATGGTCTTGGTCACCAGCACCGGCCACCGTGTGCTGACCTCGGTGCCGAAATGAGCGCTGCGTTCATCGTTCATCGTTCTTAGTTCATCGTTCATAGTTTTCAGCATATGATCATAGATGCACTGACTTATCCAATCCGCAAGAATGGCTGGATGCTGCTCCTGAGCGGCGCCATCCTTGCGCTGATACTCAAAGCGCTCATGTTTTCGCTGCTGGCGCTATTCCTGCTCGTTTTTTACTGGGGCTATTTTGGCGCCTATTATCTGAACATCATCACTAACACTGCCAATGGCAGTAATGAAATGCCCCACTGGCCCGGCCTTTCAAATTATCTGGACGACATCCTTTATCCTTTTGTGCGGATTCTTGTCATTGCCGGCTTTTCGTTCGGCCCGTGGTTTATCCTGTTGCTTGTCAAGAACAACCAACTTGTCTGGCTGCCGTATGCGCGCGTGGCGGCAGTGGTGTGGGGCTGGCTGTATCTGCCCATGGCCGCGCTGACGGTGCAGCTCTCCGGCCAGTATCGGTCGGTGCTCCCGCATGTTGTGGTGCCGGCCATTGTCAAACTTATGCCGGGTTACCTTGTGGTTGCGGGCGCCTGTGCGGCGGCCTTTTTCGCAGCACACTGGCTGCGCGGATATTTTCATACCCTGGCGTATGTCGGCTGGCTGGTCTCCTCGCTGCTGTCGCTCTACACCTTTGTCTTTCAGGCGCGTTTGATCGGCTTGCTCTATCGCCGCGCATGCCCCACCGATGAAACCGCTGCGCCACTGGAAACCGTGCATCCTCCAATTGAAAATTGTAATTTGTAAATCGTAAATTGCCATGTTCCTCCCGACTCTGCACAAACGCATCCGCCACGAGAGCCTTCGCCGCCTGTTTGTGGCCGGGCTGCTGCTGCTGCTGGTCTTGGCCGTGGGCACGGCCGGCTATGTTCTGGTCGAGGGCTGGTCCTTGCTGGATGCCCTCTACATGACCGTCATCACCGTCACGACGATCGGTTACAAAGAGGTGCACGATCTGGATGTGGCCGGGCGGATTTTTACGATTTGCATCGCCTTGGTGGGCGTCGGCACGGCCGCCTATGGCCTGTCATCCTTCGTCTCCCTGATTGTCAGCGGCGAATTCACCGCGGTATTGCGAGGGCAACAAATGCAACACGAATTAAGCAATTTGCGCGACCATATCATTATTTGCGGCGGCGGCAAGACCGGTCTGGGTGCCATGCAGGAATTGCTGGCCAGTGACGAGCGGGTCATCATCGTTGAAAAAGACCCCGCCGTGTGCGAGGCGCTATGGCAGCAAAACATTAGTGCGTTAAACGACGATGCGACCCAGCAAAGCGCGCTGGAGAAGGCCCGCGTGCAGGTTGCCAAAGGCCTGCTTACGACTTTGCCCAATGACGCCGACAATGTGTTTGTCGCGCTGACCGCGCGTGAGCTGGCGCCCCAGTTGGTGATTGTCACGCGCGCCGCGCAGCAGACCAACGAAAGCAAGCTCCTGCGTGCCGGCGCCAACCGGATTGTCCGCGTGGATGAAGTCGGTGGCCGGCACATGGCCAACATCATGCTGCGCCCCGAAGCCATTCGCTTCATCGACAAGCTGACCGGTATCGATAACCGCACGATTGGCTTGCGTGAAATTGACATCATGCCCGGCTGTGCCTGGGAAGGCAAGACGCTGGCGCAGGAGGAAATCCGCCAGAAAAACGCGTTGAATGTTGTGGCGATCCGCCGCGCCGATGGCGAGCTGGCCATCAATCCCGGGCCGCACACCATGATGCATGCCGGCGATGTCCTGATCGTCTTTGGTGAGGTCGCGACGGCGGACGGAATCAACGCGCGCTTCACGCACAAGTAGTTTTCGCTGCGACAACCGTTTGGTCCGACAAGTCCGACGCGTCAGACCTGTCTGATTTAGCTTTACCGGAGGAGGAAACATGCGTGCTCCCAACAGCCCACTCTTGCCACCTGGCGGCTATGAGCATCTGCGCAGCTACAAAGTGTCCGAGGCGGTCTATGACGCCACCGTCGTTTTCTGCGATCGGTTCATTGATAAACACTCGCGTACCCATGACCAGATGGTGCAGGTGGCGCGCAATGGCGTTCGCAACATCAGCGAGGCCAGCGGCGCGGCGGCCACTTCGCGCAAGACCGAGATAAAGCTCACTAACGTGGCCCGGGCCAGCCTTGCGGACGAGCTGGCCAAAGATTTCAAAAGCTTCCTGATCCAGCGCGGCCTGCGCGTCTGGCACAAAGAATCGCCTGAGACACTGGCCATGCGCGAGCGCTTGAAACACGATGTGGCGCCCAACCTGCCGCGCGCGCCGGAAGGCACGGTGCAATTGACCGGCTTGGCCGGGTTGGCGGATTTTGTGAAGCAGGCCGAGCCGGAGCTGGCCGCCAACGCGATGGTGTGCGCCGTAAAACAAGCCGCGTACCTGCTGCGCCGGCAGGTTGAAAGCCAAAGCCGCGATTCTGTTGAGCAGGGCGGGTTCACTGAGCGACTGTACGCGTCGCGGGTGCAGGCGCGCGCAGCGAAAAAGCTGGACGAGTCGGACATCCCCGTCTGCCCGCTATGCGGCAAGGGCATGCGCCGACTCACGGCCAAGCGGGGGCCGCATGCGGGGCAGCAGTTCTGGGGCTGTTCCGGCTATCCGGCGTGCAAGGGCATTCGGAATATGTCGGACGCGTCGGACGCGTCGGACTAATTTTTCAGCTTTGCCGCAGGCATTCGGGCACGTAGGCCGGCAGCCGCTTTTCCACGAACACCCGGCGCAGGCGCGCGAAACGCTGCAGGCCATTTTCGTACAGCCGCGCCGGCGCTTCATCGCCGATCAGCGGCTGGGCGTAGCGCACAAAATCATCCGTGACATCCAGCTGATCTTTGCTCAGCCATGCCGCCGGCACGGTCCGCACCGAGTTGGCGACGGCGTCAAGCGGCACTTTGTCATAATAGGCTTTGTAGGCCGCGCCCGGCGCGCGCAGAATGGTGGCCATCCAGCCGCTGCCGTCGCGCAGGGCAATCGCCACCGCCGTGCGCCCGACTTCATAGGCCTCCTCGATGTCCACACGCGAGGCATACAGCGAAACATCGCGCTGTAACACACCCGGTACCTGGCCGGTCGCCTGCCCGCGCGCGGCAAGGCCGACCTTATTCAAATAGTTCACCACCACTTGCGCGACCGTCGTCTCGCTCGCGCCGTACTCGACATGGCCAAAGGCATCGCGCCGTTCACCCAAGCCGCCGACGTCAAAGCCCTCACTGACAATCGCAATACAGCGCCCGCTGCGGCGCAATTCCGCGTTAACGTTGTCGGCGAGCGAGGCCAACGTATGGTGCGATTCGGGCAGATAGATTTGCAGCGGCATTTCGCGCTGCGGATCGCCCAGGCGCGCGGCCGCCGGCAAAAAGCCCGAGCGCCGGCCCATCACCTGATAGACCGAGACGCACTCGGACGTGCGCATCCCGCGATTTTCCTCGTTCGCGTTTTGCATGTGGCACGCCCAATAGCGCGCGGCACTGCCATAGCCGGGCGTGTGGTCAATCAACCGAAACTGTTGATCGCCGACGTCATTGTCAATTGTCTTCGGCACTCCGGCGACGACCAGTTCAACGCCGCGCGCCTTGGCCAATTGCGCGACTTTGTGGGCGGTGTCCATCGAGTCATTGCCGCCAATATAAAAGAAATAGCCGACCTTGTGGGCGCAGATCACCTCGATAATGCGGGCAAAATCCTGTTCCTGATGCGCGCTCAATTTATAGCGGCAGGTGCCGATTGCGCCAGCGCACGGTGTCTGTTTCAGCAGCTGCAATTCTGCGGGTGCTTCCTGCGCCAAATCCAAGAGTTCCTCCTGTAGAATGCCTTCGACGCCGTGCCAGGCGGCCAGCACGCGGCCACAGCGCTCAGGGAAATCACGACAGGCGTCCACGACGCCCTGCAGCGAGGCATTGATCACCGGTGACGGCCCGCCGGATTGGGCAACTAAGATGGTTGGTTTCATGTGGCTGACGGTTGATGGTTCGTTGTTCACCGTCCATTGTACGGTGTCGGGCGTGAATTGACAAGCGGGGGTGAACACATTACACTAGTGCCATGAAGAGGGCCAATGTCCATCGCTCTTAGCTATTTCTTTGTGCGAGACATCGCACCATGCGTGCCAACAGGAGACGACCAATGGGACATGCGGACGACATAAAAGGGATGAAGCTGTATCGTCATCCTGAACGGATTTATGCGGAGCTTGCGGCGCGCGGCTACACCGCGGCGATGCAGCTGAAGGTCAGCGAGCTGGCGGCGTTTGATCAGTTGCATTACGGTGGCACCGCGGCGGTTGATGATGCGCTGCACACGCTGGCGGTTGGCCGCGGAAGCAGGATTCTGGATATTGGCTCGGGCCTGGGCGGTCCGGCACGGTATCTTGCGGAGAAAACCGGATGCCACGTCACGGCGCTCGAGCTGCAGCCCGACCTGCATGACATCGCCCGGTGTCTGACGGTGCGGTGCGGACTGGCTGATCGTGTGCAGCATGTGTGCGGGGACATTCTTGATTATTCAGCGTGCGTGCGCCGTTTTGATGCGGTGGTGAGCTGGCTTGCCTTCTTGCATATTCCGGACCGTTCGACGCTCTTGCGGAACTGTCATCAGTTATTGAAACCGGGCGGCCGGCTGTTTGTCGAGGACTTTTGCGCCCAGGGCGTCTTGGACGAGCAGGAACGCGGGTTATTATCCAAGGACGTGTACTGCGCCTATCTCCCGACGGCGGAGGAATATCTTGCACAGCTTGCCGCCAACGGGTTTACCGACGTCGCATACACCGACATGACGGCATCGTGGACGACGTTTGTAAGAAAGCGCATGGAGAGCTATGTGACCAACCGCGCCCGGCACATTGAACGCCACGGCAATGAAATCGTGGAGGACTTGGAGGGGTTCTACACAACCATGTCCCGGTTGTTTGCAGGCGGCAACCTGGGGGGAGTGCGAATCGTGGCGCGCACAGGCGCATACCGGCCTTAGTCCCAGGTCAGATTGATCTTGCCGCACGCGCCGCTGCGCATCAGGGCGAAGGCTTCCTCGTAGGCCGTGCAGGGCAGGGTGTGCGTCACACTTGCGGTCAGGCGCGCGCTGTGATGCAGCAGAAATTCGTCAACTTGAAACCAGGTTTCAAACATGCGCCGGCCGGTGATGCCATGAATCGTAATGCCCTTGAACATGATGTCTTCGGCCCAGTTGATGTCGACCGTCGTGCTGGGAATGCCGAGCAAACACATGGTGCCGCCGGTGGCGACGAGACCAAAGGCCTGCTGCATGGCTTTGGCGTTGCCGCTCATTTCGAGGACAACCGCGGGGCCCTCGTTGTTGGTTTCGCGGCGGACGATAGTGGGCACATCGTCGGCCTGCGGGTTCAAGACCAGATCGGCGCCGGCCTTGCGCGCCAACGTGATGCGCGTGGCATTGGGCTCGACCACAATGACTTTCGAGGCACCGGCCACCTTGGCCATGCTGACCGCGAACAAGCCGATTGCGCCGGCACCCATGATCAGGACATTCTTGAGTGAAATCGGCGCGGACATGACCGTGTGCATCGCATTGCCAAGTGGGTCATAAATGGCGGCGAACGCGTCCGGCACATCCGCCGGCACCGGCCAGACATTCTCGGCCGGCACCGCGACATAGTCGGCAAAACAGCCTTCGCGATCGACGCCGACACCCTTGAACGTGCGGCAGATGTGGCTGCGGCCAGTGCGGCACAAATGGCAATGGCCGCAGGTGATGTGGCCTTCGGCCGAGACGCGCTGGCCGATGGTCAGCGTGTGGACTTCGGCGCCGAGCGCGGCGATTGTGCCGACAAACTCATGGCCGGTCGTCAGCGGCGGCTTGATCCGGTTTTGTGACCAGGCGTCCCAGTTGTAAATGTGCAGGTCGGTGCCGCAGATGCCGGTGACGCGCACGCGGATCAGCACATCGCGCGGGCCGCAGGCCGGCACCGGAATCGTACACAAGTTGAGGCCGGCTTGGCCGTGCAGTTTGCGAATCGCACGCATGGTGGTGGGCAGGGGCATGTGAAATATCCAGGGGATGAAGTGCCGGTAGCAATGCTCACTGATCAACGGTCATTTGTCAATTGTCAGTTTTTTTAGTATCATGGGCTGATCTCATTTTCATAACGCCAAACGGGAGTTCATATGCAGCACGCCGTTGTTCAGCTAACCATGGCCGGCCTGCTGGTGACCTTGCTGGGCAGCAGTTGCGCCATGGACATGGTTGTCACCACGCGGCAGGCGACCAGCAGTGCGCCACTCGCGACCAATACGCCGGCGCCACTCGCACCCGCACCAACCGGCACCATTGTTGAGCGCTTGCGCTCGACTGACAGCGAGGTGGTGCTGGCCGCGCTGGATGACGCACTGGTGGATGACAAGGTGCCGGCCGCGCTTGTGCCGGAGTTTGAGCGCATCCTGAAGCAGCATCCCCGCGTCGAGGTGCGCGTCGCCGCGATTGAAGCGCTGGGCACGGCCGACAATCGCGCCACATTGCTGCCCGCGTTAGGCGCGTGCCTGCAGCACGCCAATGAAGACGTGCGCAGCGCGGCCATGGATGTCATTGCCGACACGGAAAGCAAAGTGGCGATTGACATTCTGGTGGCGCAGCGCGCGAGTACCTTCGCCGATGTGCGCGACAGCGCGCAGGACAACTTGGAAACGATCACCGGCAAGGAATTCACCAGCCAGGCCAAATGGCGCGCGTGGTGGTTGGTTGCCCGGCCGACTTTCACTTTTGATTAAGCAGTGGTGCGCGGCGCGAAGCCACGCCGCAACGTGTTTTCTGTCACCGTGCGCGGATTGACGAACTGCAACAGATAATCCGGCCCGCCGGCCTTTGAGCCGATGCCCGACATGCGAAAGCCGCCGAACGGGTGGCGCTCGACAATCGCGCCGGTGTTGGCCCGGTTAATGTACAAATTGCCGACATGAAACTCGCGCGACACGCGCGTGACCGTTTCCGGACTGCGCGAGAAAATGCCGCCGGTGAGGGCATAGGCGCTGTTGTTGGCGATGGCCAGCGCCTCGTCCATGTCCTTGGCTTTCAGTACCGCCAAGACCGGGCCAAAAATTTCTTCTTGGGCGATGCGCGCATCCGGCGCGACATCGGCAAAGACCGTCGGCGCCACGTAAAAGCCCTGCTGCGCCAGCGTGCCAATGTCGCGTTGCACCAGCAGCCGCGCTTCGTTGCGGCCGAGCGCGATATATTCCTCGATCGTGGCTTGCGCGGATTTGTCAATCACGGCATTGACCAGCGTGGCCGGGTCTTCGGCCGGGCCCACGACAATCGCCTTGACCGCCTCGGCCAGCCGCCGGCAGAACAGGTCGTACACCGGCGCCAGCACGATCACGCGCGAGCAGGCCGAGCACTTCTGGCCGGCATAGCCAAAGGCCGCGCGAATAATGTTGACAATCGCCTCGTCGAGATCGGCGTCACTGTCAACAATCACGGCGTTTTTGCCGCCCATTTCGGCGATGACGCGTTTCGGCCCCTGGCGCGGGCCGGGCGTTTCCGCCGCCATCCGGCCAATCCGCAAGCCGACTTCCTGCGAGCCGGTGAAGGCGACGAAATTTACCTCCGGATTGCGCACCAGCGCGTCGCCGATCGTCGCGCCCGCGCCCGGCAGATAGTTCAGCACGCCGTTCGGCACGCCCGCTTCCTGTAGAATTTCAACCAGCTTGAACGCAATCACCGGCGTGAAATTGGACGGCTTGATCACGACCGTGTTGCCGGTGACGATCGCGCCGACGGCCATGCCGGCGGTGATCGCCAGCGGGAAATTCCACGGCGAGATTATCACGCCGACGCCCTTGGCTTCATAGACGTAGTTGCTGACTTCGCCGGGCACATTGCCGACGCGGCGCGGCGCGGCCAGGCGCAGCATTTCGTGGGCATAGTAGTTGAGGTAATCAATCGCTTCCTCGACATCGCCCATGGCTTCATTCCACGGCTTGGCAGCTTCGAGAATCATCCAGGCGGCCAGCTCGAATTTGCGGCGTTCGGCGATGCGCGCGGCCGAGAAGAGCAACTCGGCGCGCTGCGCGGCGGGCGTATCGCGCCAGGCCGGAAACGCCGCACGAGCGGCCGTCACGGCGTGCGCAACCTGCGCCAGATCGGCCTGCGCCACCCGGCCAATCAATTCGTTCGTCTGGGCGGGATTGACCGAGTCACGCAGCGTGCTGGTGGTGACACGCGCGCCATTGATGATCAGAGGATAGGTCGCGCCGCATTGCGCGCGCACGGCCGTCAGCGCGGCCTGCAGTGCGGTGGCGTTGCGCGCATCGGCCCAGTCGAGCTCGGGCACATTGACAAAGCGCCCGGTCGGCGGTGCCGGCAGGGCTTCCGGTTCGCCGTGCGGGTCTTGCAGCAGGGCGTCCTCATCGCGCTTCTTCGCCATGGTCTGCAGCAGAAATGAATCGTTCGAGGTGTTTTCGAGCAAGCGCCGCACGAGATAGCCCATGCCCGGCACCATCTCGCCAAACGGCGCGTAGACACGGCAGCGATGGCCTTCGGCGGTAACGGCCGCGGCAATCGGATCGCCCATGCCGAACAGCACTTGAAATTCATAGGCATCGCGCGGCACCTGTTTCGCCTCGGCCATGGCGATCGCGGCGGCAATGCTGCGAACGTTGTGACTGGCAAAGGCCGGGCGCAAGACGGTGTAGTTGTCGAGCAGCACGCTGGAAATCTGCTCGTAGTTCGCATCCGACTGCCACTTGCGCGTGAAGACCGGCGGCGTCAAGTGCTTCTGCGCGGCAATCACCGTTTCGTAATCCCAATACGCGCCTTTGACCAGCCGGATGTAGATCGGCTGCTTACGCGGCCGTGCCCAGGTCAGCAGCGTTTGCACATCCCGCGCGGCGTCGCGCAGATAGGCCTGCACGACGATGCCGGCGAAGGGATACTCGGCGAATTCAACTTCATCGAGCAATTCCATGAAGACCCGCATGATGATGTCTTTGTACATGTACTGCTCTTGGTCCACATTCAAGGCGACCTTATTGTCGCGCGCGCTGCGCAGGATCAGGCGCAGGCGGTCTTTCAGCTTTGCGACGCAGTGCGCCGGGGCGAGCGGCGTCATTTGCGAATAGAGCGAGGTCAGCTTGACTGAAACATTGATCGGCGGGGTGTAAAAGGCACCCTCGCCGTCCACACGCGGATTGGCTTTCCACGTGCGGGCGCGCTCGGCCAGGGCCGGAATCAGCGCACGATACGTCTGCACATACTGATCCGCCTCGGCCTCGCTGACGGTCGCTTCGCCCAGCACATCGAGGGTGAAGCCCAGATTGCGTTCGCGCAGTTTCTCAACCGCGCCGAGCGCGTCTTTGGCGGTCTCGGCCGTGATGAATTTTTTGGCCATCTGCTTGATGCCAATCGCAGCAGCCGTGTTGATGATGAAGTCCGGCGCCAGCCCGACTTTGGCCATGGCCATGCCGGCTTTGAAGACGGTCGGCACGCCCTCGAGCGTGGGAAAATATTCATGAAAGTGGCGCGCAACGTCCTTGGCCGAGTGCAACATCGGGAAGACATCCACAAAGTGAAACATGCGCATTTTGAATTGTTCGTTGGCCATGCTCAGCTCCATCAACTGGTTTTCCCAGTAGTCTTTGGAGATCAGCGACGGGCCGGCGCTGGTCATATGCTTGAACAGGCGCAGGCCGATGGCATGGGGTGTTGCAGGCACATTCATAAATAATCCTAAGCGGATGACATGTCTACCATCAATATATACGAACGAGAATAGCAGTTACTACTGTAGCAAAGCGCGCGCAGAAAATCAAGTGCGGGCGTTGCATCTGCGCGTCTGGCTGAGAAAACCCATTTGCCGCGCATGGTTTTGCATTGCTGTGTTCGCGGCGAACACAGTACCGGCGACAATGATTGACTTGGTGGGTTGGTCGTGGTATACTAGATCAATCAAGACCGCTCTTCATTAGGAGATCCAGTATGAACTTCCGCCTCATTATGTTTGGTTTGTGGGCAACCCTGATCGCGCTGCACGCCCCCGCCGCGTTTCGACAAGTTGGTCAATGGCACATGTTTCCTGCCAATTTCAATTATTATTACTGGAACAATAAAGGTTCTATGATGTTTGTCAAGGGCTACATGTCCAACATCACCATCAGCGCGTGGATGAGCCCGGATAATCAATGGGTGCAGACGGTGCCCGAAACGCAAAATACATCAACCGCCTTGGTTTATGTGACCGACAATTTCAAGACTGTTTTCATTCAGACAAAAATGGGGACCGTTAACAATTTATTGACCTATGCTGCCGACACCACGCTGACGTTTCTGAAAAGCGGCGGCTTGTCCCCGGAAGCCGGTGAAGTCGGCCCGCCGAACATTTCGCTGCTAGGGAACCGGTTGTTTGTGGCGCAACGCATGACCCTCGCGGGCCAAGTACTCGCGGGCGTGGTGACCGACAAATTGAAGTGGAAGACGCGCGCCTTTGTGGACACGTGGGGCGGCGGCGGGGCGTACGCCACACCAGTGTATTGCAGCCCGCACGGCAAATATCTGGCGGTCGAGCGCGCCTATGACACGGTGCAATTTCACGGCACGTTTGACGTGTACAAGACCGGCAAGACGCTCAAGAAAAAGGGCGAGGCCACCTTTGCCAACACCATTTCCTGGCTGCCCAGCGCCAACGACAAATTCGTCCAATTCTGTTGCGAGCAGGGTCCGCCGTCCATCTGGGAGGCGGCGCGGGTCGGCTCGTTAGCCACCTTTTGTTCCATGCCCACAAGCAGCTATGCCCTGTGGCGCGTGGCGACGACGGGCAAGGGCAGCGTTGCGCTGTATTCCAGCGCCAAGACGCTCACGGTTCGTTCGGCCACCCAACTCTTCGGGCCGTTTGCCCTGACCGACGCGCTGCCCGGCGAGACGCCGTATCTCATGTACTTTGACGGGAAAACCGTGGTCTTTGCGTTCATGGGCATGACCAGCACCAAGCTGCGCGCCTATCGTGTTTCGGCCCACGGCATGACCTTGAGCGCCGGGCCGGTGACCAGCGGCAGCCCAATGTATTCCCACACCACCAAAGGCTTCTTCGCCTTTTCGGACATGACCGGCACCTTCAAGGTTTTCACACCAAAACTGAAACTGGTCGGGCAGGCGATTGGTGGCCCGCCGTTCTGTAAAGACCGCGCCGTGCTGCTGCCCGATTTTTCGGTCAGCCCGTACGAATTCACAATTTATCGCTGGTAAACGCGACCACAATTTGAACAATAAGCCAGACTTATGTTATACTACGACGACCAAGTTCATCAACTGGAGCGCACTGTATGAACACCGCCATCCGCCTTGCAGGCATCGTTAGCATCAGTCTTGTTACCTTTGTCTTCGCCGAAGATACCGGACCCGGCTCCACGGCGCCAACCGCCGGCGGTCTGCGAGAGAGAGTGCGCCAGCGCGTGCTGGCGCGCGCAGTCCAAGCCGGGGTGCTGAATGTGGACGCCCTGCGCGCCGTGCTGGAGCGGCAAGTGCGCAAGGAAGTCAAACAGTTTGAGCAGGCCTTCAATGCGCATGACGCCAAGGCAGTTGCCGCGCAATGGTCGCCGCAGGGTGTCTACCTTGATAGTCTCGGCACAGAATACAAAGGCCGCGAGAACATCGAAAAACTATATGCCGCCTTCTTTGCGGAATATTCGAACGCGCAGGCGGTCACTACCGTGGAAGACATTCGCGTGGTCAATGCCTTCACGGCCGTCGAACAGGGGAGCACCGCCGTGACGCTCGTGCCGGGCAGCGATCCGCAAGTTGGCCGCTATATCGCCACGCATGTGCGACAGGGCCGCACGTGGCTGATGGTCAGTGTCGAAGACTTGCCGGATGCGCGGCAGGACGCGGCCAACGCAGTGCAGGATCTGGCGTGGTTGATCGGCACCTGGCACGCAACGTCGCCGCTGCTCAGCATGGAGACCAGCTACCAGTACGTCAGTGACGGCGCGTTTCTTCAGCGCACCTGGATTACCCGCGCCGGCACAAACGTTATTTCGCAAGGCGTGCAGCTGATTGGTTGGGATCCAGAAACCGCGCAGCTGGCCTCGTGGACCTATGATGCCTTGGGCAGTGTCGACAAAGGGCTGTGGTTGCCCGATGCGCAGGGCTGGGAAATCAAAGCCACGGGCGCACTGCGCGACGGCACGCCGTTCAGCGCCACCTATCTGATGCAACGCACCGGCGACAATAGCCTGACGGTCAGTTCGATCAACCGCTGTGTCGGTGACGTTGCCCTGCCGGAGTTGCCGGAGCTTACCTTTACCCGCACACCCGCGACACCGTAATCGAAACGGGTTATCATTTTGTTTGACTGTGAACCACATTGTTCAAGGAGACTGACATGCAGAACGTGAAATTGACAAGCTTGGTGGCAATGTTGAGTGTGCTGTTGCTGGTGCCTGCTGCGTGGGCACGTGGTTTTGGTGGTGGTGGTGGCCACTCATTCGGCGGTGGTGGCTTTGGTGGCGGCGGCGAACGCTCGTTTGGCGGTGGCGGCGGCGGCGAACGTTCGTTTGGCGGTGGCGGCGGCGAACGCTCGTTTGGTGGCGGCGGCGGCGAACGCTCGTTTGGTGGCGGCAGCATGCCTTCACGCCCGAGCGGCTTTAATGAACAACGCGGTTTCAATCAAAACCGCGGCGGGTTCTCCGGCAATATGGACCGGTCACCACGCGCGGAACAATATCGCCCGTCGGGCATGCAGCAGGGAGGCTTCTCGCGGCCACAGAATTCTACGCGGCCGTCGGACTCGCAATTGCACAATTTTCTTGGATTGCCGGCGGATGGCGGCATGGCGCATCCCGGCGGTATGCGTCCCGGCCAGGGTGGGCAGGGCATTAATCCCAATATGCGTCCCGGGCAAGGAGGGCATGGCGTTAATCCCAATGTTCGTCCCGGCCCCGGCCCAAGCCCAGGCCCGCGTCCAGGCCCAGGCCCAGGCCCGCGTCCAGGCCCAGGCCCACGTCCAGGCCCAGGCCCACGTCCAGGCCCAGGCCCGCGTCCAGGCCCGGGCCCGCATCCCGGCCCGGGCCCGCATCCCGGCCCGTGGAACAACAATCACATCAATAACACACAGATCAACAATATTCAGAACAACTTTTATGGCTATGGCGGCTACCACGGCTACTGGCCGTACACGCCTGGCTGGTGGGGCGCGAATCCCGGCATGGCGTGGACGTGTTTTGGCCTGACGGTTGGCACGTACGCCTTGTGTTCCTTCGCTACGCTATCGCAATGGTTTGATAACACGCCGGTGGTGGTGCAGCAGCCGATCCCGTACGACTACGGCACCCAAATCTACTATGGCGGCGACACGGTGTATGTCAACAATCAACCGACCGCGACGGTGACGCAGTATTATCAACAAACGTCGGCGCTGGCAGCCGATGGTGCGGCCAATGCAAAAGCGAACGTCGACGCCGAATGGCTGCCCTTGGGCGTTTTTGCGATCATGGCTGCTAACGCGACCAATACCTCCTTGACCGTCCAACTGGCAGTCAACAAGCAGGGCATCCTGCGCGGCAATCAGTTCAACTTGGCGACCGGCACGAATGAGATCATCAAAGGCGCGGTTGACCGGACCACCCAACGGGTGGCGTGGACGGCAGGCGCGGACACGACCACAGTTTACGAAACAGGTCTGGACAATTTGACGAAAGACCAGTCCACCTTGATGATTCAATACGGCACGGATGCGGCGGAAATCTGCCATCTGGTGCATATCAAAGAACCGCCGCCATCTGAGGGCGGCAGCACGCAACAAAGCCCGATGAGCACGCCCACGCGGCGGTCTGCCGCGCGTGCGGGAACGGGCCCGCGCGGGAAGGTTGCCGCGAACGTCTTCAGCATGCCGCGCGGGCTACTGTTGAAGCCATGCCGCGTGCTCTAACGGCACGCCGTCGGTAGCTGCTGCCGTTGTCTCGCGGCGGTGGCAACGATAGTTTCGATGTACATTGGAAGGCCGAGTGTCGCCGTGTTGCCGGCATTGGCGTGGCACTGCGGTTTGTCGCCGCGCCGCCAGATATGCTACAATTATTTAATGATGAGCACACCTGCACCCCCCACGCCGGGATTGTTGGCGCGCCTGCACCGCCGGATTGAGCGCGCGGTGCTGCGCCTGTTTGTCAGCCGGCGCCTGTTTAACCCGTGGTTTCCGACGCGGGACGGCATTACCTTTATAATCGATCTGGTGCGGCGCAATCTGCATGGGGCGCACTTTTCGCGCGCCACGCGCAAAGCCACCTTCCGCTTTCTTATCACCCAGCCAGTGCTGTATATTCCGTTCAAACGCTGGCAGTTCAAACGCCGGCACGGTTTCTACCCGCCGTCATTTCTGGCAATCAGTCCAACCCGCCGCTGTAACTTGTCTTGCCCCGGCTGTTTCGAGGGCGGGCATTCGAGCGAGGAACTTTCGTATGCAACGGTGGATCGGATTGTGCGCGAAGCGAATGCCATGGGTGTGTGCTTCTTCATTCTCATTGGTGGTGAACCGTTTTGCTGGCCGCACTTGTTCCAGCTGCTGGAGCAGCATCCCACCAGCATGTTCGGCATTTATACCAACGGCACGCTGGTGACGCCGGCGGTGGCAGAACGGCTGGCCCGCTGCGGCAATGTGCAACTGGGGTTCAGCCTCGAGGGCTTCGAAGCACAGACGGATGCGCGGCGCGGCGCGGGCGTTTTTCAGGCCGTGCTGCAGGCGATGCAGGCCAGCCGCGCGGCCGGCGTAAATTTCAGTTATTCTGTCACCGTAACGCGCGCGAACAGCGCCGTCGTGGTCTCGGACGAATTTGTGGATTTTATGATTGCGCAGGGCTGCGTGACGGGCTGGTATTATCAATACATGCCGGTCGGGTGCATGCCGGACATCGCGTTGCTGCCGACCGCGGAGCAACGCATGCAGCGCCGCCAGCGCATCACGGAATTGCGCCGCACGCGCGAGATTGGCTTGTGTGATTTTGTCAATGCCGGCACGCTGATGGACGGCTGCATTTGCGCCGGCAGGGTGTATCTGCACATCAATGCTGCGGGCGGCGCCGAGCCGTGTGCGTTTTATCCGTTTGCCGCGGACAGTATTTTGGAGCGGTCGCTGGTCGAGGTGCTCCATTCGCCGTTTTTCACGACCATTCGGCAGCAACAAACCGCCACCAAAAACTTGCTGGCGCAATGCCCGATTGTGGATAATCCGGCCTGGTTGCGCCAGGCGGTGGCAACCGGCGGCGCGCAACCGACACAGGCGACGGCGGCGCCACTGCTGGACGAGACCAATCCGCCGCTCGACGCCCACGCCGCCGCCTATCGCGCCATCGCCGACCCGGCTTGGCAGGCGGAGCACGTCGGCCGTGGCTGACACGCTCAGGCTTGTGCCGGTCACTACGCCGCGCGAGCGTGAACGGTTCATTGCCCTGCCGTGGTTGCTGCACCGCGGCCGGCCGCACTGGACCGCGCCGCCGCGTTTCATCACCCGCCACCTCCTCGATCTGCAGCGCAATCCGTTCTGGCGCCATGCCGAGGGCGCCCTGTTCCTGGTCCTGCGCAACAATCGCCCCGTCGGCCGCATCAGCGCGCAGATTGACCAGGCGGGCAATGACCATTGGCATGACCGGATTGGCTCGTTCGGCTTCTTTGAATGTCATGACGACCGGACCACCGCCGCAGCCCTGTTTGACGCCGCGGCCACCTGGCTGGGCGCGCGCGGCATGCGCGTCATGCGCGGGCCGATGAGTCCTTCGTTGAATGCGGAATGCGGCTTTTTGACGGAAGGCTTTGCGCATCCGCCGGCGTTCATGATGGCGTATTCACCGGCCTACTATGCCGGTCTGGCGGATGCCTGCGGCTTTGCCCGGGTACACGACATTGTGAGTTACAGCAAGCCGGCGGAGGTAGCGATCCCGGCCAAGGTCGCTCGCGTCATCGGGTGGCTCGCGCGCAATCCGCGCATTCGCATTCGGCGCCTGACGCGCCGCAGTGTTGACGCGCATGCCAAATTGTTGTGCGCGTTGTTCAATGACTGTTGGGCGGAAAACTGGGGTTCCGCGCCGGTTTCGCTTGAAGAAGTGCGCGCACTCGTGGACACGCTCAAACAGGTGGGGCACGAAGAGGCATCGCTGGTGGTGTATGTGGATGAACAGCCGGTCGGGCTGTGTATTACCCTGCCGGATCTCAGTCAGGTCTTGACGACCCGCACCGGCCGCGTGACCCCAGCGCTGTGCTGGCGCTGGCTGCTGCGCCGCTGGTGTGTCACCCGCAGCCGCACTTTCATGTTTGGGTTGCGCGCCCCGTATCGCAACCAGGGGCTGGCCGCATTACTGTATTGCACTGCCGACGAGTTTCTGCGCCGGCGCTATCGCCTGCATGAATTTGGTTGGGTGCTCGACAGCAATACGCCGGCCCATCTGATGATGCGCCTGGTCGGCGCGCAGATCAGCGCCCGCTACACGCTGGTGGAGCGCACCCTGTGATCACGGAACCCAACGCGCCCGCCGGCATGACTGCCCCGCTGTGCATTGACCGTGTGGAGAAGCACTACGGCGCGATCAAGGCCGTGCGCGCCCTGAGCCTTGCTGTGCCCGCCGGCGCAATTGTCGGCCTGCTGGGGCCCAACGGTGCGGGCAAGACAACCTTGATCCGCATGTGCGCCGGCTGGCTTGACGCCGATGCCGGCGGCGTGTTCGTCGGCGGGGTGCGGCAAGACACCGGCGCGCTCGCGCCGCGCCGGCTGCTCGGCGTTGTGTCGCGCGACGCACCCTTGCTGGATGAATTGTCGGTGACCGAAACCTTGCGGCTGCACGCGCTGCTGCATGGCATGCACGGCGCGCACGCGGCGGCGGCGTGCGCGCAGGCGCTTGAAGAGTACCGCTTGCAGGCTTTTGCCCGGCGCCGCATCGGCGTGCTCTCGACCGGTATGCGCCAACGCGTGGCGATTGCGTGCGCCTTGCTGCACCGCCCCGCCGTCCTGCTGCTGGACGAACCCACGCTCGGGCTCGATCCGGATGTCCGCCGGCATATCTGGGATTGTCTGCAGGCGGCCGCGCGGCGCGGCGTGGCGATGCTGCTTGCCACGCACTATTTCGATGAAGCCGCCACGCTCTGTCAGACCGTCCATGTCCTGCGCGATGGCGCCATCACCCTCTCGCTCGCGCCCGGCGCCAATCCCGACACCGCCCGCCAGCTCGAGCGCGCGTACCTCGACGCCCTCAGCACCGGGCCGAGCGCCACGCCTGAGGCACTTCGTCCGAGGAACGAGTTTGTGGTTGAGCACCGATGCATCGACGCACCGGTCGCGCCCGCACCGGCCATCACTCCATCACTCCGTCACTCCACCACTCCGTCATCTGCCGCGCCCCCCTGCGGTTCGACAGCCGCGCTGCGCCAAGTTCTGGCCCTGGCTTGGCTGCAGATCAAGCTCTGGCTGCGCATGCCCAAACATATTGTGGTCAGCATCGCGCTCGGGGTCTCCTTTCTGGTGCTGGCCAATCGCGTCATGGTTGTCCGGCTTGGCCCGCATGTGAGCGTCGGCGTGCACACCTTGAGCGACAACGTTGCCATTAATGCCGAGCGCGAATTCAACGCCTTTCACCTGACCATGGTTCGGTATCCCTCGCTGGCACAGGGCACGCGCGATCTGAAGGCCGACCGGATTATCGGGTTGATGTCGGTCCCCGACGACGACCCGCGCGCCATTCGCCTGCTCTTCGGCGGCCGTAATCCACTGATGGACCGCGAGCTGGCCGCCACCCTCCTGCAAGTCGCCTCGCAAGTCAACTCCAATGCCCATCGCCACGCGCGCATCATCATGGAGAACAACCGCTACACGCCGGATGTGATGACCACCTTCATGACGGCCGGCCTGCTCCCGTTTCTCCTGCTCGCGCTGGCATCCGTGAATCACGGCTTGTTCTGGTTGTGCGACTATGAGCGCGGCACGTTGTACACCATGCTGGCGACGCCGGTGCGGCGCGGCGTGTTGGTGGCGGGTCGCACGTTGGGCAGTCTGGTGGTTATGCTCGTCACCTTCGCGGTAACCATTGCCGTCTGCCGCCAGTTTGTCTATTGGGACATTGGCACGCAGCCGCTGCTGTGGTGGCTGGTGGTGGCCGGCCAAATGCTGGTCATGTGCGGCGTGTTCTTCGCCATTGCGACCTTGTGCCGACGTTTCGCGTTGTACACCGATGCCGGGTTGATTCTCGTCCTAGTCCTGATGTTTCTGAGCGGGACCTTGATGCCGGTCCAGACCATGCCGGTCTGGGCGCGCATCACCAGTTTTATGACGCCCACCTTTTATGCCGTGCGCATGATGCGCGCTGTCATGCTGGGCGCGGAAGCAGTGCTGCCCAGAGACGTGCTGGCGCTCGCCTGCTGGGCAGCAATTGGCTTTGCTTTTGGCTACTGGCGGCTGCGGACGGCGACACTCGATCGGCGCGCCTGACGCCGCGGGCCGCGCGGTTACTTCAACAATTTGGCTTTGCTAGCGCCTTTGCCCATTTTGACCCGGCAATTCTGCTCACCATACGATATCTCCTCGCCGGCCACAAACGTGAGCTGGGCCGCGCCTTCCACTTTCTCGCGCGTGTACTCACGGAACCACGCCGACGTGCGACAGTTTTGAATCCATGCATACGCGCCGGTCTCGACCATCATCCCGCTCTCGTTGCCTTTCGGAATCTGATACAGGAATTTCATCTGGCCGTTCTTGATCGAGGCCGAGAATTGCCCGTATTTCTTGGGCTTGGCATGACCCGAACTCTTGGATACCGGCTGATAGAATTTCTGCGAGTACTTGGTGCCGCGGCCTTTCACCGCTGCAGGATCCCGGGCAAAGGTATGGTTGAAGCCCTCAAATGCGCCCGTGTAGCCCGGCGCATAGGCATGCGTCGCCGAGCTGCGAACCGCAAAGTTAGGGATGTCGCTGAAGCTGCTGTAGGTGGTCGGCACAACCCCGCCCAACGTGCACATCTGTTGCGAATTTTCAACGTCTTGTTTCTTGTATTTCCAGCCGGCATTGATCTTGGTGAAGGCCAACTGCTGCACGCCGTCGCCCAGCATGTCTTTGAGGGTCGGCACCGCTTGGCCGGTGTAGCGTTGGGCGCGCAGTTCCGTGATCGCCATCACGATCAGCGGCACGGCACAGGCCACTGTCAAAATGATCGGGAGTGTTTTCTTGGTGTTCATCGGTCAAGCTCCATGCGAGTTACAACGTTAGGTGAATATCGGTGCATTCAGCTTCAATTAGTATAGCACATTCTTGTGCGTGCTGCAAGTTATTTGGTTGCCTGCTGAATTTCCGTTATCAGGCAAAGCCCTGTTAAGGGCGGTGACAATCCGCATTGTAGCCGCCCGCGCTGAGGGCGGCTGCTGTTCTGCCGCGGCTATCCGCGCCGATGGCGGGATCCACGCCGATGGCGGGACTAGCCAGGCCAGCTCCAAGCCAGCAGGGCGGCGACAATCCGCATTGTAGCCGCCCGCGGTGAGGGCGGCTTCTGCAGCCGCGGTCATCCGCGCCGTTGACGGGATCCACGCCGTTGGCGGGACTCCAAGCAGCTCCAAGCAGGCGCCCGCGGCCACAATCGGCATGACACCAAGTAAGCGCATTCATTAGTAAGAACGGAATTTCAGGGTTGCCTGCGCTGCCCAGCGATACCCAGCACCTTGAGCAAGGCGGGCAGTTGCGCGTAATCGGGAATGATCATGTCCGCCCCGGCGCGGATGAGGCGGCTGCGCTTGGCGGCGTTCAAGCCGAAGCGCCGGACTTCATCGCTGGCGATGCCGATGCAGTAGCCGCCGCGCTTGTGTGTCTCGCGCATTTCGACCGGGCCGTCTCCAATGGCCAGCAGATGCTGCGCGTGCGCGCGGCCGACGTCATGCAGAATGCGTTCGAGCACCATTTTCTTGGCATCCTGGCCGGCGGCCGCGCGCGCGCCGTACATGCGGCCGTCAAAGAACTGCGCATAACCGAGCGCCGTGGCTTCATTGATCACCGCCGCATCGTCCGTGCCGCTGGCCAGATAGAGCGTCAAGCCCGCCACACGCAGTGCTGCGAGGAACGGCACGGCGTTCTTCAGCGTATAGTCTTCGACCGCGAGTTCGCCGCGCGTGAACTTGGCAATGCGCTGGTTGACCATCTCCATCAGCGCGTCATTGTAGATGCGCTTGTAGCTGGCGGCGTCCAGCACTTGCTCCGGCGGCACGCAACTGAAGTCGCGCACCATCTCGGCCAGGCCTTCCATTTGAACGATCGTTTGCATGCCCGTGGTCTTGTCAATGAACTCGCGCACGCGGTGGACAACCTTCTGATAGAGCGACTCATCGGCGTCGGCGTAGCGCTCACCAAGCACGGCGCGGACCATCACGGGCTCCATGATCTGTTCCCAGCCCTGGCGCAGCGATGAGATCGTGCCGTCGTGGTCGAAGATCACATGCGTGAAGCGGATGCCGCGCGGCAGCTCGGTAACTATCTCAATCTCCGTGCCATCGAGGTAGCGGGCCTGCCGCGCGTCCTCGGCCAGTTCGGGCCGGTAGACGTAGTCGGCATCCGCGCCGATGGCTATGATTTCATCAGGTGCCGCCGTGCCGGTCTGGAAGAGTTTCTGCACAGTAACGCCCGCGACAAAATTGCCAAGCGTGGCGGCCGTCCGCGGGTCGCGCCCGGCGGCCAGCGCCGCGGTGATGCCTGCGAGCATGCTGTCGCCTGCGCCGACGGGATCAGTGCGGCCGAGGAGCTGCAGGCCGGGAATTTCCTGCAGGCCCTGCGCGTCATGCACCAGGCAGCCGCGCGCGCCACGCGTGACAAACACCGGCGTGCCCCAGCGCCGCCATAAGCTTTCCGCGGCGGTCCGCGCCTCTGTGCACAGCACCAGTTCATCGTTGCCACGCGGGATGCCGCAGAGTCGCGCGGCTTCATGATCGTTCAATTTGCGGATCGTGCCGGCGTAGCGTTCGCTGTCGTGCCGGCTGTCAAGCACGAAGAGTGTCTTCGGATGGGCGGCGATCAGCGCGTGCAGTAGTTGCTGAAACTGCGGCGCATGATGAATGCCCGCGGCAACCTGCTCGTTGATGATCACCGCATCCACAGCGGCAATCCGTGCGCGCAGGGCTTGCACGAGCGCCGCCGCCGTCTCAGCGCTGAGCGCATTGAAATTGCCGAAGTCAATCCGGTTCTGCTCGGCATCGTGAAGATACGGTTTGGTGTAGACGTGCGTGGCCCACGTGTCGCGCTGCAGCACCATGCCGTCGCCATTCACCGCGTGGTCTTTGAGCAGCCGCAGCATGTGCTGGCCATAGGGGTCGTCGCCGATCACGCCAAAGGCAGAAACGTGCCGCACGCCCATGGCGCGCAAGTTCATCACCACATTGCCCGCGCCGCCAAGCGCGTAGCGCTGCGTGCGCACGGCGCGTGTGGCCAAGCCGGTTTCGATGGACACTTCTGCGCCGGCCGGATCAATGAACCAGTAGGCATCGAGGCAGTAGTCGCCGATGACCGCAATGCGCGTACCGGCGATGTCGTTCAGCAGCCGCTCAAGGTCTGATTTGTTCATATATGTAGCTGGCCTCTGTGAGGCCGGTCTGTGAAAAACTCTGCGGGGGCAGAGCCCCCATCCACATTATACAAGTTGTCGCAGACGGCGCACGGTCTGGATCATCGAGCGCACGGTGTGGTAGCTGATTTTCCACGCGTGACCGAGGGCGTCGTCAAGCGGCCTTCCCTGCCGATTGACGCGCTCATACCATTCGCCGCCGGCGTCCATGGCAACGAAGTGCCCGAAGACAAAATCGTACACCAGGCGGAACGCCTGCCAGTACTTTTCGTCGCGCAGCAGCGCGGAGGCGTCGAGCAGGCCGATCAGCGCCTCGGCCTGTTGCCAGAACTGCTTGTCTGTCTGCTGCGTCGGCCGGGTCATGGGCACATCGGCGTAGATGCCGCCGAACTTGTGGTCAAGGCCGTACGCCACGCAATGATCGCAGTTGTTCCGCACAATGTCGTGGTACGTGCCGCGCTGCATGCCAAGCACATCCGCCGCGTGCAGCAGCAACCAGACGAACTCGACGTTGTGGCCGGGCGAGGTGGTGTCGAGCGGCCCGCGCGCGCCGTCACCGGTGCGGGCGTCACGGCCCCACTCAGTCGCGAAGATGATCGGCGCAAGCGGCGTCCAGTCGAGCGCGAATTGCATGTAGCCCAGGCCGGTCTCGGGATGCAGCATGCGTGCGATGATCAGTTCCATCACTTCGCACAGGCGCCGGCGATGGGAAGGCGCGTGCGTCATTTCATACAACGTCGTCAATGCCTCCATCATGTGCAGGTGGACATCGAGCGACTTGCGGTCGCCGCCGCAACGTCCGGGCGGTTTCAGCTGCCAGTCGCGCTCCATCAGTTCATAGAAGCCGCCGAAGCGCGTATCCGCCATGTGCCGCATGACCGCGTCGTAACTGCGCAGCGCGGCGTCGCGGCCGCGCGCATCGCCCGTCGCCAGAAAATACTCGCTGAAGGCGTAGATGGCAAAGCACTGGCCGTAGCCCACCTTGTCCATGACGAGCGGCGTGCCCGCGCGGTCGGCAATCCAGAACCAGCCGTCGTGCTGCGCGTCCCAGTAGTGGTCGAGGATGAAGTCCGCACCATGTTCGGCCAGTTCGGCGCAGCGGCCATTGCCATAGCCCGCACGGTGCGCGCTGGACATGGTGTAGAGCATGCGAATCTGCATCAGAAACGTCTTGACCGTTTCGCCGGTGGGCTGGCCCTGGCGATTGAAATACGTGAGGAATCCGCCGTGCTCATGGTCGGGTGAACGCTCGATCCAGAAGGGCAGCAGCGCGCTGGTGAGATACGCTTCGGTACGGTCCAGCAACGCCTGTGTTTCAGACCGTGTCGGCATCGCACTACCGTGCAGCGGATCAGGCTGTCTGGCCGCGCTGACTGGCCGCTTCGCATCCGCCCGTTTTCCACGCGCGCGCGTTTTGCTGTCACTCGTCAATGTGCGACCCCAATCTGTGCGCGGCTTGTCGCCCTATGAGGAACAGGTTCGTCAGCCACTTGAGCAATCAAGCGGCGCGCGTATTCGACCGCCTCCAGTTCGAGGTCCGCAATGCAACTCGCCAGAAAGACCAGGCCTGCCACGCGCCCGGTCCTCAACCACTCCAGGCCCAGGCGGCATTGATGTTCCATGGCGGCCATGGGCATCGGGGCGCACGCACCAAAATCCCACATGTACAAACCAAGCAGTTTGCGCGGCTGCGGCGCGACTTCTTCGAGCCGGCCGAAGTTGCGCGCAAGGGCATCCAGATCCTTGGCGTGCCATGTCCAAAACGTGATAGCGTCCACCGCGTCGAGATGTTTCCGGATCGGCAGTTCAAGGTCGTGGGAGTACACCACGACATAGAGTTCCAGTGGCCGCCGGGCAGCGTGCAGTTGGCGGCGGAAGCCTGCGACCTGTTCCGCCGTGAAGCGTCCAGGCGCAATAGGGTCTTTGCGGAAAAAGTCATCCATGATCCCGCCGGTCAGATTGGGGAAGTCCGCGCTCAGGGCGATAATCTCCTGCAGATCCGGCTGACGATCATTGTCCGTCGAACCGGCATCCCCGATAATGGACCACACTATGCGTTGCAAGGGGCGCAACGGCAGCGCGTACTGCCGGAATGGCGGCGCCGGTTGGTTGCCGAAGCGCACCACCATAATGTTGGGGATGCCCATGTAGTAGGCGCCTTCGGCCGGCGTCATGCGGGACAGCCCCGGCAGTTTCCAACCATTGTTGGCATGCCGATGAAAGCAGCCGGCTTCCTGTCCCCAGAGCCATAACGCATCGCGAATCGTCCCGGTCATTGCGTTGACCTTCGTCATTTCCCTTTTGTCTCCTCGGTTGAACAAGCCGGCTCAGTAGCGGTGTCTATCCGTCCGCTGCAGCCGATGGCACAAATGGCCTACCCCATTTCTACCGCGACCTGCTGAAGATTGAAGGCATAGTAGGGACATTGGTCGCCCACCTGCTGGAAATCGGTCCACACGAGCCAAAACGACTTCCCGTCCGCAGCGATCCATTTTGGCGCGATCTGCGGTTGATAGGCCCGCGCATTGGCGTCTCTGTCCGGTGTCCACGCCGTTTCTTCGTGGATTTGCTTCCAAGGCCCCCATGGTTTTGGCGCGGTCCAGAAGCCTAGGTAACTCGGTTTCTTGAACCACTCGTTGCCTTGCGCGTCACAGCCCATACCCCAATTCGCCATGAGGTATTCGTCGGTCGGCGCATAATACACGACGCTGGGATGCCATGCGTAGGGATGTATCCTGCGGTTGACCCACCCCGCGGGGAAGGTGCACACGACACGGCGATCTTCGATGCGTGGCGACCATTCGGCGGAGGCACCCCGCCGGCGCACGAAAAACTCATAGGCGCGGCGATCGAGGATCCGGTCTTGGGGAACCCGGCACATGACCAATTGGTTCATCGTGCCTTCCACATTGCCGTTCGGCGCATAGATGTAGACAAAGCCATCCGTGTTGTCCTGATAGTTCCTGCCCATCTGGAGCATGGTCAGCAACGCGAACGTATCACCGGGCTCCTCGAAGAAGACCATGTTCTCGCGCGACCGTTCCTCCCACGCTTCCCAGCGCACCGGCGTGGAACCATCGCCGTTGTGCCAGGTCTTGCCTTTGTCCGGCGAGTAGATCAGTTTCGCGCCCACAAAACGAGGTGCGGCTTCAGAGAAGGGCCGGTTCGGCGTGCTGAGAAACTGATAGATGCTGTCGCCCAACGCCAAAATGCCGAAATTGTAATAGCGGCTGCATTCCGTTGTTTTCCAGTTGTTCACCAATGCCGGATAGCCAGCAAGGTACTCGAAGGTCACGTCGGGAGGGGTGCCCTGAACCGCATAGGCGCGACTATTATACGCGGCCTGTGGCATGCCGCGCCAGCCGCTGCCGTCACACAGGCTGACGTACATCGTGTCGGCGGCGGCCCAGGTCATGTGCCAGTTGTCGCCCGATCCACCCAGGCGCAGCGTGGTCTCCTCCATACGTCTGATCTTTTTGATCCTTGGCATAAGTCTGTTTTCTTTGATCCAAATTAATCGCTATTTTTCTTTGCTCAACGTGCAAATTATACCAACAGGCGCCACCTGCGTCAAATTCATCCGGCGGCAGCTCTGAAATGCCGCTATAGGGAAATGCGTTTTTGAGAGAGGTACTGTCGCCGCGGTTACAGAGCCCGGCGTCCCGACCCGCCGCCCTGCTGCCGCAGGCGACCCCCACGCCCTTGCGGCGTGGGTGAAGAAGATTGACCACCCGGCGTGCCGCCGGCCTGGTGGTCCACTCTCCGCTCCCACCGTCCCGTCAACGGAGTGGACCGGCGGGGAGCGCGCGCACCATGCCCACAACCCTAATAGCGGAATTTCAGGGCAGTGGCTGAAATGCAGATATACGGAAAACCGCGCGGCGTGGACTACAGAATTATCCATGGCGAACGCCGTGATTACAGCTGTAGCATTTGCAGAATCCGCGCCGATCCACGCCGCTGGCGGAACTAGCCAAGCCAGCTGTAGCTACATCGGCGGCATCACCGCCGCCAGGAATAAGTAACCACTATCCTGAATTGTCTTCTTCGGGCCTTGGCGCCTTTGTGAAATAAAGAATTGCAGGCAATCTGTGGTGCATCTGCGTAATCTGCGGATAATCAGGCGGCAGGCCGGCGCGGCCGCACGACCGGCCTCAGTTGAAGTCCGACTTCCGCATTTCAATGGACAAATTCCGCACGGCGATCTTCTGCTTGGCGTCCGGGTTGAGCGACGACAGAAGGGCTGTGGCAACCACGTTTTTGTTGGGCCGCTTGCCAATCTGCCCATAAAACCGCACCGTCACCTGCGCCGCTTGGGTCGTGTCCAATGGCACATTGCTGCAGGCAAACGCCACCACGATTTTGCACGAATCCTTGTTGCTAAGCGTGAGGCGGCACGGCGCGCTGGCCACCTTCGTCAGCACGATACGCCGCCGCGTATCATACACTGCCACCTCAATCGTACCGCTGCCGTTGAAGCCCATGCTGCCCTTGTCGGGAACCTTGCAAATCACCGTCCCTTCCAGCGTATAGCGTGGCAACTGCGCGAGCCACACTGCCGTCAGGCGCGCGTGGTCCTGGGTGGCCAGGTCGGCAAACGCCAGTGTCATTTGGCGCCCGTTGTTGCAGAACGTTGCCGTTTGCTCCTGCATGTTGACCCGCGCCACCTCGGCGTGGAACGCGCCGCGCTTGACGTGGGTCCATGCATTGCTCGCGGCGGCGGCGCCGACGACCGATGCACCGAGCAGCGCAGCGCCGAGGATACCTTTGAACATTCTTCTCATAAGGTTGTCGCCCTGAATAAGCATGTTTTCATTGTCCGGATCGCCGCAGGACAGCGCCGGATCATGCTCCAGCAGGCGAAACGGCGCGCGCGGCGCCACCCGCACCGCCACTTCTCGATTAACCCATTCCAGTGTCGGCATAGGTCAGATGTTTCGCAGATGGCGGAATGGGATTATGGGCATCGGTGTCTTCTTATGGGCCAGCATACTGCTGCCATAAGGGGTCCGCTGATACGAGTAGTCGGGTTTTGGACTCAAAGGCTGTCCGCAATGAAGCGTTTGACGCCAGACAGCATGTCTTGAACATCTGCGGCGTTGTATGCCGTCCAGTCACCATGGGCTGCCTTGTTTCTTAGATCAGCCCAAGCAGTAATCTGCTTTTGCTTGGCAACGTTGTAAACGCCTGCTTTGCATAGATCAGCATTAATCTTGTCTAGTTTGGCTAACGCGACTCCTTGGCGCGTCGCAATTGCCTTAATCGCGAGTTCAAGTGAGACACCAACCACAACACAAGCAGGATCTTTATATCCTGAATCAAGAAGTTCTTGTGCCTGCTCTGTTGCATCGTCCAACACATCTGCCTTGATCAACATCTTCCAATTGAAAAGGTATCCGCCTTGGTAATCATCCTTGGCTGCAGAAATTATCGCCATAAGCTCTTTGAATGAATACTCCCAAGAGTCATAGCCATTGAATTGCTTGTCGAACTCTCTGTAGTGGGCACTGGATTCACCAAAAGCGCACTGGAGTAGACTGATAACGCTCGTACCCCAGCCTTTGATTTCTGGCGAAGAGACTACAAAGTACTCTTTGCGATCAATTGTATCAGAATATTCACGCGTCTGAAGAATCTCTTCACCTTTAGCTAAAAGTTCGTCCAATCGTTTGATAACTAGTGCGTCAATTTTCATCTGAGACTCACAAATACCTAACTATCTAATTCTGTGACTACTGGACATCATAATCAAAATACTATACACAAAAGCTGGCAGTTTGTCAAGAAAATCAAGCGTACAAGATCCGGCGACGCGTAGAGCGGAAGCATGCTTGGCGGAAAAAAGGCTGCGTCTGTGACAAGCAGCCCGCGCGAACCCGTCAGCGGTGGGATGGAGATCGTCCAGAAGAGTGGCCGGATCTGGCCGTTTGTTCTGAAATCTGACATTGTCGTTGATCAAGCGCAATCGTCCCTGAATGGCAATTATTCACGCATGATACTATTCCAACCAGCCGAATGTTTTGAACGATTGCGACGGCTGGAAAACAAGGGGTGTTTCAGTTGCTCTCATGGTTCGGGTATCTATTCTTTTCTCTATCCCATGTCTGCCTTACACATATTAGTTTGCCAGTTACGTCTTGTCCCACCTTGTCAATGTGCCCATGAAAAAGAAGGTTCCGAAACTTGTTAATCTCAAGGAGTTGGTCTCGCAACTCGGGGGTTATCTTCTCGTTTTGATAAAGAGCATTCACCATTTGGCGAAAGGAATAAGATATCATAGGTTCGCCTTGGTTAGGCACGTAGAGATTCTCGCGTTTCACATAATCTCTTATGTCTTGCTCCAACGCTATGAAATGATGGAAAAATATGCTGGATGGCTGCGTATGTGCTGGGGGTGGTGTTGTAGTTGTAGTGGTAGTGGTCGCCGCAGCGTAGGCGCGCCGGGCTGCTCTCATATATCGACGCGGTGACACGATACGGATGACGTAATATACAGCAGCAAGCACCGCGGCCACATCCATAAATGTCGCGAAAATCATCACGCCATCGCGCAGTCGGCCGGGATGAGGGTTGAGATATGTTGCGAATAGACTAGAGAGGATAGCAAGTCCCGTGATTGTGACCAGCGCCGCCATCTCGCTATGAAGGGAAACCTTAAAGGCTTCTATTACATCATAAAGGGTCGCATCTTGATCGGCTACTCGATCCATCATTGTGAATGCGAGGGCAACTCCAGCTAGTAGAAAAGCTATGACTGCCGATATGGATTGTGCAGCCGAGCTAAATGCCCAGTAGTAATTGTCGATATTCATGTTTGTTTTCCATGCCGAGGTATCGTCATGTTTCTCTAGTTCTTATTCTGTCTCCGCAGGCTGTGTCGTGCCTTCTGATATGTTTTGGACCGCCGATGGCTCCTTTTTTCGGTTCCAAGTGTGTTATATTTCGTACGCCCTGCATCATGGTTAGGAGCGCAGCGATCATACCATGCATGCGGTTGTTCGGCGGCCCCTCACACCCATGGCTTCGTGTAGATTGTTCTCCGAAGTGCCAGTGCGCAACGTTTTGCCATCTCTTCCAACGCGGCTTCCTCTTCTTCGGGTGAAGCCAGCAGGGCTTCGTCTTCCCATGGTTCAGCGACATGGACCCATTTGTTCCGGTATCTTCTAAGGGCCTGAAGTTCCTGCTTCAAGTCCTGATCCATTTCTGACTTCGCAATCAAGTCTTCGAGACGCTGCTTGCTGGAGCCGCTTTCTGCCCGGAGGTGGGTCTCGACCCCTGCAAGGCCAGTCATTATGCTGGCGAGGTGAGCACCGCCTACAAACGCGAGATCGGCGTCTTTGACGAGAAACGTAGCCCACTCGGAAAGGATGACACCGCCCAACATGAGTGTTTCATCCAGTTCGGCTAAGTAGTCCCATTTCTCTTTTTCTGTCATGAGTTTCTCGTCAAACTTCAACTTCTGATATTGTAAATATTCATTTGTCCTTGATCAGCTGCGCTGGTTAACTTTCGTCTTTCTTTTCCCAGCGCTCCTTGACCTTCTTGAAATGCTCGATCCTTTTATTGATCTTGCTGATCTCGTGCGGATAGAACTTGAACAGTGTATCACAGAGTTCCAGCATCCACTTCTTGCGCGTATAGTTCGGCTGCACCTCGATCGTGTCTGCATTGGCAATCTGAATCTGCCCCCATCCAAGCGCCCCAATTGTCAGGCACTTCCACGACAGGAACTCAATCGGCACGAAGTGGACGTCCGCTGCTGTCACCTTCGTGCCGTCTATCCGGTAACTGACCGAGAGCACCACAAAGCAATTCATATCGTCTTCGTAAAAGCGCGCCAGACGCTCAACAGAGGTTAGATTGGGCATGTGGAAGCCTTCCTCCTTCCGATGGGTCTTTACGTCTACGACGTAGTAGATATCGTCTGTATCCTTGAATGCCAAGTCCGCCATGGCACGCCGTGCGAAGTCGGCCGAATACTCCTTGCATAAGTTACCAAGCAAGGCCTTGAACTTATCAGCCAATATGTCTTGGATCGCGTCGCCCGTCGCCCGCGGGCTTGATGCCGTACGTGCGCTCATGAACTCCGGTTGTGCGTTCAGCAGTTTCTTGATCTTAGCCTCTATCCGGCGGTAGGCGCCGCCATGGAACAGTTTACTTCGCATACTTGGTCCTTCCCTCGCGCAAGGAGAGGGCTAATTGGTTTGTGGCGCTATTGCCGTTGCGTGTGTTTCCGTTCTGATACGCCAGCGTGTTCCGTTCCCAAAACACGCCATCCGAGTATCCCTGAATCGTGTTTTCAAACGCGGCCATGGCCAACCTCTTCTCGGTCAAGCAGCAGTATTCAGTGTCGATTTCAATTCCACAATACAGTCGTCCCAGCTTCTTTGCGACAACAGAGGTCGTTCCAGAACCAAGGAACGGATCAAACACGAGATCGCCTTCGTGAGAACTTGCCAGGATCACCTTTGCCAGTAACTTCTCCGGTTTCTGCGTGGGATGATCCGTATTCTCGGGCATTGACCAAAAGGGAACGCTCAAGTCGGTCCACATATTGGATGGGCAGGTCAAACGGAAATCACCGCTTTCTGTCTGATCCCAGTCCTTCGGCTTGCCGTTCTCATCCTTGTACGGCGCAATGACCCGGCGTTTCAGTTTCACGGCATCGGCGTTAAAGCAGAAGTCCTTTGAGACCGTGCAGAACCAGATGTCCTCAGAGCAGTTCTTCCAGTTGCGCTTTGCACCGCGGCCCTTCTCTCTCTCCCATGTGATCCGGTTCTGAATGACAAGATGCTTGTCAACCGCGGACTGAATGACGCCTGATGACCGCCAGTCTCCGCAGATGTAAACGGAGGCGCTGGGTTTGAGAACGGGCAGAAGTCGAGCGAACCAAGCGGAAAACCACACGGCATATTCTTCGCTAGTCATCTCCTTAAAAGATGTCGCCCCAAAATCTTTGGTGAGATTGTAAGGTGGGTCAATGAAAAGAAGGTCAACAAATCGGCGCGGCAGATAGTCAAGGATCAGAAAAAGATCTTGGTTGATTGTCGTGTTTCGTAGTTTCGCAACATCAACCTGGTCAGAAAGCCGGCAAAGCCTTGCGGTGTATCTCGCCCGCTCTTCGTCCGACAGCATGATTGTCCGATTTCTCGGCGCTCGTTCTTTGTCGCGCGGTTCATCCATGTATATCACGGGTCAGCATTGTATGCCAGACGCTGTTATATTCACATAATGATGAAGCGAACGCCAACTTCTATTATTGTAGATAGCTTTTTTCATTGCTGCATTATTGTAGCAGGAGCGTTTTATGGCGTCAAGTCAGTTTCTAGGTTAGAATTCCCTCGATCGTCCCCAAATGTTAATTATTCACGCCTGATACCAATCTGCCCCGCTGTATGCGGCCATTGTCTCAGATCATAAAGCAGAATCCACACAGGCCGGCGCGGCGACAATACTAACGGCGGGCAGGGCCTGCTCGCCCTACCTGCAAAAGGAATCCGCCGCGCATACCTTATGCCGTTTACAATCGACAAAAAATGTCGTTTGAACTGGTAAATTCTTTCGCGGCGAAAAACTATAAAGCGGCCAAGCCGTATGCCGCTGGCGGGAAAGGACCGCGGGTCACCTGACCCGCTGAAGGTCTATCCGAACGCCCGTTCGGCTATCTGCCGGCGGGATAGGGCAATCCCGCCCTGGTCACGCCGCTGGCGGGACGGCACGGGTGAGCCACGTTCCTCTCGCGCGCAGCGCGTGGCATGTGTGAGATCCGTGGTCAAATCAGTCGCCGGGGCCAGCGACCCTCCCGCAGAACAGCACGGGGCGTCGCCAATCGACAAAAAATGTCGTTTGAAGTCGTAAATTCTTTCGCAACGAACGAATTTGGAGATGGGTCATGCAACTGACGTGCTTTCTTGCTTTTTTGTGAGTCTCGTGTGTTTTTGTGGCAAAAACTCGCAGGCAATCCGTGGTGTATCTGGTGCAGCCAATCCGTGGCATCCGTGAAATCCGTGGTCAAATTGCTGCTGTGCAGATCAGTCGCTGGGGCCAGCGACTCTCCCACAGAACAGCACGGATCGGCGGCGGTAATTTGTTTTGCAACGAAATAAATTAAGGTACAGCGCTTGTGCTTCTTCGTGGCTTTGTGCCTTTGTGAGGAAAAATGCAGGCACATTCTACAACTCGGTCGCTGGGGCCAGCGACCCTCCCACTTCAGCGCGGCGGCGGTGGCGGCGGCGACGGTGGCGGTGCCTGCGGATAGCCCGGTGGCATCGGTTGTTGTGGATATGCTTGCGGCGGTACCGGCGGATAGCCCGGCGGCAGCGGCTGGTACTGCGGCATTTGCTGGGCCGCAGCCGCGGCCGCGCGATATTCGTAGCGCTGGCGCGCGACGCCTTCGCCGGTGAACAGCTCCAGCAGCTCATTCAGCGTAACATTAATCTGCGCCAGGCGCGCATTGAAGATGCCGCGAAACAAGAAAAACGCCAGCATCGCCGGGATGCCGATGCACAGCCCGTAAAAAGTGGTGATCAAGGCAATGCCGATATCGCCGGCCAGCAGCTCGGGCTTGCCCATGCCGCCCTTGCCAATCGTGTCAAACGCGCCGATCATGCCTTGCACCGTGCCGAGCAAGCCCAGCATCGGGCTGAGCGCCGCAATGACCGAAATCAAATTCAGCCAGAAGCTCATGCGCGTTTCCTGCTGATCGACACTTTCGATAACGGCTGTCTCGGCCGCCGTCTTGTTGAAATCGGCCGCGTCCCGATTTAGCTTGGCGGCACCGGCGCCCAGTGCATGCGCCAAAAAGCTCTCGTGCTGCTCGCAATAGGCATGCGCGCCGAGCGCATCCCGTTGGTACATCAGCGCGCGCAAGGCCTCGATATCGGCCGCCGGCGCCAGGCGGCCGCGCCGCAACACCAGAATGTGATAGAGCGTCAACCACACCACGCCGAACAGACCGAGCGACATGGGATGCATCAACACGCCGCCGCTCATGTAGTAGCCGAGCAGCGTCTTGTTTTCGCTCTTGGCCGGCGCGGCATTTGTGGCGGCCAGCGCGCGATTCACCACCAGCAACAATCCCAGTAGGACAACTACCTGCATCAATCGTTTCATTTGCGTAACTCCACAGGATACAGTGACAAGGACGCGCAAGCGTGTACATTCGTGCCGGCGGCCAGCCGCACCAGCATATTCGAGGCAACCGCGGCATACGGTGTTGCAGGGAAGCGGCGCACCAGCGTCGCGCAGGTGGTGCGAAATTCGTCGCCGCGCTCGAGCGCGGCGTAGTTGGGCAGCGCGGCCACCAGACTGCGCGGCTCCCAGTCCGGTTCCAAACTGTACAGCACCACATTCCTCAGCAGGGCAAACAAGCTGGCCACCGGCTGGCCGAGCTGCGCGTAACACATGCCGGTGTAATACGCCACGGCGGCGCGCTCGCCATCGTTGGTGACTACGGCGGTGATAGCCAGCAGGCCTTGCAGCGCATTACTCGGCGTTGCGCTGTAATACGCGCACAGTGCGCTGCGCAGGGCCGCGCTGCGGCGCAGTTCGGCATCACCGCCCGCGCGGTTGACGCGGTCATATATTCTGCGTGCGCTCGAAAACCGGCGGGCTTGCTCGAGCAGCCGCGCATACTCAAAGCCGACATGATATGCCCACGTGCCTTTGACATCCGCAAAAGCGCGCGTGGCGGCGTAGGCCTGCTCGGCGGTTTTGATGCACGCGCGCAGCGCCGCTGTGTCCGGCAGCGCTTGGGTGGCCACCACACTCAAGAAGGCCGGACGTGGAAACAAGATGCTCTCGATTTGTGCCACCGGATATTGTTCACGCGCAACGCCGGCGCCAAACACGCGCTGAATAAAGACGACATCATTTGAGCGCGCCAGAATTTCGCAATCCAGCTGCCTGCCGTTTTGCAGCCGCACGCGCGCCGGGCCAAAACTGTTGGCCGCGCCCGCCGCGATCGCACACCATGCCAGGCAGCAAAATCCGATTATCCGCAGCCCGCGCCCGGATTCCACGACGCGAAGCATCTGTTCAATAAAAGCCCAATGAATTCCTTCACAGTGGCTGGGCGAAATGTGCCGGCCAAGAGTGGGAGCCAGTTCAGCTGGCGATGTAGAATCGCGACCTGAAGTCGCTCCCACTTTGAAAGCGCTCCCGCTTTGCAGCCAGGCGCAAGGGTTCATGCCCCGGCCAGCGGGGGAATCGGCGTGTTGCGCATTACCGGTTTTGGACGCGCGCGTCATGGCGTGGGCTCCGGCAGGTCTGCTGTAAGCTGCTTCAGCCGTTCGCGCGCATAGTCGGCCACGTCATAGTTTTGATAGCGCGTGTCGGCCAGCAACTCGCGATATGAATTGACGGCTTCGCTGAATTGCTGCAAACGCTCGAAGCAGCGCGCGCTGTGATAGTAAGCTTGCGCGGTCAGTTCGGGATACCCGGCGTACAACACATAGATGCGCTGAAAGTACGGGACCGCCTTGGCGTAGTTGCCCAATTCCTCATAGGCGCTGCCGAGGCCGAACAGGGCTTGCGGCCAGAGCGGCCCGCGTGCGGCGCGATTCGCCAGGATTTCCTCGTATTTCTGAATCGCTGCCTGCGTCTGCCCATCGGCCAACAGTTGCGCCGCTTGTTCAGCGGAAATTTCAAGCATGATTTTCATGTCTTGCGCCAACTGCTCGGCTTGGGCCAGCCAGCGCCGCGCGGCGTCGGCCTGGCCGCGCTGCTGCGCGTCTTGCGCCAGGCGCAGGGCTGCTTCGGCCGCAAAACTGCTCTGCGGGAATTCCACCAAAATCTGGCGGTAGAAGGGCAGCGCCGTTTGATTGGTTGGCACGTTGCGCGCCAGAAACGCCAGGCCGTCGGCGCCCAGCACATTGGTTGGAAAACGCGCGGCCAGGTCGCGCGCGGTGGCACGCGCCATGGCCGCGTCGCCAGCGCGCAGATAAGCGTTGTGCAGCGCGATGCGCAGGCGGGATGCCAGGGTCAACTTGCCGCGCGAGCGCGCCAGCCCGTCTTCTTCGCGCAAGCGCAGGACGAGCGCTGCCAGGCCGTTGCTACCGCTGTACATTCGCGCGACATCCCGCAGCAGGTCGTCAAAGCCCCACCAGTCGCGGCGATTGCCATAGCGCGTCAGCGCGTCCCAATACGCCTCGCGCGCGCCGGCGATATCGCCCAGCTGCCCTTGCGCCCAGCCCAGCCAGTACAGGCCCTCGACCACATTCGGCGAGTCCGGCACGGCGCGCACGTATGCTTCATAGATGTTCACCATGTTGGTGTAGTCTTCGAGCAGTTTGTAACACTTGCCCATTTGCGCCACGGCATAGTGATAATACGGCCCGCTGTTCGTGCCGGCCTCGCCATACACGGCGACGGCGCGTTCGAGTTCGCCCATCGCCGCGAGCGCATCGCCGCGCAGCATGCGCGCTTCCCAAATCATGGCGTGCTCCGGATACTGCTGCACCCATTGCGCCAGCGCGATGGCCGCCTCGCGATAGCGCTCCTGCATGTAGTGCACCACGGCGATGCGATAGCGCACATCAGGCAGGTAGCGACTCTCCGGCCACTGCGTGAGATAGGCGGTCATGCGCGGCAAGGCATTCGAGTAGTCGCCGCTGAAAAAGAGCGTCATAGCATCCCAATAAAAAGCATCCGGCGCGACCGCACTGGTCTTGTAGGCCGGCGTGGCCGTCCAGCGGGCAAAACCGACCAGTGCCTCCTCGAATTTTTCCTGCATGGCCTGCGCCAGGTGCAAATAAAACTCGGCCCGGTCTTTGCTCGGATGCTCAGGATAGGCCGCCAACAGCTCGATCAACAAGCGCTCGGCCTCGGCGAATTGTTCTTCATTGATCAGGCTTTCGCATTTGAGAAAGCGCATGACTGGCACGCTGTCGGCTTGTGGAAAGGTCTGCACAAACCCATCAATTTCAGTGCGGGCGCGCGCAAACAGCCGCATCTGCACCAGGCAATAAATCAAACTGGACTGCGCGGTCTGGGCCGCCGCGCTGCCGGGATACCCGCGCGTAGCTTCCTGAAACGCGAGACAGGCCTCCCATGGCATGCCCATGTCGTAGAGACAGCGCCCGACCCGCAACAACCAGACCGTGTCGAAATCGGCGCGCTGTTCGAGCAGATGCAATTGGGCCTCGTTCTGCGCAATCAGCGCCGCCAGTCGTTCGCGGGCGGCGACGGCATAGAGGTTGGTAATGGGCTGTGCGTCGCGCAGCGCGCGCGCGGCGTGCAGCTCGCGCAACCGGCGGGTCTGGCGCTGCAGCATTTCATCGCGCCGCAACGCGCACCGATAGGCATCGAGCGCATTGTCATAGTCGTAGGCATCATAGAAATGATCGCCCAATTGCAGCGCCAGAATGCTGAGCGCGATCATGTGATCAACCGGCACGTCGGCGCGCACCAGCCGCACCAGGTTGCTCAACGCCATTGCATACTGGCCGGCGTCATACCAGGTTTGCAGCAGCAGTGCGCGCGCGGTCGTGCGGAGTTGTTCATCTTTTGTCAGCGCCGCCAGCGTCTGCAGCACGGTCACGGCATTGCTGGACTGCTGCTGAGCCAGCAGGCACAGGGCCCATTGAAAGCGCGCGTCATCCGCCTGCGCGAAATTCGGCACGGTCTGCAATAATGCCGCAAAGCCGGCGGCGGCGGCATCATAATGGCCAAGAAACTGCTCGGCGGCCGCCATCCGAAATTGAATATCCGTGCGAAAGGCCGACTGCGGGTCAAGCTCCAAATGTTGGTTGAACGCCGCGATGGCCGGCTCCATCTGGCGCAGATTGAACTGGGCGCAGCCAAGCGCATAATAGACGCGCGGCATGGCGCCGGTCATCTGCGGCTCGTTGGCATAGCGGCTGGTGAATTCCTGCAACAGGCGCGCGGCCTCGCTGAACTGCCCGATGGAAAAGGCGCGCAGGGCCGCGGCATACAAGGTCGGCGCGTCCATGCGTTCGTCTGTGCAGACACCCGCCGCGGCGGTTAGCAAAATGACTAGCGCTACTTTGCAGACTGCCATCCTATGGCTCCGAATCACCGATTAAACGATCGTAGCATAATTATAGGGAAAGGTCGCGCATGGGTCAAGCCAGATCCGGCGCCACGGCATGGCAGACACAGTATCCAGTTGCGTTACTAATGAATGCGCTTACTAGGTGTCATGCCAATTGTAGCCGCGGGCGCCTG
>CAYNJC010000009.1:0-79534 GCA_964397565.1 uncultured bacterium
AATATCGAACACTCAATATCCAAGTGCGAAGTATCTGCGCAGAACTCTGCTTGGAGTCCCGCCATCGGCGGGATCATCATTGGATATTCCTTGTTGGATATTGGATATTCGCATCCCTGAACCCTGAACCCTTCTTCCTGAGTTGTAATGGATTTTGCGCATAAAGAAATATTGCGGTTCTCGACCTGCGGCAGCATCGACGACGGCAAGTCAACCTTGATCGGCCGCCTGCTGCACGACTCGAAAAATGTCTACGAAGACCATCTGGCCTCGTTGCAGGAGACCTCGCGCCGGCGCAATTTCGCCGAGGAACTCGACTTCTCGTTGCTGACTGACGGGCTCAAGGCCGAGCGCGAACAGGGCATCACCATTGATGTCGCCTACCGCTATTTCTCGACGCCGCGCCGCACTTTCATCATTGCTGACACGCCCGGCCACGAGCAGTACACGCGCAACATGGCCACCGGCGCCTCGACCGCCAATCTGGCCGTCTTGCTGATTGACGCGCGCAATGGCGTCACGATTCAGACCAAGCGCCACGCCTTCATTGTCACGCTGCTGGGCGTGCCGCACGTCGTGGTCGCCATCAATAAAATGGACGCGGTCGAATATCGTGAAGACGTGTACAACGCGATTCGCGACACCTTCAGTGATTTCGCCCAGCGCCTGGCGATTCCCGACTTGCGCTTTGTGCCGCTGAGCGCGCTGAAAGGCGACAACGTCGTCGCGCGCAGCACCAACATGCCGTGGTATAATGGCGAATCTCTGCTGGAACTGCTCGAGTCGGTCTACATCGGCAGCGACCGCAATCTGGTGGACCTGCGCTTTCCGGTGCAATATGTGGTGCGCCCGCACATGGATTTCCGCGGCTATGCCGGCACGGTCGCCTCGGGCGTGATCCGCATTGGCGATGAAATTCTAGCGCTGCCATCGCAGCAGGTCAGCCGCGTCAAAGCGCTGGTCACCTACGACGGCGAGGTGCCCGAGGCTTACCCGCCGATGGCCGTCACCGTCGTGCTTGAAGACGAACGCGATATCAGCCGCGGCGACATGCTGGTCCATCGCCACAATCTGCCACAGGTGGAACGGCATTTTGAGGCGATGGTGGTCTGGATGGGCGATCAGCCGCTCGACCCGGCCAAGCCGTATTGGTTGAAGCACACCACACAAACACTGCGCGCCCGCATTGATGAAGTGCGCTATCGCACCGATGTCAACACCTTGCAGCGCATGCCAGCCGCGCCGCTGACCTTGAACGAAATCGGGCGCGTCGTGTTTACGGCGACCAAGCCGCTCTTTGTCGACGCCTATCAGCGCAATCGCGAGACCGGCTCGTTCATCATTATTGACGCGACCAGCAACGCGACCGTCGGCGCCGGCATGATCATTGCCCGCGAGCCGGCTGGGCGGTTGCCGTCGCAGACTGCGTCCAGCGCGACCGCCGCGGAGATGCACGCGCACACCGGCTCGATCACGCCGGCGGAGCGCGCACGCCAGCTCGGCCAGCAGCCCGCAACGATTTGGTTGACCGGCCTGGTCGGCGCGGGCAAGACGGCCATCGCCTATGCGCTCGAACGCCGCCTGTTCGATCTCGGCGCGACCTGCGTCGTGCTGGATGGCGAAAACGTCCGCCTTGGGTTGACCCGTGATCTGGATTTCAGCGCCGCCGGCCGCGCCGAACATTTGCGGCGCGTCGCCGAAGTGGCAAAATTACTGAACGCCAACGGGATCATTGTGCTCTGCGCGTTTGCCTCGCCCGACGCGGCGCAGCGCGCGCAGATCGCCGAGATTGTCGGCAGCAAGCGCTTTATCGAGGTGTTTGTCAATGCGCCGCTGGACTGGTGCGCGCAGCGCGACACGTCCGGCTTGTATGCCAAAGCGCGCGCGGGCCAGCTCGAGAATTTCCCCGGCGTGACGGCGCCGTATGATCCGCCGGGCGCGCCGGCACTGACGCTGCCGGTTGCCGAAATTACCCTTGAGGACGCAGTCGCGCGCCTCGTTGCCACCTTGCGCGCGCGCAAGGTTCTCTCCATCTCTGTCAAGGAAACGCCATGAACACCGACCTTGAGCCTTTGATTCAACAATTGATTGAGAGCTACACCACCCTGGGCGGGATCAATCACATTGACGGGCTGAATCTGCCGCACCGCCGCGATGTGATTGAGATCGCCGGCGAGCTGCTGGCGTTGGTCTTCCCCGGCTTCTTCGGCTCGGAGCGCTTGACCAGTCAGAATTTCCGGCATATCACCGGGCACCGCGTCATCGAACTGCATGCGCGCCTGACCGAACAGATCGAGCGCAGTTTGTGCTATGCCTGCAAGCGCGCCCCCGTCTGTCAGGAAGGCCACTGCGCGGAGAAAGCCGTGCGCTGCGCGACGTGGATGATCGAGCGCTTGCCGGACGTGCGCCGCGTATTGAAAACCGACGTGGACGCGGCCTTCCGCGGCGACCCAGCCTGCTATTCGCACGAAGAGGCCATTGGTTGCTATCCCGGCGTGCTGGCCATCGCTGTCCAGCGCCTGGCGCACATTCTTTACGAATATCGCGTGCCGTTGCTGCCGCGCATCATGACGGAATACGCGCATCACCAGACCGGCATTGACATTCATCCCGGCGCGCAGATCGGTGAGTCGTTCTTCATTGATCACGGCACCGGCGTGGTCATCGGCGAAACGTCCGTGATCGGCCGCAATGTCAAACTGTATCAAGGCGTGACGCTGGGCGCGAAATCGTTTCCGGATGACGCGCGCGAAATTCGCGGCAAGAAGCGTCATCCGACGCTTGAGGACGACGTCATCATTTATGCCGGTGCGACGATTCTGGGCGACATTACGATTGGCCAGGGCTCGGTCATCGGCGGCAATACCTGGCTGACCGAATCGGTCGCGCCGCACACAACGATTGTGATCGAGCCGCCCAAACTGCGCATCCGCGAGCGCAAGAAGCAAGCCGGCAATGAAGGCTTGAAACTCGATCCTTGAAACTTGACGCAGGCAGGCAGCGGCAAAAGAACAGAGATTTTTATCCGCAGACGCACGCCGATGGACTCGGATGCAATTTCTGTAGAAAAGCAGAAGTGTTCGGTGTTTGGTGGCAGCGCACCTATCGTGATGAGCTTCCCAACCTTAAATTGTTGGTTACTGACAAATCTCCCAAGCTGAATCTCCCAAGGTGAATTGACAAGAGCAAGGCGTTGTGATATTATTGAAGCGCTAAGCCTGCTAAAATGGCAGACATATGGAATAAATCATCGAGGTGGAACCATGGAGCATAGAATCGAACTATATTGGCCGACGAAGGGTCGTGTGCGCGAGCCCGAATACAGATTGTGGGTGCACCCAAGGAAGAAGGATCGAGTGGACAAAATCCCTGCGGGATCTTTGATTCTCTTTTATGAAACTGCGAAGCGGCCTGGCAATCCGAACTTGACTGGCGCAAAAAGGATTTTTGCCGCTGGTGTTCTGACGGATCGAATACCCGATAAGCCAAAACGATTTAAGGATCATCGAAAGCGACAGTGGATCGAGTCCCGAATTGTCAAATTAACGAATTGGGTACCGCCAAAGGACGGTATCGACTTGTCCGAGATCAGGCAGATTCTACATAAAAAATCGCAATGGAACATGCGCCAAGGCCCGTATCCTATCTCAGAAGAAGAAGCGCGGAAGCTCAGCGAACTGCTTGCAATTATCGAGCTGCGACTGACAGATGCTCGTCCTTCTGCTGGCTCAATAAAACATGAAGGCATGCTGGAGGATAAAACCGCTCTGCGGGATACGGGTTCACCAGCCGGTTCTGAATTCAGAAATGTTGCACAGAAAGATGAGGAGACTTCGACTCGCCAACAAGCTGAAGCCTGGATCGAAATTGGAAAAGTCCACAACCGCTTGGTCAATCATTTTTCCGTTTTCTGCAGAAACGTTCTTCGAATTGAACCTGATGAAGATAGATTCGATGTGCTGGTTCGCCTTCCGGATCAAAACGGCGCGCTCCTCATCGAGGCCAAGAGTTCTGCCGAAGGCACTCTTGGGCGACATCAAATAAGAGAGGCCATCGGCCAACTCTTTGATTACAGGTTTATTGGGTGGAAAGGACAAGAAAAGACAATTTCTTTGGCGGTCTTATTGCCCAAGAACACATCGGAGGATATTGCGGAGTTGCTCCAGCGCCTGGAGATCGGACTGATTTGGGAATCTCATCAGACATTCTTTGCAACCGAGGGAGTCCGGCGGCTATGCAAGGCCTTTGGTAAATTTGGGGAGGCCTAACCATGTGGTACAACCTACCGCAGCCACCATGGTCATGTATAACGCGAGCCGCAGCGTCTGACCACCTCCCTTATTCGTCAGCAAAACAGGAAGTTCCATGAGAACATTAATTGCATTGCGGGGCGTTGCCAACTGCGGTAAGAGTGTCACTATCAAGAAGGCATACCATCTTCTAAAAGAAGCGTATCCGAGGGCAAGTGTTGAAGAACTTTTTGTTGGCGCTGACATCACTATTATAATGACCATCAAGGGCACCAACTTAGGTATTGAAAGTCAAGGTGATCCAAACAGCAGACTGAGCAAGAGCCTGAAGCGTTTTGTAGAGCTTGGCTGCAAAGTAATCATCTGTGCGACCAGAACGAGCGGACTGACATATGAAGCGGTGAGCAACCTGGCCAGTCAATATATGATAACATGGCTCGACAAGCTGAAAACGCCCACTGTTCAGGAACAAGAAGCCGCCAATGAAGTGGTAGCGAAAGAGATATTTGAAGAGGCACAGTCGGCGATAAACGCATAGATCATAATTTTTTTATATAAGTATTTCTCGTGGTCTAACGGATTATGCTGGTAAACTAAGGAGACATTATATGAAGCAATATTTCACGCAGCAATATTGTACTATTCTTGCCATTTTCAGTTTCATGATGTTCGGCGCACTCGTGTCTGGTAATGTCTTGCCAGCGCGCGCACAACTCAAAACATCAACTAACAACAATGCGGAATGGCATAGCATGGGAGGTTGGCCCGGCGCTGACGAAACTGTGTATGCTCTGGTTTCGGCATCTAACGGCACACTTTATGCGGGTGGCGCTTTTAATATTATAGGCAATATTCCTGCAAACTGCATCGCAAAATGGAATGGCACCAACTGGACTAATGTCGGCTCTGGAATGGACAATTGGGTTTATGCACTTGCCATGGACGGTGCCGGCAATCTTTATGCGGGAGGTAAATTTTACGGAGCAGGCGGTGTGTGGGTAAATGGTATAGCGAAATGGAATGGCTCAATGTGGACAAATCTAGCTTCCGGAATTGGTGGCGCCGATGCACTTGCGGTGGACAAGGCGGGAAATTTATATGCGGGCAGCGCGTATAACTATGTCGCAAAGTGGAATGGAACCACATGGACAAATCTTGGTGCCGTACATGCATATTCCCTTGCCGTTGACGCCGCCGGAAATCTTTATGCGGCAGGATATTGCGAAATCGGGGGCGGTGTCGCACAATGGGGGGTCGCAAAATGGAATGGCACCAACTGGACCAATCTCGGTTCTGGAATGGGAGGAGATGAACCATATGTATTTTCAGTTGCAGTGGACAGCAAGAGCAATGTCTACGCAGGCGGTAAGTTCAGCAGTGCCGGCAGCATCTCAGCTAATTATATAGCAAAATGGAACGGAAGCACGTGGACGAATCTCGGTGCAGGCTTGACAGGAGGTAGCGACGATGGTGTGGTTGCGCTCACATTTGACGGTTTGGGTAATTTATATGCCGGTGGTAGCTTCGATAGTTCGGGGGGAATGGCGGTAAGTAACATTGCCAAGTGGAACGGAAACACCTGGACAAATCTTACCACAGGAATTGAAGGACTTGATAACAGAGTTCACGCGCTAGCACAATACAGCAAGAGCAACATTTACGTTGCTGGTAGTTTCTTAAGGGCGGCCGGCACTCTAGCCGAGAACATTGCAAAATGGGACGGCAGCAGATTCTCATGTCTCGGATCGGGGCCTTATGGTATGGAAAGAGAGGTCCATGGACTTGCCGTGGACGGCACTGGTAATATTTATGCAGGAGGATGGTTCACAAGAGCGGGCGACAAATCAGCCAATAGAATTGCGAAATGGAACGGCAGCAGCTGGGCCAATCTCGGCTCGGGTATGGATTCTTATTCTGTACAGCTTGCTGTATATGGCTCCAATGTATACGCGAGCGGAAATTTCATCGCCAAATGGAATGGCACTTCATGGACTAATCTCGGCTCAGGCATGACACGTGCTGCGCTTGCCGTAGACCGCATGGGGAACCTTTATGCAGGAGGATCGTCCATCGCTAAATGGAATGGCACTTCATGGACTAATATGGCGAATATAGTATTTGATTATTTTTCTTCTTATGTGTCTGCGCTTGCCGTAGATAGTATGGGTAATGTTTATGCAGCAGGGGGTTTTACCAATGTGGGGGGGGTCACGGCGAACTCTATCGCTAAGTGGAATGGTACTAACTGGAACAATCTTGGTTCTGGCATACAGGGATTTGGTGCAATAGTGCGAGCTCTTGCCGTTGACAGTGAGGATAACATTTTCGCAGGCGGTATTTTCTATTACGCAGGTGGCACACCGGCAACTAATATCGCCAAATGGAATGGCACTATGTGGACGAATCTCGGTGAAGGCATGCAGGGATTTAATTATGCTGACATATTTGCGCTTGCTGTGGATGAGTCAGACAATATCTACGCTGGTGGAATGTTTAGAACGGCGGGTGGCGTAAGCGCCAATAATGTTGCCAAATGGAATGGCAGCGAGTGGACTAACATAGGTGCGGGCATGGACTCTTATGTATATGCACTTGGTGTAGATAATGTAGCAGGTCGATTGTATGCAGGAGGATCCTTCATGTTTGCAGGCGACAAGGTGTCGGCGTACATATCCTATACGGATATAGTGCCAGAACCAGCCATGTTGAGCGCAATATTTTTTAATTTCTTGTGCAGGCGTAGGCGTCCTCCTAGTGCGCGTCCCCAATGAAGTAAATCACAGAAACACAAGGGCAGATTGTGTGATGCGTTTACTCTTGTGCGGGATGCCTAATCCGTGGCATCCGTGCAATCCGTGGTTGATTGCAGACCACAGAAAATGTCGTCTGTGGTGACGCATGCCGGCCGCGCCGATCGCATTTGAAACAGCCGGCGCACAATGCTATGATGTTTGCGTCAGGCTGGGCTCCGGTCGTCCTGGAGCCGCAGCGAAAAGAGAAAGATAACAGCACTGCCTTACCATGCGCAAGACGGATAGTATGTTTGAAGACCTGCTTATGCTGCTTGACAGGCATGTGGCGCAGCGTAATCCGGCGAAAGAGCGGCACGCTGCGTCAAAAGGAGTGCCGCAACCGCAGCAACCACAATATAAGAAGAACTACGGAGTACGACTAGCTGTACGTCGTAGCGAACCACATGCGTGAACTTAGTGGGCTTCTCGAGGAGGCAACGCGGCGGGTTCCGCAGCCCTACTTTTATCTGCAGATCGACGGTGGTAATCCTGTCTATCGAGAGCGTGTCTACTGCTATGAGCTCTACCACCAACTCCGTTGCCTGTGGCCCACCGAAACTGATTTCTACTTGAATGGCGAACCCGACAAGTCAGCTCACCCGATTTTGAGAGAAATGGGTGCCGATTACGCTAAGCCTGACCTTCTTGTCCATAAGCCTGGTCACATGAGCGGAAACCACGCAATCATCGAAGTGAAATCACCCATGGCAAAGGCCCAAGGCATCAAGAAGGACCTCTATACTCTCGGTCTGTTTTTAAGGAAAGTCGGCTATCAGCGAGCTATCTACTTACTTTTCGGCTACGAGGTCGAAGCCGCCGCCGAACGCGTTCGGCGGGCGGCACACTCTATACTAGAAGGCTCGCCCCCAATTGAACTTTGGCTTCACGCGGCGCCTGGGCAACCAGCGACGCATACCCTCTTGTTCCAGCCGACTGCCTGCGGCGGCTGAAATTCAAGATTATCCATGCGCGAGCAGACTCATGACTGCAATCGACGGAGCCTATTTAGTGAGAAAACTGAGGCAATGACTGTGCACCAGAATGATGACTTATTGACAGGCCTTCCAGATGCAGGCTGCGTCTCGAGTCCCAGCTCCACGGGAGGAGCGGGCACGTTCTTCGAGCAGCACGTTGATGCCTACTGGCTCGCCCACTTGCTCGTTGGGGGCATACCGCCGATCTTGATCGACTGTTCGGTAGTGGCGGTCCACCTGCAGACCGAGCATATCGGATGGCATACGGACGATTTTCTGATCATCGGTCAGAACGGTGCCGGATGCCAACGCAAGCTGGCCGGTCAGGTGAAGCGGACTTTTACAGTCAGTGCGGCTGATGACGAGTGCAAGAAAGCGATCGCGGACTTTTGGAGGGACTTCAAGAGCGCCGAGCTGTTTTCTCCAGACACCGATCGCTTCGCACTCGTCACGCTCCGAGGCACCAGCATCTTGCTCGAACACTTCGCGGGACTCCTGGACTGCGCCCGTGCGGCCCACGACAGCGCCGAGTTTGAGCACCGGCTTGCGACGACAGGTTTCATCGCGAAAAAGGCCGTTCATTACTGCCTCGAACTGTGCAAGATCGTAGGCGAAGTCGAGGGGAGAAGTGTCACAGCGGCGGATATCTGGCCGTTCCTGCGCGTCCTTCACGTTCTGAGCCTCGACTTGCAAACGTCGACCCGGCAGACCGAGGCGGTGATCAAGAGCCTGCTCGGTCACACAACGCCGGATTCCGACACACTGGGCACTGCAGAAGCATCCTGGAACGCCTTGCTATCGCTCGCTGCGGACGCGATGCCGGAAGCCCGCAGTTTCAGACGCGACGATTTGCCCGACACTTTGCGGCAGCACCATTCTGTTCTCGGCGGAACTGAACAAAGGGCGTTGCGGGCGCTAAAAGATCACACTGTGCTCATCCTGAGTGGAATCCGCTCGACGATAGGCAGTGATTTTCACTTGCGTCGCGCCGGTCTCGTGCAGCAGGTGCTCGGACAACTGGAGTCGGACCAGGTTGTCTTGGTATCTGGTCCTGCGGGTAGCGGAAAGTCTGGTGTCGCCAAGGACGCCATCGCCATCCTCTCCACCGACTATTTCGCGTTCAGCTTCCGGGCGGAAGAATTCGCACAGCCCCACTTCAGCACAACACTGGGAAACGCCCAGATTCCAGTAAACGCGGTCACTTTAGGAGCAATCTTAGCGGGCCAAGACCGGAAAGTTGTGCTGATCGAGAGCGTGGAACGCCTGCTTGAAAAGTCCACGCGCGATGCCTTCAGTGATCTGCTGGCGCTTGCAGCGGTGGACAAAAGCCTGCGCATCATGTTGACATGCCGCGACTACTCGACTGACTTGGTGCGAGCAAGCTTCTTGGCGTCCCTACGCATCGATCATTCTGTCATTGTCATTCCGCTGCTTGATGACACAGAGTTGGCGGAAGTGGAAGAGTTCCATCCAACGCTCGCCCGACCGCTCGCGAATCCAGAGTTGCGCCGGGTACTGCGTAATCCATATTTTCTCGACAAGGCGCTGCAGATCTCGTGGTCGGCGGACCGGCCTCTACCCCAGAGCGAGCGCGAGTTCCGGGCCGTTTTCTGGCACGAGATCGTCCGTGCCGACGACCGTCCCGCGGCAGGTGCGCCACGCCGGCGCGAGGAAGCCTTGGAGGAGATCGCCGTGCGGCGGGCGCGGGCTCTGTCGGCGTACGTCACCTGTAACGGCCTGGACGCGGCTGTTGTCCACAGCCTCCGACAAGACTCCCTGCTCGCCTTTTCAGACCAGAGCGGAGCGCTCGTGGCGCCCGCCCACGACGTTCTGGAAGACTGGGCGATCTTGCAGTGGATTGAGGGAAAGCATCTCACGAGCGAAGGCTCGTTCCAAGCGCTTTCAGAAGCAATCGGGCCGTATCCTGCGGTGCGCCGCGCCTATCGGAAGTGGCTGGCCGAGCTAATTGAGCGTGATTTTGGCGCCGCTGATCGGCTGTTCAATGCTGCTTTTGCCGAGGCGGCTGTCTCGGCTCAATTTCGGGATGACACGCTCGTGTCGCTCCTGCGTGCACCCTCGTCGCCTGCTTTATTGGACAGGTACAGCACCGAATTACTGGCGAATAACAAAAATCATCTCAGGCGTGTGATCCATCTTCTTCGTGTTGCCTGCGTGACGACACCGGCGTGGCTGCCGCCAGCGGCAGTCCATTGCTCGCTCCTCAATGCACCCGACGGGCCGGCGTGGGCATGCGTCCTGGGGCTGGTGCAAAGCCATCTAAAGTCATTTGTCCAAGAAGACGGCTCGCTTGTGCTTGGATTGATAGAAGATTGGGCTAAGAGTGTCACATGGCAGAATCGTTATCCGGAGGGAGCCCAATCCGTTGCAGCTATCGCGCACTGGCTCCTTTCCAGTTTCGACGAGTACCGGTCGAAGGATCAGCGCAAGCGCACGCTGAAGGTGATTGCCAAGATCCCTAATGAAGACACTGAACGTTTCGCCGCTCTTTTACAGGGAAGCCGCTGCGAGGATGATCGAGATCGGGCGGCAGAGGAGTTCCGGACTATTATATTTACAGGTATGGAAGGTAATGCAGCGGCTAGGGACATGCCCGACACCATAGTGTCGGCCGCAAACGACTATCTACTCTGTTCGGAAGCCGACCTCCGTCATGAATGGGATTTCGCACCTGATCTGGAACTCGAGAGCCTCTTTGGCATAAAGTGTGGCAGGAGCCAAGAGTTCTTCCATGCCAGTGCCTACCGCGGTCCCTTCCTTGCACTTCTGCGCCATCATCCTATGAAAGGCCTCGCATTTATTATCAACGTATTCAACCACAGTGCGGAGTACTATGCGCATCCGAGGGTCCGCTCGGAGTATGTCGAACTGCCCTTCGAAATTACGCTGACTTTTTCGGATGGAACAGTGCGGACGCAGTGGTGTAACTCGCGACTTTGGAACCTCTATAGAGGGACTTCAGTCGGCCCCTATGTGATGCAATCTCTCCTTATGGCGTTAGAACACTGGCTGCTGGAGCTTGCAGAGATGCAAGCGCAAGAATTAGACTTGGTCCTGCTCAGAATTTTGCGAGAGAGCAGATCTGCCGCGCTCACCGCCGTCGTGGCGAGTATCGCGACTGCCTTCCCTGATGCGTCAGGCGAGACACTGTTGATCCTGCTCAGATCGCCTTTGTGCATCCGACTAGATCGCGAGCGCCTCGTGCAAGAATCTCTGATAACGTCCAGGTTATTTCACTTAATGCCCGAATTTGACTCAAGGAACACCATCTACGACCAAGAACGGAAGGAATCGGATGCACGCCCCCATCGCCATGACCATCTTGAGACTGCCATCACGAATCTTCAGTTTGGACCGCTTGCCGCACGTGTGCATGAAATTCTCGATCAGCACCGGGGCGCCCTGCCGCCGAATTCGGAGCAGACGGAGGATGATCGCGCATGGCGCCTCTCAATGCACCGTATGGACCTTCGACAGTATTCCGTAGCCGAGGTCGATGCGACAGACGTGGTAGAGGCAACCGACGCCCCGTCTACCGAGCCTAAACGACGCCGAATACGATTGGACCCGAACGAGCCGGAGCCGGACGTTAAGGAGATGATGCACAAGAGCGCCGTCATGCTCAATTCAATGATGGGAAAGATCAGCCTTCTCATGTGGGGTAATAAAGTGTTCGCTCATGAGCAACCTACGACTTACGATCCTGTGCAGTGGCAGCAGAGGCTAAAGGAAGCACGAACTGCCGGAGTCTGGGATGATAATGGCGAGGAGCACGACCTGCACCGAGGTGGCCCCGGGTTCGTCGCTGCTTTGTGCGTTCGCGATCACTGGGAGGACATGTCGGCTGACGAACGGGATTGGTGCTTTGGCGTGGTCTGCTCGGAAGTGGAACGGAACGCAGATCACTGGAACAAACTTCCACGCATGCAACGGAATGGCATGTGTGCCGACCGCCCGTGCGCCTCGGTCATTTCGTTGCTAATCGGAAAATCGCTGTCCAAAACGCAGCGATTGCGTGTTGAGCAGACGTTTGCGACCGCACTGACCCATTCAAATGAGGAGGTGCGCTGGTACGCGGTGTGGGGCATCGCCAATCAGCTATGGTCCATCGACCGCGAACTGGCCATGCGCTGCGTGAATGCCCTTGCCAGCGAGGCGACTCTGGTCGACCAAGCGCGAGGCATAGAGGTCAAACGTCCCTACGACGAGCGTCGGCAAATCGACGCGATCCTAGCCGATGCGGCTTCAGCCGTCCGGCAGCGATTCTGGCACACGAGAGGTATCGCGGAGGATGCGTATCGGAGTCTGAACACTAAGCAATGGTTCGGCGCAGAGGCAAACGTGCGAATCCTAGCGATCTTGAGTCGGGTGTCAACCGAGCCTGTGGCCATAGAGAGCTTCACGCGAGCTGCACACACGCTAGTTGAATGGTGGGATTCTGACGATGACCGCAGACGTAGCCGCGACGGAGCACATCGCGAACGCAACCACGAGACTGAATCGGCGGTATACGAACTCCTCCGGAGTTTCGTAATGCGGACATCTAAAAATGCGCCCATAACAATACTCCAAGCAGTGCTCGATGCGGTTGACCGCCACCCGGGCGAGATCCACTGGTTCGTCCAGGGCCTGATCGGTGTTGAGGATCGCGAGCCGAATACTAACCAATTTTGGCTTGTGTGGGAGCTTTTTGCCGACAGAGTCAGGCGCGCGAAGTGGCTGGCCCAGTTAGATGACGAACACCCGACCGGGGACCAAATGGTTTCCGCCATTTTCCTGGGAACTTGGTGGAAGGAAGAGGTTCGCCACTGGAGGAGTTTAGAAGGACATCAACACCGTGTGCACATTTTGTTTAAGAACTTGCCTCCTTGTTCTGTTGTGCTCGATGGCTATGTCAGGTTCCTGTATCATATCGGTCAGCAGTCCCTTCCTGAAGCCTTCGTCCAAATTGCCGAGCGCCTCCAGTCAGGAGACACTCAATGGATGCTTAGAAGAACGAACACTGTTTTCATGCTTGAAGTGCTGCTCCAGCGGCACGTGTACAGCAGGCCACTGGAACTCAAGCAAAGCCCTGCGCTCCGTGACGCGGTGCTTGTGCTGCTTGATCTGCTCGTCGAAAGTGGTTCATCAGCGGCATTTCGAATGCGAGATGACTTCGTAACACCAGCCTCAAACACATGAGTTGCTGCCACGGTTAGGCCATCTGGATCGGACTTGAACAAGGCATTCAGCATTACCGAGTTACACACTGATTGTGGTGCTTACAATGCCAATTTGCACAGTGAGAACCCGATTCTGGTGAGGCACGGCGGCAGCGCAGCATCGAGGTCCAGGCCGCTGCCGGGACTAGCCCAGTCAGCGCGGCAGTTTTCCGTTTTCGGTTTTCCGTTTTCGGTTTTCCGTTTTCGGATCACCAACCAACCGCATTCGCCGCGCGGCGGCGGGCAGAGTGCGGAATGGGGCATGCATTGACAGTTGACAAATTGGGAAGCGGCGCTTCGCGCGCATAAGTAAATTCGTTTTTGCGGAAGGATTTTGAGAAGCGCTCACAAAGCGTACTGCACTAACGATAACAAACGACAGAAAATGTCGTCTGTGGCGACGCATCATGTCCGCTCCTATAGCACTTGACACAACCGGCGCGCAATGCTATGATTTTGAGTTCAGGTTGGGCTCCGGTCGTGCTGGAGCGCGGTCAGAAACAAGAATAATGTAACTGCTTTGTCATGCGTGCTATGCAGAATGTGTTTGAGGGCGTGCTGATGCTGCTCCGCGAGCACATGCCGCAGGATAATCCGAGCAAACAAACGCCAAGCGGCGCCGCTGTGCTTGCCGCACCAGCAGTGAACAGAATATCATGAGAACTAAGTAGAATTACTAGTTACAAATAAAGGAGTATGCTTGAGCTGGATTGTCTTTGACGAGCGACTCAACGAGGCGGACATGATGGGAGCCGCTGGCCGCAGCCTGTTCGTTTGCCAGCACTTCGAGTCGACTTGCAAAGACATCGTCGCTTGGCTCTGTCTGGCGAAGGCGCTGACTGAAGACCAGTTCGAGTTCCTTGACGACGCCCACAAAGACTATGTTCTAACGCTCCTCAAGCTCTTCCTGGGCAAGTCGATCGAGCGTCTCGGCGAAGACCATCCTGATATCCCTGCAGCGGACATCGACACTCTTAAAGCGGCCGCAAGCTCGCGCAACTATATCTGTCATGACCTCCTGCTCGATCACATCCATACCGGTTTTGGTCGACATTATGTGCGACATTGGGATGAGCGGCTGCACCGCGAGCGCGTGGTGGCTTTGGCGCAGGGAGACTATCTGGTCTCTCGATGGTCCTACGAGTTTCACGAGAAAGAATCCGGTGCCTTAATTGGGCGCGAGGGATACGTGGAGCGTGTCGTTCAATGGGTGTTCGCTGATGGCTAACAAGCGCATCGAGCGGACGGCGAGAGGTAGACTGCGGAAGAGAGGCGGGTGACCGCCGCTCATGCGCCAGACGTTAGCTTAAGATGAAAGACACCGAAAGAGAACTCTCGCCGCGATACTACATTGCCGAAGGATCCATTTGGCTGTTCATTGCCATCTTGCTGGTCTCGCGATTTATTGGTCTGGCCCCAGACCAAGCTCTTCCTGTCCTGAGCGTCAATGTGGGCAACATCGAGTACTATCCCAGAGTTGTCGCCGCCTTGTTGCTCGCCGCAGTATTTTACATGGTAGTCGAATGGAAGCAGTCTGCACCCACGGCGCGAGACACAAACTGGCAGCGCATTCGCCTGAGTTTCACGGGGCTGTCGGCGGCGGCTTCACTGTGGATATCGTACCCTATCATTGCTCAAAACACGCAGTTCGCGGCCGTATCACCGGCATGGTATCTAGGATTCGCGGCGATAGGGTTTTTCCTCGGGTTATTTGGCTCGGTCTTGGCCTTCTCTGCACTGATGACCCGAAGTCTTGAGGAATCCAAGCGACTGCGCCTTCCACGTGTCCCCGCAGCGAGTCGAGCACAATTCTTTACATGGACACCGGCGATTCTGTTACTCATGGTTGCCTATTACGTTCTCATTTCGTTTTCGCCTCCAGTGATTCGCGGTATTGCAGGCGCTCTCGTTGTGGTTCCTTTCATCCTGATGATTGGCAAAAAATGGAAGTCACTTTATCTTGCACGCGATGACAATGGAAAGCGCATACCGTACTTACAGCGCATGGCGCGACTGAAAGAAATCTACGACTTTCACGATTACGCCTACTTCCTCATGGATGAAGGCGAACGTGCAACAAAAGAACTCGACATTCCTGCGCCTGATTCACCGCAGGCTGTCCAGCAGGCGATACAGAAGAACTACTCGGCAGCACAAGCTCAAACGCCCGTCAAGTTCCGTGCTCAGCTATTGGAGGCTATGCAACTTAGGTTCTACCCGAAGGACGGGAATCCGAGAAACTATCATGCTGAGAACTGTGGTGTTGGAGTCTCCAATCATCAGGGCAGGAAAGAGCAGGTCCGTGTTCTTTTTATTCCGGAAGATTCAGGTGATCCCAAGAAGGAGATGGCGATTTCCTGTGCTGCTGTGGAGAAGTATGCCGAAGAATACATTAGAGACCACGCCGACCAGCAGAACATGAGTTCCCGCAAGATCGTCTCCCACGCTGTCAACCGCGCCGTGATGGAAGCTATAGTTGACGATGGAGGACCTCGGCTTCACAGACTGGTAGAAAGCGGAGAAGAGACACGCGTTGCGGAGCTGCTCAAACAGAAACCTGATGTCAACGAGAGAGCTGAGGCCGGATGGACACCACTTCTCTATGCCTCTGCACAGGGTTATCCTCGAATAGTGCACATGCTGCTTGATGCTGGTGCGAACCCAGACATCGGCAACGCGCTCGGGATAACGCCACTCATTTATAGTGCACGATACGGGAATGCAGAAGTCTGCCAGGTCCTTCTTGACTATGAAGCGGATGTGGATCTCCAAGACGTGTACGGCATGAGTGCTCTGATGGTGGCCTGTCGCGATGGTCATAGTGAGATTGTGAAGTTACTGTTGGATGCAAGAGCAAATCCCAAAATCGAGACAAGGGAAGGCAAGACTGCCTTGGACTTCTGCTATGCATGTGGTCACGGCCGAATTGCCAAAACACTGAAGAGAGCTAACAAGAGCATTCAACATGCAAAATGACTCGCGCGACGCAGGCCATTTTGAGCATGATGCTCGACGTTAGCGCCGCGCCGCGCGGGGCCTATTTGTGGCTGGCGTTTACAATTGCCAATTTGTGCAGAACAGCAAGACGTTTTCCTCGAACCACTCCGTCGGCGGCTGGCGAGACTATCAAAGCCAACTCCAAGCAGGGTGCGCGGCTATCCACGCTCCACACCTGCGGCGGGACAAAATTGACCAAGTCAGCGCGAAGGCAGTCTTGTGCTTTTTGTGAGTTGTTGTGGCAAAACATGTTGTTCCTGCTGTGGTGGCGGTCAGACATCCCCAGTGCCGTCTGCAAACAAGCTCCATTACTGATTGGCAGAATCGCCGCACAGAGGCGGCTCCCACATTCTTTAAGCATCTGCCACCGACGTATCCCGCCGCTGGCGGAACTCCATGCAGCCATAAGTCGCTGCCGTACGCCACGCGCTCCGCGCGGGGCATGCTGACCGTGCTGATCGCGGTTGACTCCGCCGCTGCGCAATGCTTTGATAGCGCCACGTTGCGGCACCGTGCCTGCCGCACCACCAGTGAACAGAATGTGATGTCGGAAGACATGGATTTGCGTTGATAGCGGTAAGAAGATATACTATGCCATGCGATTCGAATGGGATCCAGACAAGGCGGCAGCGAATCTCAGAAAGCACGGTGTCTCGTTCTCCGACGCGGCAACGGTGTTTGGCGATCCGCTGTCCCACACTTTTTTCGATCCAGACCACTCAGCAACCGAGGAGCGTTGCATCACAATCGGCGTATCGCGTTCGGGGATCCTGTTGGTCGTTGCCCATACGGAACACGGCGAGCGGGTGCGGATCATCAGCGCACGGAAACCAACACGCACGGAGCGAAACTATTATGAAGACAAGAAATAGTACTCAGGACAAAGACACACTCCGCCCGGAATATGACTTCACGCAACTGAAGTCGCGCGGAAGGGGCAGATACGCCAAGCGCTACCGTGAAGGAACGAATCTTGTCTTGCTTGCGTCAGATGTGGCGGATGTGTTTCCCGATGACGCATCGGTCAACGAGGCGTTGCGGACGTTGATGCGCGTGGGCCAGCTGCACGCGCGATAAAGGAAAACGAACCACCGAACCCGCAGGTGGAGGCGAACCCGCCTGGCGGGCCGCCTCACCTGCGGCGACACGGCAGGAGCACGTGATGGCAAAATGCATTCTATTGATTTGTGTGACAGCGATCGTTATCACCGCTCAATATTCTGAAGGGGCGACCAAAGAGGCAAAGCCGATGAGCCAGCTGCAACGACAGGGAAATCCGATCATAGACATGATTGCCGCAGGTATTCCTTTCGGTTTCGTGTACGATGGAAATGATGCGGAGACGCTCCTGCCTCAGTGGGCCAAGCGCCAGGAGACAAAGCGACTCGACAACGGACGATCCCTTACCACTGCGAGTTGGACAGACAAGAAGACCGGCCTAACTGTTATCTGCGAGACAACCAGGTTTGAGGGGTTTCCCGCGGTTGAATGGCTCGTGCGGTTTCGCAATGACGGCGTGGCAACTACGCCGATCATTGAGAATGTCCAAGCCATGGATCTGTCGCTCGATACGCCGCTTGCGGACGGCCGTTTTGTCGTTCACCAGTTGAACGGAGCGCCTTCCGATCCGTCTGATTTCGAACCCAAGACCGTAGCGCTTGCCCCTGGGACGAAGCATGTCATGGGCGGCGGCGGCGGGCGTTCCAGCAACAAGGATTTCCCTTTCTTCCGCGTGGACACCGGGACCGGCACACTAATCGTGGCCGTGGGCTGGTCCGGGCAGTGGAAGGCGACTCTGCAGTGCCGTCGCGGAGAGACGAAAGGAACGGAAGCCGTTGCGGTCGATCCAGCGCAGCCGGCAAACAAGGCCTCATCGAAGGAGACTGGCGGGTCACGCTCGATCCTGCATTTGACTGCCGGCCTGGAACTGACCCGTTTTCGTTTGAATCCCGGCGAAGGCGTTCGTGGGCCTCGCATGCTCGTGCTCTCCCACCAAGGCGACCCTGATCGGTCCTACGTCGTCTTCCGCCGCCTGATGCTCAAGCACTACGTCGCCCGTGCGCACGGGGCCAAGTCGATCAGCCAACAGCCCATCGCGGCCGCAGGCGGCAAGGGTGCCGTCGAACCGCAACCCCTCTTGTTCTGCAACACGTGCTTCACGCGCAAGGGCGGATGGCTGAACGAGTGTAATGAGAGCAACCAGATTTCACTGATTCGAGCCCTCGCGCCGCTGGGAGTGCAGGCGGTCATTACCGATGCCGGCTGGTTCAAAGGCGGTTGGCCCAACGGTGCCGGCAACTGGGAGTTCGACCCGCAAAAGTACCCCCGTGGCATTGGGCCGGTGGCGGCCGCCGCGAAGGAATGCGGCATGACCTACGGTCTGTGGTTCGAGCCGGAGCGGGTCGTGGTAGCCACACCGATCGACCGCGAACACGCTCCGTGGGTGCTCCGCTCCAAGGTGGCGCATGATCGACTGCTCAACTTCGGCGTGCCGGAAGCACGCCGGTTCTTCTTTGAAATTGTAGAACAGTATCTGAGACTCCCCGGGGTGGGAGTTTACCGCCAAGACTTCAACATCGACCCGCTGCCCTTCTGGCGTGAGAATGACGAACCTGACCGCCAAGGTGTCCATGAGATGAAGTACATTGAGGATCTCTATGCCTTCTGGGACATGATCCGCGCCGCCCACCCGGACATCCTGATGGAAGAATGCGCCAGCGGCGGGCGGCGCGTTGATCTGGAAACCGTCATGCGGTTCCAGATCCACCAGAAGAGCGACTTCTGGTTCGACAACCTCGTGGATCAAGCCAGTCTCTACGCGCTTAGCCGATACTTGCCCAACGGCACTATCTCCGTCCCGCTAGATCGACTCGACGACTACTCGTTCCACTCAGCTATGGCATCGTCCCTGATCACCGGTTGGATCGCCGACGACCCCCACTTCAACACCGCCCGCGCCAGGCAGATCACCGACACCTATCGCTCTGTGCGTCACCTTCTGAACGCGGACTGGTACGGATTAACTCCATGGAGTCGCGACCTGGATCACTGGCTTGTCTCGCAGTATCATCGTGACGACCTCGCTGAGGGAATGATCCTCGCCTTTCGCCGCGACAAGTGCGGACCCGCTGTGACCGTTCAACTCAAGGGCCTCACCCCCGAGAGCAAGTACGAAATCCGCTCAACCACTACGGGGCAGACGCGCCAGGCTACCGGAGCGGAGATGATGAATGGCCTGAAATTGGCGATCCCGCAGGCGCCAGGTTCAGATTTGATCGTTTATCGGAAGCTATGAGCAAAATGAAAAGGCCGTCGCACACGGTGCCGCACTTCACCGTCGCTCCGCGCCGGAACGTGAGCAGCCCCGTTCACCAAGAGAACATGTTTCAAGAATGACGATGGAGCTTGAGCGCAATCTGGGAGAGCAACCCATCGCACGCGTCATGGCGGACAATGCGCTTGCGCCTCGCGATCTCGTTGCCATCTCAACGCAGCACCTCACGTTCAAAATGGTGTCTCGTGCGTGCAAGGGCCGAAGGTTAACCCCGAACATCAAATCCAAGATTCGCGAGGCAGTGAACACGGCAACGGCTAAGACGTACGCCATGGAAGACCTGTTCACCTACTAGTACAATTTTCGGCCATGGTTTTTCGCCTCTGCGCGTGACATACTCGGTATGCGGTGGCAGCGCAGCATGCCTGGCGCACGGCAGCCGGTGATCGGTAACCACCGGTATTCGGTGGTTAGTGGTAGCGGCAGTCAAGTATTCGGCAATGCGGTTTGCAAACGACAAAACATGTCGTTTGCGGCACTGCAATAATTAGATATTCCGTGCGCAGCGCTTCTTCGTTACTTTCTTTTGCCGCAGCATACCTTGCCATCTTTGCCGGTCAGGGCCGCGCGGCGGGTTGCGCTGCATTGATCACGGGCAGCTCCCTGCGGGCGGCCCACTCAGCCCAGCCGCCGTCATACCAGCGCACATTGGGATACCCCAGCAACTGCTTCAACACGAAGAACGTCTGGCTGGCCTGATGTCCCGTGCGGCAGTGGACAATGACTTCCGTATTCTTCGCGGGGATGATCTGCCGGTAGGCCGCCGCTAGAACAGCGCGGGGCTGGAATGTGACGATCTGATTGGCATTGGTGACCACATCCTCCGTGAACGGGCGATTAATCGCGCCGGGGATATGGCCGGCCCGCGCTTCATCCGATTTCTTGCCGACGTAGAACTCGGCCGGGCGGACATCCAGGATCACGGTTCCAGGCTTGCCGATCCTGTCTGCCACGGCGCGATAGTCCACGGTGAAGACATCGGCATCCTGCCGCGGCGGGTATTGCGACGGCGTCACCACCGGCAGCGCGGCGTCCACTGGTCGGCCTTCCTGCGCCCATGTGGCGTAGCCGCCATTCAGCACGGCATAGTTCACATGGCCCAGCCGCTCGCACGCCATGCCGGCCATTGTGGCATCCTGCAGCTTTTCGCCGGAGACAAGCACGACCGCATCGGCTGGTTGCACTCCCAGGAGCGAGAACTGGGCGGCAAGCAACGCCGGCGGCAGAAGCTCGGCCGGGACGCCGCTGACATTGCCGCGCAGGCTCTCCATATTGAGGTTGAGGGATCCCGGAATGTGCGCAGTACTGTAGTCCGGCTGGGGCCGCACATCGATGATTTTGAGTTCCGGCGCACCCAGCCGGCCAGCCAGCCAATCTGTCCCGACCGTCTTCGGCATTGCTGCCGCTATATCCTTGGCAAGCGCGCCACGCGGTGTGCCGGTCGCGGCAGGCGTGGCAAAAAAAGCGCGCCACGCGTTAACACGGGCGGCGGCGGCCGGGCTGAGCGGTTCAGGCCGCAGCGAGACCGGCTTGAGGCAGCGATCGCGAAAGCCTTGCAAGCCGTCGGTCAAGAGATAGACATTGCCAAACCCTTGCCGCTGCAGTGAGTCGCGGGCCTGGGCCGGGTGCGTCATGCCGTTTGAGTAGAGGACGATGAGGCCTTTGTTCTTATGCGTTTGCAGGACCTCGGTCAGTTGCGCCAGCGCCACGTTGATCGCCCCGCGGATATGGAACGCATTGAACTCCGCGGCCGGGCGCACATCCACGATCACAAGGTCCGGCGCGCCGGCCATGATGCGATCTGCCAACTCCTCGGGCTCGAGGTGGTCCTGCGCGTTGTCGACGTACGCCATGAGTGCTTGTTCGTCAAAGGATGTGGCCGCGCTTGACCGTGAGGCACCGGTGGCGGCGGGGCCGAGGACAATCAATCCGGCCGCCAGGACGACCAGCGCCAGGCTGAACGCTTTGAGGAACGGCGAGCCCAAGTAGGGCGCACGGCCCGTGCGCGTTTTCTCGGCCCATTCCGCCAGCCAGAAAGCGCCGACGGCCATGAGCGTAAAAGCGAAGATGAAACTGTTGCGCGACATGCCCAGTGTAGTATAGGCCATCTGCGGGCCGCGGTCCCCTGCCGTATAGAGTGCGCGGATCACGGGAAAGAGCTCGTTGAACAGGATGCTGCCGCCGATGGCGCCGAGCAGGAACACGAGCGCGTCGATCCGGCCCGCGGCAAGACCGGCTGCCGCGGTGCCAGGACACCAGGCACTCATGACGAAACCCACGCCAAACAGCAGCCCGCCCACGATCTGCGCGCCGTAGATGGTCGGCATGAGGAACACCTGATCCAGGTGGATCCATCCGAACGCGAGCAGGTAGGAGAGTCCCAGCATCGCCGTGATGAGCGCGGTGAACATCACCTTCACCACCGCCATGTCGGTAAAGTAGAAGACGCCGGCCAAGCGGCGCGAACTGCTGAAGCCGGCCCGTTCCAGCGCAAAGCCGAAGCCACAGCCGATCAGCAGCGCCAGAAAAAACGCGTGCGGAGTGCCCAGGGCATTGAGTCCATATAAGGTGTTAATCATGCCATTGCCTCCGTACAAACCGGGCGGTGGCATAGCCACTGGCAAAAACGCAGAGCATGAACACCAAGCTGCCGGTGAGCAGCAGGGCGCCACCGCTGAGTGCCTGGCCGGAGGTGCAGCCCTGCGCCAAGCGGCTGGCGAATCCGACGATCAATCCGCCGACCAGGGCATAGCCAAGGCGACGGCGCACGGACGCGGCAGCGCCGCGTTCCACCTGGATGCGCACGCGATGGGCCAGGAGCGCCGAGAACAGCGCCCCGACAAACGTACCGGCGAACATGAAGACAAGGTAGTAGTTGAGCGGCGTGGCACCCCAGTTCCCAAAATAGTCGCTTGCCCGCGTGTGCGGCGCCGACACGCACATGGAGACTGCCGCGCCGATGCGCGCGATGCCGCTGGACGCGCCCAAACCGGCGCCGAGGATGACATAGGAGGCCAAGAGGACAAGCCCGAGCAGTATCCCCGCCAGATACGGATTGGCATAGGGCTTGGCCGTATGCGTGTCAATTTTCATCGTTCAGCATCCTGCGCTTTTCTTTACGGGTGGTGCCGGTGTGGTCGGCGCCGGTGTGGCCGGGATCGGCGCGGGCGCCGACGGTCGCACGGCTGGCGTGGCGGCCGGCGCCCGCGCCGCCGGGAGCAAAGGCATTCCGGACTCGTCCCAATAGGCTGCCAGCCCGCCCATCAGGACTTTGATTGGCCGCGCCGTTTTCTGCGCGAGGATGCCGCCCACCGCCATCGCCAATGAGCCGTCGCGGTCAACAATCACGAGCGGAACCACGCTGTCAGAATACGCCGGATTGGCGATCACAGCCGCGATATCCACGTTGAGCGAACCGGGCAGACTGAAGTCCGCATATTGCGCCGGCGGACGCACGTCCACGATCTCGAAGGTGCCGGGCAGATCCATCAGCATGCGTTTGAGATCCGCGGCGGCGATGCGATCGGGAAGCCTAATGGCCTGGGCCGGCGCGGCGGCCGCAGCATGTTCGGCGCCCGCGGCGCTCAGGATCGGCAAACCTGCGGCAAGCCAGGCTTCGCTGCCGCCTTCCATGTTACGCACATCCTTGAAGCCCATCTTGAGGAGCACTGATCCGCCCATGCTTGACCGATAGGCTGAGTTACACACTGTCAGAACCGGCATGGCGCCGGCCAGGCGCTTGCCGTCGTTGAATAATTTATTGACCGGGATGTTGAGCACCGTGCCGATCCGCAGGGCCATCCATTCGGTAGGGAGGCGCACGTCCACGATGACGGGGGCCGTCCCGGCCTGCATCTGCTGATACAGAGCCTGGGGCTTGACGAGTTTCAGCGAGCCGAGGGGCAGCTTGGCCTGCTGCCACGCGTCCAGACCGCCCTGCAGGGCGCCCGCGGGCGTGTCATACCCGATGCGTTTCAAGCGGAAGGCCGCCTCGCGGACTTCGTCATCCGAACCGACGAGAATGAACGGCGCACCCCAGGGAATCATGATGCCGGTCCACGTCTCGAAACGGCCGCGAATGCCAATGTTGATGGCGCCCTGCGGGTGCGCGGCGGCAAACGGCGCGGCGGCGCGCGTGTCAATGAGCCACGCCCCCTTCTGCGCCAGGGCGGCAACCTTGGCGGCGAGCAGCGCGGGCGGCGTCATGGTCTCCCAGTCCACGAGCGGCGGGCCGTCATGGTTCATTTTCGCATTGTGCTTGAAGTACTGCGGTGCGTCGGGCAGACCGTCAATGACGGCCATAACGTAGGAGGCCAGATCCTTGTGTTGCAGATAGGTGTTCTCGCGCCGCTGTTCGCCGATCGTGGAGACCGGCTTGTCGCTCAAATGCGCGCCGCAGAGCGAACCGGCGCCATGCGCCGGGAAGATGCGCGTGTCGTCCGGCAGCGGGGACAGTTTGTCCTTCCACGTGGAATACCCCAGTTCGGCCAGGGCGGCCGCGCTCATGCCTTCGCCCATCAGGTCGGGCCGGCCGACACTGCCAATGAACAGTGTATCGCCGGTAAAGGCCCACGCCGGCTTTTCCGCCGCAGCGGGCGTATAGACCAGCATGCAGGTGCCGTCGGGCGTGTGACCGGGCGTCTTGATGACCACGCCACGCAGCGTGCCGAGCCGGACCGTGGCGTTGTCGGCCAGCGCGGTATGCGGATAACCGGCTTGCGTGTCCTCGTTGATCAGGATCTCGGCGCCAGTGGCCTTGGCCAGTTCCGCATGTCCAGCCACGAAGTCGGCGTGTGAATGGGTCAGGTAGACTTTCGTGATCTTGAGCCCCAGCTCCTGCGCGTCTTTTAGGTAGCGGCTGATGTCCCGGGCAGGGTCCACGATCATCGCCTCGCCACCACTGCCAAGCAGGTACGAGTAGTGCGAGAGCACGGCCAGGTTATACTGCCGGAACACGAAGTCGGCGGTCTTCTGCTCTGTCTCCTTGACCAGTTGCACACTCGCCGCTTCGTCGCCGTGCGTGGCCGCTTCTGCGTCGCCAGCACGCGGTGATGCAGCCAACGTCCGCGTCACCAACACCCCCATGACAAGGGTTGTCAGGCCCATCCATTTCCCATAGTTGCCCGTCATACTATTTCGTCCTTTTTTGTTGATTGCACCCTACCACTCGCTGAGCGGCTTGTCCTGCACTTCCCAGCCGCCGGCGCGCTTGATCAGACTCTGGCCGATTTTGTGGTTAGGCGCCTTGCTCTCGGCTGGCCAGTTTTTCCAGTGTTCTATGCTTTGGCCATAGACGATTTGGTCGGCGCAATTGCCCTGCGGATCCACCAGAATCAGTTCATCGCCGCGATTGCCGAAATTCAGGCGGCCGGCCAGGGGCCCATACTCAAACAGCCGTAGATACGGATTCTGCGCGTAGGCAAGCCGGCGAAAGCGTGAAATCATTTGGCAAAACACCAGTACTTCCTGGGGCGCCAGTATCAGGTCCTTGGTGATCCGGAACGCGCCGCCTTCATCACAATCGGTGATGACATAGCCCTTCAAATTCGCCGGCTCGGTGCCGTAATTTTTCACCACAAACCATTCACTGGCCTGTTCCTCCCAGCGATTGCCGGGATGCATGTAGGCAAACTCGGCAAAGCGCAGCGCGCCGGGCCGCAACGGCGTGGTCGGCGTGATCACGGCCAGCACCGGCGCGGGCACGGAGCGTTTCAGAATCGTGCGCACCACCACGGGCGTATAGACGCCTTGTGCGCGCAGAAATTGGGCGACGGCCTCGCGGGTCGTGATCTGTGTATCCTCGGCGCGCACCGCTGTTTGTTCCAGCAGCGTGCGCAAGGGCAGGTAGCGCTGGCCGCCGCTGGCCGCCATGAAACTATTGAAGGCGACCCGATAGCGGTTGGTCTCGTCCAGCGGTTTGCCGCGGGCGTCATGCAGCGCAAGAATCCGCTCACCCGTCGGCCCTTCAACATCCGCCTTGACCGTCAGGCCGTAGGGAAAGGCAAAATTCGGCGAGGCCCACCAATCCAGCAGTGCATCCAGTGTCGTGGCAATCTGGCGGGGCGTCAACGCACCCACCGCAATCCGGTTTTCATAGGGCACCAGCTGAAACAAGTCGGCCATCGTCATCATGCGATTGCTAATCACACACGTGCTCTCAAAGGCGCCGTGGAAGACGATATCCGCATTGACGGCGCGGGCGATCGCCGCGCACATCAACGTTTGCTCCGGCGATTCGGCGCCGGCGTTCGGCGCGCCGCCGAGTTTGCCGACGATGCGACAGAGTTGCTGCGTGGCAACAGCGGCCGCCTGCGCGCGGGCAGTGCGCGTGGTGGCGCGCACCAGGCGCGACGGGCGCACGTGCGGCCCAATCGGCACCAGCAGCGCCCGAGCCTGCAGCAATGCCCGCGTCTCGCGGTCAAAGCTCAAGCGGATTTCTCCCAGGGTCGTGCCATAATAGGCCGCTTCGGTGAGCAGCGTGCGTCCCACCAGCACTGATGGCACCGCTTGATGCGTATGCCCGCCGATCACCACGTCAATATCGGGGAACATCCGCAGAACTTCCTGCAACGGTTCTTCGATCATGCTGGCGCCGTCCTGCGAGCCCATGTGCGCCATGAGCACGATCGCGTCGGGCTTGGCGGCGCGCACTTGCGGCATGACGCGCAACAAGGCCGTCAGCGGCGACTCGATCACCGTGTCCTGCAGCAGCACGTTGCGCGACCAGAACGGGATTTTCGGATGGGTCACGCCGACAAAGGCGATGCGCATGCCGCCCAGTTCGCGAATGATAAACGGCTGCACGCGCGCAAACGGCGATGCGGCAGCGCCGCTCCAGTGCAAATTCGCGCTTAGAATCGCATTGCTGAAGCGCGCAATGTTTTCGCCCAGCAGCGCGACACCCCAATCGAATTCGTGATTGCCGATGTTCCACGCGGCGCAATCGAGCGCGTTCAGGCAATCAATCATGGCATGCCCGCGCGCCTGGTAGTTCATCAGCGTGCCCTGCAGCGAATCGCCATTGTCGACATAGATGGAGTGCGTGGCGTTGCTGCGGCGTTCCTGCAACACGGTCGCCAGTTGCTCCATGCCGCCGACGCCGGTGTTACCCTCATAATCCGTGATGGGCGCGAAGTTGCCATGCAGATCGGTCGTGTGGAATATCGTTACTTCGACCACTTCGGCCCGCAGGCAGGCCGCCAAGGCCAAACAGATCACTGCCGCGCAGACCGCGCCGCGCCGTAGCATGCTTCGGTTCATAGCACCATCCTGATCCTCGGGTTTACTGCATGTGTTCGCTATCGTATGCTACGCGAAAGCAGGGCCGGTTGTCAAGCGGCATGCGCCGTCCAATACGGTACAGACACGCAGGAGACGCACGCGGGCATGCTTGATCGACAAGACCGGCACGGAGGTCTTCGCCGCGGGCGTCAACTGCGGCAGCTCTGCCGCCCTCACCGCGGACGGCTACAAGGCAGTCGTGGCAAATCAAGTGCAGCGACAGATAAAAATGTCGCCGGAACCAGAAATTTGCGCCGGGCTTGCATTGCAGTCACAAATCATGCTATAATGAAGTTGACAAGCAAACGGACGGTTGTATGCATGCGACGAAAATTGTGCTATGCAGTTTGTGCCTTGCGATACTATGCGGCACCGTGAGTGCCGCGCCAGCCCACTGGCGCGAGAATGTCGTATATCGGACGACGGCGGGTAAAGCAGAACCAGCCGTGCTCCTGCCCGGAGTCACTTCCGCACTGCCACCGGCGCCAGCCATGGTGGCCCAGACGCAGCTAGCGCCGCCGGAGCCGGCGACGCAGGTGTCCGCCACACCGGCACTCAACAAGGGCACGGTCAGTGCCTTGCAGTCTGCGCGCAGCGCTACTGCCACGCCACTTGTCACCACCACTGCGCCCGCACCCACGCCCGTCACCCGCACCACCACAACACCCGTCGTTACTGCTGCGCCACGCGAATTGAGCACCGCCAGCAAGGCTGCCGGCGCGGCGCGCGGCGCCCGCGGCGCACTGCGCCGCGCCTCCGGTTCTGTGGATCAGTTTATCGACCGCAATAACGATGGCTACGACGACCGCACGAGTGCCCTCGACCTGTAAGACCGGCGCGCGCGCCGCGCTCTTTGTCTTGCTCCTGGTCTGCGCGTCAACCCGCGCCGATCGTGTTCCCGAAACGCACAAACTGCTGCTCGGCCCGATCGAGGCCGGCGTTCTGGCGCAAGCAACACTGTATGCCGTGCGCAGCAATGTCGTGCTGCAATCAACCCTTACCAGTGCATCGTGGAATCCCACCGGCGTATTGCCCGCGCTCGAAGCCAATGAACGTATCCGCACGGTCGTGACTTTGCCCAATCAGCCTTTGGTGCTGTATCTGTTAACCTCGCACAACATTTACATCAGCGCCGATGCCGGCGCATCGTGGCTGAAACGCACGCTCGCGCCGCTCGGCCGCGCGGTCACCGCCCTGTGTGTCGACTCCGAGCAAGACACCACCATGCTGCTCGGCACGACTGATGGCGTCTGGCGCTCACGCGATGGCGGCAATACCTTCGAACGTTTCTTCGCCCGTGTCAATCCCACTGAAAACAACATTCTCGCCATCGCCGCCAGCCGCTACAACGAACGCGTCTATGTCGCCACCCGCGGCGGTATGTTTGTCAGCGTGGATCGCGGCAGCACGTTCGCCGCTCTCGCCGGCCTGCCGGATACGCCCACAACCCACATCGCCGTCTCGCCACTGCAAGCGACCACGCTGGTCTTTGTCAGCGGCGGGCGCCTGTTTTACAGTGAAAACGCGCTGCAGTCGTTTCGCCTGATCAGCTCGATTTACGATTTCAGCGAATGTCTGCAACTCGCGATCGTGCTCAACGGCAGCGATATTGTCTGGAGCTATGTCGGCGGCGTATTGTGGGGCAAAGACTGGCTCACGCCGGCGACGATCGCCGCGCCCGTTGCCGCGGCGCCCGTGCCCGTACCCGTGCCAATCAGCGCGCCACCCGTATTCACCCAAGACGTGCTGGTCGGCCTGGCCACGACCGCGACAACTGCCGTTGCGGCCGCGGACATCCTCAACCGCGAAGCCACGGAACTCAGGTATCAGCACGCCATGCAGCGCATTCAGCTCGAACCGAGCGCGCGCGACGTCGTCGACGCCGCCATCGAATACGCCCAATTGCATCCCGACCGCATCCGCGCCTGGCTGCGCAATGTGAAGCGCGCCGCGCTGATGCCGCAAGTGCGCCTGCTCGGCCAGGGCGATCGCGCCCAAGGCCTCGACCAGGGCATTGACGCAGTCGGCACGCTCGACAACGCCGCCTATTTTGGCCGCAAGATCGGCAGCCACACGGCCAGCATCGGCGCGGAAGCCGAACTCGCCTGGGACCTCGAGAAGATCTTCTTCGATCCCAATGAAGTCGGCATTGACGAACGTCGCCAGCGCCAGACCGAGATGCGCGCCGATGTCGCCAACACGGTCACCATTTATTATTTTCAGCGCCGCAATCTGCTGTTCCAGAAATTGTACGACCCACCCAAGGATTTCATCGAGCTGTCACGCCTCGATTTCCAGATTGAAGAGCTGACCACCAAGATCGACACGCTCTCCGGCGGCTTTTTTTCGCAGACCTTGCAAGAGAATATGAAAAAAGCCGGCCACGCCCCGGCAACCACCGCCGGCCCCTCCCGCCCAACGGCGTCATAACTATTTCTCATCGGTCATTGGTCAATGATCAATGGTCATTTGTCATTGTGCTGCAATTGACAACTGACCGTTGACCAATGAAAACTGCGCACTATTCGCAGTCATTGATCAGCGCGCTTTGTCAGCGCCGCCGCCGCACCAAGGCCACGGTCACACCACCAAACAGCGCACCTGCTCCGGCGGTCCCCAGTGGCACTTTGTAGTACGTGCGCCAGGTCACATCCGCCGCGCTGTCACAACGCTCGATGATCCGGCGCACTTTGTCGACATACTTGCTGTCCGTGCGATACAGCAGCAAACGCGTGCCCGGCAGCGGCCTGGCCACAACTTGCCAACTGCATAAACCCTGCAATGCCGCCGCCATTTCTTTGGGTGCCACATGCTTGAGTGCCATGACGGTGCAGGGCGCGTCGTTGTGCTGGTAATATGCCGGCACATCCAGCAATGCGACGGCCTTTTGCACCAACGGCATGACGCGCACATCGCCGATCACGGCAACGCAATTCGCCGCCGCGATGGCCATGAATGAACAGCTCATCGGTGCGGGCCTGAGGGTCACGGTCTGCGTACCGATGGTCAACGTTTTGGCATTCCGCACACTGGGCGCGCACAACATCTGGTTAAGTTGTGCAGTCACCACGTCGGCCTTGGCGTAGCGCAGGGGCAGCACCTGCAGTTCCGCGCGCGCCAGGTCGGCGGTCGGCGCCACCGCGCCGTGTGACAGCGGCACCACTTTTATCACATGCTGGCCGCGGATCACCTTGAAATTGCAGGACTCGATCAGCGCCAGGATGATTTCGATCGCCTGCGCGCGCGTCACCGGCTGTGGATTGATCAACGTCACCTGCCCGCGCACACTGGCCGCCGGCAGAATCGTTGCACCGGTCAATTCACCCAGGTAGAGCAACACTGTGCGGAGATCGGTGTCCTCAAAATTGAGCACGATCTTGTCCGACGGCGGCTGCGCCGTGCGCTGATACGCGCGCAAATGAAATTCAACCGCGTCGTCCGCGTTGCCCAGTGTTACCGTGCCTTGTTCTGGATCAATGGCGCGCACGATGGCCGTGCTATTCGTCAACATCTCACCCACACCCACACAAAAACTCAGCCGCTGCGGCTGCCAGAGAAATACCGCGCGCGCAATCCCGTTGGTGCTGGTAATCGCCGTGAGTTGGTACGCGCGAATCCACGCCCGGTGTGGCGCGTGCCCCGGCGCATTGGTGACTGAATCAGCGCACAGACTGGTGCCGGTCAACATCAGCAGCCATACCACCATCGCGGTTGCCATGCAGTTTTTCATTTGCTTCTCCTTGTTGTTGCTGTTCTCAGCAGAATCAGTGCCAGCGCGCCAGCGCAGCCACGCCCGCGGCAATCTGTGCGCTTTCTGCCGCGCCCATGCCCACCGCGTGTGCAGATCATGCCCGGCACATCAATGTTCGCTGTTCGATCCCGCCGCGGGCGAGACTCCAACCAGCGTTCGACGTTCGATGTTCAATGCTCAATGTTCAATGTTCAGTGTTCGGTCTCGGTGTGATGCGCCGCCATCCATTCTTTCATGGCGCGGGCCGAGTGGCGCACGGTAATGGTCTTCCCACCGGCGACATGCACCAGCCCGGCCTTGGCGCCCTTGGGCTTGCTGACGTGCTTGCGCAAGACATACATGATGTCTTCGAGCGCGCCATCCGGTGTGCGGCTGAAGTGCGCGCAGAGCTGCGCGGCCTCGAGCAACGTGCGCCGCGTGAGTTCCTGGTTGCGTTCCATGCGCACCACCACGTGCGCGCCCGACCGATTGCGGGTGTGCAGCCAGACATCGTTGCCGCGCGCGACGCGCACGGTCAGTTCGTCGTTATCGGCCGCCGTGCGGCCTACCATGATCAGCGCACCATCGGAACTGGTGAACTGGCGGATGCGCGCCGCCGGGCGCGCCGGGCGCGCCGGACGAGCATGACCCGTCCGACATGTCTGACCTGTTGACAGCAGTGCCCGCAGCGTGGTGACATCCGCGCAGGTCGTCAGCACCTGGCTTTGTTCGTCGTGCGCCGCCAGTTCGCGCTGCGTCAGCGCGTGGCGCGCGGCAATGACCGCGCGGCCGCGTTCGAGTTTCGCCGCTTTCTTGAAATACCACGCCATCGTTTGCTGGGGCGTCTTGCGCGGATCCAGTGCAATCGTTCGTTCCGTCGGCGTCGGCGTGGTATAATCGAGCACCGTCACCGCGCGCATCCCCGGCTTGAGCAGGTGATAGTGGGCCTTCAGCAATTCGCCCTGCGCGCGGTACTCCGCCGCGCGTGCAACCTCCGCCAGGTCGTGCTCGATCTTCCGCAGGCGCTCGGCCAGCCGCGCACGCCGGGCCTGCAACTGGCGCCGTACCGCGGCGCGCGTCTCCTCCAGCTCAAGGCGCTGCAGCGCAGGCAGCAATTCGTCAAATGGCATTTGGCGCATGCCCGCGTCACCCGGCTCGGCCGGCGCCGCATGACGCACGTAGGGTGTGCCGACCACGTGGCACGGCACCGCGCGCCACACCGCGTGCAGTATGTTCTGCTCGTCCACCAGCACGGCATTCCCGCGGCGGCCAAAAAAGTGTACCGCAATGCGCCAGCCCGTGCTGAACAGCAACTCGAGCACCTGTTCACCCGGCACCGTGCGGCAGGCAATCAATTCGGCCTGTTCCAGCAGCGCACCCGCGGCGCCCAACCAGTCCGCGTGCGGATAGGTGCTGTGCGGCGAACTCGTCGCGCAACAGACCGCGCGCAGCGGCGCGTCCGGCGCGCAATACACGTACGCAGCCCGCGGCCCGGCCAGCCGCACCACCAGTGCATGTTGGTGCAGCATCCCGATCTTCTCCACCCGCGCCGGCACGATTTCCGCTGCCACCATTGATAGTTTTTCCCATTTCATGTTCATGACATGTTGGATATTGTACCATTGTTGGCGATACGGCAAATGTTGCCGCGCGCGCAGGCACTTTGCATTGCGCGCACATTATGCTATAATAACACGTTGCACGATGGGTGCATCAGGCAGATGGCTTGCCTGCTGCATTACCTATGCTTAACAGAAATTTCGCAGGTAGGAGAAGCGTATGTACCGATTACTTTTGATGATGCTGGCCGTCATGCTGGTGCTGGGCTGCAGTAAGAACAAGAAAGGCGAGGGTGACACGACCGCGACCGGCGATCCCTTTGATCCGATGGCGGACGACGTGGCACTGTCGCAAGACAAGGATTTCATGCCGGGCGATCTGCCAGTGGCGGGTGGCACGGGCCGTTTTGGCGAGCCGGGCTCCGGCTTGCTGGATCCGGCCGTGGATGCCGAGGCACGCATGGTCTTGCGCGATATCCATTTTGCCTATGACAGCTCGACGATCCTGCCGAATGATGCCGCGATCTTGCAGCAAATCGGCGCGTTCCTCAAACGCTATCCGAATGTCCTGATCCAGATCGAAGGCCATTGCGATGATCGCGGCACGGAGGAGTATAACATGGCCCTCGGCTCGCGGCGTGCCAATGCGGCGCGGCAATTCGTCGCCGATTTGGGCATTGACCCCAACCGGCTGTACACCATCAGCTATGGCGAGATGCGCCCGGCTGATCCGGGGCACAACGAAGAGGCCTATGCCAAGAATCGGCGCGATCATTTCATGGTCGGCTTGGCTGGTCGCTAAGCGCGGCAGTCAGCGTCAATGCGTGTGCGCGCGGTGATGAAGCTCGGCACGAGCATCGCATTGAGTGGTTTGTTCGTGGCGCTGCATGGCTGCGCCACAGGTACATCCGCCACGGTTGAAGATGGCAACTGGCGGGTCGCCGCAGTGCAAAGCGACGTGCGCTCGGTCAACGATTCCGTCGCCTCCCTGGAACAACGCGTGGATGATCTGCAAGCGCGCTTGAGCACGCTTGAGCGCGAGAATGCCGCGCTGCAGCAGTCACTCCGGCAAGAACAAGATGCGCTGCAAACATCCCTCACCACCGCCACTCGCACGCAACAGGCCAACCTCGAACAACGCGTCCAAGCCCAGCTGGCCGAAGCCGGCCGCAGCAGCACCTCGACCGACACGAAAATCGCCGAAGTGCTGCGGATGGTGCAGGAGGAGAATGCGAAACTGCAGAAGCGCCTGAATGACGACCTGCTCACCATGCGGGCCGACATGAAAAAGTTGCAGCTGCAAATCAACAGCAATACCGCGGCACTGGATGACCTTGCCCGCGAACTGCAGACCGTCGTCGAAGTCAGCGCCGCCGCGGCCGCCGGCCAGAGCGCCACAAAAAAGCCGCCGGCGGCGGCGTCAACCGACGAGCCCGTGGTGCGCACCGGCACGCCCTCCCATCCTGATATTGACTATGCCCGCGGCTATGAACACGCCGTCAAACCCGGTGAATCGCTCTGGAAAATCGCGCGCGATTACAATGTCGCCGTGCAGGATATCGTCAATTGCAATGACAATATCAACAATGCCAGCACCCTGACGGTCGGTCAGAAACTTTTCGTGCCCTTCCGCAAACAGGTCGAACAGAAAGAGCCGCAGTAATCACCCCGTTCCGGCGACGCGTGCAATGGTGGTGTTGCAAAGCTGGTTGCTGGTGATAGTGAATGGTATCTTGGGTGCGGTGTGGGTGGGTGATTGCGGGATGCAGCGGTGCCTCGAGGGGGCCGGGCATACCAGCCCAGGGCACCGCCCCGGTTAGCGACACGTTCCCTGCATTCCCGCCTTGTCGGGGCGGGGGCGATGAATGACGCATAGCGAATACCGCTTTTAGCGGCACTCCAAGCAGCCGAATACCGAACAAGGCTGCGGCAGCGGCAGTCACGCGCAGCCAACCCAACGCGATTTTCAACAGGCGGCGCCGGATCCGGGTACTTACTGCAAAAATGTCGTGCCCTCAGCTTGCATGGCACCCAGCCCCACCCACGGCATATTGCTACACTCAACTTTGATCGCCGCGAACGAATCTACTCAGCAGCACTACTCCACGCTGCTCTGCTACTTCGCCATGTGCGCGACCGCGGCGGTCAGTTTGGCAAGCATCTGCCCGTAGTTGCGACATTGGCGCACAGCGCGCTCGTCTGGCGCATTGATCGAGACCGGGCCGTAATGATCGCCGATCGCAACGCCCGGCACGACCATGCCATGCACCAGCAAGGCCTGGACAATCGAGAGAATCGTCGTTTCATTGCCACCGCCGATGTTGGCCGATGAGCTGAAACCCCCGCCGACTTTGCCCGCCAGTTGTCCGTGGAATTTGACGGACTCATCCAGCAGTTTTTTGAGCGGTGCGGCCATGCTGCCGTAATAATCCGGCGAGCCCAGCACAATCGCGTGGTACCCCGACAGACTGTCCACCGTGATCTGCTCAACCGGCTTGAGGTCTACGGTCGCGCCGGCTTCTTGCGCCCCACGCCCAATTTCCTGCGCCATGGCTTTCGTATTGCCGGTGCGACTATAATAACCAATCAGAATCGTACTCATGTCTATCTCCCGGGTGATGCTAAAAGAACAAGCGGGCGGCGCGGCGCCGCCACGGTTGCCGCCGCGGCCGGCGGTGGCGGACCGGCAACGGCACTTTGCTGAAACAACCAGGCATACGCGTAATGATTCGAGTGCGCATCCCAGGCATGCACCTGGGCCGTGTACAAATTCGGCTTGAGCGGCGCCGGCACGGCGCAGACAATCACACCGCGCACCGGATCGTACGCGCTGTCCGTCCAGCGCCAATTCCATTTCATGCGGACACGCGCCAACGGCAGCAACGTGCCAGGCGGCACCCGCACCACAATATTCGTGATGGCGCCGGACACGATGGCACCGTCGCGCGGTGACGACGCCATCACTGGCAAGGCCTGCATGGTCAGCAACGCCTCCAGGTCGGCCACTTTCGTCCATGGCGCAATAATGAACCGCCCAAGCTGGTGGAGCGGGGTGGCGCGCGTGTTGATCATCGGATTGACCGTCACGGCCGTGGCATACGGCACGAACTGCACGCGCGCGATTACCGTGGTGTTGTAATAGCCGTACGGATAGCAGAAATGGTGCACGGGCGCGGCCGCGCAATCGGCCAGCAGGCGCTGCGCATCGTTGATCTCGCGCGTCTGACGCCGCGCGTACGCCGCGGCGTCCTCGTGTGCAAATGGCCGCGCCAGGTCGCTGTGCGTCGCCGAGTGGCAACCGATCGCATGGCCGCGCTGCGCCAAGTCGCGCAGCTGGGTCCAGGTCATGTAGTCCGGCGTGCCGATGACCGAAGTATAGGCGAAGAAAGTCGCGCGCATGCCAAACTCTTCCAAAATCGGCGCAGCAATCTCATATTGGTCGCGCCACGCATCATCAAAGGTGATGACCACGATTTTCTCCGGCAGCGGCGTGCCGCAGCACACCGCCGTATACCACTCATCCAAACTGATCGCCTTGTAATGATTGGTATGCAGATACTGCATGTGCTGGCGGAACAGCGCCGGGCTGACCTTCATGTGACTGTTAGGCCCGGATGTAACGCGATGATACGCCAGAATTGGCAGGCGCGCGGGTGCGACATTGCTGGCGGTCGCCAACAGCGTCGCAGGCCGGCGCACCGTCGGCGCCACCGCCACGTCGCGCGTGCACGCTGGCAGCAGCAACACCGCGACAACGGCGTGCCAGATGCAGAGCTGCAAGCGGCGTTTCTGGGTGTGTGTTCTGAACATTGTTGGTTATTATAGCAAAATCGCGCGCGTGGGGCTCACTGCATTGTAGCCGCCCGCGGCGAGGGCGGCGGCTCTGCCGCGGTCAACGCCCGCGGCCACAAGCAACGCTGCATTATAGCCCTACAACTCGCCGAACAGTTCTGGCTGCTCGGCCAGCGTCGGCCGCGCCGTGCGGCCGGGCACACCCAACAGCAGTTGCGCGCGGATCGCCGCCGATGTCGTGCTCAGCCCGGTCAGCTTGCGCCCGCCGCAGGTGATGAAGTGGCGCGCGCGCTTCATGACCACGCCGAGCTTGTCCAAGTCCTCGACGCGTAGCGCCGCTTGGCTGCGCGACGCGACAATCCGTTTGGCCGAGCGCATGCCCACGCCCGGCACACGCAGCAACGTCTCATACTCCGCGCGGTTGATCTCGACCGGAAATTGTTCGAGATGCCGCAAGGCCCAGGCACACTTCGGATCTAGCTCGCGATCCAGATTTGGCTCCGCCGCATCGAGCACGTCCGCCGCCGTAAAGCCATAATAGCGCACCAGCCAGTCGGCTTGATACAGCCGATGCTCGCGCAGCATGTCCGGCGCCGGCGCCCACGGCAACCGCGCGTCATCATTGACCGGCACATAGGCCGAGTAGTACACGCGTTTCAGATGATAGGTCTGATACAAGCGTTCCGCCAGCAACAAAATCCGGTCGTCATTTTCGGGACTGGCGCTGACAATCAATTGCGTGCTTTGCCCGGCCGGCGCGAAGAGGGGTGCGCGCTTGAGCGTCTTGCGCTCATCGCGGTTGGCCGTGATGTTGTGCGCGATCTGCTGCATCGGCCCGAGAATACTGGCACGCGCCTTGTCGGGCGCAAGCCGGCGCAAGGATACCTCGCTCGGCAGCTCGATGTTGACGCTGATGCGGTCGGCGTAAAAGCCCGCGCGCCGGATCAACTCGGGGTCCGCCCCGGGAATTGCCTTCACATGGATGTAGCCGCGGAACGCCTCCTCGCGCCGCAGGCGCCGCACCACCTCGAGCATGCGCTCCATCGTATAATTCGGACTGCGCTCGACCCCCGAACTTAAAAATAAGCCCTCAATATAATTGCGCCGGTAAAACTGCACCGTCAGGTCCACCACTTCCTCGACCGTGAACGCTGCACGCGGCACATTGTTGCTGCAGCGATTGGCGCAATAGGCGCAATCGTACACGCAGCGATTGGTCAATAACAGTTTGAGCAATGAAATGCAACGCCCATCATCCGACCAACTGTGGCAACAGCCCGCGGGTGTCGCGGCGCCCAGCCCGCCGCCCGCGTTGCGCCGACGGCTCCCGCTCGAGGCGCACGAGACGTCATACTTCGCCGCCGCCGACAAGACCGCCAGTTTTTCCGCAACGCTCATGTGACCGCGGTCAGCACCGTCTCCGCCACGTAGCGCAGTTGCTCGTCCGTCAATTCCGGATAAATCGGCAAGGCCAGCGTCTCGCAGGCCGCCCGCTCCGCCTCCGGAAACGCGCCCGGCCGGCAGCCCAGGTACGCAAAACACTTCTGCTGATGCAGCGCCACCGGATAATACACTTCGCTGCCAATCGTCGCCGCCTTCAGGGCCGCCAGCACCTTGTCGCGCTGCGGCACGCGAATGACATATTGATTGTAAATCATGTAGCAGTCCGGGCGCACCGTCGGCGTGACAATTGCCGGGCATCTGGCAAAGGCGGCATTATACTTCGCCGCGTTCTTGCGCCGGCCTTCATGCCAGGCGTTGAGATATTTCAGTTTCACGCGCAGCACGGCTGCTTGCAGCGCATCCAGCCGGAAATTGCCGCCAATCAATGCGTGGTAATATTTCGGCTCCATGCCGTGCATGCGCAGCTGCTTCATTTTTTCACACAGGGCCGCATCCGACGTGGTGACCAAGCCGCCATCGCCCGCGCCGCCAAGATTCTTCGAGGGGAAGAATGAGAAGCAACCGACTGTGCCCAGTGTGCCGGCCTGTTTGTCTTTGTAACGCGCGCCAATCGCCTGGGCCGCGTCCTCGATCACAAACAACTGGTGCTTACGCGCCAAGGCCAGCAGCGGATCCATGTCCACGCATTGGCCGTACAAATGCACCGGCATGATCGCCTTGGTGCGCGGCGTGATTGCCGCCGCAATCTTGCTGACATCCATATTGTACGTGTCCGGCACGATGTCGACAAAGACCGGCGTCGCGCCCAGCCGCGCCACCGAGCCGGCCGTCGCAAAAAACGTGTAGGGCGTGGTGATCACTTCATCGCCCGGGCCGATGCCGAGGGCCATCAAGGCCAGCAGCAGGGCGTCCGTGCCGGACGAGACGCCCACGGCATGCGGCGCGCCAATGTATGCCGCGCATTCTTGTTCGAACGCGGCCACTTGCGGCCCCAGAATGAAATATTGCGACTCAAACACCTCGCTGACGGCCGCCATGATTTCGGCGCGCATCGGCGCGAACTGCGCTTTTAGATCAAGAAGGGGAACATTCATGGAATAGCATACAAAATTATGGGTGAAAGGTCAAGGGCAGGAGAAGTTTTCAGTTTTCGGTTTTCGGTTTCAGTATTGACGCACTAACGGTTCAACGTTCGATGTTGAATGTTCAGTGTTGAAGAATCAATGGTCGCAGGGCCAGGGCGCGACGCCGCGGCGCAGGCAGACCGGCGGATTAACGGTAAGATCCACCATCGTCGAATCGCCGCGCAGCGCCGTTGGGCCGGCATCAAGCACATACGCGGCGTGCGCTGCCACATTCGATGTTGCCGCGGCATCATACGGGCTGGGCTCGCCGCTCAGATTTGCACTGGTGGCGACAACCGGCACGCCACACGCCCGCAGGAACGCCTGCGCCACTGGATCACTCGGAAAGCGGAACCCCGTCTTGACGCCGGCCACGTCGAGCAGAAACGTGATCGGCCCGGGCCAGTGCGATTGCAATCGACACAAAATGTCGATTGTAATCGTCCCGGCCAGTCGATTGAACATGGCCCAGTCGCCAATGTGGTAGGCAAACGGTTTGTCGGCCGGGCGTTGTTTGGCGGCGTAGATGCGTTCAACGGCGGCGGGATTATCGGCGCGCGCGCCAATGCCGTAGCAGGTTTCGGTTGGGAAAATGACCAGCTCGCCGTGCAGCAGGGCGGCAACCGCCGGCTGCAACACGGTCGGCAGGTCAGCCGCCGGTGCTATGACCAGCGGGTTCATCCGCGCCGGTGGCGGCGGGCGGCACAGAGCCAGACGAGCACCAACGGCACCAGGCCAGTCAGCAGTTGCAGCGGTTCGGGCACCACCCGGAACTCGAACGCGAAATCATAGGGAATGCCGGCATAGATGGACCAGTTGGTCACGCCGAATGCTGCGCTGCGCCACACGCCCGTGCAGAGCGAAACATCCGCTGAGCGCATGGCCCAATACGTCCACGGCATGTCCGCAGAGATCTCGGCCTGCACCGTCATCCAATAATGCTGGCCGGTGACCGGCACGAAAGGCGTCGCCAGCTCCGCCCAGCACTCATAGAAGAGGCCCAAGTCAATCTTTGACCAGTACACATTCGAGCCGTCGATGTGCCACGCGCTGATTTCATTGGTGGGCACGCATAGGGCCGGATCATGGTCATAGAGGTAGATGTTCCACGCCTGCGGTTTCACAAAAGCATAGCGCGCATCCCACCAGCGCAGATACTGAATGGGATCGGCCAGGGGCACGCCAAAGAGAAAATCGTCAGCACAGCGCGCCTCCATGCCGGACGGATTGGTGACGAGGGTGGAAACAACGCCATTGTTCAGGTTCGGTTCTTGCGTCCAGACCGGCAGGCCGGGGCACTCGCGATAGGTCATGCTGAACAACTGGGCCTGATTGGAAAGCGACGGATTCGCCAGCGAAACAGCGGCGACTTGGGTGGTCTGAACCATCTCCAACGGGGTGCCATCCGGGCAACTGACGATGACGGTGAAACTCGTCGCGGCACCGTCCGCCAGCGTGACCGACGGCGGCAACGGCTCGATGGGCCATGCGCCGAGGGCGGTCAGGCTGAAGGTGTCCAACGCGCCGGTGGTGTTGGTCAGCGTGAGCGCATGCGCCACCGTGGCGCCGGGGACGACCCGCTGCCATGAGAGCGGCGGCACGAGCAAACCGGGATCCGCAAGGAGCTCAAATGCGCAGTCAGAGAATGCCGTCCAGTTCGAAATACCGATGAAGGCAAACTGCAGCGCGCCGGTGGACAGTCGCACGGGCTGCGGCGTCATCAGCCAGAAGCTCTGCGGCGGAAAACCAAGGCAAGGCTGAAATGTGATCCAGAAATGCTGGCCGGTCGGCACATAGAACGCCGACGGCAGTTCCGCCCAGTACGAGCGGGTGTCCGCGCTGAAAGCATTGGTGGCCTCATGACATTGGTCGGCCGGAATATTGAGCCATTGCCAGAGCACGGTGCCGGGCGCGTTGGAGACGGTGTCGTGATCATACAGGTAGATATTCCAAGCATAAATGCCGGTCGCGGACGAATTCACGTTGAGCCACCACTGCATGTACTTGATCGGCTTGGTGGGCGTGTCGAACCGCACGTCATCCGCCATGCGCGCCTCAAAGGGAACATTGGTGGCGAGCTGCGCGGCATAGCCAAAGCCGCCCACGTCGGGCAATTGCGACCAGAGCGGCAGGCCGGGCGCCGCGGCATAGCCGGCGACACGCAGATAGTCCAGATGGCAATCATTGCCAAACATCGAGGTGAACTGGAAGGCAATGAACACCAGGTCTTGATTCTGCGCCATGGGCGGCAGCAGCAACGTTTGGCGCTGCCACTGATTGGCGGCGCCCGGGCGGGTGACGGTGGTGACGTCAACCCAGTCGGCGCCATTGGTCGAGACTTGCACGGTAACGGCGTCCAGATTGCTTGCATACTCAGTGTCGTGCGTCCAAGCGAAATCGGCGATGACGCGGTTGAACCCGCGCGTGGAGAAGGCCGCCTTGCGCGCAAGGCGGATTTGCTGACCGACGCCAGCGGTGTAAGAGTTGAAGCGCACGAAGTACGAACCTTCATACGGTGAAAAACCGGCCGGGTGCGCGCTGCTGCTCACAAAGTCAATGCTGGCAGCCGTACCCGCCACGAGTTGGGTAGTCCAGTCGGCCGGCAGCGTGCTGCTGTTGAAGCCTTCGCTGAAAATCATGGCAGCGCCACTGCGCGAACTCCACATCATCCCTGCCACAAGGGCTGCACAAAGAACACGTGTTTTCATAGCCGGCTCCTTAATTCTGTGCCAAATCGTTGATAGGGGCGGTCAGCGTTTCTTGCTGAACAATCTATAGGTTAACTATACGCTTTTACAGGAATGCTGTCAATATACCGCCATGCCCGGTTTGACGGCGGATCACCCTTTTCATTGAAATTCCGATATAAGCCAAAGCCCCAATATGGCGTGACTATCCGGCAGCGTCTGGCTGTAGGAACGTCCCCTGCTTTGAGTCCCGCCATGGGCGCGGATCAGGTACGTTGCATGTGACGCGGCGCGGAGTGCCGCGACCGCAGGCAGGTGTGGCAGCGTGTGGCAAATTGGCGTACCACTTCGTTATATCGGAGTTTCAGTCATTTTCTTTTTTCGGTTGACATCCCGGCGTGGATTTGCGAGAATATTCACTGATGTTTTACTGTTTCACACCCAACAGGCACGGCACGATTCATGGCGCCACCACACACTGAACGACCGGTCTACGAGAATCCCCTGGCAGAACGCTATGCCAGCGCGCGCATGGCCGCGCTGTTCGCGCCGCGCTATCGCATTCAGTTGTGGCGGCGGATTTGGATCGCGCTGGCAGTGGCCCAACGCGCGCTGGGCCTGCCTGTGCGCGCCGCGCAGATCGCCGCGCTGCAGCAGCACGCCGAGGATGTCAACCTTGCTGTCGCGCGCCAGATCGAGCGCGAGGTGCGCCATGACGTCATGGCGCATGTCCTGGCGTTTGGCCGGCAGGCGCCGGCCGCGGCCGGCATTCTTCATCTGGGCGCGACCAGTTGCGATATCACCGACAACGCCGACTTGATGATCTATCGCGACGCGCTTGGCGTGATCAGCGACCGCCTGGCGGACGTCCTGCGCGCGCTGGCCGCCTTTGCCCACAAAGAGCGCGCCCACGCCTGCCTGGGCTACACCCATTTGCAGCCCGCCCAAGTGACGACCATCGGCAAGCGCGCCAGCACTTGGCTGCAGGATTTCCAACTTGATTTTGAGCACATCCAGCAGGTGCGCGCAACGCTGAAGTTTCGCGGCCTCAAAGGCGCCACCGGCACGCAGGCCAGCTATCTCGAGTTGTTCCGCGGCGACGCGCGCAAGGTGCGCCAGCTCGAGCAGCGCGTCATGCGCGCCTGCGGTTTTACCAGTGTCTATGCCGTCTGCGGCCAGACCTATCCGCGCAAAGTGGACGCGCAGATTGTTGCCGCGCTGACCGGCGTGGCGCTGTCGGTCAGTAAAATGACCAATGACATTCGCTATTTACAGAGCGTGGGTGAACTCGAGGAACCCTTTGGCGCGAAACAGATCGGCTCGTCGGCGATGGCCTACAAGCGCAATCCGATGCGCAGCGAACGCGCCGATTCGCTGGCGCGCCTATTGATTTCGCTCTGCAGCTCGCCGCAGATGACGGCCGCCACCCAGTTTCTCGAACGGACCCTGGACGACTCGGCCAATCGCCGGATCGTGATGCCCGAGGCATTTCTGGCCTGCGATGCAATTCTGTTGCTGGCGCGCGCCCTCGGCGGCGGTTTGACGGTCTATCCGCAGGTCGTCGCGCGGCGCGTGCGCGAGGCCCTGCCGTTCCTGGCGACCGAGGCCATCTTGATGCTGGCCACTGCGCAGGGCCGCAGCCGCCAAACGGTGCATGCGCGCATCCGCACCCACGCTATGGCCGCCACGCTGCAAGTGCGCGCGGGCGGCGCGAATGATTTGCTCGAACGCATCGCCGCCGATCCGGAGATCGGCCTCGACCTGCGCACGCTCCAGCGCGAGATGCGGCCGCAACGCTTTGTCGGATGCGCACCGGCGCAAGTAGCCGAGTATCTGGCCCATGACGTGCGCCCGCTGCTGCGGCGCTACCGGCGCGCCTTTCCCGACGACAACGCGCGCCTCAGCTACTGACATGCTCACGTTTTACCATGTCCGCGAGGTGGCCGGCTGCAGCCAGCCGCATGCCATCGAGGACATCCAATGGCTCGCGCGCCAGGGCATTCGCGCCTATTTGTCGTTATCGCGCGCACCGCTGCCGGCCGCCTGGATTGGGCAGCAGCCGCATCTGCATGTGCCGGTCGAAGATTTTACCGCACCGACCATCCCGGTGATGTACCACTGCGTCGAGTTTCTGGGCGCATGTGTGCGCGATCAGCAGCCGCCCGTGGTGCATTGCACAATGGGCTATGGCCGCACCGGCACGATTCTGGCCGCTTATTTGATTTATCACGGCGTGGCAGCCCAGGACGCGATTGCCGAAGTGCGCGTCGCGCGGCCCGGCGCGATTGAGACCGACCAGCAGGAACACGCCTTGTACGAGTTTGACGCCGATGTCCACCGAGCATAGGCACATCACCCGCGCCGCCGGCATTAACAGCGCGGCGACTGGTCTCAGCCGCATTCTCGGCCTGCTGCGCGACATGACTTTGGCGTTTTTTTTCGGCACCAGCGGCCTCAACTCGGCGTTCCTGTTCGCGTTCACTATTCCCAATACGCTGCGGCGCCTGTTTGGCGAGGGCGCGATGTCCAGCGTGTTTGTCCCGCTCTTCGCCCACGAGCTGCATCACAACGGCAAAGAGCCGGCGCGTCAGGCCGCCGATGCCGTACTGACGCTCCTGACCGTCGTCTTGACCGGCATCACCGTGCTGGTGAGCGTCGGCTGCCTTGTGGCCACGCGGTGGGTGCCGTCCGCCGACGCGCGCCTGACCTTGTTTCTAACCGCGCTGATGATGCCCTACTGCATTCTGATCTGCCTTGCAGCGGTGTGCGGCGCAATGCTCAACACCCTCGGGCATTTCTCGCGGCCGGCGCTCTCGCCCGTGCTGCTCAACCTTGCGATCATCGCCGCCGCGTTGCTGGCGGCCTGGCTCACGCCGGTTGAACAGACACGTGTTTATGTCGTGGCATTCGGCGTGTTGGTCGGCGGCGCGCTGCAATTGTGGCTGCAACTGCCGGCGCTGGCGCGGCGTGGCTTCATGCCGCGGCCTTTTTGGTCACTCACCCACCCGCTTGTGCGACAACTGTTGCCGTTGCTTGCGCCGGCGATTGTCGGTGTCGGCGTCGTGCAGCTCAATGTCATGGTGGACCGCATCATGGCCGTGGCGCTCAATGAGCGCGCCGTCTCAGTCCTGTTCTACGCCGATCGCCTGATTGAATTTCCGCTCGGCATTTTCGGCGTGGCGCTGGCGGTGGCCTTGCTGCCTACCATCAGTTTCTGCGCCGCGCGCGACGACAAGCAGGGCTTTACGCGCGCCATCGCTTTTTCGTTGCGGCAGGTTTGTTTCATCATTGTGCCGGCGCTGGTTGGGCTGTTGGTGCTGGCCGAGCCGATTGTGCAGCTCTTGTTCGAGCGCGGGCAGTTCACGCACGAAAGCACACATTTTGTCGTGCGCGCCCTGCGGTGTTACGCGGCCGGCTTGGTGCCGTTTGCGTTTGCCAAGATCATTGTGCCGGCTTTTTACGCGCGCAAAGACACGCGCACGCCGGTACTCGTCGGCGTGTCGGTCCTGGTGTTGAATGTCATTCTGAACCTGGTTTTGATGCGCACCTGGCTGCAGGAAGCCGGGCTGGCGCTCTCGACGACCATCTGCGCGTTCATCAATGTCGGCGTGCTGCTGATCTTGTTGCGTCGGGCCTGCGGGCCGATGGGCATGCGGGCGGTGGCGGTCTCGCTGGCGCGCATCACGCTGTTGGCGGCGGTCATGGCGGTCAGCGTGTGGTGGACCAGCGATGCGCTCAGCGCAATGCGCGCGGCGCCGCAGCTCGTCCTGCGCGGTGTACATTGTGCGCTGGCAATTGGTGCGGGCGTCACGGTTTATGTGCTTCTGGCATATTTCACGCGCCAACCCGAGCTGATCGAGCTCTTGGCCGCATATTTCCGCAAGCGCGGCACTGAATAAGTGGTTGCTGTGTTGCTGATCCCGGCCCACATAATAATGGCTGCTTACTAATGAGAGCGCGTTCCATTTTGCAGTGTTCTTGTAGCCGCCCGCGGTGAGGTCGGCTTCTGCAGCCGCGGTCATCCGCGCCGTTGACGGGACTCCAAGCAGCTCCAAGCGGGTGCCCGCGGCCACAATGGGCATGACACCAAGTTAGCGCATTCATTGGTAACACCAAGAGATGACGGCTTGAATTCCTCAAACAGGCGTTCTTAGTGTGCCAATCGACCATCTCAGGCCGAAAAGCACCCCGTTTTCAGCCGTAATATTCTACATTGCAATGCCTTGCTGTGGTCCGACCCCGACGGCGACCCCGGTGGCCACTAAACATCGCTTGCCACCCGTGACGGTAATTTTCTTCCGTATCCGGTTCATTGTACTAAAAATGCCATTTCGCTTGACTTTTGCGCGCGTTTCTGGCATTATTAGAGCACAGCATGAAAAGCGACGATGACGTCATTCGGGAAGTTCACGACCTGCTTGCCGCACAGTCGCTGGGCGTGCTGGCCAGCTCGTTGGCAGGGCAGCTGTACACCAGTTTTGTGGCGTTTGCCGTCACCGCTGATCTGCGGCAGGTCTGGTTTGCGACCGCGCGTGCCACCCGCAAGTATCAAAAGGAACTGCTCTTCGATGCCGCGCCGCGCGCCTGACTGCCCGCGCGCACGCTGCACGCAGATTGACGGGGTGTGGTACCGCGTCACGCGCCAGGGCTTGGTGATGCTGCCGCCCGCGGCGGCGCCACGCAAACACCCCTGCCGTGATTGCGTCGCGTGCCAGCAGTGCAGCGAAGAGCGCTGCCGTGCGTGCCGCCGCCGGCACCGGACTAGAACAACAACAACAACCCAATGAGTAACGATGAGTGATCCTGATATGGAGATGAACCCGCATGGCATTTGATGTCACAGGCGTGCTGCAAGTCACGGAAAAAGGCAACGGTATCTTGCGCGATGCCAGCCGCTCGTTCAAGCCCAGCGGCGCGGATGCCTACGTACCCAACCACATGATGAAGTCACATCGGCTGGTGGAAGGCGCGCTGATCGTCGGGCATGCGCACAAGCGCAAGCATTCGATCGAAGTGCATGATATCACCACGATCTCGGGCTTGAAGCCGGACGATTTTGCGCGTCGGCCGCGTTTCACGCAGCTGACGGCGGTCAATCCGAGTGAACGCTTCAAGCTGGGCGTCACCGGCGATGTCACGATGCGGATTGTCGAGATGCTGGCGCCGATCGGCAAAGGCACGCGCGGCATGATTGTCTCGCCGCCCAAAGCCGGCAAGACCCTGCTGCTCGAAGCCCTGGCCAACTCGATCCGCGCCTGCGATCCGAACGCGCGCATCATTGTCCTGCTGGTTGATGAGCGGCCCGAGGAAGTCACCCATTTCCGCCGCGCGGTCAGTGCCGAAGTGTTGGCCAGTTCAAATGACCAGACTTATCTTGAGCATTGTTCCTTGGTCGAATTGACCTTGTCACATGTGCGGGTCGAGCTCGAATGCGGCCGGCATGTGGTGGTCTTGATGGACAGTCTGACGCGCGTGGCGCGCGCGTTCAACATCAAGGGCTCGGGCACCGGCCGCACCTTGAGCGGCGGCCTCGAAGCCGGCGCGCTCGAAATCCCGCGGCGCTTTTTCGGCCTGGCCCGCAACATCGAAAATGGCGGCTCGGTCACCATTGTCGCCACCGCCTTGGTCGAAACCGGCTCGCGCATGGACGATCTTATCTTCGAGGAATTCAAAGGCACGGGCAACAGCGAAATTGTGCTCGACCGGCGCTTGGCCGATTTACGCATCTTCCCGGCTATCAACATCACCGCCAGTGGCACCCGCCGCGAAGAACAATTGTACGGGCCGGAGGATATCATGAAGGTGCACAAGCTGCGCCGGATGCTGATGGAGCACCCGCCGGATGCCGCCATGGCGCTGCTCAAGAACTTGTGCGAAAAGTACCGCGACAACCCCGCCCTCTTGAATCAACTCGCCGCCCGGCCATGAAGTTGTACGTTGTCGGTTACTTGAAAAAGACGCTGCGGTTTTTCACGGCATTCCTGCCGGTGACGGCCGCCCGTCGCCAGACGTGCACCAACTGCGGTGCCTGCTGCAAATTGCCGACGCGCTGCCTGTTCCTGCGCGATCGCAGCGACGGCACGGCCTATTGCACAATCTACCGCTTCCGTCCGCCCAATTGCCGCAAGTATCCACGCACACGCGCCGAATGGCTGACCGCCAAAACTTGTGGGTACACCTTCGATGATCATCGCCACGCTCACTGATCTGTCTTGCCTGTCTGGTGTGCCACGCCGCACTGACCGGGTCGTGGGCGACTTCCTGCGCGCCGCGGCAGCCCCGCTTGCGGATGGCGTGTATCCGCTGCAGGGCGATGCCATCGTCGCGCGCGTCATGACCTACGCGACCCGCCCGCGTGCCGCGGCGGTCCTCGAAGTCCATCGCGAATTCATTGACGTGCAAATGATGCTGGACGGCGTTGAACGCCTGCAGTGGTATCCGGCGGCGACGCTGACCGCGACGGCCGCGTACGATGCCATCCGGGATGTCGAGTTTTTTGCCAAGCCTGTGCGCGCACCGCTGCAGGCAACGTTGGCCCGACCGCTCGTGGCCGTCTTCTTCCCCGGCGATGCGCATTGCACGCAACTGCAACTGCGGGCGCCACGCACCGTGCGCAAGATAGTCGTCAAAATCCAGCACACCTTATGGACGTAGCCGCGTTTCTCGAACACAGCGTGTATTTTCTGGCGCTGATCAATCCCGCCAGCAAGATTTTCGTGCTGGCCACGCTGGATCCTCCGCTGGCCTGGCGCGAACTGCGCACGGTCACGATCCGCTCGACCTGCGTCGCGTTCCTGATCTTGTGCGTCTTGACGCTGGCGGGCAATGTCATTTTGCAGAAAGTGTTTCACGTTGAGTTGTACTCGTTGAAGGCCGCCGGCGGCATTATTTTGTTTCTGGTCGGCTTGTCGGCCGTGCAACAAGGCCGCTTCTATGACAAGGCCTCGTTTCGCATGAGCGACATTTCCGTCGTGCCGCTGGCCGCGCCGCTGATCGCCGGGCCGGGCACGATCACGGCCGCCATCTCGCTCAGCGCCAGCCTCGGCATCGCCCGGACCCTGCCAGCATTGACCATGGCGCTGTTGGTCAATCTGCTCCTGATGCTGATGGCGCACAAGATCGGCCGCGCGCTTGAACGGATCAATGCGACCGGCCCGCTGATTCGCATTACCGGTCTGATTGTCGCCTCGGTCTCGGCCCAGATGGTTTTTTCAGGCGTGGCCGAATGGCTGCGCCAGATCCACGCCGGCGGCGCGCCGTTGCCGTAAGCATGCGTGACCGCTGGCGCGCAATCGAATGTGCAACGCTGTTCTGGCTGTTGCCGGGCTTGGCGTGGGCATGTGATCTGCGGCATGAAAAACGGCTCGCGTTCGCCGTCATCGCTGTGTATTGCCTGGTGCTGATGTGGCGCAGCCGCGCGCTGCGCGGCGCCGCCTTGTGGCGCATCGCACCACGCGACCTGCGCGGCATGGCAGTGCGGGTCGCGGCCGTTGCCGTTGCCTGTGTGGTGATCACATGGTTGTTGCACCCCGAATGGCTCTTCGCCTTCCCGCGTCTGCGGCCACAGCGCTGGCTTATGGTCATGGTGCTGTATCCCCTGTTGTCCGCGTTGCCGCAGGAGCTGGTCTACCGCGCATTCTTTTTTGAACGGTATACGCCGCTGTTGGGCAATGGCTGGCAGTTATTGACCATGAATGTGCTCTGTTTCGCCTGGCTGCATGTCATGTACGACAATCCAATCGCCGTGCTGGCATCGCTGGCCGGCGGCTGTTTGTTGACCTGGAGCTACGCGCGCTCGCGCTCGTTGCTGCTCGTGGGCATCGAACACGGCCTGTACGGGTGCATTGCGTTTTCGGTCGGATTGGGCCGCTTCTTCTACGAAGGTTGATTTTTTCGCGCCGCTTGGGTACAATAGCCTGCACGCCTGCCTGCGCCGGAGTGGTGGAATGGTATACACGCGGGTTTCAAAAACCCGTGGGGGCAACCCCGTGAGAGTTCAAGTCTCTCCTCCGGCACCACGCGTTTTCACTATGCCGACACCCGACCCACCACTGTTTGTCTGCCTGCAGCACGCGACCGATTGCGCCGCGCGCGCCGGCCGGCTTGCCACACCCCACGGCTGCATCGAAACACCCGCGTTCATGCCGGTCGGCACGCGCGCCACCGTCAAAATGCTGACACCCGCCGAACTGCACACGCTCGGCACGCAGATCATTCTGGCGAATACGTATCACATGCTTACCCGGCCCGGCGCCGAGATCATCGCCGCCCACGGCGGCCTGCACCGCTTCATGGCTTGGGACGGCCCGATTCTGACCGACAGCGGCGGCTTTCAAGTCTACAGCCTGGCGGATCTGCGCAACATCACCGACGCCGGCGTGCGCTTCAAATCGCATATTGACGGCAGCGCCCTCTTCCTCGGTCCGCGCGAGGCGATGCAGATGCAGCACACGCTCGGCAGCGATATCGCCATGGCCTTCGACGAGTGTCCGCCGTCCACCGCCGACCGCGCCATCATCGAGGAAGCCGTGCGCCGCACCCTGGCCTGGGCGCGGGTCTGCCTCGCGTGTCGTGACGCGCACCAACAAGCCGGCAGCCGGCAATTGCTGTTCGGCATTGTGCAGGGCGGCGTCCATGATGACCTGCGCCTGCACTGCCTCGAAGAATTATGCGCGCTGCCGTTCGACGGCTTCGCCATCGGCGGCCTGGCAGTCGGCGAGGCACCCGAGGAAATGTACCGTGTCACCGAATTGTGCGCGCGGCACCTGCCGGCCGACCAACCGCGCTACCTGATGGGCGTCGGCCGCCCGGAAGACATTGTCCAGGCCGTTGTGCGCGGCGTGGATATGTTCGACTGCGTCATGCCGACGCGCAATGCGCGCAACGGCAGCGCCTTCACCGCCGATGGCGACCTGGCCATCAAGTCCGGCCGGTTCAAGGATGACCTGCGCCCGGTCGAGCCCGGCTGCGCCTGTTATGCCTGCCGCACGTTCACGCGCGCCTACATCCGCCATCTGCTCAACGTCGGCGAAGCGCTCGGCGGACAATTGCTGACGATGCACAACCTGCATTTTTATCTGACGCTGATGCGCGACCTGCGCGCCGCACTGCAGGCCAATCAACTGACGGCGTTTGCACGCGCATTCCTGGCCCGCCGCGCCGCCGGCCAATCCGCGGACTAACGCCCACCCGGCACGCCCATGATTAAGCCCACCGACGACGCGGCCATTATTGCGATCATCACTAATCGCGAAGCCCGCCGCAATTATTACATCATTGAAACGATTGAGACCGGCATCGAGCTGCGCGGGACGGAAGTCAAGTCCTTGCGCGACCATCGCGGCAATCTGAGTGACGCCTTCGCGCGGATCGAACGCGGCCAGGTCTTCCTTTCCAATTTGCACATCAATCCCTACGACCAAGGCAACCGCTTCAATCACGATCCTTTGCGCGTGCGCCGGCTGTTACTGCACAAGAATGAGATTCGGCGGTTGGCGGCGCACAGCGAGCGCAAAGGCATGGCCTTGATCCCGCTCCGTCTGTATTTCAAGCGCGGGCGTGTCAAAGTCGAGTTGGGGATCGCGCAGGGCAAGGTCCAATACGACAAGCGCGAGGACATCAAGAAGCGCGAGCACACGCGCGAGATGGCGCGCGCCATGGCGCATGCCGGCGCAAAGGCGCGCGGCCGCGCCGCACGCTGAGGCGCAACATTTTGCCACCAAGACACGAAGGCACGAAGAAACCACTGCAAGATGCTGATTAGCTTTTGCTGAATCTAACCTTCGTTCGTCGCGAACGAAGTTCCCCCATCAACAATGAACAAAAGAGCCGGCCAGCGGCACAATCGACATTTTATGTCGTTTGTGCATAGTATTATTACGTGCCAGTGGTGTGAATGGCGCCACCGTTGTTCACGGACATTGAACCGCGTCAGCAGGTCGTTTTGCAGTAGCGCGCCATGAACCGCCGCGTGATGTCACCTAACCGTTTATCCAAGATTGTGTAGACTTTTTCCTGGATGGCTGCCGGCACGCCATACGCCGCCTGGGCGATGCCTCCCGTGATGCACGCCAGCGTATCCGTGTCGCCGCCCAGCGACACGGCCGTGCGCATGGCATCCTCGAAATCAGTGGCATCAATGAAGGCCCGCAGTGCCTGCGGCACGGTGCCCTGGCATGACTCATCGAATGCATAGGTTGGGCGGATCTCGTCCACGTGCATGCCCAAGTCATAGTGAAAGGTCGTCTCGATAAATTCTTTAATTTCATCCTTCGCCTTGCCGCAGCGCGCCAGGAAAATCGCGGCGGCGGTCGCTTGCCCGCCTTTGATCCCTTCAGCATGGTTGTGGGTGACTTCGGTGAATTCCTGGGCTTTGCGCAAGACCGTTGCAAGGTCGTCATAGGCATAGCCCACCGGGCTGATGCGCATGGCGGCCCCGTTGCCCCAACTGTTGTATGGCGCGGCATCTGGGCTTTGGGCCCAGCGGCAGAAACGGCCGCCATAGCCGCCATTTGGATACCAGCGGTAGAATTTCTTCAGGTTTTCAACATAGGGTGTGCCCGACAGAATAGTGTCGGCCAGCGCAATGGTCAAAATCGAGTCGTCGGTAAAAAAGCACGCAGGGGAGAAAAGCACGAAGTCTTTGGTCTTGATGTTGTGCCACTCGTAGACCGATCCGATGATGTCACCTGCCAGTGCCCCGATCATAGTTTTCTCTTCGTTACTTTTGTAGATACAAGCCGCCCGCGCTGATGCGGTTCTTTGCTCTGCCGCGGTCAGCGCCCGCGGCTACAGCTGCCTAGATCCGGCGGATGACGCGATAGGCGTTGCGCGCGAAATCAAGGGTCAAGCGCACGCCCGGAAATTCCGCCAAAATCTCGGTCGGATTAGCCGGCTTGACATTGCGGATTTCGCGAATCAGCGCAAAGCCGACGAACACGCCCACTGCGGTAAAGCGCAACAGCGATGAGACAGCAAACAGGGTTTGATAGCCCGATTGCCAGAGCGGCAGAGGTGGCAGCACCCGCGCCAGCCAGCCGCCCGACAAGCCGAAGAAAAAGACGGTGAAGCCGACGGTGGACGCCATGTAGGCCGCGCAGCGCACGCGGCGTTGCGGCGTGACCGCTTCCAGCAAATAATTGAAGGTTGCCAGACCAAAGCCGCACCATAGCGCGCCGGCCACAAAGTTCAAGATCCACAGCCAGGTGGGTGTTGCTGCGAACAGATACGGCAGTGGTATCGCCGCAATGCCGAAGGCCGTCACCCGCGTCACGAACCAATTGCCGTAATGGTCGGCGACTTTGCCCCAGAACGGCAGGAACAGTAAGGTGCCAATCAGATTGGCGTTGACGATCATGGCAAAGGTGGCGTGCGGAATGTGCAGTTCAGTCAGGAAATAGACGTTAAAAAACGGGCCGGCAATGGCCGTCGTGCCATGCACCAGCGCGACGAAAATCGTGAAGCGCGCGAAATTGCTGGTTGGTGTTTTTGAGAGAAATTCAGTATAGCTGAAGTCGCGCGGTGTCGGCGCAAAACTCAAAGGTGGCTCATACTGTTTCCACAACGCCAAGCCGGAGAAAAAGCGCGCGAGCGCGGCCACAAGGTACAAGACCAGGTAGCCAAACCAAGGCGGGTGCGGCCCGCCATAGTGCTGCATCAAGTAGCCGGACGCGATGCCAGCCGTGACCTGAAAGATGCTGAAATAGCGGTTGCGCCAGGCGAAAAAACGCCCGCGAATGTCGTGCGGCACCATGTCGGCCATCCAGGATGTCCAGACGCTGCCACCCATGCCGCCACTAGTGGCGTAGATCGAGAAAAACACGACCAGCATCACCGGCGCGAGCCAGCGCTGATAATAACCGCTCAGCGCGATCAGCGTCAGGAAAAAGGTCTGACTCCAGACGGTGGCAATGACAAAGCCCTTGCGCGAATGGATGTAGGCTGAAATCACCGGCGTGGCCAATTGCGTCAGGGCCGAGAGCAGCAGTGGGAGACTGGCCAGCAACGCCATCAGTAATTTGGAGTCGCTTAGCGAGAGCAACGCCGGCGCGGTGTTCGTTTCCACCAGGCCGACCATGCACATGCCCAGAATGCCGTCGAGGAACGAGAACCACAGGCCGCGCCGCGCCTGCGGATCATCAATCCGCGGCGGTCGCCAATTCGCCAACATTGCCCGCACAGGGATCACGCGTGGTGCTCCGCTCATCCACGCGGCTCAGGGCGCCGCGTTCACAACCACCGTGAACTCAACAATGTCGCCTTTGCCGGCCCGGTCAATCAGCCAACCCAGTGGGCGCCAGAGGTTGCGCCAGAATGAGCGGCGGCCGTCCAGCGGCCGTAGCCAGACCGGCAGCACGCCCTCGCGCCGCATGAACTCAAGACTCACAAAGAAGCCGCTCGGCGGCGAACAGTGCCGTATGCGCTGCACCGCCAAGCCATGCTGGCGCACCAGCCGCGTGAACGTGTCGGGCGTGTAATGAAACACATGCCGCGGCACATCCAGCGGATACCAGTATTGTTTGAACCAGCGAAATGTGCAACTATCAATATTCGGCACGCGCATGTAGCAGACCCCGTCGGGCTTCAGAATCCGCCGGACTTCGGTCAGGACTTCGGCCGGATTGATTAAGTGCTCGAAGACATAGTGCAGGCGCACCACATCAAAGGCCTGATCGGGAAATTGGGCGGCCGGCAACGTGCCGCAAAACGTGGGCACGCCGGCTGCAGTGGCCGTGCGCGCGGCGTTCTCGTCAATCTCGACGCCCTGCACCGTCCAACCGCATTCCTGCATGCCGCGCAGCCAACCGCCGTTGCCGCAGCCGATATCCAGCAGCCGGCCGGCGCCATGGTACGCGATGGCGCTCTTGAGCGTGCCGAGACTGAGCAGCCACAGAAACGGGCGCAGCAGCCGGCGTTGCCAGCGCGGCGGGAGCGGCGCGCCCAGCGGATAGTCATAATACCAACGCAGGACAAACTCCTTCAACGCGCGATGGCGCTGAAAGCGCGTCATCCCGTGCAATTCTTTGTGGGCCAGATAATGATCCGGATAATAGAGCTGCAGCTCGTCGTTGTCCGGCTGCGGATTGATGTATACCAGCCCGCAACTGCAGCGCGTCACGCTGAAATCGCCCGGCACGCCGTGCAACAGATCACTGCCGCGCACCAGCACGGCGCGGCTGTCACTCCCACACAATGGACACAAGATGGTATGCATTGAGCAACGGGTCAAAGGTCAAAGGTCAGATGAATATCCAATATTGAACAAGGAATATCGAAGGCCGAAGTAGCTGCGCAGAACTGCATCATTGGTCATTCCTTGTTGCTCGGAGTCCCGCCAAAGGCGGGATTGGATGTTCGCTATTCGCATTTCCTGAACCCTGATTTTGCATGCTGCGCATCACAGGCGCACGGCGCGGCGGAGCAAGGCACTGCCGGTCTGGCGTACCAGCGTCTGATTGTGCGCGATCAAGGCCCGCCGCTGCGCGGCGCAGGCCGCCGTGCGCAACGGATCCGCCGGCGTGTTGCGCACGTAGTCCAGCAGCCGCGCGATGCTCGCGCGCGCCACATGCAGGCGTGTGTCCGACGAAGCATAATAGATCAGCACGTCACCCTGCGCACGCGCCACCCAGCCGTTGGCAAACACCACATTCGACACGTCACCGACGCGCTCCTCGCCGTCCGGCGCGAGAAAATAGCCGCCCGGCCGGTGCGTCACCAGCCATGGTCGCGCCAGATCGCACATAAAGAGGTACAACACATAGCGCAAGCCGGCCGCCGTGGTGCGCACCCCGTGCGCCAGATGCAGCCAGCCCTGTTCGGTTTTGAGCGGCGCCGGGCCCAGGCCGTTCTTGCTTTCCATAATCGTGTGATACACGCGCGGATCAATCACCTGCTCGTGCTCAATCACTGCCGCCGTCATGCTGTCGCACAGACCCCAGCCAATCCCGCCGCCCGCGCCGGCCTCGATAAACGCATCCTGCGGCCGCGTGTACACAGCATACTTGCCCTGCACAAATTCGGGATGCAGCACCACGTTGCGTTGCTGTGCCGCGCGCGTCCGCAAATCCGGCAAGCGTTCCCAGGTCTTCAAATCTTTGGTGCGCACAATGCCACAGGCCGCCACGGCACTCGACTGGTCGTGGGACGGCGCGACCGGGTCTTTGCGCTCGGTGCAAAACAGACCGTATATCCAGCCGTCGGCATGCTGCACCAGACGCATGTCATACACATTCACATCCGGCTCGTCCGTTTCCGGCAGCAGCACCGGCTCGTCCCAAAAGCGAAAGCGATCGAGGCCCGTCTTGCTTTCCGCCACGGCAAAGAACGACTTGCGGTCATAGCCTTCGACGCGCGCCACGACGCAGATGCTGCCGTGCAGCTCGATCGCGCCGGCGTTGAACACCGCATTCACGCCCAGCCGTTGTTGCAGAAACGGATTGCAGCGCTGATCCAAGTCATAACGCCAGGCCAACGGCACATGTGCGGCCGTCAGCACCGGCTGCTTGAAGCGCTCGACCACGCCGTTGTACCAATGCGGGTCAACCGCATTCTTGCGGCGCAGCAGCATGGCTTGCGCCGCCACCAACCGCCGCAGGCGGGTTTCGAAGCTGCGGACGGCACCCGGGCTGCGGATCTTGCTGATTCTTGTGCGCGTGGTCATGTCAGTTTTTTTTATCTTTCGTGTCTTTCGTGTCGGCCGGCGTGGTCTTGGGCGCGGCCGGCGCCGGTTCGTCCGATGTAATCGTGCCGCCCGCCGTCACGGATATGGAGGCGATGTCGCAGGTCAAGTTCGGCCGGCCGTAGATTCTCAGGCGCATGACCACGTTCGGATTGCCCACATCGACACGATCATTGCCATACCGCGAGGTTATCTTGAAGCCCTTGCGAATGGTCTGCCAGCCGGCCGCGGGTTTGAGCCGCACATACGTTTTCGGCCAATCCTGCTGTAACGTGTCGCCTTTGCCGCGCCCGCGCTCTTCAAACTCGAACATGACTTCAATCTCGGTCACCGCCGTGGCGCGGGCCTTCATCTCCAGCGTGTACGTTTTCTCAAATTGCAGCGCCATGTTCCCGCCAATCAACACATAGGGCTGCATGCCCAAGTACTCGTTCATGTAGGCATAGCGCACAAAGCGCACGTTCTGGCCGGCCTCATCAACGTCATTGGTTATCTGCAGATACCCGCCGTTGTTCGGCATCAGGCCATGGCGAAACCAGGAGAACGCCACGCGCCAGCCGGCCGGCACCGTCAGCGGCTTCAGCACATCCAGGGCCTTCAGCGCCGCCGGTTGCGCAAACAACGGCTCCTTGGCCGAGCCGGTGTTGAGCGCCAATAAGACTTTGCCGTCTTGCGTTCCGATCAGCAAGTCCAGATCGCCGTCGCCGTCCCAATCGGTTAATTCGGGCCGGCAGAGTGGGCTGGTAAACGGCACGCCATCGGCGAACGGCACCAAGCCTTTGTTACTCAACAGGTACTTTTCGCGCGGTGCGCGCTCGGGCCGGTCTTCATAGAGGTACAGGCTCAGATTGCCGAGCCGATCGCCGACAATCATGTCGCGCTGGCCATCGCCGGTCAGGTCGCCCACGGCCGGCACAAGCTGTTCTTTGCCTTCGCCATAGATCAGCCAGTAGCGCTCGTCCTTGGAAAGTTGGAAGGTGCCGCTGCCGCCGCGATTGCGGTACAGATACACAGCATTGGCCGAATAGGAGCCCTCGCCGGTGATGAGGTCCAGGCGTCCGTCCCGATCCCAATCTAGTACCAGCGGCGCGGAAAAGCTGCCGATGTCAAGGGTGCTGCGGTCCAGTTGCAGTAACGGGATCGGATTGGTGATTGCATACAGGGACGGGCGACAGTCACTTTCGGTGAACTCGCCCTTGCCGCGATTGCGCAGATAGCCAACCACGCCCAAAATGTTACCGAGCACGATGTCCGTCTGATTGTCGGCATTCAGATCGGCCAAGCCGATCGTCGCGGCATCACCCACATACGTGCGCACGAAGCGCGCCGGCTTGATCACGCGCTGCTTGCCGGGCGGGCCCAGCGGGTAAATCCAGACAAAGCCCTTGCCGTCACTCACGACCAGTTCGACCTTGCCGTCGCCATCCACATCACCGACCCGCGGACACGCGCCGAAGTTGTGGCCGCGCATTTCAAAGCCCTCGACTAGAATCCTAATGCTGTCGTTGTTGACCTGCACTTCATTGTTACGATTAATGCCGTCCCACAAATTGTCGGCCACCGTCGTGCGCGCCAAATTTATATTTTCATACTCGGCCGCCAACGGCAGCGTCAGCAGCACGGCCAGTGCGGTCAGCAGACGCTTGGTTTTCATCATGCCCATCACATGCGGTTGCCGGATAACGTCAGGTGGCGGCCCCACCATGCCGCTGAAAGTAGTCGAGCAACTGGTTGGTCGAGCTGTCATGCCGCGGCGTGGCGTGCGTCACCAGCTCATTTAGGACGCGCTGCGCCAGCTTCTTGCCCAGCTCGACGCCCCATTGATCGAACGAGTAAATGTCCCAGATCACGCCCTGCGTGAAAATCTTGTGCTCATACAAGGCAATCAACTGGCCCAGCACCGCCGGCGTGAGCTGCGGCGCGAGGATGGTCGAGGTCGGCCGGTTGCCGGCGAAGGCGCGGAACGGCCGCAGCGCAACGGCGACGCCGTCCGCCTCGAGTTCGGCCTCCGTCTTGCCGAATGCCAGCGCTTCGGTCTGGGCGACTAAATTGGCCATTAACTTCAGATGATGATCGCCGACCGGATTGTGCGAACGGCACAATCCGATGAAATCGCAGGGAATCAGTTTGGTGCCTTGATGGATAAGCTGGTAGAAGGCATGCTGGCCGTTGGTGCCCGGCTCGCCCCAGATGATCGGCCCGGTTTGATAGCCGATCGGCCGGCCGGCTTGCGTCACCGATTTGCCGTTGCTTTCCATGTCGGCCTGCTGAAAATAGGCGGCAAAGCGCGACAAATACTGATCATACGGCAGAAGCGCATGGGTTTGCGCCCCAAAGAAATTGTTGTACCAGATGCCCAGCAAAGCCATGATCACCGGCATGTTCTGCGCGAACGGTGCGGTGCGGAAATGCTCGTCCATCTGGTGAAATCCGGCCAACATCTCGCGGAACTGCGCTGCGCCAATCGCCAGCATCAGCGGCAGCCCGATCGCCGAACACAAGGAGTAGCGCCCGCCGACCCAGTCCCAGAAGGCGAACATATTGTGCGGGTCAATCCCGAACGCAGTCACCGCCGCCGTGTTGGTCGAGACCGCCACGAAATGGCGCGCGATCGCGGCCGGGTCTTTCAACGCGCGCAGGCACCACGCCCGCGCCGTCGCCGCGTTGGTCATGGTCTCCTGCGTCGTAAAGGTCTTCGAGGCGACGATGAACAGGGTCGCGGCCGGGTCCAGATCGCGCGTCGCTTCACACAGGTGCGTGCCGTCCACGTTCGAGACAAAGCGCACCGTCAGGTCGCGCTGGCTGAACGGTTTGAGCGCTGCATAGGCCATGGCCGGCCCGAGGTCCGAGCCGCCAATGCCGATATTGACAATCGCACGGATGCGCTTGCCGGTGAAGCCGGTCCATGCGCCACTGCGCACGTCTTCGGCAAATGCCGCCATTTGGTCGAGCACCGCCTGCACATTCGCAATGACATCCCGGCCGTCCACTTCGACCCGCGCATCCGCCGGCATGCGCAAGGCCACGTGCAACACCGCGCGTTGCTCCGTGCCGTTGATTTTCTTGCCGCGGAACATGGCGTCAATCGCCGGGCGCAGTTTGGCACGCTCGGCCAAGGCCAGCAGCAACGCCAGCGTTTCATCCGTGATGCGCTGCTTCGAGTAATCCAAGAACAGATCGCCGGCCGCTAGCGCAAAGCGCTGCGCGCGCGCCGGATCGTCGCGAAACAGGTCGCGCAGGTGCTGTGTGCGCATGCTGGCGTAATGCCGCGTGAGCGCGCGCCATTCACGTGTTTTATTGATCATGGGTTTCTTCATTGATGGCTGTTAGTATAGCAAAATCCGCCGCTGTTTGCCACAACCGCCGGTCTTCCTCTCAATCTCTCCTCCCTTCTCGCCGTGGGTGGGAACGCGGGCGAGGCACCCCGTGCGTGCGTTGCCGGACCCATGCCCGTCACTCTCTCTTGCCAGTGCGCGGCGCTTGTGCTATACTACCACATGCGTCAACGCTGGCTTCGTGTTTGCCTGGTCTGCGCCGCGGGTTTGGCCGTGGTCGGCGTACTTCATTACGCCCGTTTTTCGGACGAGCGCTGCTTCTCGATCTGCCAGTTTCGGCGCCTGACCGGCCTGCCCTGCCCAACCTGCGGAGTGACCCGCTCGCTGGCCATGTTGGCCAAAGGCGAGTGGCGTCGCGCCGTCACCTATCATCCCATGGGCCCGCTGGTGGCCTTGGCTCTGTGCGGCGGCTGGCTGTACCTGCTGTGGTGCGCCGCAACCCGCGTCACCCCGACGATCCCGCGCGGACGCACCCCCGTCATCATTCTGCTCGCGTTCTTGATTATCAATGTCATCATCTGGATTGTACGGTATATTTACCCGCTCATCGGCGGCTTTTCGGGAGGCAGTGCATGAATATCAATCTGATCGTCAACGGCACCACCCATGCGCTCGACATCGCGCCCGGGGAACGTCTGCTCGACACCTTGCGCCAACTCGGCTACACCAGTGTGAAATTCGGCTGCGGTGAAGGCACCTGCGGCTCCTGCACAGTGCTGCTTGACGGCGACGTGCGTCTGGCCTGCATCACCTTCACCGCCCAGGTCGCCGGCCGGCAGATCACCACCGCCGAAGGCCTGGGTGGGCACGGCCATTTGCACCCGCTGCAACAGGCATTCCTTGATGAAGGCGCGGTGCAGTGCGGCTATTGCACGCCCGGCATGCTGCTCGCCGCCAAGGCCTTGCTGGATGGCACGCCCGCGCCAACCGACGCCGAGATCACCCGTGCACTCGACGGCAATCGTTGCCGTTGCACCGGCTATGTTGCCATTCTCAACGCCGTCCGCCGCGCGGCGAAGCTTTCAACGCAAAGGCACCAAGGCACTAAGTCGCAAAGGCCAAGCACATGACCGAAAATGAAATCAGCAAACATGTTGTCATGTGTGCCATTGAAGCGCATCGCACTTTGGGTGGACCAGGACTGCTTGAATCTGTTTATGAGGAGGCGTTGGCGTGGGAACTTCATTCTAACGGGCTGTTGGTTAAGCGCCAGTACGCCGTACCGGTTGTCTACAAGGGCGTCACGCTGACGCATAATCTTGTGGTTGATCTTCTGGTCGAAGACAAGGTTGTAGTCGAGTGTAAGGCTGTCTCACAATATAATGATGTTTTCGTAGCGCAAGTCTTGACCTACTTGCGTCTCATGAATCTGCGTCTCGGTCTTGTCATCAATTTTGGTGAGGCGTTGGTGAAAGACGGCATTCACCGCGTGGTTAATGGTCTCTAACCACTTATCGTTCATGAGACCACAGCCACTTACCGCGCGTTTCCTAATCAAGATTGTACCTGGCGCCTTTGCGTTATGGCGCCTTTGCGTTATCATGTTATGTTTGTATGATTGCCATCACTGCTTGATGAGGGTATCATGAATCTTTGCGTTGGACATTCGGTGGGCAAACTCGACGGCGCCGGCTTGGTCACCGGTACCCGTAAATTTGTTGATGATTTCACTGTGCCCGGCATGCTGGTCGGCAAAATCCTGACCAGTCCGCACGCCCACGCCCGCATTGTCCGCATTGACACACGCGCAGCCCGCGCGCTGCCTGGTGTTCATGCCGTCCTGTGCTACAAGGATCTTCCGCGCGTCGCGCACACCACTGCCGGCCAAGGGTTTCCCGAACCGTCGCCGTATGACAGCTTTGTGTTCGATCACAAAGTGCGCTATGTCGGCGATCGCGTCGCCGCCGTCGCCGCCGAGTCAGACGAGATCGCTGACGCGGCGCTCGCCCTGATCCAGGTCGAGTACGAAATCCTGCCCGCCATTCTGGATGCCAAGCAGGCGCGCCAGCCTGGTGCGCCGGTCATCCATGATGAACCCGAGGCGCGCGTCGTTATCCCGATCGAATATGATCCGAAAACAAATCTGGCCGGGCATGTCCGGATTGACGTCGGCGACTTGGCGCGCGGCCTGGCCAACGCCGAACTGGTCGTCGAGCGCGAATTCAAGGCGCACTATGCCCAGCATTGCCCGCTCGAGCCGCACGTCACCCTCGCCATGTTCGACGAAGACGGCCGGCTCGTCTTGGTCACCAGCACGCAAGTGCCATTCCACGCCCGCCGCATCGTCGCGCAGGCCCTGCAGATTCCCCTCAAAAACATCCGCGTGATCAAGCCGCGCATCGGTGGCGGCTTCGGCAGCAAACAGGAGGTGTTCCTCGAGCAACTCTGTGCTGCGCTGGCTTTGGCGGCACAGCGCCCCGTCAAAATCCGCTACTCACGCGAAGACGATATCGCCCGCAGCCGCACCCGCCATGAGATGTATGTCACCATCACGCTGGGCGCCAAACGTGACGGCACACTCACCGCCATCAGTATGAACGTGCTCAGCAACACCGGCGCATATGGCGCGCACGCCCTCACGGTCGCCTCGAATTGCGGCAGCAAAGTCCTGCCGCTGTATCCCTGCGCCAATGTCATGTTTGACGCCACGGTTGTCTACACCAACCTGCCGGTCGGCGGCGCCTATCGCGGCTACGGCGCAACTCAGGCCGCCTTTGCCATGGAGTGCGCGCTCGATGAACTTGCCCACAAACTCGGGGTTGACCCGCTGGCTTACCGCCAGCAACTTCATATTCGCAGCGGGCAAACCTCACCGATCTTTGCCAAACTGGGTGAAGGCAAGGCCGGCGTGCAACAATCCATCGGCAGCTGCCACCTCGCAGAATGCATCACCCGCGGCGCTGCCGCCATTGGCTGGCAGCAAAAATATCGGTCCGACTGGTCCGACCGGTCCGACTCTTCTGCGCAGCCCCACCTCCGGCGCGGCGTCGGCATGTGCACGCTCATGCAGGGCTCGAGCATTCCGGAAATCGACATGGGCGCCGCCTCGCTCAAAATGAACGAAGATGGCTCGTTCAATCTGCTGGTCGGCGCCACCGACCTTGGCACCGGCAGTGACACGATCCTGGCTCAAATCGCCGCCGATGTCCTCGGCGTCGACACGACCGACCTGCTGGTCTATTCATCCGACACCGATATGACCCCGTTTGATGTCGGCGCCTATGCCTCGAGCACGACCTACTTGAGTGGCAATGCCGTGATCAAGACTGCCGAAACGATTAAAGCGCAACTTCTGCGCGTCGCCGCCGAAATGGCCGGCAAAGACAGTGCCGGCGCGACCCTGCACGACAAGCATGTCGTCTTCGCCGATGGCACGCGCGTGCCGTTTGCCGAGATCGCTTGCTATGCCCTCTATCAAAAAAACCAATTCCAAATCGCCGCCACGGAGTCCTACATCTCACATGTCTCGCCGCCGCCCTTCTCGGCCCATTTCGCCGAAGTTGCGGTCGACCCCGAAACCGGCGAGGTGCAGCTGCTCAAATATGTGGCCGCCGTCGACTGCGGCACCGAGATCAATCCGCAGCTCGCCCGCGGCCAGACCGAGGGCGCGGTCGTCAATGGCATCGGCTATGCCCTCTGCGAGGAATTTATCTTTGATCGCGCCGGCCGCCTGATCACCGACTCGTTCATGAATTATAAAATCCCCTCAACCCGCGATCTGCCCGAACTGGTCACCATCCATGTGCCAAGTCACGAGCCAACCGGGCCGTTCGGCGCCAAGAGCGTCTCGGAAATCTCGATCAACGGCGCGCTGCCCGCGATTGCCAATGCCATCTTCAACGCCACCGGCGCGCGCCTGACTGAAGGCCCGTTCACGCCCGAGCGCGTCCTCAACGCCATCCGCGCCACGCGCAATGCATAACCCGCCTTTTCTCGTTCCACCCAAGCGCGTCCGGCTGCACGCCGCCACGTTGCAGCTGCCGCGCGTGGTGACCGTTCAGGCGGACGCGCCGTGCACCGCCGCCGCGCACCACCTACAAGAATTGTTGACTGCCAACGATCCCGTCCACCGGCGGCATCGTTTGTCCGCCGCGCCCGCGCTGGTTACCATGCTTCAGACGGCTGCCGGACATGGCCCCGAAAGCTACACGCTGGCCATTACGCCGCGGGGCATCCGCATTGCCGCCGCAGATGCCGCCGGCGCGTTCTATGCTGTCCAGACTCTGCGCGAGTTGTTGACCATCCACGGCGATGCGCTGCCGTGTTGCGCAATCCGCGACTGGCCCGATTTCCGCCGGCGCGGCGTCTATCTCGATATTTCGCGCGGCCGCGTCCCGACCTTGGCCTGTCTCAAGGACTTGGTTGCCCTGCTGGCCCAATGGAAGATCAACGAACTGCAGCTCAACATCGAAAACGTGTTCCAGTTTGTCGCGCATCCGGACATCGGCAAGGGCTACAGTCCCCTATCCGCCAAGGACATTGTCCACCTGCGCGAGCATTGTGCCCGGTATCATATTCAGCTTGTCGGCGCATTTGCCAGTTTTGGTCATTTTGAGAAAATTCTGCAATTGCCGAATTACCGCATGCTGGGCGAGCTGCCCGGCCAGCATTACTGGCCCGGTGGCACGACCCTATGCCCGACCGATCCACGTTCAATTCGCTTGCTAGCCGAGCTGTACGCCGAGTTCGTCCCACTGTTCACCGCTGTTGACTTTAATATTAATGGCGACGAAACCTGCGAGTTGGGCGAAGGCCGCAGCAAACGCAGGGCAGATAAGGTTGGCAAAGGCCGCGTTTATCTCGACTTCGTGCTGAAATTGGCTGCGCTCGTGCGCACGCATGGCAAACGCACGAATATGTGGACTGATATTGTGCTGCAACATCCAGAACTGCTCGACGACATACCGCGCGACATAGTCATGTGCAATTGGGACTACAGCCCGGCTGGCACACGCATTCCGCGCACGGGCGACATCGCCGCGCACGGCTATCCTGTGGTCGTCTGCCCCGGCACCAGCAGTTGGAATACGCATGGCGGCCGGCTGCAGCTGGGCATGGACAACATTCGCGTCTTTGCCGCCGAAGGCCTGCGGCACGGCGCGGAAGGCCTGCTGAACACCGATTGGGGCGACAACGGCCACCGCAACTTGCTGGCGGTCAGTTTGCATAATCTGGCGTGGGGCGCAGCGCAATCATGGCACCACGCCGGTACCAACGCCGATGGCTTCAGCGCGCGCCTCGGCCGCGCCGTGTTCGGCATTGACGACGCACGCTTTGCCGACGCCCTGCGCAGGCTGGGTGGTTGTGCGCACGCATGCCTTTTGTACGGCATTCTCATGCCACCGATTCAGTGGGATTGGGACGCGTTGGGCGGCGCACTGCACGATCTGCAGCAGGTCAATCCGAACGAGCTCCGCGCGCATGCCGCCGCGCTGCGCGCCGTGCGCTGGCCAACCCTGCCGGTCTCGGCGCCACCGTTTGCGCGGCGCCTGCGCGAGGAGCTGGTCATGGCGACGGCGCTCGACGCGCTGGCCTGTCGCCGCGCCCTGGCGTTCAAGCAAGAGCAACTTGGCGCGCGGGTCACGGCGCGCGAGTGGCAGGGGCTTGGCGCGCAAACCGAGGAGACCATGCAGGCCTTCGCGCGCGTCTGGCGCCTGCACAATCGGCCGTCACGTCTGCGCGAACACTTGGCCGGCTTCCGCGCCACACTGCGCGCGTATCAGCAACGCCACGCACCATGAACTTCCGTACTGTTCACCCGAGCCTGAGGCCCCCGCGATGAGATTCTGTCTTTGTTTCGTGCTGGTCACGCTCGGCGCGTTGGCCGGGTGTCGCCGCGCCGCACCATCCTTACAGGCGCAACCGGCACTCGCCGTGCGAACCGTGGTCGCGCGCGAACAGACGGTGCCGATCCAGGAAGAGGTCGTGGGCACCGTCGCCGCGGAGCTGCACGCCGCCGTTTCCGCGAAAGTCAGTGGCGCGATCCAGCAGATGAACGCCGTGCCTGGCTTGGTCGTGACGACGGGCTATGTCATTGCCCGGCTACACGCGCTTGAGATCACGGCCCGGCGCGACCAGGCGCTTGCCACGCGCGATGATGCCCGCCAGGAATTCGAGCGCGAAAAGCAATTGTTTGAACAAAAGATCGAATCGCAACAGAAATTCGATGCCGCGGAGACACGTTATCGCACGGCGCAAGGCGCGCTGGATGAGGCCAACGCGATGATGACCTACACGACCATTCTGGCGCCGTTCGACGGGGTCATCGTGCGCAAGCTGGCCGACCAAGGCGATCTGGCCACGCCCGGCCTGCCGCTGGTTGAAATCGAAAACCCGCACCGGCTGCGGCTTGAAGCCGAAGTGCCGGAAGCGGCGGCCAATCGCATCCAGCTGGGCAATACCTATCAGGTGACCATTGCTGCCGCGCAGGTGCACACGAATGCGCCGGTCAGCGAGATCGCGCCGTCGGCCAACCCGTTCAGCCGGACGGTGCTGGTCAAGCTGGATCTGCCGCGCGTGCCGACGTTGCATGCCGGCCAGTTTGGTCGCGTCACCATTCCGACCGGCGAAAAACGCGCGATCATTGTGCCGGCCAGCGCGGTGGTGACGCGCGGCCAGCTTGAGTTTGTGTTCGTCGTTAGCGGCAAGACGGCCGGCATGCGCATGGTGCGCAGCGGCGGCCACACGGCCGGCGGCGTGGAACTGCTGGCGGGCCTCACTGACGGCGAACATGTCGTGACCGACCGCGCCGACAGCCTGCGCGACGGCCAGAACATTTACGTCAGCGAATAAGGTCGGTCGCAGACGACATGCTTTGTCATTTGTACCGCCGCACACAACGCGTATGACCGAGACACCCCACTCGCTTGGATTTGCAGGCCGTCTGGCCAGCCTGTTTGTGGCATCGAAATTGACGCCGCTGCTGGTCATCGCCGCGGTGCTGCTCGGCGGCGCCGCCGTCATCCTGCTGCCACGCGAGGAGGAGCCCCAGATCAAGGTGCCGATGGTTGACGTCATGGTGGCCATGCCCGGCGCGAGCGCGAAGGAAATTGAAGAGCGCGTCACGCGGCCAATGGAAAAACTGCTGTGGGAGATTCCCGGCGTCGAGTATATTTACTCCACGTCCAAGGAGGGGCAGAGCCTTGCCATTGTCCGCTTTCTGGTTGACCAGAACCTTGAAGACAGTCTGGTCAAGCTCAATCAGAAACTGCAGGGCAACTTCGACCGTATCCCGCATGGCGTGTCGTTTCCGCTGGTCAAATCGGTTACCATTGACGATGTGCCGATCTTGTGCGTGACGTTGCACGGCACGAACTACGACCACTTCACGTTGCGCCGCCTGGTTGCGCAGGTTGACGATGCGGTGAAGCAGGTGCCCCAGGTGGCGGAAACGAGCGTGATCGGCGGCGCGCGCCGGCAAGTCCGGGTGTTGCTGGACCCGGCCCGGCTCGCGTCGCGCGGGCTGAGCCCGGTCGGGCTCGCGCCGATGCTGCAGCAAGCCAATCGCCAATATGTGTCGGGCAATTTGATTGCGAACAACCGTGACATCGTGGTTGAGACCGGCGCGTTTCTCAAGGATGCGGCGGACGTCGGTAATGTCGTCGTGGGCGTGTTTGACGGCAAGCCGGTGTACTTGCGTGACGTGGCCACTATCGTTGATGGCCCAGAGGAGCCGACGCAGTACGTCTTTTACGGCGCCGGCGCGGCGCGGGGCGGGCGCGGGGACATCGCGCCGGCCGTGACGCTCAGTATCGCCAAACGACCGGGCGCCAACGCCGTCACGGTTGCCGACCAGGTGTTGCGCAAGATTGACGGGCTGCGCGGCGTGATTATTCCCGACGATGTGACCATCTCGATCACGCGCAATTATGGCGAGACCGCGGCGGAGAAGTCCAACGAACTGTTGCTGCACATGGCTATCGCCGTGTTGGGTGTCACGCTGCTGGTTATGCTGGTGCTGGGTTGGCGCGAATCGCTGGTGGTCGCGCTGGCGATTCCGTGCACGCTGGCACTGACGCTGGTGGTGTTTTATCTGTGTGGCTATACGCTCAACCGCATTACGTTATTTGCGCTGATTTTTTCGATTGGCATTCTGGTGGACGATGCCATTGTGGTGATTGAGAACATCGTGCGCCATATACATTTGCCGGAGAACGCAGGACGGTCATTGCTCCACGTTGCCGTGGCCGCGGTCAGTGAAGTCGGCAATCCCACGGTGCTGGCCACCTGGGCCGTGATCGCCGCCATACTGCCGATGGCCACGGTGGGCGGATTGATGGGTCCGTATATGCGGCCGATTCCGGTGGGCGCCAGTGCGGCCATGGTTTTTTCGTTGCTGGTCGCGTTCATCGTCACGCCGTGGGCGGCCGTGCGCCTGCTGCGCGGCCACCCACCGGCGGCCGCACCGCACCAGAATGCCGCTGCGCCGCTGGCGCACGAGGAAGATCGCTTCACGCGGCTGTATCGCGCCGTCATGCGGCCGTTGATCACGCATCGCGGCTGGTGCAGCTTGTTTCTCGCCAGCGTCACGACCCTGCTGGTGCTGGCGTTGGCGTTGGTGGGCGTGGGCTGGGTGAAAGTCAAGATGCTGCCGTTCGACAACAAAAGTGAATTTCAGATCATCCTGAACCTGCCGGAAGGCAGTCCGCTTGAACGCACCGTGCAAGCAAGCCGCGAGATCGCCGCAGCTATTGCGGCGGAGCCGGAGGTGCGCGACTACCAAATCTACGCCGGTGTGGCGTCGCCGTTCAATTTCAACGGCTTGGTGCGGCATTATTTTCTGCGGCGCGGCAACAACCTGGCGGACATTCAAGTGAATCTGACACCCAAAGGCGCGCGGGCCGCGCAGAGCCATGCGATTGCCAAGCGCGTGCGGCCGCGCGTCACCCAGATCGCCGACGCATACGGCGCGCGCGTGGCGGTGGCCGAAGTGCCGCCCGGGCCGCCCGTGCTGCAGACGCTGGTGGCCGAAATATACGGACCGAGCGATGCTGCACGGCTGAAGCTGGCCATGGCCGTGCGCGATATTTTCACACAGACGCCCGGCGTCGTCGACGTGGATTGGTATGTGGAAGCGCCGCAATCCAAGGCCCGCTTTGTGATTGACAAGGAAAAGGCGGCTCTGCACGGGATCAGCGCCGAAACCATTTCGCGCACCCTGCACATGGCGATTGCGGGCGAATCCCTGGATCTCATCCACCAGCCGCGCGAGAAGGAGGACGTTGATATTGTGTTGCAACTGCCGCGCGCCGCGCGCACCACGCCCGAGGACATGCTGGCGCTGCGGGTGCGCTCCGGCGACGCCAATGCGTTGCCGGAACCGGGCGCGGGCGGCACGGTGCCGCTGGTGCCGCTGCGCGAACTGGTGCGCATCGAGGACGCCGTCATCGACACCAGCGTGTACCACAAGAATCTGATGCCGGTCACCTACGTCATCGGTGATGTTGCCGGCGCCATTGAAAGCCCGGTCTACGCAATTCTGAAAATGAACGCAGCCCTGAAGAAACTTGATTTGCGCGCGTTTGGCAATGCGCGCGCGCAGCTGGGCATCTATAACGCGACCCTGCCGGCCAGTGATCTGCAACTGGCGCTGAAATGGGACGGTGAATGGCAGATCACGCTGGAAGTGTTTCGCGATCTCGGGCGCTCGTTCGTGGCCGCGCTTATCTTGATCTACCTGCTGATGGTGGGCTGGTTCAAATCCTTCGTCACGCCGCTGGTGATCATGGCGGCAATCCCGTTCTCGTTGGTGGGCATTCTGCCGGCACACGGGCTGCTCGGCGCGTTCTTCACGGCCACCTCGATGATCGGCTTCATGGCCGGCGCGGGTATTGTTGTGCGCAATTCGATTATTCTGGTTGATTTCATCGAGCTGCGGATCGCGCAGGGCATGCCGCTGGCCGAGGCCGTGGTGGATGCGGGCGCCGTGCGCTTCCGGCCCATGCTCCTGACCGCGCTGGCCGTGGTGGTCGGTTCGACGGTGATTCTGTTCGATCCGATTTTTCAGGGCCTGGCGATCGCGCTGATGGCCGGCGAAATCGCCTCGCTGCTGCTGAGCCGCATGGCCGTGCCAGTGCTGTACTATCTGGCGCGGCGGCGGACCGTCAACTGAGGTGCCGCTTCCGGAGCTGTGGTTCAGGGTTCAGGGCTGCTTGGAGTCCCGCCAACGGCGGGATTCAGGGCTGAAAGAGTGTGGGAGCGACCGCCGTGTCGCGATGCTGCCGCAGATGCTACGACAGCAATGTTGTCCGCAGATGACGCAGATGGCGCCGATGTTGCAGAACAATCAAACATAGTCCGAAGAAGACCCGCATTAGGCACTGCTCAAGAAGCTCGCATGATGGCAATGGGCACTGCATGACCCCTTTCTGCCTATGCAACTCTGTGCTGCTGCGCGGCGGCGCCGCGCTCAGTTGGTGCGGTAGCTAAGCAGAACGTTCTTGCCTTGATGCATATCGCGCTGATCGTCGCGCACGAGGATGTCACCCATGGCGTAGTAGTGCCCCTGCCAGATGACGCGCGGTTTGCGCTGCAGCGGCGACATGACCGTTTGGCGCGCATCCACCCATTCGATGCGCGTGCCGGATTTGACGCTGGCCAAAGGGGTGAAGAAGCCCGGTGCGCCAAAACACAGGCGCGTTTCCGACGCGGGGCCGCCAATAATGCCGCGCACATCCAGCTGCACGCCGCGCAAGCACCCGCCGGCCAGTTCCTGATGCAAGGCGCCGAGTTGCACCCGGCGCAGGCTATGGGCGCGGACGCTGCGGACATCGACAAAATCCAATAGCAAATCCAAATCCTGATTGTAGGTGTAGACCAGATCGTTGGTCTGTTTCATCAAGGAGACGCTGGTGCCAAACCAGAGGTTGCTGACGATGCCGACGCGCTGCTTTGACGAACGCTTGAAGGAAAGCTTGTCGGCCGTGTTGACCAGCAAATTAATGTTGCGCAGGGTGGTAAACTGAATTTGGGTTGCTTTGGTTGCGCCGCGGAAGATCACCCAGCCGTTGGTGACGGTGACGGTGACTTTGGCGCCGCGCTTGATGCGGCCCTCGCAGCGCCCGGGGAACCATTTGTGGATTTTTGTCAGGGCGTGCACGTCGGTGGCACCGACCAGGAGCAGCAAGCAGATGCCCGCGTGCAGTGCGCGTGCCCGAAAGAACATTTTGCCACGTGTCGTGTTCAAGGACGGTGTCAGGCCAAGGGCATCGGGTGGCGGCCCTTTTTCAGCAGCATTTTGCCGGGGATGATGTCAAGCGTGACGCAATGGGTTGCCGGCACCAGGCTAAAATCGGTGACCGCGGCCGGAATCAGAATCGTCGTGCCGGGGTGATACTCGATGTCCTCGAAGATGCCTTCGGGCGAGATAATGGTGCCGTGGCCTTCGATGTTGCAGAGGATGCGGAAGCGGTCAATCGAGTATTCGTGAATCGGTTCGCGATAGACGTATTGGTACAAGGAAAAATGGTCACAGAGCACCAGGCGGTAATGCAGCGGCTCGACCTTGGTGGGTTTGATTTTGGGCGCGCCGATGTCCTTGAAGCTCATCACTTGCAGGGCCTTGTCAATCTGCAATTCGCGTTTGTGACCGTGGTGGTCGGAGCGGTCATAATCATAGACGCGATAGGTGACATTGGAATTCTGCTGAATCTCGGCCAGCATCAAGCCGCCGCCGATGCCGTGCAAGGTGCCGGCCGGTATGAAAATGGTCTCGCCCTTGCTCACGTCGAAGGTGTCGACCAACTGTTCGAGGCGCTTCTGTTGAATGGCGCGCAGGACTTTATCGGGGGTGGCGCCGGCGCGGAAGCCGCGCGTGATTCTGGCGCCGGGCGAGGCCTCCATGACGAACCAGGCCTCGGTCTTGCCGAGGTCGTTCTCGTGGCGCAAGGCGTAACGATTGTCGGGATGCACCTGCAGCGAGAGATTTTCTTCGGCGTCAATGAATTTTAGCAGGAGCGGAAAGCGCGTGCGGCATTCGTCGGCCATTTCGCCGAAGAGTTCGCGCGGGTACGCCTGGCGCAACTCGGAGAGTGGCATACCGGCCAAGTCGCCATCGGCCACGACGGAGACATCGCCCGGCCGGTCCGTAATTTCCCACGACTCGCCCAGATGGGTACTGGCCGGGACCTCGCGGTTGAGGAGCGTGGCAAAGCGCCCACCGCCCCACAGTTTTGGCTTGTAGATCGGTTTGAACATGAGCGGATAAAGGGCAACCATTTGACAAAAACTCCCGCAGTTGTTACAATATGCATGCCGCGTGGGGAATTAGCTCAGTTGGGAGAGCGTCTGGCTGGCAGCCAGAAGGCCACCGGTTCGAACCCGGTATTCTCCACCATTCTTGCCTGCGCGTAGCAGCGCGCCCCGCGCAGCAACAAGAAGCTAAAAACCGACGCCGGTGCGGCTTGTGCCCCGCCGCTGACAACGTCAACCACAGTGCGTGCGCGCGGCACAGTGTATCATTTTTTCCCGTAAAATGCAATCTGCGTGACATTTATGAGCCGAGTTGTTATACTAGATGCAACCAACGCGTGGCGCGCATGACAGCCTGTCCTGCGGTGCGCATGCGGCGCACACAACCGTTGCTGTAGGGAGAGGAGATGGCTGAGAACTTGCTGGCAATGATCATGGCGGGCGGTGAAGGCACGCGCCTGTATCCGTTGACGCGCGACCGCGCCAAGCCGTCCGTACCGTTCGGCGGCAAGTACCGGATCGTTGATTTTGTGCTCAGCAACATGGTTAATTCCGGTTTTGTCCAGATTTTTGTGTTGACCCAGTTCAAGTCGCAGAGTCTGACCGAACACTTGATGCACACCTGGTCGTTCAGCAGCATTTTGCAGCGCCAGTTCATTTTCCCGTTGCCGGCCCAGATGCGGGTCGGCAAGGCCTGGTACGGCGGGACGGCCGACGCGATCTTCCAGAACATCCATTTATTCGAGGACTACCGGCCGGATGATGTGCTGGTCTTCGGCGCCGATCATATTTACAAGATGGATGTGCGCCAGATGCTGGATTATCATCGCGAGCGGAACGCTTTTGCCACGGTGGCGACGCTGCCGATCCCGATTGCCAGCGCCGGCGAGTATGGCATCATTCAGATTGACGACCAGTGGCGCATCATCGGCTTTGAAGAGAAACCCAAACAACCGACGCCGATCCCCGGCAATGAGCACTATGCCTTGGCCTCGATGGGCAATTACATTTTCACGCGCGAATGCCTGGAAGCGGAGCTCAAGCGCGACGCGCGCGATGAATGCTCGTCGCATGATTTCGGGCGCGACATTCTGCCGGCGCTGGTGGACACGCGGCGCCTGTTCGCCTACAATTTTCACACCAACATGGTGCCGGGACTGCGCACCGAGTTCAACACCTACTGGCGCGATGTCGGCACGATTCCGGCCTATTTCGAGGCCAACATGGATTTGCGGCGAGTCCAACCAGACTTGAATTTGTACGCGACCAAATGGCCGATCCGCGGGCGCGAGCTGTTCCTGCCGCCGGCCAAGTTTGTGCATAACGAGCCGGTCGGCGCCTGCGGCTTGCCGCGCGTCGGGCATGCGATCAATGCATTTATCAGCGAGGGCTGCATTGTCAGCGGCGCGGTCGTGGACAGCTCGGTGCTGGGGCCGTCGGTGCGCGTACACAGCTATGCGACGGTCTCGAACTGCATCCTGCTTGAAGATGTGGATGTGGGCGAGCGCGCACGCCTGCGCAATGTGATTATCGACAAGCATGTGCGGATTGAGGCCGGCGATGTCGTCGGCTATGATCGCGCCGCCGATGAGCAACGCGGCTATACCGTTGTGCCCTATGGCGACAGTTGGATCACGGTTATTTCCAAAGTGCAGCGCTACCGTTTCGCCACCGATGATGGCGAGGTCGAGTGAGCAGCGGCAACAACCAACGAGGTGCTACATGAAACGCCCCCGGATTGAGATTTCATGGAAAACCATGAGCATGCGGACCTTGCGTACGCTGGCAGCCTTGCTTGGCGTACCAGGCCGCAGCGCGATGTCCAAACAGCAACTGATCGGATCGTTGCGCAAGCAGATGCGCTCCAGCAAGCAGGCCGAGACCGCCGTCGCCGCCGCGATCAAACAAATTGGGGTGGCCCACGCGCCGGCCTCGACCAGCAAGCCGGCCGCGCCGCCACCGCCGCCGCCGCCGCCCGCGCCAGTCGCACCCGCCGTGCCGTACATTGATCACGGCCGCCCGATCCCGGATGCCTATGGCGCCGACATACTGCGGCTCATGCCGCGCGACCCCGAGTGGCTCTTTGTCTATTGGGAACTGACCCCGCAGCGCCTGCGCCAATTGCGCTCGCGCTTCATCGCGCTGCACCAGAAGGCCTGGCATATTCGCCTGCAAGACACTGCCACGGAAGACATGCACGCGACCCCCGTGTTCCTGGAGGCTTGTAATTGGTATTTGCACGTCAAGCCGCGCGGCACGTATCGGGCCGAGCTGGGCTTCATGGACGGCGATCTGTTTGTCGCCGTGCTGACCTCCAACACGGTCAAGACGCCCGGCAATGCGATCTCGGAACGCGTGGACGAGCGCTGGATGGTGCTCAAGCGGGATCTCTTGCGCATGCTGCACTTGGGCCAGGAAGCGGATTTGTTCGGGTCGGAGCGGCCGACCGCCTCGGCCGAACGCTTCAAGGAAGTGACCCGCGAGCAGATCGAGATCCTTGAGAAACTGGCCGAAGAGGCCCGCACGCTGGGTGCCAGCGGCGGGGCTGGTTCAAGCTCAGGCGCACGCCGTTAAGCCGCCGTGAACGATCCGCGCGGCTATCTGATGCTGGTGCTGCATGCGCACCTGCCGTTCGTGCGTCATCCCGAGCACGAGGAATTCCTCGAGGAAGACTGGCTGTACGAGGCCATGCTCGAAACGTACCTGCCCTTGCTGCATGCCTTCGGGGAGCTCGAACGCGATGGCGTGTCGTTTGCCATCACCATGACGCTGACGCCGCCGCTGTGTGAGATGTTGACGGATCGCCTGCTGGTGGGGCGCTTCGACCGGTATCTGCGCACGTTGGAGCGCCTGACGCGCGCCGAACTGCAGCGCACACAGCACACGCCGATGCACGACGGCGCGCGCTTTTACGCCGCGTGGATCGCCCAGACCCGCGCCACCTTCGAGCGCTGGCACCGCAACCTGGTCGCCGGTTTCCGCCACTTTCAGGAGCGCGGCCTGCTGGAGATCATCACCTGCACCGGCACGCATTGCGTCCTGCCGCTATGTGCGACGCACGAGGCGGCGCGCGCGCATGTGCGCATGGCGGTGCGCAATTATGAGAAACACTTTGGCCGCCCGCCGCGCGGCATCTGGTTGGCCGAATGCGCCTATGCCGAAGGGGTTGAGGAACTGCTCGAAGAAGTCGGCATTCGCTATTTTTTTGTGGACACGCACGGAATCTTGTTCGGCGAGCCGCGCCCGCGCTTCGGCAATTTCGCGCCGGTCTATTGCCCGAACGGGGTGGCCGCATTTGCGCGCGATGTTGAATCGTCGAAGCAAGTCTGGTCGGCTGAAGTCGGATATCCCGGCGATGTCAACTACCGCGAGTTCTACCGCGATCTTGGGTTTGACGCGGACGAGGCCTACATTCGCCCGTTCCTGCACAAGGATGGCCGGCGCCGTAATCTCGGGATTAAGTATTATCGCATTACCGGCCAGATGCCGCTGCACGCCAAGGAGCTGTACAACCCGACCGTGGCGCGCAGCCTCGCCGCCGACCATGCCGGCAATTTCATGTTCAACCGCCAGCAGCAGGTCCGCTATCTGCACGACACATTTGGCCGGCCGCCGCTGATCGTCGCGCCGTACGACGCCGAGCTGTACGGCCACTGGTGGTTCGAGGGGCCGTGGTTCATCGAATATTTATTCCGCAAAATCGCGGGTGACCAACAGGAGATCGGGGTCATCACGCCGAGCGCGTATCTCGAACGCTTTCCGGTCAATCAGGTAGTGCAACCATGCGCGTCGACGTGGGGCGACAAGGGCTATTTCGAGGTGTGGCTCAACGGCGGCAATCATTGGATCTACCGCCATCTGCACAAGGCCGAGGAGTTCATGCTGGATCTCGTGCGGCGCTTCCACGATACATCGCCGCAGATAGATCGCGCCTTGAATCAGGCCGCGCGCGAGCTGATGCTGGCGCAAGCGTCCGACTGGGCCTTCATCATCACGACCGGCACGATGGTGCCGTATGCCGAAAAGCGCACGCGCGACCATATCCACAATTTCTATGGTTTGTATCTGCACATCATGGAGAACCGGCTGGAACTGCCCTGGCTGGCGCATCTCGAAGCGCAGAACAACATCTTCCCGGAAATGGATTACCACATCTATCTGTAACTGAGCGGCGCGCCACGCGCGCCGTGCCCACCTTTGCCCCGCGTGCATGCGCGCGCGGGCATTTCCTGCCCAGAATGCGCAGCCTGTCAGACTGGTCTGACTTGGCTGACCTGTCGGACTTCTCCGATACCACTACACCCAACCCCGGATTCCGCGGGATGCTGCTCTGGAACGCCACTTGCTTTTCTACTTGAGTGCAGAGCTGCGGCCGCCAGATAATTGGCCCGCACAACACTACAGTTTGCGGTTTCCTCTTGCTTTTTGCACAACATTTTGGTATACTCTGCCATAACATTGTTTTTGTACCCTGGAGCTATGCCGTGCATATGTGCGCTTTGAGTCATTGGCATCGGTGGGTGGGGCGCGTGACGCTGCCGGCCTTCATGATTGCTCAAATATTCGTGTCATGCCCAACCGTGGTGGCGCAAACCGGCGAGGTAGTGCAGACGGCGAGCGCACAGGCCGACGCGGCCATGGCGGATGATGACGAGGGCGACACCAACCTGCTTTCGCGCCGTCTGAACATTGGCACCAGCACGAATGTGCCCGCGTTGATTCAGCTCAATTTTGAAGAGACCGATCTGCGCACCGTCCTGCTCTATCTGGCGGAGATCACCGGTGAGACGATTTTGCCGGCCGCCAATGTGCGCGGCACTGTCACGATTATCAATCCGAAACCGGTCTCGCCCGCGGAAGCCAAGGACATTATTTTCTCGATCCTCGAGACAATGAATTTCACGATCGTCAAATATCCGCACTTGATCAAAGTCATTATGTCCGGCGAAGCCAAGACGCGGCCAATCCCGACCTTGAAGCCGCCGCCCACCAATCAATTTGGCGAGTTGATCACTAGTGCCATGGATGTGGAGGATCTGATTCGCGCGCAGGTGGTGTATCCGCGCTACATTAGCGTCCTGGAACTGCAAAAATTCATTGAGCCGCTGATGACGCCTGGCGCCGGCAAGATGATTGTCAATGAAATGACGGGCGCGGCGATTCTGATTGACACCGGCGCGAACATCAAGCGCTTGCTTGAGATTTCCGAGTTGATTGACCGCCAGGTTGATGCCGGCCAGATTGACATCAAAATCATCAAACTCGAATATTCAGATGAAAAGGAACTGGCTGCGCTCTTGAATCTGATTTTCACGTCGCCGGCCTTGAAATCGCCGACGGCGCAGAAGCTGACCTTCAGCAGCAATGTCGGCGCGCCCGGCGCGCCGCCCACGCCCGGCACGCCCGCCGCGCCCCGTGGCGCCCCGGCGCCCACCACGCAAATCGATATTTTGAAAGTCAAGGCGGATGTGGCGTTCATCGCCGAAGAACGCCTGCACGCGCTGATTGTCATTGGCGTCAAGTATTATTTCGGCTTGGTGAGCGACATCATCGAGAAACTCGACGTGCCCAGCTCGGAGAAGGACGACACGGTCAATATTTATCCGTTACAGCATGCCAAGGCGGATGAAATTTCCAGCCTGTTGAACGACATTTTCTCGTCGAGCGAAGGCGGGGCGCGGCAAACGGCGTCAAGCGGGTTAGACCGTTCCAATCGTGAGTCGCCCTTTGCGCGCTCGCGCACCTCGACCGGCACGTCGGCGTCCCGGCCCGACACCTATGGCAGCAATGATCGTCGTTCCCAGCCGCCGACCACGGCGCGCTCGGCAACGCCGCAGTCGCGCAGCGGCAATACCCTGACGCACTTGGCGGGCAAAGTGGATGTGCTCTTCGATGAGCCGTCGAACTCGCTGATTCTGATCTGCTCGCCGAAGTACCTTGACTTTGTGAAGCGCTTGATTGACCGGTTAGACCAGCGCGTGCCGCAGGTCTGGATCGAGGCCGTGATTGTCGAAGTCAGTCGCGATAAGAGCTTTAACCTGGGGCTCGGCTGGAAGGACATTTTCAACGGCCCCGGCTCGGATGAGAGTTTGATCAAAGTCCTGGACACGTCGCTGGCGCCGGCGCTCAATGACCAAGGCCGGATCGCTGCCAGTCCGGCCCAGAAAGGCGTCGCCTATGCATTTGGCCAGCGCGACAAATACGGCAACTTTGATCCCTACTTCACAATTCAGACCGCCGAGGGCATCATTGACATCAACGTGCTGTCGACACCCAGCATTTTGGCATCCAACAACGAGCAGGCCGAGATTAACGTCGGCAAATCCGTCCCGTATGTCAACTACTCGACGGGCGAAGACTCGACCACCCGCAATTACTCGTATGACTTTGAAGAAATCAACGTGCGTCTGAATGTCGTGCCGATCATCAACAAATATCGCGAGGTGACGCTCGAAACCACGGTGGATGTGAACGAAGACGGCGGCCGCGCCAACCCGGATGATCCGAATGCGCCGCCGATCAAGCTCAGTCGCCAGGCCTACACCAAGGTGGTGCTGCAGGACGGCCAGACGCTGGTGATTGGCGGATTGATCAAAGATGACTTCAAAACAACGATGAATAAAGTGCCGATCTTAGGCGACATTCCGATTCTCAAGCACGCCTTTCGCACCAAGGCCGACACCAAGGCCAAAACAGAGCTGATGATTTTTATCACTCCGCACGTGGTCGAGAGCTCGTTTGAGGGCGACCAGTTGACCACGGCGATGAACGCCAAGTATCGCGGCGCCTCGAGCTTCATTTCCAGCCGCGACCGCGCCGCCCTGTATGACGACACCAATCACGAACGACTGGACACGACCATTTACGACGACTGGCGCACCTTCGAACGGCACATTGAAGAGGCCGAGACCTATCTGCAGATACGCGAGACGCCAGGCGACACGCCCGAATCGCGCAAGCGCTCGATGTTCTACTTCGCGCCCGATGAGGAAACGCAGAGCGCGGCGCCGTTCCAGGGCGATGTCTGGCAAGGCGACAACAAGACACTGCAAACACTGCTGCCGGAGCAGGACAACGAAAGCGCCGTCACGCCCGAACCCGAGCAAGCAACGCCGTCCACCCTGCTGGAGCGGGAACGCGCGTTAATTCAAGGGATTGCCACCGAAGCAGAATAGCCGCGCGATAGTGCGCGCGCACAGCACCATGAAAATCGACTTGGGAAAAGAACTGGCGGCCTCAACCCAGCTGACCCGGCGACAAGATCAGTTGTTGCATGCGGCCGTGGTACTAGCGGCGCTAAGCGTGCTGTTGCTGGTGCTGCTGATTGGGCTGCGGCCGCGCGCGGCGGCGCCGCCGACCGAGCGCATCGTGCTGGTAGCCGACACGCAACTGGTGGCCCGGCTTGAACAACGCATCACCACATTCGAGACCATGTTGCAGGACTTGCGGGTCGTGTTGCTGCAATCAAAATTTGCGGTGAAAGACCTGACCGCGACCCAAAAGGTGGCCAAACGGCGTGACCGCAGCGTCGCGCAGAACACCACGGATGCGACGGCGCGGCGCGCCATGCGCTGGCTGCCCGGCATGCAGGAGACCAATATTGTCATGTCGGCCGATGAGCTGAGCGCGCTGGATGCCCTGATTGACCGCGACCAATCGGGCGAGCAAGTGCGCGCGCTGCTGCAGAGCATCACGGATCCGCAGCGCCGTGCGGCCTACCACAAGCAGTTGCAGCGCAAAGGCGACCAATGGTTGTCGGCCGCCCTGCCGCTGATCGAAAATGATGATCCCGGCTATGAGCTGTACTGCGACAACGCCCTGTATTTTTATGACAATATCAGCGCCACCTGCGAAGACACCGCCTTGCTGGCATATATCGAGACCAAGCGCAGTCAGATCGAGCTGGCCCTGCAGCGGCTGGACATGCGCACACGCAGTGCCGAATCGGAAGGCCGTCTGCGCGAAGAGTTGCAGACGATGCAGGAGCGCATGAACGCCTGGCGCACCAGTCGCTGGCGGCGCACGCGCAATTATTGACGGCAGTCGCAAATCCATTTAGTGGCGCCGCTTGCAGCGGCGATCTGCAGCGCTGTATCTGCAAAGTGGGAGCGACCTCCGCGTCGCGATTCTGCGTGTGCAAAGTGGGAGCGACCTCCGCGTCGCGATTCTGCGTGTGCAAAGTGGGAGCGA
>CAYNJC010000009.1:79634-125550 GCA_964397565.1 uncultured bacterium
CCTCCGCGTCGCGATTCTGCTGCATGCGCTGCATTCGCCGCACGGAGGCGGCTCCCACATTGAAGCCGCGGCACTCGTCGCACGGAGGCGGCGGGATCGTGGGTGAATACGATTGAGTAAAAACCCGCGCTGGCCCTTTTCCCCGCTTTTCCCTCTTGCCGCATCTGCCGGCTCCCACGCTCCGGAATATGGCCACGTTGCAGCGCCAACCGGCACGTCGAACGAAAGTTCGACGGTACCTTCAGCGGGTCGGGTGACCCGCGTTCCCCTCGACAGCCGGCTGGAGGAGCTTCACAGCGGCAGCAGTTCGCCGCAGGGAAGTGGTTCTCCCACTCCAGACAACAGAACACGTAGGGTTTAGAAAACGCAAACGCCGGCGGGAAGGCCCACCGGCGTTTGTGTTGCAGTCAAAACACGCATTGGTTATTTTTTCTTGGCCTGTGCTTCCAGCGCGGCGTGCGCCGCCGCCAGCCGCGCGATCGGCACGCGATACGGTGAGCAGCTCACGTAGTTCATGCCAACCTTGAAGCAGAACTTGATGCTTTCAGGTTCGCCGCCATGCTCGCCGCAGATGCCGATCTTAAGGCCCGGCTTGGTCATGCGGCCGCGCTGCACGCCGATCTTGATCAGCTCGCCAATGCCGCGCTGGTCGATCGTCTGGAACGGGTCGGCCGGCAGGATGTTCTGGTCGAGGTACTCGCCCATGAAGCCGCCGATGTCGTCGCGTGAGAAGCCGAAGCCCATCTGGGTCAGGTCGTTGGTGCCGAACGAGAAGAAATCAGCCGTCCTGGCCATTTCATCGGCCGTCAGGGCTGCGCGCGGAATCTCGATCATCGTGCCGTAGAGGCAGGGGATCTTCTTCAGGCCTTGCGCCGCGCAGACTTCAGCGTAGACCTTGTCAAAGATCACTTTTTGCGCATCGAGCTCCTTGACGCAGCAAGTGACCGGAATCATCACTTCGGGCATAGCCTGCGTGCCTTCCTTGATCAGCTCGGCCGCCGACTCGAGAATCGCACGGAACTGCATTGCGCTGACTTCCGGATACGTGACGCCGAGGCGCACGCCGCGATGGCCCATCATCGGATTGACTTCATGCAAGGCTTCGCCGCGCTTCTGCACATCCTCGACCGTGATGCCGAGTTCGGCGGCCAGCTCGGCCTGTTTCTCCGGGCTTTGCGGCACGAATTCATGCAGCGGCGGATCGAGCAGGCGGAAGGTGACCGGCAGGCCGTCCATGGCGGCCATCGTGGCTTTGATGTCGCGCTTGACATACGGGTACAACTCGGCCAGCGCGGCCTTGCGCTCATCCAGCGTCTTCGACAGAATCATCTTGCGCAACTTGGACAATGGCGCATCGCTGCCCTTGCCGTAGAACATGTGCTCGGTGCGGAACAGGCCGATGCCCTCGGCGCCGAACGTTCGCGCCACGCGCGCGTCTTCCGGCGTGTCGGCATTCGTGCGCACGCCCATGGTGCGGAACTTGTCGACGATCTGCATGAACTCCTGGAAGCGCGGATTCTCCGTGGCGTCGACGGTTGCCAGTGCACCTTGATAGACATAGCCCTTGCTGCCGTTCAAGCTGAGCAGGTCGCCTTCGCCAAAGATCTTCTCGCCCGCCCGCATGGTCTTGGTGTGGACATCAATGTGCAAGCCGGCACAGCCGACGATGCAGCACTTGCCCCAGCCGCGCGCGACCAGCGCCGCGTGCGAGGTCATGCCGCCACGGGCAGTGAGAATGCCCTCGGCTGCGCGCATGCCCTCGACATCTTCGGGATTGGTTTCTTCGCGCACCAGGATGACCTTTTTCTTCGTCTTGGCCCATTCGACCGCATCGGCGGCCGTGAAGACAATATGTCCCACTGCGCCACCCGGCCCGGCCGGCAGGCCTTTGGCCACCGGCTTGGCGGCCACTTCCGCGGCCGGATCCAGGATGGGATGCAGCATTTCATCAAGCTGCACCGGCGCGACACGCGTCACCGCCGTCTTTTGATCAATCAGCTTCTCATGCAGCATGTCCATCGCCATATTCAGCGCGGCCACGCCCGTGCGCTTGCCGACGCGGCATTGCAGCATCCACAAGCGGCCTTCTTGAATGGTAAACTCGATGTCCTGCATGTCCTTGTAGTGCTTTTCGAGTTTCTGCTGAATGCCATCGAGCGCTTTGTACACCACCGGCATGGCGGTCTCGAGCGAGGCCAGCTGCTTGTTCTGCTCATTCTTGGTGGCTTCATTCAACGGGCTGGGCGTGCGAATGCCGGCGACGACATCCTCGCCCTGCGCATTGACCAGCCACTCGCCGTAGAAATGATGATCACCGGTGGCCGGATTGCGCGAAAACGCAACGCCGGTGGCCGACGAATCGCCCATGTTGCCAAAGACCATGGCCTGCACATTGACGGCCGTGCCCCATTGATCCGGAATGCCTTCGATGCGGCGATAGGAGATGGCGCGCTTGCCGTTCCAGGATTTGAAGACGGCGCCAATACCGCCCCAGAGCTGCTCCATCGGGCTGTCAGGGAATTCCTTGCCAAGCACGTCTTTGACGCGGGTCTTGAATTTTACGACCAGCGCCTTCAAATCGTCCACGGTCAAATCGGTGTCACTGGCATAGCCCTTGGCCACCTTGACGTCGTGCAACAAATTATCGAGCTGGCGGCGAATGCCTTTGCCCTCGGCAGGCTCGATGCCCTCGGCCTTTTCCATGACGACATCCGAGTACATCATGATCAGGCGGCGATAGGCGTCATAGACAAAGCGCGGGTTGTTGGTCTTTTTGATCAGGCCCGGGATCGTGGCCGCGCACAGGCCGACATTCAGTACGGTTTCCATCATGCCTGGCATGGACTTGCGCGCGCCGGAGCGGCACGAGACCAGCAGTGGATTCTCGGGATCGCCGAATTTCATGTTCATCGTGGCTTCGGTCTTGGCCAGTGCGGCCTTGAGTTCCGCCTCGAGCGATTTCGGATACTTGGCGCCCAGCTTGAGGTATTCGACGCAGCATTCCGTCGTGAGCGTAAAGCCGGCCGGGACGGGCAGGCCGATGCGGCACATTTCCGCCAGATTGGCGCCTTTGCCGCCCAGCAGATTCTTGTCTTCTGCGCGGCCTTCCGCCTTGGCGGCGCCGAAGAAATAGACATACTTCGGGCCTTTCTTCGCGGCCGCGACCGGTTTGACCGGCTTGGTGACTTTCTTGATTTTCTTTGCCGCGGGCTTGGCGGCCTTTTTCACGGCGGTTTTTGCCGCTTTCTTGGCGGCTTTCTTGACCGCTTTCTTGCTTGCCTTCTTCGTTGCCATACAGGTCCTTGTCGTTACAGTTAGGGAATCAAACAATACGTGAGGGTGCGGCACATGCGTGCCGACAAACCAACCGGGACTAGAGTATAGCGATTGCGACCGGGAAAGTCAAACGCGGTGGGGGGGCTGGTGATCAGTGATCAGTGATTGGTGACCGGTGTGAGCTATGCAACAGACGTCGCCGCGGGAGGGCCGCCGAGCTCGGCAATCGAAGCAGAGCGGACGCGGGGGCCCGCGTCCCTCCCAGATGCACGGCTGCGGGGAGGGTCGCCGGCTCGGCGACCGTGCTGCGGTTGCAGAGCCTCGCGATCTCGCGTTCTGTGCGACAATCGACAAAAAATGTCGATTGCAACAGAAGGCCGCGGTCGGCGCCCGCGGCTACATCTGCATTGTAGCCGCCCGCGCTGAGGGCGGCTTCTCCATTATGCAGATATTTCAGGCAAGGCAGGCTGCGCTCACCAGACAAAATCGGCCGGCAACGTCGCGGTGACATAATTCGTCACCTCGTGGCCGGGCTGGAAGCGCACGGTGAAGACGTCATTGGATGCGGGCCTCTGCCGCAGTTCCCGCATGGGCTTCTTGAGAAGTGTCACAAAATCTGTGCGGCCGGCCAGCCATCCTTCAACTTTGCCTTGCGCATCGCTGGCGGTATTGCCGAGATAAATGCCTTGGGCTGGGCGACCATTATGGGTGCGCAGCGTCAGCACGAGATAAATAGGGCTGCCAATGGTAATGTCGCCAAGGTCTGTGTCGGTTGTAAGACCCTCGAGTTGGGTACTGTTGCTGTCGCGTTTTGCACTAACAAGCACATAGAGCAACGTGTTTGGCATGACGCCTGTGATGCGAAAACGCCCATCGAAATCACTAAGTGCTGAATTTCCGCACGACGACGTGATACTATAGATTAAGAAAGTGGCGTTAGCGACGGCGTTGCCTGCCGTGTCAATGATGCGACCCCACACCGTCAAGCCATGGTTGAGCACAATTTCACCAACGTCAAGATCGCGGTCTGTTACTGTTATCGGGCGCGTGGCTGACGCATAGCCGCGCGTACGCACAACAATGGTATAGTCGCCTGGCCCGACCGGCTGAATGGCAAACTCACCCAAGGTGGTGATTTCATTGCGCAGTGCGGATTGTAGCGAATCCATGCCGGTTTGATCTTCTGGCATGACTGGTGTCAGGCGCACTGCAGCTTGCAGCATGGCGCCGTGATCATCCACCACCACCCCAGTCACTCTGAAACTGTTAGGGAGCACGATGTCCAAAGGCGCGCCGTTTGCAGTAACATTGTTGACAACCATGTTGGTAAATCCGGCTGCAATGACGCGCACATTGTAGACTAGATTGGAGGCCAGCTTTTCAATGGCAAAATGGCCATCAGGCGAATAATCGGATCCGACAATTGTCGCCACGCTACCGGTCAGGGCGATTGCCATACAGACTTGGCCGGTGCCATAGATGTCATGGACGAAGCCGGTAATGACACCAGAATTCACCTGCGCGCTACTTGTGGCGACGACATCAAATGTGGTGAGCTGATCAGGCAGAATGGTGACGTTGGTAGTGAACTCAGAACTGCCACGCAGGTGCACGGCCACACGGTAAGACCGGGCCTGCACGCGTCCGAGAAACCAGCCGTCATCGCGATGCTCGAAATCGCCATATGAGAATGCGCCGCGTTCAGACCAACCATTCAATGTTTCCTTGCGAATTGTTCCAGAAAGCTCGTTCACAACAGCGCCGGTGGGGCAGCGAACGAGCAACGAACCGCAGGGCGGCAGCGTGATGTCTGCATACGATAGCGTTCCGGCCGTGACGTGGATATTCGTTGATGTTGCGAGCCATGTTCGGTCACGCACATGCGCCGCAAACGGCGAGTAATGCGCCGGCAGATTGGTAAATAATGTGCTGCCATCGGGCTGCACTTTCTGCATGGGGAAGGGTGTGCCTGCACATTCAAGACAAACATACACATTGGTCGCCGGCGTGCCGGCCTGCTCGAAAACCCGCACGACGAGTGCGCCGGCACCGGACATCAACAGCACTTTGTCAGAATCCGATTGCCACACGCGACTGCGCACCGGCGCGTACCGCGGATGCTGCAGCTCCAAGGCCATGGTTTCCTGCTTGCACTCGATCAGAACCACGCCCTGCGCGTCAGTCTGCAGCAGTGGACGCGCGCTGCGCACACCACCAGGAATGAAGTCGCCAGGAATGACGTCAACCTCGACATTCGGGATAGGCAGCCGCGAGATGGCGTCCAGCACGGTGCAGGTCACGACATGAATCGGCTCGAACAGCACTTCGCGAATCACCGGGCCCGGTGTCACCAACGGTACCGTGTAGACAACAGGATGATACTGCGGCGCGGCGAAACTCACCGTGCAGATGCCGGTCGGCATGGGGGCCGTCACATAGGCGCCATCGGCCTCAATGCTGAGTGGCAGAGTGACCTCTGTGTTATTGCTGCACCAACATGCAGCGACATTGGTGACCGGCACGCGGCGGGTGTCCATGAAGGTGCCGACCAGCCATGCGCCATCGGCGTTGTTGGTTTCAGCGGCCACTCGGTGTGCTGGCGGCGAAGTGTGGCGCGCCTGTACATGTTGCTGCGCTGGCTTTCGGCTGGGTTTGGGCGGCGGCACACGCGGCGCTGGTTTGCTGCACGCCGGCACCAGCGCTGCGCACACGACCAGCCCGACCAGCAGCCGGCGTACGCGCACACCAGACATTATGCAGCCCGCTTTCATATTGAGATTATCGCCAACCCATACTACGATTTTCAGTGTGGTGCCGTCAAGTTCGCTGCGTTTCCGTGGGAGGGTCGCCGGCCTCGGCGACTGTGCTGCGGTTGCAGAACCCCACGATCCCGCCGCTGGCGAGATTCAGGTTGCAGAGAAAAATGATTTTGCGGCAAAACCATTTTGTACAAAATGAATTGCGGCAATTCATTTTTATAGCAGAGGAATGTCCAATCCGGGGTGAACCAACGTGCTTTACAGAATCGCGCCATTTTAGTACACTTGACAGATGACATTCACGCGCTGACGATAACCAACAAGGGAACAACAATGAAAACACTGATAACATTAGTGCTGATGGCGTTGCTGGTGGGCAGCGGCCTGAGTATGGCGTTGGACAAGGGCGACACGGCGCCGGAGATTCGCGCGCGCAAGTGGCTGAACACGCCCGGCAGCGTCACGCTCAAAGGCCTGACCGGCACGGTTGTCGTGGTCGAGTTTTGGGCGACATGGTGCCCGCCATGCCGGGCTTCGATCCCGCATTTGATCAAACTCAACAAGAAGTACAAGGATCAAGGCGTCGTGATTATCGGCCTGACCAACGAAGATTATAGCAAGGCCAAGATTGCGAAATTTGTCAAAGACATGAAGATGGACTATATTGTCGGTACGGCGAGTGATACGGGCAAGAGCTATGGTGTCACAGGGATTCCTGCTGCGTTCATTGTCGGCAAAAACGGCAAGATTGTGTGGAGCGGGCATCCCATGGACGGCTTGGATAAAGCGTTGGAAGCCGCGCTGGCCCCTGCGGATGAGCACAAGGATGCACCGCCCAAGAAGCCCGGTTCAGCGACGCTGCCGCCGCCGCCCGCACCACCATCGGCCAAGCCGGGGTCACGTCCACGCTAACGTTGCGCAACAACAAGGAACGGTATGAAACGGATACTACTAATGCTGCTGGGTAGCTCACTCTTGGTTGGCTGCCTTGAGACTACGGATGACACCGCCGCCGGCACGCCGGCGCCGGCGCCGGCGCCAACCGCCATGGCTCAGGAAATCAACGCGGTGAAGTGGTACAACACGGCTGCGCCGTTGACGCTGGCCGGCTTGCGCGGCAAGGTGGTGGTGGTCGAACACTGGGCGACGTGGTGCCCGCCCTGCCGGGCCTCGATTCCGCATTTGATCGCGCTCAACCAACGCTTCAAAGACAAAGGGGTCGTGATCATTGGCTTGACCGATGAAGACGATGCGGCCGCCAAGGTCGGCGCATTTGTGCGCGAGATGAAAATGGACTATCCGGTTGGCACGGGCAGTACCAGCGGCGATGCCTACGGCGTGCAGGGCATTCCGACGGCATTCGTGATTGCCCGCGACGGGACGATTGCCTGGAAGGGCCACCCGATGCAAGGACTCGACGCGGCAATTGAATCCGCACTGCGCTAAGCGCGTCTAATGAATAACCTGTAGATAAGGCAACTATGAAAACGATGCTGGTAATGCTGTTGGTGATATGCGCGGGCGTGTGCGTTGCGGAGCAACAGTTGAAGATTGGCTATTCCGTGCCGGAGATCAGTGCCGCGGCCTGGATCAACTCCAGCGGGCCGGTGTCGTTGATGCAACAGCGCGGCAAAGTGGTGGTAGTCTGTTTCTTTTCGACCGAGGAGGAGCGCAGCGTGCGCGCCATTTTTGAAATGAAACGGATGCAGGAGTACTTTGCCAAAAAAGGCGTTGTGTTTGTGGCATTGACCGACCAGGATCGCGCGAAAGGCGAGGTCAACCGCTTTGTCGCCCGGCACAAAATCACGTTTCCCGTGGGAACCAGCTCGCCGACGCGCGATCAATATTTTGTCGACAAGGACAGCTATGCCTTTGTGATTGATCGTGCCGGTATCTTGGTATGGAAAGGCGAGCCAGAGAAGGGCCTGCAGGCGGGCATTGAAATTGCGCTGAACCGTACGCCCGGCGTAGCGCCGGCGACGAATGTGACCCGCGAGGTCAAGGCGCGCGTGCCGGAACGGAAAAAGGCAGAGCAGCAACTCGACAATTGATCTGGGCCGGCGGATGTGGGAGCCACATTCCGGGTGGTGGTAATTCATTCAGATGAAGCAATCGCCGTACGGAGGACGGCTCCCCTTTTCCATAGCGCGGGAGCTTTGTACTCCCGTAAGGCTTTCGCGGCGGGAAAGCAGTAGAGAAAAGACTAGTGCAGTGACGCACGCAGGGCGGTTTTGAGCACTTTGCCGGTCGTGTTGCGCGGCAGCGCTTCGCACAGGTGCAATTGGCGCGGGATTTTATAGAGGGCCAGCTTGCCGCGCAAGAAGCGTTTCAGTTCCGCCAGCGTCAGCGTCGCACCGGCGCGTGGCACGACAAACGCGGCCGGCACCTCGCCGCGCAGTTCGTCCGGCACGCCGACTACGGCGACCTCCTGCACCGCCGGATGACGGCAGACGTACTCCTCGACTTCGCGCGAATAGACATTCAGGCCGCCGACGATCAGCATGTCTTTCGTGCGGTCAATAATCGAAAAATACCCATCCTGGTCGCGCGTGCCAACATCGCCCGTGCGCACCCAACCATTGACTAAGGTGTGCGCGGTTTCCGCGGGTTGGTTCAGATAGCCCGTAAAATTCGAGGGACTGCGGACGGCAATCTCGCCGACCGTGTTGTCCGGCAACGTCTGCAACGCGTCGTCCACGATGCGCATCTCAACGCCGGGCAACGGCAGGCCGATTGTGCCAATCTTAATGGCGCCGCCCAACGGATTAATCGAGGTGGCCGGTCCGCATTCGGTCGGGCCGTCGCCCTCATAAATCGGCATGCTGAATTTGGCCGTGAAAGCCTCGGACACCGGTGCAGGCAACGGCGCGCCGCCCGCAATGCACAAGCGCCAGGAGGGGATGACCGGCAGCGCGTCGAGCTGGGCAAAGACGGCGTACATGGCCGGCACGCCGAGAAAAACGGTGGCGTTGGCACGTGCCATCTGGCGCAGCACATCGTGCGGTTGGAACTGCTCGATCAGCAGGATGCGCGAGGCGCACCACAGGGCGTGCAGCATGCAGGCCGACGCAGCAAAGGCGTGGAACAGCGGCAGGACGGTGACAAAGCACTCGGCGCCGGTTCGCGATTGCAGGCCCAGTGCGCAGATGCGCGCATTGTGCAACAGCGCGGCATGCGTCAGCAGCGCGCCTTTCGGGCGACCGGTCGTGCCGGAGGTGTAAATGCAGACGGCGATAGCGGCCAGATTGTGCGGAAAAGTCGGGGCTGAACCTTGCAATGCGGCCGGGACCGGCGTGATGTGCAGATCAAGCGGCGCGGCCGTCACGAGTGATGTTGCCGCGGCATCCAGCAACGCAATCGTCGGTGGATGCAGAATGGAATGCAGGTGGGCATCACCGGCGATATAAACGATTTCGTCCGCGCCGAGTTTGGGATTGATCGGCACGACCATGCCGCCGGCGCGCAGAATCGCAAAATAACCGACAACAAATTCGAGGCAGTTCGGCGCGCACAGCCCGATGAAGCGACCAGCGCAACCGCGGGCGCGCAACGCGGCCGCCGTCGCGCTTACCAACGCATCCGTGTCGGCATACGACAAGATGGTGTCGCCGGCATGCACGTATGACTGACTCGCATACGCTCGGGCACGGCACGCCAGGAGTTCATCCAAGCGCAGCGTGTCAATGGCCGCTGTCAGATCCGCATTCAGTAGCGGTAGTGCTCGGCTTTGTACGGTCCGGACTCGGACACGCTGATGTAGGCAGCCTGCTGCTTGGTCAGCTTGGTCAGCTTGACGCCGATTTTCTTGAGATGCAAGCGGGCGACTTCCTCGTCGAGATCTTTCGGCAGAACCGTCACGCCGACGGGATGCTTCGTACGTGCCAGGGCGATTTGTGCCAGCACTTGATTGCTGAACGAATTCGACATGACGAACGAGGGATGACCCATCGCGCAGCCGAGATTGACCAAGCGGCCTTCAGCCAGCAAGAAAACCGCGTGGCCGTCACGGAAGACGTACATATCCACTTGCGGCTTGATCGGCACTTGTTTGATGCCGGGCACGGCCGCAAGGGCATCCACTTGGATTTCACTGTCGAAGTGGCCAATGTTGCACACAATCGCCTGGTCGCGCATCTTGGCCATGTGCTCGACCCGAATGACATCCACATTGCCGGTGGCGGTGACGAAGATGTGGGCCTCTTTGAGCGCGGCTTCGACGGTGGTCACCTCGTAGCCTTCCATGGCGGCTTGCAGCGCGCAGATCGGATCAATTTCGGTGACGAGCACGCGCGCGCCGGCGCCGCGCAGCGACTGGGCGCAGCCTTTGCCGACATCGCCATAGCCGCAGACGACCGCGGTCTTGCCACTGATCATCACGTCGGTGGCGCGCCGCAGACTGTCAATCAATGACTCGCGGCAGCCGTACAAGTTGTCGAACTTCGACTTGGTGACGCTGTCATTGACATTGATGGCGGGGAACAGCAGTTTGCCCTCGCGCAACATTTGGTAGAGGCGATGACAGCCGGTCGTCGTCTCTTCCGACACGCCGCGGATCTCCTTGACCATGCGGTGCCAGTACGTTTTGTCTTTCTTCAGTTGGCGCTTGAGGATGGCATTGACGACGCGCAGTTCTTTGTTGTTGGTCGGCGCATCCAAGATGGCGGGCTTGCGCTCGGCCTCAAAACCGCGATGGATCAGCAGGGTTGCATCGCCGCCGTCATCCACGATCTGCTGCGGGCCTTTGCCGCCCGGGAAATGCAAGGCTTGCAGGGTGCATTCCCAATATTCCTCAAGCGACTCGCCTTTCCAGGCAAAGACCGGAATGCCACCCTTGGCAATCGCGGCGGCGGCATGATCCTGGGTCGAAAAAATATTGCATGAGGCCCAGCGCACCTGCGCGCCGAGTGCCTGCAAGGTCTCGATCAACACCGCCGTTTGAATGGTCATGTGCAAAGAGCCGGTGATGCGCATGCCTTTGAGCGGGTGCTGCCGGGCGTATTTCGCGCGGACGGCCATCAAGCCGGGCATTTCCTTTTCCGCAATCGTCATTTCCTTGCGGCCAAATTCCGCCAGGGCAAGGTTGGCGACCTTGTGTTTCAAGCCGGCATAACTGGGTAACGAGATAACAGGGGATGTGCGTGGTGCCATGATTGTGGTTGTGTGTGTGAATGATGAAACGAAGGAGGCCGCGTCAGAGCGGACTCGACTTATTCTCTTCGATCGACTCGACGGCCTCATACTGCTTATCTTCCGCTACTTCCTCTTTCTTGAGCGCCGCCGACGGCGGCGTGTAGGGGTCCCATTGCGCCGCACTGACATATTCCGGAAACGTGAGGGGATTGTAAGCGCTCGGGCCGGTGCAGCCCAAGAACATGAAATCGCCGACGCTGAGCAGCGCGCGCGAGGTGGTGTAAAACACGCCTTTCAGCAAGCCCGAGCCCACGCCCAAGCCCGGATGCTCGACGTTCTCGAGGACCATGTTGCGCGGGATTTCCATCCAAAACGTGCAGGCGTTGGCACCGCCGCGCATGAGCGCGTGGGCGGGATTGATCGTGGCGGGATAATGCGTTGCGGTTGACGCCGCATTGGTTGTGGCACCCGCGGCAACCAGCACGCCGGCGGCCCAGACCGCGATGAACACCATGTATTTCTTCATAGCCACCTCATCAGTAAAGCTTATTCATAGTCGGCTTCCTGGGCCACCCAGGGCGAGAGCCACGGATAGTCGGGAATGCCCGCGCCGTAGTCGTAATTGCCGTGATAGCCGCACGACAGCAGGTCAACCAGGCCATAGCCGGTGCGGGCGGCGGTCAGCGTCGCGCCCATCAGCGGCGCGATAATAATTGCCGAGAGCGGCCGGGCGGTAAATTCATACCCGAAGTTGCGCGGGATTTCGAGCCAGCCCAAGAACAGGTTGGCGGCGCCGCGTCCGAGACCAAACTGCATTGCATTGGCGGTGTCGGCCGAGGCGCTTTTGCCGGCCGTTTCTTCCGCGTGCAGCGCGGCCGCGCACAGATTCAGCAGCGCGGCAATCAGCAGTGAATATCCGATCCGTTTCATGGGCGTCGTGAGCTGTAGGTTATTGTCGAACTGCGCTGCGCAGCCCATTCGACATGCAATATGATGCAAGGCAACCGTGTGGTGCATTAGCGGCGCGGCGGCGTGCCTTGCGGCGGTTCAGTCACATCTTTCTGGGCCGGCGCGCGGGCCGTGCCGCTGGTGTCGCGAATTTTGCGCGGCTGCTTCGGCTCATAAACCCAGTCGCCTTGCCAAACATACTCGGGATACTCTTTGGCCAATTGGGTGTCGCCAAAATAGCCGCAGGTGACAATGTCACTGAGGCCGGCGCACAGGCGATTGACGCCGCCGCCGAAGCCGGCCAAAAGCGACGAGCCCGAGGCGACATACCATTCCTTGGCGGTATATTCGTACGAGACGCCGCGGGCGAGTTCTCCCGGCCACATGGTCGTGTTGGCAAAGCCGCGCACGAGACCGGAACCCATCACGCGCCAGGTGGTCGTGGTGCGCAAGGTCGGGCCGGGGCCGAGGTGTTCCTGCGGCGCCGCTTTGGCGGTCAGTTGCAGGTTCGGCCGCGCCGGGCTGTTCACCCCCTGTTCGCTGCCAGCCGGCTGCCATTCATAACCACGGCCGCGGGCGGGCTGCGCTGCGACGGCAGCTGGCCGGGCTGCAACGACGGCGGTCGTGGCGCCGGTCTGCCCATTTTGGGCGGCCTTGGCGGCCCGCACTTGGTCGCGATACCAGACATCGGCCATGACGCCCGACACCAAGCCCATCACCATCATTGCTGTAGCGAATCGTTTCATAGCTCTGCACATGCTAATCAATGAACGACCGGCAATACCGGTCATAACGCTGCATAAAGGCAGCCAGCGATTCCTGCACGGCACACGTCACCGGCTGGCGCAGCCGCGTGCCGGCATCATTCGTCTGTGCCGCGTGCTGCGGCAGCAGGGCAAACTCTGTGTACTGTGTGAACTGCATCGTAATATCCTCAATCCGCCAGTGCGTGCCGTCCTTGCGCAAGTGCAGCAGGGCCAGCCCTTGCAGGACTCGTGGCGCCGGTCCTTCGTGGCGCACGGTGAACGAAACCAAGGCCGTCAAACCGGCGTTGCTCCAGCGCAAATCATGCACCTGCCAGTCGCACTGCCGCAGGCTGTGCTGCAGCGCTTCCACGGCGGCCGGCGCATTCGTCACTGCGGCAATCACGCGCGGCGCGCAAAACAACGCTGCATCGGCATAGCGCTGCGCGGCAACGGCCGCGCAAAACGCGCGCGCAACCTCATGCGGCCGCGGTGCGCACGCCGCACACAACAGCAGGCACAGCAGCGCACTGCCAAGCCGGGCCCACGCCGCTGCCTGTTTCAGCCGGTCGTGGCGCACTAGCATGCGTTGCCCATAGTATAGCAAAAACGAGTGAAATTCACAATTCGACACGCACGGCGGCGGTCACGCGCGCTTCGTCCAAGCGTGGGCTGACGAACGCCGCGCTCAGTTTGTGATCAACGAACAAATCGCGTGCGACGGCCTGGACATCTGCGCAGGTAACGGCGTCATAATGGGCCAGCAGTTCCGCGGTGTTCTCGATCACACCGCGGGTGATCAGTGATTCGCCCAGCCACATCATGCAGTCGGTCGTGCGCTCAAGTGAGAGCACCAGCGTGCCGCGCACGTATTCCTGGGCGAGCTGCAATTCGCGCGGGCGTACGCCGTCGCGCGCCAAGGCGGCGCAAATGTCGAGCGCCAGTCGCACGACCCGCGTGACATTGCGCACCTCGGCACTGACGCTGATTTGCAGCATGCCCGTCTCGTGAAAACGTGTCAGACTCGCATTGATGCTGTAGGCCAGGCCGCGCTTCTCGCGAATTTCCTGGTTGAGGCGCGAACTCATCGTCTCGCCCAGGATCGTTGAGAGCAGGCGCAGCGCATAGCGTTGCGGCGAGCGCCGCCCCACGCTGCGAAAGCCAAGCACGACATGGGCCTGTTCGATCGGCTTGACGCGCAGATGCACGCGCGGCCGGGCCTGGCGCGCGTGATGTGGCTGGCAGGCGGCGGGTGTGCCGTCGGTGCGCCACGCGCCGATGCGCGCGTTCAGCAGCTGCAGCACCTGCTCGTGGCGTACATTGCCGGCGACGCTGACGACCGTGTTGCAGGTGGTGTAATGCTGGTTGCGAAAGGCCAGCAATTGCTCGCGCGAGAACGTGGCAATCGTCGTCGCCGTGCCGACCAGTGGGCGCCCGAGCGGATGATCGCCCCAGATCAGCACGTTAAAGTCGTCGTACACCAATTGCTGCGGCATGTCTTGATACATGCGTGCTTCTTCATGGATCACCGCCCGTTCGCGCTGCAATTCGTGGGCCGGGAAAATCGAGTGATGATAGCTGTCGTTCAGCACATCCAGCGCGCAGGCCATGTGCGCGCTGGGGACTTTGATATAAAAACACGTGGTTTCTTCGGAGGTGAAACCGTTGCTCGCGCCGCCGACACATTCGATCTCGCGTGCCAGGGCGCGCGCCGTCCGCCGCCGCGTCCCCTTGAAATTCATGTGCTCGATGAAATGCGCAATACCGTTGTGACTGGCATGCTCATGCCGCCCGCCGACGCCGGCCCACATGCCCAGCGCGACCGAGGTCATCTGCGGCATCTCCATCGTCGCGACGCGCAGGCCCGCCGGCAGGGTCGTCAGCACATAGTTCATCACAGGCACGTTCCGGTTCTCGCTCATGGGCGCGTCATCCGAAGCCGAAGAGCAGTTGCAGCAGGCCATAGGCATAACCAATCACGCGGCTGAACATGCCCCAGACGGGGGTGTTGATCAGCACGATCAAAATGACAAAGCCAAAGCCGGCGATGCGGTCGAACACTTGGCGCGCTTCATAACTCAAGGCGGCGCGCAGCAAATGCGAACCGTCCAGCGGCGGCATCGGCAACAGATTGAAAAACGCCAAAAAAAACGACAAGCCCGCCAACGGATAGAGAAAATAGACAATGCTGTTGTTGGCCAGCTCGCCCGGCACCAGCAGCAGCACGCGGATCAAGGCCAGCGCCGCCACGGTCGTCACCACGTTCGAGAGCGGGCCGGCCAGGCTGACCAGCACGTCATCGCGCGTGGGATGGCGGAAGTTGCCGGGCATGACCGGCACCGGCTTGCCCCAGCCCAGCAGGGCAACGCTGCCCGGCATGAAAATCGAGAAAAGCGGCAGCAGCACCGTGCCGATCAAGTCCATGTGCGCAATCGGGTTCAAGGTCATGCGGCCAAGGTGCCGTGCAGTTGGGTCGCCGCAGCGATTGGCGCTCCACGCGTGCGCCCATTCATGCACCGTCACGGCGAAGACCAGAATCAAATACTGCAACAGGCCTAAGGCCAACCATTCAACATTCATTGAGGATCAGTGGCGTTGGCGCAAGAATCTGTAATGACAAATTCTTTCGCCACGAAAGAAATCACTCAAAAATAATTGCGCGCACATAATCGGCGCGCAGGTTGAACAGCCCGCCAAAATCGTTGGTGCCCTTGTAGACCGTGCCGGAGCCCTCGGTGCGCATCAGGACGCGCCGGTTGTCGCGCAGCAGCACGGCCGTGTTGAACTGACGATTGCCGTCGTAAAAATCAATCCGGCGAATATTCCCCCACGGAATCGAGATTTCAGCATTGCCGCGAAAGCCGTACAGCATGTTGGGATGCACCGTCATTTCATTGAGATAATCGGGGCGATAGCTCACACAGGTGACGCGCGTGGTGATATCCTGCCGGTCCACAAACAACGCGTTGACGCTGGCGGGCTGCTCTTGCGCATACAGCCAGACGACGCCTGCCAACGCGACACTGATGCCCACACGGCACGCTCCATTGAAACAATTCATACATGCTTCCCGCTGCGAGTGAACAACAAAACAACGCTGCATACTTATACGAGAATAGTGTAGCACAAATGTCGCGCGGACGCAAGCGCGAGTCGCGCGTGGGCGGTAAATCCGTGATGGAGCAGAAGCACGCGCCCCCCTTACATTCCATTGCAAAAGTGGGACATAGTTGCTATACTAGCTTATAGCTGGCTTGCCATGTTCCCGTGTGTGCCGCAATGGCACGGGCATGGTGTCGGTATCGAAGTATGTAACCTTAGGTAGGGAGATCACCCATGATTGCACGCATTCTACTGCTCGCCGTTCTTCTCGCGCTGTGCGCGGCACCCGTGTCCACAAGTGCGGCGCTCAAGCTCAGGTTCGTCAACGAGAACCTTAATCATGCCGATACCAACGTCTATGTGATGTTTCGCAAAGGCACCACCAATGCCTTTGGCGCCTCGTACAGCGGCGGCGCCATTGCCCTGACGACGGCGTACTCCTTCGCGCAGTTGTCTGGCGGTGTCATGTTGACCGATATCGTTGCCGGCGTCTTTTATGTGTCGCTGGGAAACCCGATGTCGGTTCCTGTCACCAATGTGGCGGGGCAATTGCCCGGTCCCTCGCCCAGCAACACCATCGATGCGGATTACTCCACGCGCTGGGACAGTGTTGAGATTACCTACACCGGCCTGCCGTATGACGCGGCCGACCTGACCGGCATCAACATGTTCGGCATCCCCTTTGTGCTGCGCACCTACGGCGGCACGACGAACCGCCAGTCGCTGGGCTACGATGTTGGTGCCGCGACGATGATCGCCAAGTTGCGGGACGCCGCGACGAACGATTCGGCCGTCCTGACCGACGCCAGCAACAACTTCTTACGTGTCCTCGGCCCGACCGCCTACGCCGCCGGCACTATCGGGCCGTACCAACCGCTGGGCGCCTACATTGATGTCGTCCGCGCCGCGAGCCGGCCCATCCTTATTTCCGATTTGTTTTCGGGCCCCGCCGGCACGCAGCCACCGCGGCTGACCACCCAGCGCTATCAGTTCTCAACCACGTTCACCAACCTCCTGGGCGTTGATCAACTGATCATGGCCGGCGGCAGCCTTACGTCCGGCGGCATTGGCATCACCAACATCGTCACCTTCGCCTACTCCAATATTGCCTATCAGGTCTATGCCAACAACCCGCTCTACACCATCAACGGCGCGGACAGCGGCTCGATGGCCGACAATGACGTTTATTCCGCGGCCGTGCGCGATGTCTTCGCCGGCTTCGCCTGCGGCTTTATCGGCTGTACCGCCACGGACCAGGTGACCGGCCTCACCTTCCAGAGCGAAGCCAGCAGCAATTGGTTTGCCACGGTGCAGACCCAGGCATTCAGTGATGTGCAAACGATTATGCCCTATTACAATGGCTATGGCGAGGCCTACTGGCGCTACTCGGACGTCTACGGCTTCCCGTTTGCCGACCGGCTGTGCAGCGCCGTACAGGCCAATCTTGATCCCGCCCAGGTTGACACGCTCGAAATCACGGTGTTGCCGGATGTAATCGTGCCCGAGCCCACCGGCGTGCTTGCTGCGTTGCTCGGCGCCGTCGGCCTGTGTGCCGCACGCCGCCGGCCTTGACTGCCGCCGCAGTGGCTGCCGCATGCAGCACCTTGCTGCGCGGCAACGGGGTTGGCGCGTGAGCACGGACGACGGCGCGTACCGGCGCCTGCAACAGCATCTTGACCAGCAGGCCGTCGGCTTTCCGGCAACCAAGTCAGGTGCCGATATTCGCTTTCTCAAACAGTTGTTCACGCCGGAGGAAGCGGCCCTCGCGCTGCATCTGTCTTACAAGCCACTCCCGTTGGACCAGATTGTTGCGCGCGCCCTGCCCGCGTTCTCCGCGGCGCAGGTGCACCCCTTGCTGGAGCACATGTTCCAGAACGGCGCCATTGCCTGGAAGCAGAAGGACGGACAGGATCACTGGTATCTGATGCCGCTGGTCGTGGGCATGTATGAAGCGCAGGATGGCGAGCCAAGCCCCAAATTTCTTGCGGCGGCCGGCGCCTATATGAAGAGCAGGGAATACGGCATGTCGTTCCTGGCCGTCACCCCGTCCCAAATGCGGACCGTGCCGATCAACGCCAGCATTCCGGTGGAACATCACGTTGCCACCTACGACCAGATCCAGGACATTATCGGGAACGCCACCAGCCCGTTTGCCGTGCTCAAGTGTATGTGCCGCGCGGCCAGTGCCATCCGCAAAAAACGATGCACCAAAACAGCCCGGGAGGAAACCTGCATCGCCTGGGGCGCCATGGCCGCCATGGTCCTGCGCCGCAACCACGGTCGCGAAGTGAGCCGGGAGGAAGCCTTGGCCACGCTCCGGCAAAATGAGGCGGACGGGTTGGTGCTGCAACCCGCGAATGCGCAACGACCGGAATTTGTGTGCGCGTGCTGCGGCTGTTGCTGCGGCATGCTTGCTTTCCACAAGATGCTGCCGCATCCGGTTGATTTCTGGACCACCAACTTTCACGCTGTTGTCGCCCGCGCTGCGTGCTCGGGCTGCGGCATCTGCGTGGCCCGCTGCCAAGTACAGGCGGTTACCCTAACCGGTGCGCCGCGCACGGCGCGCACGGCGCGGGTCAATCTCAGCCGTTGCATCGGCTGCGGCCTGTGCGTGCCGACCTGCCCGGCGCATGCGATCCAGTTGGCCGCGAACAAGCGCCCGATGACGCCGCCGGAAGACGACGAAGCTCTGTCCGCCACAATCATGGCCATGAAGAAGGGCAGGTGGGGGAAAATTGCCATGCTGCTGAAGGTAATCCTAAGGATGCGGCAGTAAGCAGGTCGGACACGTGGATGCGCTCCGCCGTGCGCGGATAGTTGAAGCAACGCGGAACATGCGCGGACACCACGCGCACCCCACCGCAGACTCAGCGGCGCGGCTTATCCGCATCCGCTGGCGCGACTTGTTGGCTGTCCACTTTCACGTGGAAGATCAGAGAACGCTCTTCGTCGAGGCCTCGAATCGCGATACCATCCTGCATCAATTGCCGCCCGGTTCTTCGTTCCACAATCTTGTCCACCTGTTCCCGGGAAACGTTGTAGGATGCGTCGGGGAGCAAGTTCATGCAATGCACCGTATAGTCCGCATCGGCTCCGGGCAGGCGAAACACAAATACAAGCGCCTGCGTCCGCCCGGGCATCAGGAATTGGAAGGCGCACCAGCGGCTGCCGGCGCCGCTGCGTAGTGGCTGTTCGGTGAGGCGATAAAACGTACCACTCGCAAGGTAGGGTCTGACCGTCTCCTTATAGAAACGAATGTTGTCAGCTAATCTCGTGCGGACAGAGACCGGGAGGTCCGGCAGGGGCTGAGAGAACCCAAACGCGTGGAGCATTCCGACGCGGAAGTAGTAGTCCAGTCTTTCAGGTTCGCGGTCGTACTTCGTTAGGTCCAGCGAAGGAAACGCCCCGCGCGTCTGAGACCAAGACCAGTGCAGACAGGCACTGGGCGCCAACATTGTGGTGGCGCCCCAAATCAGCTGCAGGCTATGGACCGGCATGTCCTGGTCGCTCAAAAAGGAGAAATGCGTGTGCTGTGCGATGCCAAGGTCAGTGCGCAATCCCCCGCTCGAACAATTCTCCAAGACAACTTGCGGATGCGCTGCCCTGAATCTGTCGAGTAACCGATAATAGCCCTGATAGTGTTCGTACAGGCCATCGCCTGATCCGTGTCCGTGGTCCGTCCGGTTGCAGCCCGCACCGATATCCATGTTGTAATCAAGTTTGATCCAATCGCATTGGTAGTCTTGAATCAATGATTCGAGGATGTTGAAAGCCCATTCTTGGGCATCTGGGTTTCCCAGGCAAATGCAACCGAGGCTTTTCCCGTCGCGCATGGCGACGAGTTCGGGGCGCTGCTGGCCAAGAGCGGCACGTTTTCCGACTGCCTCGATTTCACACCACAGTCCGAATTTCATGCCCTGCGCGTGAACATAATCAGAGATCTCCCGGATGCCACCCGGAAAACGTTTCCGGTTGACGGAACTCCAATCACCCCGGTAGTCATACCAGTTGGCGTGGTCGTCAGCGGGACCAAACCAGCCGGCGTCGAGCGTGCAGATTTCCACGCCCAGCTCGGCGGCCACATCGACATTCGACGTAAACGTCGCGCTGCTGATGCCCTCATCTTCATAAGGCCACCAATGGTTCCATTCGACCGGCAAGGATCGTGACAGCTCATTCTGCGGATACCAGTATCCGCGTCCCCATGCGGCCAGATCGAGGCAAGCTTGCTGCGGATTGTCTGCCGCACTTAACACGCTGACCACGTGCAGTCCTTCCAGTTGTTGTCCCGGCGCCAGTTGTTTGCTGAAGGACCACGGGTTGATCCCCCCGGTGATCAGATAGGTTCCGTCCGCCTGCGGTTCGAAGCGGTAGATCCAGTTGCCGGACCATGCAATACTGCTGCACAGTTGACCGCCCTGGTCACGCTGGAGCATCATCCACGGATGGGTGTTGCCGCTGGAACGGCCTTGGATGCCTTCCAGAATCTTTGTGCCGCGCAGGGGCTCTGCCACCGGCGAGAACTCAGCTCCCCATCCGCTGGTGAAGGAATGGAGGGTGTAGTGCCCGGCAGGGATCCTCTTGCAGAACGTATCAAAGCGCCCGATTTCCAGAGGTGCGTCACCCGTGTTGCGAATGGTGGACCATTGCTCGAGCACACCCGTGTCTCGATAAAACCGGTAACAGGATTCGACCAGCAGCTTCGGCTGATCGCGTTCTGTGATGATCGTGATCTGGATACCACCATCTCGCAGTTCCGTCGTCTCGCGATGACGGACACGAAAGCCCGGATCGGAACTGAAAAGCAATTCGCCGTTGCAGCCGACAGCGAACTCCGGAGACAGGCCCTTGGCTACCCAATTGATACCGTCGGCTTTCAGGCCGTAAAAATCAGTTTTCAAGCCGCTATTTGTACTAACGCGGTAGGAAAATGTCTGAGAATCAAAAGGGGTGAGTTCCATTGCTGCCATGCTCCTTGTAATGTTCTGGCTGATGTTGGGCGACTTGTTGTACGTGCCGGTGGCGATCAGCAACGTGTCGTCGGGAAGGGTGGCGCAAAGTGCGTTGGTAATGATGAAGTGCGAGCCGCCACTGGTATTATTAGTGACGCTGGGCAGCAGCGGTGCGGTGAGCGCTGAGGTGAGCAGAACAGTGACGAGGGGACGTTGCAGGCGATTCATATGCATGTGTCTGAGATGGCGGTACTATACCATATCATCCGCGCGCTGTCAACGCGCCCCGTTTCTGTTTGGGAAGCGGAAGTTCTTGTGCGGTTATCTTGATTAACCCGCTGATCCATGCCCGATCTTCAAATGCATCTGCTATCAAAAAATACAACGTGGCGCCGGGATACGGTGCAGCTTCAACAACAGTGCCTATATACGCCCTGCCACCTTTGCTTGGTTTTACAAAAAGCTGATTGTCACAAACGAGCGCCACGACTTTCCCGTCACAATATAGTGCATACTCACCGAACATTTTTTTGTGAGAAATACATCCGGCGTTTTCCATTTGGTCCACGATAAATTCAACGAAACTTTTATCGGATGCCATGGTGCCCCCGCACGCGAAGAAGTTTTGTGGTGGAGGAACGCAGGTGACTCAACGTCACACATCGGCGACGCGCGTCGGCGCGTACGCTGTCTATGTCTTGTGCGATGCTCAGACCCGCCCCTTCTCGACGAGTTGTATGATATGCTCGTAGTTGCGCAGCGCCAACGGCGACAGGTGTCTCCCGTACGGACAAGCGGACGGCATCAAAACAAAGCCCCGACCGGGTGCGGATGTCCCTTCAGCGAGGGCGCGTGTGATTCTTTCCGAGAACTGCTCTGTCGGCAGGGTTTCGATGTCGCTCACTTCGAGATTACCACAGAGCACCAGGTTCTCCCCGTAGTTGGCGCGCACATAGCCCAGCTCAACGTCGCCCTGTGGCGGCGGCTCAAGGGGATCAAGGGCATCCGCCCGCATGGCAACAATATCATCCAGAATTGCATTGAGCTTGCCGTGTGAATGAATGCGGGCATAGCCGCCGTGCCTATGAATCACGTCAATCATGGGCGTGACATAACGGCAGACGTACTCGCGGAACAGGCGCGGGGGCAGATACGGCGGTGCGGCGTACTCCGGGCCATAGATCCGCCACAGGCGTCCGGGCAGCGCCGTGGCCACCGCTTCTGTCTTTGACAACAAAGGGGCCGCGAAGCGTTCAAGGAGCTTGTGAAACAGCGCCGGCTCGGTCAGCGCGATCACGGTGTATTCGGCCATGTCAAACAACGACGCTGCCAGGCAGAGCGGATCGGGCGTGTCGATCATCACGATGCCCGTGTCACCCAAGGCGGCCTCCGCATGTATCACCGATCGGGTGTCGACGGTGCCGGCCGCAGCCGTGCCGGGGATCTCCAGAAATGCGCGCAGATCATCCACGTTCTTGAGCAGGTGCTCCTCGGTCCAGACGGTGTTCACGTCGGGATCCTGACGGGTGCGCGAGGTCAAGGTGTGAGCCCCGATGCGGACGCGGCGTACGCTGAAGCGGCTTCCGTCGCGCAGCCAGGTTTGGGTTTCCGAGATGGACGCAAGGGGGTCGGGTTGGACAGCGGTGTACGCGACGTTGCGCATGACAATGCGATCGGTCTTCTCCCGGGCAAGGTCGATTAGCGGGCGCCATGAGGGATGGGAATAGATATTGAAAGGGTCGGGGTCGTTGGGATGCTCGTCCAAGCCATTGAGTTCATAAAACGAGACCGCCGGCCGGTCAACCGGTTCGTGCTGTAATGTGGCCATAAGTCGTTCACGCCGGGTCATTGTTTCCTTGCATTGAATAGGCATGTTATTTCGCCAAGCCATGAATCAGCTTCATGCAATGCGTCATGCAGTCTCTTCTCGACCGGCGGGTGTTGTAGACCCCGATGGAGCAGAACCCGCGATAGCCGATGCGGCGCAGTTCGGCGAGAAAGCCCGGCGTGTCCCAGTGGCCGTCACCAAGGACGTCGCGGTTGGTTTCCGAGAGATGCACATGCGCCAGGATATCCTTGATGCCCGCCAGCGGCGCCAGCATGTCCTGTTCTTCAATGTTCATGTGAAAGGTGTCCACCATGAGCCGCACGCTCGGCCGGTCAATGCCGCGGACCAGGGCTGCTGCCGCCGCAATCGTCGTGTGGAAGCTGATCTCGCCGTGGTTGACCGGTTCAAACGCCAGGATTGCCTGCCGCAGCAGGGCATACTCGCCGACCCGGCGCAGGGCGCTGCGGATCCGGGCCTCGCCGGCAGACCGATCGGGTTCGTCCTTGAAGCGCCCCTGCAGGGATCCCAGCACGATCACGGCATTCCATTGCGCCGCCAGATCCACAAATGACAACAAGAGCTTCTCCGTCCGCTCGCGGACGGCTTCGTCGGCGGTACACAGGCAGTTGCCGCGGGTCGCGTAGGTTGCGCCGGTCTGGAACGCGCACATAGGCAGGCCCGCCGCCAACAGGGCCTGCCTGACGCGCTGCTCGTCGAACGCAAGTGGATCGGCGATCTGCAGTTCCACCGCCTCGTAGCCGGCCTGCCTGGCGCACGCGAGGTCGCCCTCAAATTCGGTCCAATCCCGATACCCCGCCGGATCCGGCAGTACATAGCTGAATTTCATTGCCGTCAATCCCGTCTGGGCAGGCTTGCGCCGCCGTCCACCAGCAGCGACGTGCCGGTGATGTAGTCCGCCTCGTCGCTGGCCAGGAAGACAAAGGCGTCGGCGCACTGGTCTGGCGTCCCGAACTCGCGGAGCGGGATCGCCGCCGTGGCCCGTGGTCCGAAATTTGGGTCGGTCTCATAACAGATCCTCGAGAGCCCAGCCAAGATGATGCCGGGCGACACCAGGTTCACGCGGATCCCATGAACCGCCAGCTCGTGCGCCATGGCCTTGGCCATGAGCTGAAGCCCAGCCTTGGACACGCCGTAGCAGCAGCCCTCCGGCCACGGCATGTCCTGCACCCATGAGCTGTTGAACAGAATCTTGCCGCGCACACCGCGCCGGCACCCCGGCTTCTTCAGCGACTTTTGTTTGACCATGATGCGCGCCGCGGCCTGCCCCAGATGGAAGTTGCCGGTCAGGTTCAGGTCGAGATGCGCCTGCCACTGGTCCTGCCGGATTTCCAGGAACAGCCCATTCTCCACCATGGCCGCGTTGCCGATCACGACATCGATCCGCCCGTGGCGTTTCACCACGGCGGCCAGCATGGCGTCGATGGAGGCGCGCGCGCCCGCGTCGCACGGCATGTACTTGATCGTGCCCACGGCGGCCGCCCCCGCCTTTGGCAGTTTCGCCGCCAGCGCACGGCGCGCCTCCCGCTCGGTGGCGCGTGCGATAGCCGCGCCTTCCTGCACCGGTTTGCGCCCGGTCATGATCACGGTGGCGCCTTCCTCGCAGCAGCGCCGACACGTGGCCCGGCCGATATCGCCATAGCCCGCAGTGATGACCACCGTCTTGTTTTTCATGCGATGCATATCCCGGCTCCTGTCGTGTGGGGTTGGCTTATTGGGCCCAGCCGCGCTGGCGTGCCTGATAATAAAAAGTCTCCGGATCTTCAACTACCTGCCGCAGCAAATCCGAGTAATAGGTGTAGTTCTCCAGCGAGACATCCGGCGGCACGAGGTGATCCACCTGCGGAAAATATCCGCCCTGCATGCACAGCCACGGCACTTTCGAGAAAACCTCCCGGTCAATGGCATCACGCCCGGCCGCAAGGACCCGTTTATCTATGCCGCCCTGGATAATCAGGTCGCGCCCGTATTTCTTGCGGGTCGCCAGCGGATCGCACCCGGCCGCGATCTCAAATGGCCTGAGCCCGTTCACGCCGATTTCGAGCCAGAGCGGGATCAGCGGCTCGTTGTTCCCGTCGCTATCCACAATAATATGCCGCACGCCGTGGCCATGCATGAAATCAACAATCCGCTTGAACCTCGGCAGCATGAATTCACGATAGGTGTCCGGCGAACAGAGGGGACCGGCCTTGCCCGCCATATCCTCCCAGAAATAGGCGAAGTCGCACGTGACTGCGCGCAGCACGGGCTCCAGCGTCTTGATCACAAATTCGGTTATGTGCTCGCACATTTCATGAATCAGTCCCGGATCGTCATAGAACATGTAACTGATCCGCTCGACGCCCATCAAACTCCGGGGCCAGCCGTACATCGAGCCGCACCAGACGCCCAAGGGGACATGCCGCTGGACTTTCGCCGCGTATGCCGCAAGTTCCGCGCCGTGCGGGGCGCGGCCCGGCGCATGCGGATCGAGCCGTGGCTTGACGAGTGATTCCCAGTCCGCGCGATTCTTCATCGGGTACGCGATCCATTGCGGCATGGATTGCAGCGGGTCGTTCTTGAACAGCTTGACGGTGTTGCCCTCCTCGTCGCGGATGACCCAGTGGTCGTTGTCCTGCGAAAGCACCGTCCGCTCCAGCGCCGGAAGAAGATGCGGCCCATACTTCCCCTGCATGGCGACGGGCATTTCGTCTTCGTTATCTGTCCGGAAATGGCGGGGCAGGTCCGTTGTTGTCGGAAGGCCCTCCGCGGCCCAACGCTGCCGCGTTTCATTCCAGGTCCACGGCGGAAGCAGAAAGGCCCGGTCAACCGCGCGGAATTCCGCCGTCGCGAGCCAGCGTTCACGCGGGATCATGGGTACAGCCCGGCATTGTTGCGCGTCCATTATTCAAGTCGCCCGGCGAAGTTTTTTTCAGGTTCCTGCTCAGCGGCCCAGCCAGCCGCCATCGACCACCAGCACGTGGCCGTCCACATAGTTGCTCGCGTCGCTGGCGAGGAAGAGCAGCGGGCCGACCAGGTCTTCGGGCTTGCCCCAGCGGCCGGCCGGAATGCGCTCCCGGATCTTTGGTTCGCGGACTGGATCGTTGATGATGGTGGCGCACATTTCCGTGTCGAAGTAGCCGGGCGCAATGGCGTTCACGTGGATGTTCTTCGCCGCCCACTCGTTGGCCAGTGCTTTAGTCAGGCCGACGACGCCGTGCTTGGCGGCCGTGTAGGCCGGAACCGTCCATGCGCCCTGAAAACTCGCCAACGACCCGATATTGATGATCTTGCCGCCGCCCTGCTTTTCCATGACGCGGGCCGCCTGTTGCGCCAACTCGAAAACGGCCGTCAGCATCAGACTGATGATCGCGTCCCACTTGTCCAGGTCGAACTCCATCGCCGGCTGACGATGCTGGATGCCGGCGCCGTTGACCAGAATGTCGAGTCGGCCAAAGCGCTGGACCACCCGGTTCACCAGTTCGCCGCGTTGCGCACGGTCGGACAGATCGACCCGGAAGTACTCCATCTCGGCGCTGATCGTCGCCATGCGCCGCGCCAGTTCGCTGTAGTCCTCGGCAATGTCGGCGACCGCAATGCGGGCCCCGGCCTGCGCCAGGCTCTCAGCCATTGCCAGACACAGCCCGCGCCGGCCGCCGGCCACCAGCGCAACTTTCCCGGAAAGATCGAACAGGTTGGTCATGACGTTCTCCGTGGCACCGTCAACCCTTCACCCGGCCTGAGCAGCATCGCGGTGACCGCCGGCGCGAACTGCCGGCAGGCGTGGAGGAAGCCGGCCGGGTCGCCGGCACCCTGCTCGGCGAACGTCCAGAAGTGGCATGGGATTGCGATGCGCGGCGCGGCCTGCTGCACGAGGCGGGCGGCGTCAAGGTGATTCATGTTGCCGAAGCCGCCGTTGATGCAGGGAATGACGACATCGGGTCTGAGGTCGAACAGCGGCTTGAAAATGCCGGAACGCCATGAGGTGTCGCCCGTGTAGAGGATCCGAACGCCGTCGAAATCCAGCACCAGCGCGAGGGCGGAGGGCGCGAAGTCGCCATGGTCGGCCGGCACCGTGTGGACTACCACCGCGTCGAGGTCGTGCACGCGGGCAGGCCGGAGCAGGAACCGGCGGCGCGCAGGGACCCCCGCCTTCTGCAGGCCGGCCGCGCAGCCGGACGGACCCGCAAAGCGGCAGGCCGGGTTGTTCGCCACGATCACCGGCAGCGCATCCGGATCGAGATGGTCGGTGTGCTCGTGGGACAGCACAACCAGGTCTGCCGTGACGTCCTCGGCGGCGATCGGCGAGAGGGACAGACGCTTGAATCCATGGAGGCGCTCCACGGCGTCAGATAAATAGGGATCGACATAGACAATCCGGCCGGCGTGGGTCTTGAAGGCAAATCCGGCCTGGCCCAGCCACCACAGCCGCACGGCGCGGGCCGGCACCCGGCATGCGGCGATTTCATTGGCGAGTCGCGTTGTCACTGCAGCATCTCCAATAGTGCCGGCATGTCTTCCGCCTGCCGCACGATCGGCTGCAGGCTCAGGCCGACCGGCGATAGTTCCTTCCGTAGGCAACCCCACGCCTGCGGCGTCAATTCGCCCCACAGCAGGAGGGGCCGCCGTCCGGCCTGGATCTTCTTCAGCGTCGGCAGCAACTCCGGCAGGTCGGGGGATGACCCGCCCGGATGATCAATGTTGATCTCCAGGACATCATAGTAGCGGTTCGCCAGCAGGATGTCAACCGGATAAAGGCAACTGGAATGAAGGTGTACGAAGTTCACCTCCGCCGCCCGGCACATGTCGCGTGCGACCGGCAACATGAACTGCGTAAACAGCTCCGGGCTCAGGAGCGCCGCGCAGTCCTCCTGGTTGTAGGCCACTGTGCGGCGGCACCACATTTTGCTCGGGTATCCGCCCGCCGCGTGGGTTCCATGCCACGGTGGAATCATCGCATGGAGCGCCCGGATCACGGCCAGCCGCGTCCGCGCACAATGGTTCAGGAGATCCGCCATGCGTTCCGGCTCGTCATGAAAGCCCATGACAAATGGCACGCCACCCAGCATGGCGCTGGCGCAGTCGCCGGAGCCGCGCAGGAGCGGCGGGCACACCGGGAAACGGTCGGCGGAAAAGACGGCCAGTTCTCTGGTGAAACGCACAAGCGCCTGAAACCAGGGGTTGTTTTCCACCGCCACGCACGGCACCTCAGCCGGCCCGGTGAGACAGGTTTCCGCGCAGCAATTGGAGCCTGCCGCGATCACCGGGCAGCCCAGGATGGCTTCCATCCACGGAATGCCCCAGTACGCGGAACCGACGTAAAAGAAGTCATCGTCGGCCTGCTGGTGGAGCTGGTACAGTTTCTCGTAGTCGGCGGCAAATGGCGTGAACGAGACGTCGTCCGGCTGTAATGGCTGTCCGTCGCGCCAGCGCGCCGTGCCGGCCGGGAACTGCTCTGCCGGGTAGTAGCCGCCCCGCCAGAATCCCAGCAGGGGCCGTCCAACCGGTTCCAGGTTCAGGAACGCCTCGTGGCGGGTGATCAGTTTTTCAGGCGCTGCGCGGCTCATGCTTCCTTCCATTCGATCGGACAGGTGGCGGCGGCGCCGCCGTCCACCGGCAGCACGAGGCCCGTGATCATGGACGCCGCCGCGCTGGCCAGGAAGACGATCGGCCCGACCAGCTCGCATGGCTGGCCGATGCGCCGCATGGGCAGTTTGGTCATGACCTGTTCCATGAAACTCTTGTTCGCAAAAATACTGGTGGCGTTCATGTCGGTCTGGAACCAGCAGGGCGCCACGGCGTTCACCCGGATGCCGCGCGCGCCCCACTCGCACGCCAGCTCCTTGGTCAGCGCGGCGATGGCGCCCTTGGTCGAACTGTAGGCCGCGTTCCCACGGCCGGTGCCCAGCAGCCCGCCGCCGAGCGCGGACATGTTCACAATGGCGCCGTCACCCTGGGCGAGCATGATCTTGCCGACTTCCTTGCACATCCAGAAGGTGCCGTAGTAGTTCACTTCGGTCAAGCGCCGGACCTGCTCCGGCGTGATCTCAGTCGTCGGGACGCGGGCCGTGATGCCGGCGATGTTGACCAGGATGTCGATGCGGCCGAAATCCGCGGCGATCCGTGCGACCGTGCGTGCAACGGCGTGTTCGTCGGCCACGTCGCAGCCGTAGGCGCGGCACGTCCTGCCGGCGGCCTCGATCGTGCGACACGTCCCGTCGCATGAGTCGGCCTGGAGGTCAATGGCGGCCACATCGGCGCCATAGCCGGCCAGGCCGCCGGCCGCCGCTTGGCCCAGCCCGCGTGCGGCGCCGGTCACCACGGCAATTTTCCCCGAAAGATCGAACAAATCCGCTTGCATGTGTGCCTCCAGTCAGGTGATGGGATACCGCCCGAACTCCAGCGCCGCTTCGAACAGCGTCGCCACGTTGGCGGGCGGCACCAGCGGCTGGATATTGTGAACCGGGTTGAACACAAAGCCGCCGCCGGGCGCGAAATCCCGGATGCGCCGGCGCACTTCTTGCCGTACCTCGTCCGGCGTGCCGCGGCTGAGTACCTGCTGCGTGTCGCAGCCGCCGCCCCAGAACGACAGGTTCTTTCCGTATTTTTGCTTCAGCCGCGCCGAGTCCATGCCGGCGGCCGACACTTGGACGGGATTCAAAACATCCACGCCGATCTCGATCAGGTCCAGGATGAACGCATCCAGCGCGCCGCAACTGTGGTAGAAAATTTTGGCCTGGGTGTGGGCTTTGATGGTCTGGATGATGCGCGCCCACCGGGGTTTGACCAGGCGCCGGTACAGCGCCGGCGAGATCAGCGGGCCGGACTGGCCGGCGAGGTCATCGGCCGTGAAATGAATGTCTATGAGATCGCCGACTTCTTTAAGATAAAACGACTGGGCCGTGCAGATGGTGTCCGTCAGCCGGTCGAGGAACGCCACGGCGAATTCCTCATTCGCCAGCAGATCCATCATGCCCTCTTCCATGCCGCGCACACGGAAAAGCTGGTTCAGGAGGTCGTGGCCGCAGGGCGCCATACCGAACAAGGCCTTGTCCGTGCCGCTACGTAACGCTCGTACGCGATCACGCAGACCGGCATAACGGCCGCGATTCGCCGGATCCGGCCACGCCATGGCCTTCAGCGCAGCCAGCGATGGCTCAGACAGCGGGAATTCCCGCCAGTCAAAGTAGTGGCAGCCCACCGGTTTCTTGAGCGTGGCGCCAAAGTCATCCTTGAACGACACAGTGCCGTCGGGACTCGTGGTGAGCACCGGGGCCGGTGTGTCCAGCGGATTGGCAAAGACGGGGATCACGTCCACGCCAAACCGCTCCATCACATCCTCATCCACCACGGCCACCTGCTGGACAAATTCCAGCGTCTGGATGGGCTTCTCAGAAAGGACCAGATGCCGGCGCAGGGCGGCATACGTCGGGATGGCGATGGTCGAGACCACCGTGCCGCCGAGGTCGATCGGGACACGGTCCGGCTCTGTGTGAGCCAACGCCGTCAGCACTCGTTCGCGGGATTTCATAACCGGGGCTCCGGTCGCGGGCCGCTGCGGACTTTCAGCAGCAAGATCTCCGACATGTCCTGAGCGGGCAGCACGATCGTTACGCCTGCCCCGAGTTCCTTGCCTTGCATGATGCGGGTCGTGCCGGAGTTGACCCATGTCACCTCGTACACGACATCCTGTCCCAGCCCCCGGAGGGCCAGCACCTTCACCGACTCGCTGCACTTGCTGCGGAACACAAGGACTACCGCTTCACGCCCGTCGCGTGTGCAGAACTCAATGGCATCCCATGCATCGGCCGTCGTGGAAGGCGGCAAGAGGTGATACACGTCTTCGCGCAAGAGGCGCCGGTACTGCTTGTAGACCTTGAAGTTTCTCGCGAGGGCCTCGATGACCTCCGCTGGAAACAGCGAAACGCGCTCGCTGAGTTTGCCTTGCAGCGTTCCAACGCCGCACAGGCCCATCATGCGGCTGCGGACAACCGTGTCGAGGATGGCGGCGTCCTTGGCCCCTTCGCCGTTGAGGATCCAGGCGGTATTGTGGGCGGCCGGATAGACGTAGCTGGCGTGAATCTGCCCCTGGCGGACGCCCAGCGCGCTGGCGGTGGAATCCGACAGCCAGTGGGATGTCGCCGTGCGCGCCAACCCGTAATCCAGCCGGCTGGGATAGCCACACTCCTCAAGCATCAATTTTGGATATCGTTCGCGCAGGTATCGCCAGATTTCGTACTGGCCTTGCAATGCAGCCAACGCCCCATCGGTACTGCCGTGGCCATGGTCCGTACGGTTGCAGACGGGGCCAGGCAGGCCGGAGTTATCCCATTTGATCCAATCCAAACCATAGGCCTCGACGGCATCGCCCATGACCTTCTTGAGACGCTCCACCACCTTGGGATTGCCCGTGCAAATTTGGGTGATCGGCGACCAATCGGCATTTTGCAAAGAGATGTCCTGGTTGTCGCGTCTGGCCACGAAGTCCGCCGCGATCACCGTGCCGACGAGGGCGGCATCAACCACCTGCGGCGCGAACCACAGGCCGAATTTCATGCCGGCGGCGTGGACCTTCCGCGATATCGCTGCCAAGCCGCCGGGAAATTTCGCGTGATCCTCCTGCCCGTAATTGCCGACACCGGTGAACCAGTCACCCGACCCGTTCGTGCAGGAGCCGGCGTACCAGCTCGCGTCAACATAGAACAAGTCCACCCCGATTTTCGCGGCAAAGGGGATTTCCGCCAGGATCGCCGCTTCCACGCCCGTGGCATCCGTCGCCCAGATGTCATAGGCGACCCAGGGGAAGTCTTGCGGCAGCGGGGGCATGATCCGCCGCAAATAGTCGTGAAGGCCTCTCAATGAATCATCGATGTCCCCATGGCTCAACCCCAGAAAGACGCGCGGCGCGGCCAGCGATGCTTGGGGCGCCAAGTCACAGGCCTGCGTGTTCAGCCAGCATTGCACCAAGGTCTGCCCCTTGCCGGCGTGGGGCGCCACCCGCACTGTCCAGTAGCTTTCCCATTCGACGCCGATGAAAAGGACTTCTTTGGCTTTGGTGTTCTCGATGGCGATCCAACCGGCGGAGGCCGGGGCGTTCCACGCGCCGCCCGTGATTGTGGCCGGTACCGGGATGGTGTGCTTTCTGTAATCCTGGCGGTCGAGATAGTGGACAACAAGATCCTGCGGCCGGGCAGTCAATTGCATGTCAAGCTGCCCGAATGAACGGATATCCGGAATGGGGGCCGCGCCGGTATTCTTGAGTTGCGCCTGAAATTCAAGCACCTCATTGCCCGTTGCGCGGGTGATCATCCAGCTCAATTCCAAACCATCCTTGCGCACCCACCGGGCGGTCACGGCATCCGCACCTTGCTTGCCCGGACGAATTTCAGATGCCACCAACTTCACATCGCCGGGGCTGGCCACGGCGAAGAGCGCCTGGGTGTTTCCAATAACATAACTCGGACCAATGCCGGAGTTCGGCGCAACCCAGTTGTAGCCACTGCTTGCATTCGCGATGCGCGTGGCAACGATGCCCTGCTTCTCGACCGCCACGTCAAAGATGATACCGCGCGCCGGCGCTTGCAAGGCGGGCTTGGTTCCGGAACCTGGAGCCGCACCCCCGGCGGCGTCAAGCGTCGCCAGCATGCCCATGCCCATTGCCACAACGTGTGCCATAGATGTTCTCCTTGTCAATGCCTTCATATTAATACTTGACCTCTACGCTCACGGTATCTTTCAGATTGTGCAACGACACGACTTCCCTGGCCGCGTCAAAATCTTTCCATTTTTTCCCGTTGACAATTACTCCTCTGATCGGCGCAGACGTGGGATGGCGCAGGCGCAACCAGACTTCCTTGGGCGCGTTGCGCGAGGGCATCTTCACGGTGGCGGTTATCTTGCCGTTGTCCATGTCGGAGACGATCTCGTAGTCTACCAAACCAAAGTGCGTCGGCGCGTTCTTCACAGATATCTTTTTGCCCTGTGCCAACCACCCGCGCGGTGTGGCGCGCGCCAGCCACAGGTTCGGGCCATCTTCCATGACCAGCAGATTGCGGAAGCGTTCGAGGAAGGCGGCCTCCTCGAAAATTTTGTCCGCCGGGCCGCGGGTGGCATGCTCATTGAAGAGGTACCCATCGTTCGGCAGGATGTCGATGGCGTAGCAGTTCAAAAACGACCGGAGGAAGACCGGGACGTCATCACCGGCCAAGTGCATGTTCGCGGTGCGCTCCAGTCCGCCCTGATACTGCCAGCCGGCAAAGAACCAATCCCGTTGACCGACATTCTGATTCTCAAGGAGCAAGCGGTCCTCCAGCACATCGAGGTACCCTTGCACCCGCACATCGTTCAAGGGCAGGAGGCCCGCCGGGCTCATCAGCGCCGCCGCCGACTGAACCGTTTCCCAATAGAGGGGGCCGACATGCGCGCCGGAGCCATCCCGCTGCCAACCCCAGGCTCCCGTGGCCAACCCGCGCACGTAGCACGCGAATGGAATAATCGAATGAAAGGTTCCGTCACGAACCTGAACCACCGGCGAAAGCGCGATGGATCGCTCCACCGCCGCCCGCAGGTCTTTGCGATAGGCTTCCACCTCGGTCGCCAATTCCGCGCCCCCTTTCGGATCGATCACCGCCAGCGTGGCCGCGAGGCGCGCGACCGACGCCCAGTAGTAGGCTTCGCACTCATAGAACTGCATCCATAATCCGCCGCTGTCCGGCGTCACCTGGAGCGCCGGCTGCAGTCCCTTGCACCAGAGACGGTCGCCGCCTGGAACCAGACGCGCCAGCAGGCGGCGTTGCCGCAGCATCCATGCGGCGTTGGCTTTGATCCGCGGCGTAGCGGCTGCCAGCCATTTTTCGTCGCCCGTCATCCAGTAGTGCTCGGTCAGGGCCCAGCCGATGGAGCCTGGACCGAAAGCATGGACGCCATCCATCTGGCCGCCAAGACCCGGTGGACCCACCGCGTGCGTCAGGCATCCACGGCCCTCCGAGAAGAGGCCGGTGGGACGGCCAGGCAGCGCCTCCCCGTGATGGCCCGCTGAGTTGGAATCCAGCGGCAGAGACACCCATTGGTCGAATCCGTCTTCGGCCGCCTTGTGCGACCCCATCAGATCCAGCGCCGCGAGGATCATGTAGGTCTCGGCACCCAGAATGCCATAGGGATAATCGTTGAACCACAGCCGGCCGTTCTTCGGGTTTTTCTCGCAGTGCCGCACAAGATGCCACGCCCCCAGATTCCATTGGGCCGTCAAGCGCGCGGACGGGACATCCACCTGCATGGATGGTTCCGCGCCGACCGGCGGTTTGGGATGGGGCGGCAGAGTGCCGCCGCGCATGGCGGTGACCGCGCCCTCCCACGTCTGCTCTTCGTGGCCGCGCGTCTGCTGGCGGATGGTCGTCAGCTTTCTGGCTTGAAGTTCCTTGATGAACGCTTGTGCACTGGTGGCTTGCGAGGCCAGCGCAAAGGGAGGCAGCGAGGGGATCACGGGCGGGGGCGCCGTGGATTTCTCGGAATAAAAAAGCCATACGCCAGCATTGCCCTGGCCATCGGCGTGGGGATTCCCGGCATGCAGCGTGTTGGCCGTGTCCTGCGTCAGGTTCCAGATGCGCCCGCGCCCGCCCACCTCGGTGATGACCAGTTCGATGTTGATCGTGTCGCCCTGATGGTCGCCGTGGGGGCCGACGACCAGTGAAACCATGTCGCCGGGTGCGACGGTTACCTCGCTCAATTTCATCGCGGCGGCCGCGGCGGGAATCGTCTGAGCGCCGCTGCCGTCGGTCGTGCCATGGGCCAGATTCTTCCGGTCGGTCTGGGTCTCATGCGCAATCCACCATTCGATCCCGTTGCCGCCGCCTTGGGCATGGGCCACGCCGGCCTTGACCTTCACCTGGCCTTTGATGGGACTGCGCCACCCAACGGCCACATCGTATGCCGGCCCCGGATGCATGGCCAGACCTCGGGCCGGGATGTTAATGCCGAGCACTGAAACCGGTTTGCTCCCCGGATTGCCGCCGAACCAAGGCAGACTGTCGCTGCCCCACCCCACCAGATCCGTCGTGCCCGCGATGGAACTCATTTTTGTCGCCAACGGCATCCGCGGGACACGCAGGTCCGCTGCCGGTTTGGCCGGTGGGGTCGCCAGCTCCGAAGTGCGGCGGACAAAGAAGCCGAACTCTGGCGCGAGGATCGGCCCGTTTTCCAGATCGGCCGCCAGGAACGAGAAGTTGCCCGACTTGGTCCAGAGGGTGACAATGGTGCGCGCCACGTCGTCCGGCTGACTTGTGAAGGGTTGCACCTTCCGCCACTTCGACGTGCCCATGTACAGCAGGCTGAACTTGATACCGCGCCGGGCGGCGCCCTTGCCGACAGAGCGCCACGAATTGGCATTCGTTGCCGCGGTATGGCTATCGCCCTTGAGCGGGCGCAGTCCGGCTACCATGCCGTCATAGGTTTCGATGCGCCCGCCATAGTCCCTCGCGGCGTTGGTTTTGTCAAACCCCCATTCGAGTTCGACCTCCATTTTCTTCCAAGTATCCGCCACCAGCACCCGCACGGCGGGTAAAGCGCAGTCTGCGGCACGTTTGGCGCCGCCCACGCTGATGACGATACCGCACAGGTTCGCATTAAGATCATAGACATAGGTTTTCCCATCGTTGGCCAGGGCCGGCTTGCCGGGCTTCTGCACCGCCTTCAAGTTGTTCCACCACGAATTGGCGCTGCCCTGGCTATCCAGGGTCGTGATGGTCAATTCATCGGGCGCCGGCTGGGGTTTGGCTCCCGCGGCCCACGTCAATTCCAGTTTTTCCACGGGACGGACTTCCTCCCAGAGCAATCCGCACAATACCGGCTTGATCGCCGGCGCGTTCACGTCCACCGGTTGGTTGAGCGGCAATCCGGCGTGGCGCATGAGGGCAAACCAGCTTTCGGGTGGGTTCTCCCCGGCCTCGCGATCAGCCCGGTACTGATACGCGCTGGCGGCAATATCCGCAGGCTGCCCCACCAGTTTATCCAGGTCGCCTTCGGTGATGCCAGTCGCGGCTGCGCACCAGGCACAGGCGGGCAGAAGGACGGACAGGGCAAGCCCTGCGAAAACCGCCACGATAGTCTTGGCCGGATAATTAGTCATGAATGATGCATCCGTTGGATTAATTGTGGTTCATTGCCCGTTCAATGTTGCCGTGGCACCCGTGGCAGCCAGCATGAGTCGCTGTTCGTTGGCCTCTGCCCTGGAAAACTGATCCGCGATCCGCCCGCGGGCCAGCACGATCACGCGGTCGCAGAGCGCGAGCAGTTCGGGCAGTTCCGATGCCACCAAGACCAGGGCAAGGCCTTCACGCACCAGGCCCGTCATCATCGCGTAGATTTCCCTTTTGGCGCCGACATCCACTCCTTTGGTCGGCTCGTCCATCAAGAGCACCTGCGGTTTCGGGAACAGCGCCTTGGCCAGAAGCACCTTCTGCTGGTTGCCCCCGCTCAGGTTGCGGACCGGCGTCTGCACCGACGCCGCCCGGATGGCAAGGCGCTCCTGAAACGCCAGCGCATGCCGCGTCTCAAGCTTGTCGCGGAGCAAGCCGCAGCTTGAGACGGCCTGCAAGTCGTGCAGGGTTACATTCTCGCGGATGCCGAAGTTGAACAGGAGCCCGTGCTTCATGCGGTCATCGGTGACCAGGCCAATGCCGTGCGACTTCGCCCGGCGCGGGCTCGTCGCCGCCACCTCGGCTCCGGCGATCCAGATGCGGCCTGCATGTGGCATTAGTCCGTAAAGGGCGCACAGAACCTCGTGGCACCCGGAGCCGAGAAGACCATACAGGCCAAGGATTTCGCCGCGGCGCACACAGAAGCCAAGGCCCTCAACCACGTTGCGGTTTCTGACCTGCGGGTGCGGCACAATGAGGTTTTCAACCCTGAGTGCCGGCGGGCCTTCAAGGACGGCGGATGCACGGGCCGGGTAGAAACTATCCATGCGCCGCCCCACCATGGCTGTGACAATCTTTTCCGCGTCGAATGCAGCGCGGTTGAAGTGCGCGGCCTGCGCGCCGTCGCGCAGGACGGTGGCGGCATCGGCCAGATCGAGAACTTCAGCCAGCCGGTGGGATATGAAAATGATGGTCACGCCCTGGGCGCGCAATCCCCGCAAGCAGGCGGACAGGGCTTCAGTCTCGTTTTTGTTCAGGCAGGAGGTCGGCTCATCCAGCACCAGGACGGCGGGATTCATAACCATGGCCCGGGCGATCATCACCAATTGCCGGCTGCCCGCGTTGAGGGACGCGACTTGCACGCCGGGATCAAGCCTGACCTGCAAGCGCTCCAGGATGGCGGCCGCCCGTGCATGCAGACGAGGCCAATGGATCACGGCGTGGCCGCGGGGTGCCCAATGCCCGACAACTATGTTCTCCGCCACGCTCAAATCCTCGAGCAGGGCGACCTCCTGCGGGACGTACCCGACCCCTTTGCCTTGGGCGTCATGCGGCGCGTGGAACTGAACCGGCGTGCCGTTCAGGAGCACCTGCCCTTCATACGAGCCTGCGGGATAAATGCCGTTCAGAATTTTGACCAGCGTGGATTTGCCGGCGCCATTCTCGCCCAAAAGCGCATGCAGGCTTCCCTTGGCAACCCGGAAACTCATCTGGTTGAGGGCGGTGGTGCGCCCGAACCGCTTGGTGATGCCCCGCATCTCGACGGCATAGGCCGCCGGCCCGGATGGCGCCCTCGCGGGCGGATCAGTTGCCATATATGCGGAGTTGTTGGCGTCGTCCATGATGCACCTCAGCGCTTCAGCGCGGCCTCCACCTTGTCCAGCAGGATGTAGTAGGAATCCACCTTGTCTTTTTTGATGAACGGCGCAGGCAGCTTGGTCCACCAAGGAATCTTCTCCCCCTTGAGCACCTTGTCCACCAAGCCCACGGATCCATAGGCCTCTTCCCAAAGAGGTTGCCCTATCACCGCGAACAGTTGCCCCCCTTTGACCAGATCCAGATTCACGCGGGTGTAGTCCAGGCCGACTGCAACAATCTTGCGACCGGTTTCTTTCTGTGCGCCTGCCCATGTGGTGGGCCCGCCGCCGGTCGTCGAGAACGCGGCAACCACATTCTGGTTGGCCTGCAGCATCGAGACCGCCTTGGAGATCGCCTTCGGCGCGTCGAAGCCCTCCTCCTGCGGATCCAGAACCACAATGCCGGGATACCGCTTCTTCATTTCCTGGGTAAACGACGTGGCAACCATGTTCTCGGTGCTGTTGAAACTGCCCTGTGTAATAGCCACGGTGCCCGTGCCGCCCAAGGCCCGGCCTATTTCGCCAGCCGTCTCCCGGGCATACGCCAGCGGGTCGCATCCGATGATGCCCGTGGCGCCGGGCACGGATCCCTCCGGCACGGGAAAGTGCGGTAGAATCACCGGAATACCGCGCTTCGCCACGCGCTCGATCAACGGGTTCCAGGCCGGATTGCCGGTCCATATCACCATGCCGGCCACATCACCGGAAGCCAGCATCTGCTCGGCCAGCGCGATGGTGCCGCCGATGTCCACGGTGTCTGTCCCCACAATTTCCGCGCGATATCCCAGATCCTTGCAACCCTCGGCGAACGCGATCTGGGTGAGTTGGTGAACGGGATGCCCCTTGAGCGGCTGAACCCAACAAATCCGTTTTGGCGTGGCGACCGTTCTCTTGTGTGGGTCGCCGGACGATGTGCCGGCACCGCAGCCGCCCAGCAACAGCGTGGCGGCCAGAAACCAAAACCAACCCATGATGCATACCTTGCGCATGTCTCCTCCTCTTTTGTTTCCTGACGGCGATTGCGCGTCCGCCTTGTGTGGCGTATTTCGCAGGGGGCGTGTCATTGGGACGAACGCCACCTGCGCCGCAACACATCAATGCCGACCGCGCTGATCATGATCACTCCGGTCGCCACAGTCTGCCAGTGCGTGTTGACCCCGGTTACCACCAGCCCGCTGCGGACTACCTGCATCAATACCAATCCGAAAAACGTGCCGGCCACCGTGCCGACACCGCCGAAGAGACTGACGCCGCCAATGACGACGGCCGCGATGACGTCAAGTTCCCAGCCGACACCAATCTCGGGCTGCCCCACGTTGATCTGCGCCATGAGCAGCATCCCGGCCAGACCGGCCAGCATGCCGGTAAACACAAAACAGGCGCCCTTGACCATGCCGGTCGGGATGCCGGCAATCCGCGCCACTTCACGGTTGCCGCCCACCGCGTAGATCATGCGGCCTGGCACTGTCTTGCGCAGCATGAAATCGCCCGCCACCACCAGAAAGACAAACACCAGAAAAGCCCAGGAGAGGCCCAGCGGCTCGGCGCCACCAAATACCTTGAGCGATGCCGGAAGCGGATACACGGGATAGCCCTTGCACAGCAGATAATTCAAGCCCCGGGCTATGTAGAGCATGCCCAGCGTGGCGATGAACGCGGGAATGCGCAGCGCGACGGTCACCACGCCATTGATGGCGCCCATCGCGGCGCCGACCAGCATGCCGCCCGCAACGCCTACGGCCACCGGGCAGCCGGCTTCCTTCATCAGCCACGCGGAAGCCACCGCGCTGAGTCCGGCCACTGCTCCGACCGAAAGGTCTATCTCGCCGGCCACCATCAACAGTGTCTGCCCGACACCGATCACCCCCACAAACGCCATGCCGCGCAGCATCGCCGCCATGCTGTCCGGATGCAGGAACGACGGGCTGAGCGTCTGGAATATCGCCGCAAAGACAACCAGCGGCATGAGAATCCCGACTTCGGGCAGGCTCATCATGTGCCGGAGCCGCCTCATGGGTGGAGCTCCGCCGCGTGGCGCCGGGTCGCTGCCCCACCCGCCGTGCCGCAGAAATTCAAACCGATGCCCGGCAAAATGCTCACGCGCTTGAAAAAACGAAAACTCATGTCAGTTTCCCTTGTGTAGCTGCTGCAAGCGTATCTCAGTGCTCTTGTCAGAAAGCCAATGTTCCGTGTAATTGTACTTAAAAGCCAGTTTCACTGGGATGCGTGCTACTTGAATCACGCCCTCCAATGACACCGCGCGCGCCCGCAACCCCAAGGCATGAAGCGCGCGAATTGTGCTCTTGTCAGGCCCGCACAGGAACCAGGCGTCGCTGCGCGACAGCGCGTGTGCCACAAGGTCGCGCTCGCCCGCATCCATCAAGTCAGACAGATCATAACTTTGGTTTTGTGCTATGCATTCCATCGGCGTCACATTGTGCACTCGTGCCGTCTCCCGCACCAACTCCACGTCTTTTTGATTTGCTTTACTGCCCGTGCCGAGTTCCTGAACGCACTCGGCCACGGTCGCGACCTTATACCGGGCCGCGATGGCCTTCCAGCAATTGACGCGCAGCGCCTCAATCATGGCGTTGGTGTCAATTAGCAGGACATCGCCGGGCTTGATCATCGGAACAGCCAGTTCACAGGTCAAACGGCACTTTGCAGCCGTACTCTTTTAGTAAAGCGGCAAGACCAGCAAGGTCGGTCTCGACCAGTTGCGCCGCGCGCCGCGCGCTGATGCAGCCCTCGTCCAACGCGCGATATAGCCGCTCGACAAACTTGCGCGAGAACAACAGCGGCGGCGGCACCTTGCGTTTCGGCTCGCCGTTCGCCACCAGCCGCTTGTCGTTGATGTTGCTCAGTTCAACTTCCGTCAGCCAGGTCAAGTATTTCAGCCGCCACTTCAGCGCACGGGCCGTGACGTTAAACACGGTGGCCGTGCGATTCAGCCAATCATGCAGATCGGTGCTGCCGCGCTTGTCCCAGCGCCGGCGTAGTTCCTGCTCGGGCATCAGCAGCGCGCCGGCGAAGTTGTCGGCAAGCTGTTCGATTCGCTTTGCGGCATAACCGCGCGGCGCATCGCGGTCTTCACGCGCCGGCGGCATCGTGTCCCATGTCAAAAGATGAAACAGCTCGTGCGCCAGATCAAAATTGCGCCGGCCTACGCATTCCCCGCGGTTGATCAGAATTGTGTCAAGGTCTGCCAGCCGGCACGCGGCGCCCGACACACCGTCCGCCGCGAAGTACAGCACCAGCACATCCAGGCGCGCTTCCGTCATGTCAGCAAGGCGCACGGCAGGCACATCCCCCAACTGCCACTGCTTGACCAAACCTTCCGCCACGGCCCACGCCTCTTCATAACTGCTGCGCGCCGTGAGGGTCAAACGATAGCCGAGCGATTTGCGTGGCTGGCCAAGCGCGTAGCCGAGCCGGCGGTAGGTGGCAATCCAGCGACCAGCCCGTTCCTCGAATTCGTTCAGCCCTGCCAGCGCAATCTCCCCGGCGCGAAACGAAAACGTGCCTTCGCCAACCAGCCGGCAATTGTCGGTGAAAAACTCCAAGTCGTGACCAGTCGCCTGCATGAGTGCCAGCAGCTCATCAGCCGACAATTTGTGCTGGCCGTTCTCGACCATAGAGAGCGTCTGGCGATCCTTGAAGCGCAGTGCCTTGGCCAGTTGCTCCTGCGACATCCTGGCCGACTCGCGCGCATAGCTGATCCGCCGGCCAAGCTCACTCTGGAACTGTGTCTCATTACTCTGCATGACTCCTCTCCCGCATGTCTAGTCAATTAACCTTGCTTGTTCATGAGCAAAGCCTTCATCCATCCTTTGAACCTATTATAGCATATATGTTACACAATTGCAAGATATGCTTGCATATTCTTGTTTGCAATCATTCGCTGCTGTTTTGTGCCACCCACTGCTGCTTCTGCCGCCCCGCTCCTTTACACTGCATACCGAATACTGCATACCGAATACCGAACACGGCGGGCGCAGCCGCGCCGGGGATTTCTCTGCCGCTGCGCTCATCCGCTGCACCTTGCCATTGGCCTCATGCATCGGCATCACCAAACTGCTGCCACGCTGGCTTGGCCAGTCCCGTCCCGCCACAGGCGTGCATGCGTTTCACTATTCCTTGAACTCCGGCGCGGGTGGCAACTGCCGCGGCTTACCCGCGAACAGCGGGGTCCCGGTCGGTGCCGGGTCGGATGCAACCACCATGTTGCCCAGCCATGCGAACGTGACGCGCAGGTCCGGCGCACAATTGGGCCACAGCCCGCGCACCTCCTGGCTGAACCGGATGAGCGGGTAGGCGATCGTCAATTCGTCGCCGGGCTTGGCATCCTTGAACGCGACATAGGCGCCCGACCATGTGACGGGAATCGCCTTGGCACCGACAAAGGCCCGCACCTGGTCGCGCGGTGCCCAGTGCGGCGGCCGCAAGAAGAAGCTGTCCTTTACCCCGGCCTTCACCGTTATCTGGCCCTTGTCCGGAAAGAACGACACCACCCGGCCCCATTGCGAATCCCGCGCGAAGCATAGATTCACATAGACGCCCGCGGGTCCCAGCGCCGACGTGTCCAGCCGGGTGATGGTGTTCTGCCAGGCGGTGTAGATGGCGCGCATGCCTTCCGGGGCGCAGCAACCGAACATTTCAAAACCGGAAGCGCCGCCCAGCAGGGCATTCTCGTAGTCGTTCAAGCCCGAGCCGCCAATGATCCCGCCTTGGAACTTCTCCAGTTCCTTCAACCCCTTGCGGATGTTTTCCCCGCCGGCGGCTTGATTGAGCCGCCGGTAGTGGTTTTCGAATGCCGGGGTGATAATGAACTGGAGGTTGCTGATGTAGTTGCGCAGGTAACGTTCGGCATAATCAAAATATTCGGGATGCCCGGCCCGCGCAATCAAGGCCGCAATGGAAATCATATCCGAGATCGCGCAGGTCTCGTTGCAATTGTCAGGCCCGGCCGGGAACCAACCTGTCCCGGTTCCACGGTCAAGCAGCCAGCCAAAAGCACCGTGTGCGAAATCGGCATACTTTTGCCCGCCCGTAACAAGGCCGAGGTGCGCCACACCCCACACGGCATGCATTGTGGCATGCGAATGCGGTCCAAAGTCAAACCCGCCCGAAGGGACACCGTGTTCGTTGAAGCGGATGCCGCCGGGCTGGCAATTGTCCAGCATTCCCTGGGCATAGGACTTCGCAAACTCCAGACCCTCGGGATCCTGGGTAGCAAGGTAATAGGTTACTAACGACTCAACGATTGGCGCCGGTTGCGCATTCCAGCCGTTCGGTACGACCGTGCCATCACCACGCAAGCCGCCCATGCCGCACGCGAACCAGCATCTGTTCTTGCTATCCCAGACCGCCAGTTTTTTCAACGCCAGCATTACTTTCTTGGCGAGCATTTTTGACTCGGGATTGCCAGTTCTCAGGTAGTCTTCGGCGAGACTTTTCAGAATCTTTGTCGCACCCCAGATATGAATGACCCGGTCTTTCGCTGCATACTGCGCATGGATGTCTCCCTCATTGAAAGATCCTGGAGCAGACCAGACCCGGCCATCGGGGCCAATGTATTCCCGGATTCGTTTATGAAAAGCTGCTTCGACGTTTTTGCCATTTTCCGACCCGCTGATCTCGCGCATGTAATACCACTCCCAGTCCATGCGCGCGTCGGTGTCGCAGGATACCACCGGGTCCTGTCCAGCAGGCACGGGCGGGCATTGCAGCGGATGGCATTGAAAGACCGGCTCGTAGTTTAATTCCGGGCGCGGGGTGCGGATCAGGTAGTTCATCGCCCATGCCGCCATGCGTTTCAGCTCGATGTCCTGCGCGGCCGGAGCCGCCGGCAACAGCGCAACTTTCGCGGACGCTTCAACCGCCACACTTACGCCGCTGATCTTGCCGGACAATCCTTGAATCATGGGGGGAGCTCCATTTTTGTTTTGATCGTTGGTCGTCTTGTCGCCGAGGGCCACGGCGCAAAGAGCGACCGCAAACGCGGCACAGGAAAATTCCTGGATCATGAACGCCGGGGCTTTCGTTGGTACATGACGAGCTCGCTGGTCAATGCGCTGTCCAGCGCGATGGGCAGGCCGTTGAGCGCCAGGTCGCGGCCGGACATGCGGAAAACTTGCGAGCCGTTGTCGAGGGTCACCTCGTAGTCGGCGCCGACGTCCACGCCGCGCAGGCGAAGACGATATTCGGCCGTGCCGCCAGTCAGCTTGAAGACGCCGGCGTAGCCGCGGGATCGGTCGGCCGCAGCGTATTCCAACACGCACCACTCAGCCGGCTTGAAGAGCCCGATATCCGGCGTGTGGTGATAGACGATTGGATGTCCCGCCAGCACGGGCCGGCAAAATCCTTTGTGCAGGCCGATATAGCGGCGGGCTTTTTCGAAATATTCGGTGGACCGATCGGCGCATTGCGAGCCGAAGCCCACATAAACCGGCACGGCGAACAGCGTGACGCGCAAGTGCGTGTCGAGGTCGGCAACCTGATGGGCGTGCTGGATGTGGTTGTGATAGTAGACAATCGCTTCCGGCGGGATGAACAGACTCAGGCTGTTGATGGCGCGTATGCTGTAGGGCATCACGCTCCAGTCGGATTCACAGTGGTAGTGGAAGCGCGCGGCCATGCCGAGATCGCTCCGGCCACCGCCGCCGGCGCAGTTCTCGAGGCACACGTTCGGGCATTCTTTGCGCACGCGGTCATAGGCCTTGTGGACGGCCTCGCTGTGCCGCCAGAATTCGCTTTCTGCAAAGCCGTCGCGGAGGGTTTGCCCGCCTTCACCGGTGCTCACGTTGTAGTCGAGTTTATAGAAGTCGAGCTTGAAGCCCTTGATGATCTTGAGAATCGAGTCCTCAAAATACTTGGCCGCGGCGGGGTTGGCGAGATCCAGCGTCTCGGCGCATGCCCGGCCGTCATCGGTCTTGAGGATCCAGTCCGGGTGCTTCTCAAACAGGCGCGTTTTCTTGGAAAGCGCCTCGGCTTCATGCCACAGGCCGAACAACATGCCCTTTTTGTGCGTGTGGTCGCGCAGGCCTTTCATGCCGCCGGGCAGCCAGTCGCCTTCAAACCAGTCGCCGCGGTTGTCTCCCCAATCGGCGAAGCTATCGCCGTACCAACCGGCGTCCACCATGAACGCTTCGACGCCCATTTCGGCGGCGATGTCGATCTCCTTCTTGATCCAGTCGCCGGGCTCCTCCACGACGCGGCCAGCCAGCGTATACATCGCCCTGCCTTTGGGGCGGGGCGGGATGACGCTTGCGCGCATGTGCCGGTGCCAGTGCCCGACGGCCTCATCGAACGAGCCGTGCAGGGGGCCAAGATGGACTTCGGGGCTCGTGACGGTTTCACCGCCCGCGAGCATGCGCAAAGGCGCGGGTGCCAGCGGCCCGATGCGGAACGAAAGCAGCGCCGCGTGGCGGTAGGCGAACTCGGCGAAGAAGTTGCCGCCCCAGGCCAAGCCCATGAAGAAGAGTTCGCCCGTGGCTTCGTTGCGCAGAATGTAATAGGGCGATCCCCAGCAACGGCCCGCCTGCGTCCGCTCGATGCGGAAGTTCTCCGGCGGCAAGGGTTGCCAGACGAGATTGCCCTCGTGACCCCAATCTTCACTGGCCAGATAACCGAGGGTGAACTTTGACCGGCCCTGCTCGTCGAACGCGGGATTGACGTTCGTGTGGTGGCGGGGCTGTGCGGTGTTCGTGTTCCAGAGCACCCCGGACCAAGGAGAGATGCTGCCGAGCGCGGCCGGCGCCTTGCCCGTGTTGCTGATTTCAAGATAGCGCGCGAACACGGCTGAGCCGTCCAGTCGCGTGACGACCTTCACCGTAACCGGGCGAACTTGATGCTGTAATTCGATCACGGCCTCCGTGGTCCCCGGCCGCTTCCCCAAGCGACGGGACGACGCGATCATGTCCCAGCGATTGTGCAGAGATTGTCCGTCGATCTCCAGTTCGAAGGCCTGCAGAGGATGTTTGAGGGAATCCAAACCAGGCAGATTGGGAATGACACTCTCGCGGTGGACATGGCCGCTGGCCGACCAATAGAGGCCGATCCAGCGACCGTGTTCCAAGGCTTCCTCGCACACAGCGGTGGCGGAGACATACCGCGCAGTCGGCCGGTTGCCGGCCGCGTGGAACGCGATGTCAATGGCATTGGATGGCACACTGTGGCGAACGCGTTTTCGAGTCATCGAAGATCCCCTATTAACCGTCTGATAATAAAATCGCCATCTCTGAAAGATGGCGCGCAGCTGTGGCGCGCAATGTGTGAATGCCCGTCATGCGTGGTTCGCTGTGTTCTCGCGCACGGCGGCAATGTTGTCAATGACTTTACGGATGGCAGCCACAACCGCCGGCATGGCGGACTCGTCCGCCAACAGCAGCGTGTGAAACAGCCAGACCGTA
>CAYNJC010000010.1:0-123314 GCA_964397565.1 uncultured bacterium
CACGACGGCGCAGGCAGGCCTGGCCGCGCTGCAACGCGGCGAGGTCTTTGCCTACATCGAAAACATGCTGGTGGTCGGCTATCAATTGTCAAAGCTGAAAATGACGAATCTCAAGATTGCCGGAGAGACCCCCTATATCAACGCGCAATGCATGGCGGTCCGCAAAGACTGGGCGACTCTGGCCGGGATTCTGCAACAGGCGCTGGATTCGATTTCCGAAGCGGAACGCAATGACATTTACCGGAAATGGTTACCGGTCCGCTATGAACACGGGTTCAACTACACCCTGCTCTGGCAGGCGCTGGCCGTCTTCGCCGTGGTCCTCCTTGCGCTGGTCGTTTGGAATCGGAAGCTGGCCAGGGAAATCATGCATCGTAAAAAAGCGGACGCGGCGCGGCGCGACGCCGAAACCCGCTATCGTCTGCTGTTCGAGCAGTCGCCCGACGGCATTGTCATTATTGATCCGGCGACGGCGCGGCTTCTGGAATTCAACGAAACGGCCCACCGGCAGTTGGGGTATTCGCGCGAGGAATTTGCCCGCTTGAGCATTGCCGATTTCGAAGCCGTTGAGACGCCGGAAGAAACCATGTCGCGCATCGCGAAAGTAACCCGCGAAGGGCGGAACGAGTTTGAAACCCGACACCGCACCCGGCAGGGTGAAATCAGGAATGTCCACGTGACGGCGCAATTCACTGAGATGCTGGGTCGCCCCGTTTACCACTGCATCTGGCGCGACATCACCGAGCGCACGCGGGCGGAGGCGCAGATGAGCCAATTGTTCGCCCAGGCCGAGGCGGCGCGCCGGACGTTGTTGAGCGTGGTCGAGGATCAAAAACGGGCGGAAGATGCGTTGCGCGAGAGCGCGCAACGCATCCGGCTGCTACTGGATTCAATCAACGAAGGACTCTACGGCGTGGACACACAGGGAAACTGTGCTTTCGTCAACCGCGCCTGTTTGCAGATGCTGGGCTACGACAAAGAAGAGGCCTTGCTTGGGCGGCACATCCACGAATTGATCCACCACACCCGGCCTGACGGCACACCCTGCTCTGCGGAAGAATGCCGCATGTATGAAGCCCTGCGCCGCAGCGCCGAAACCCACGTGGACGACGAGGTGTTCTGGCGCCGCGACGGCAGCTCATTTCCAGTGGAATACTGGTCTCACCCAATGTATTGCGACGGGCGGGTCGTGGGCGCGGTGGCGACCTTTTTCGACATCACCGAGCGCAGACGGACGGCGGAATCCCATGTCCGGTTGGCGACGGCGGTCGAGCAGGCCGCCGAGGCGATCATGATCACCGACACCAACGCCACGATCTTTTATGTCAACCCAGCGTTTGAGAAGATCACGGGCTACACCCGTGAGGAAGCCATTGGCCAGAACCCGCGCATCCTCAGTAGCGGCCGGCAGGACGCGGCGTTCTATCGTGACCTGTGGGAGACGCTCCTCGGTGGGAATGTCTGGCAGGGCCGCTTCGTCAATCGCAAGAAGAACGGCGCGCTCTACACCGAAGAGGCGACGATCTCACCCGTGCGCGACGCGGCCGGCGCGATCATCAACTATGTCGCCGTCAAACGCGACATCACCGAGGATTTGAACCTTCAGGCGCAGTTGACCCAAGCCCAGAAAATGGAATCCGTGGGGCGGCTGGCCGGCGGCGTGGCGCATGACTTCAACAACATCCTGCAGGTCATTCTTGGTAACGCGCAGTTGGCCGTCGAGCAGGCGGGTCACGGCGATCCGGTCCGCATTGACCTGGAGGAGATTCAAGGCGCGGCCCAGCGCGCCGCCGATCTTACCCGCCAATTGCTCGCCTTCGCCAGCAAGCAGGTTATCACTCCCCGGACGCTTGATTTTAACGAAACCGTGGAAGGCATGCTCAAGATGTTGCGCCGCCTTATCGGCGAAAATATCGAACTGGTCTGGACGCCGCGCGCGGGCCTGTGGCCGATCAGGATGGATCCCAGCCAGATAGACCAGATTCTGGCCAACCTGTGCGTCAACGCGCGCGATGCCATTGACGGCGTCGGCACGGTGCACATCGCGACGGAGAATGTCCACGTGGACGAACTCCAGTTGGCGCGTCATGAAGAGTTTCTTCCCGGCGATTATGTCGTGCTGTTGGTCAGCGACACCGGCGGCGGCATGGACAAGGAGACGCAGGCCAGGATCTTTGAGCCGTTCTTCACGACCAAGGCGGTGGGGAAGGGCACCGGGTTGGGACTGGCCACCGTGTTCGGCATCGTGCGGCAGAACCATGGCCATATCGGCGTTTACAGCGAGCCGGGCCAAGGCACGACCTTCCGCATCCACCTGCCCCGCTACCTGGGCGCGGACGCGGCGCAACTTGTGGAAGGTCCGGCAACACCGGCCGCGCGGGGTTGCGAGACGGTGTTGCTGGTGGAGGACGATGCCGCCATTCTGAACATGAGCGGCCGAATGCTGCGGGGATTGGGCTATACCGTCCTGGCGGCCGCCACGCCGGAGGCGGCCCTGCGCATGGCGGAAGAACACGCCGGCGAGATTCACTTATTGATGACCGACGTCGTTATGCCCGGCATGAACGGCCGCGAACTGGCGGAGCAGCTGAAGGCGAGACGGCCGAATCTCAAGAGCCTGTTCATGTCCGGCTTCACGGCGGATGTCATTTCCATCCACGGTGTCCTGGACGAAGGCGTCCAGTTCATCCAGAAGCCGTTCTCCATGGAAGACCTGGCCGCCAAACTGCGCGAGGCGCTGGATAGTGCGTAGGATGCATGGAATGTCGGACACAGAGAAGCAAATGATCGGAAATGAACCATGGCACGGAGAAGCGGGGATGAACGCGTCCTTGCATACGGAGAAAATGATGCTGATTGTGGATAAGGACGAAGACGAATGCCCGGCGGGGGTGGACCGGATTGTGACCAAACTCGTGACGCGCCTTGACCTGCGGCGCGCCATAGTATAAGGTCATGGCCGGGAGCGGAAGAATGTAATGGACATCATCTATTTCTTCTATGGATTGGCTTTTGTCGTCATGGGTATCGTCATATATACCCAACCGAAGAAAGGCAGCGGTTTCAAACTCGCGCGCGGCTTATGGTTGTTGGCCGGGTTCGGCATCATTCATGGCGCCCGTGAATTCTTTGAGATGTGGACGATCATCAAGCAGATCAAGAGCCCTGTATGGCATGCAGTTGAGTGGGTCTGTCTGGTCGTGTCCTACGCCTTCTTGCTGGAGGCAGGCAGAAAGTTCGCCGAGATCGCTGTGCCGGCATGCGCCAACTGGCAAAGAAGGTTCTTCGCATTGCCGGTAGGGTGGTTGCTTACGGCCGCAGCAGCCCCGATCATCATGCTGAGTTCGCTGTCATCCGACTTCTGGGCCACCGCAGACATACTGACGCGGTACTTTGTCGGCTTGCCCGGGAGTTTGCTGACGGGCGTGGGTCTATTGGCTTATTATCGGCTTGAGGAGCCGGTGCTGCGTCCTCTGGGAGTGCGGCGATTCTTTCTTTTGTCCGGGCTCGGGTTCATTATCTACGGCATCTTGGGCGGTGTGTTCGTGTCGCGCGGGCGTTTCTTCCCGTCCAATTGGCTCAACGGCGACACCTTCCGGGCGATAGTGGGGATTCCGCCTCAGCTGTTCCGGGCCCTATGCGCCTTGACCATCAGTTGGGGCATCATCGGCATGCTCAAGATTTTTGATTGGGAGATGAAGGAGAAGGTCGACAGCACCCTGATGGAGAACCTGCCTGACTCAATTTTCCATATTTCTCTGGAGGGCAAGTTCATTAGCATGAATCAGTCCGCCTGCTCGTTCTACGGACTGGCCAGTCCGTTGGAGATCACAGGGGAAGACGCCGCGTTGTACGTCGCGGAGAACCGCGACGGGATGCAAGCCGCCATCCAGCGCGCCGCGGCAGGGGAGACGGTTTCCTTGGAATACGTGTCGGCCGGCAAGACCGGCAACGAGGCGCAGTGGAACGCGATTGTCTCTGCCGTCAAAGGATCCGACGGCGCTGTCAAGAGCATCTTGGTCGTTTCCCGTGACATCACCGAGCGCAAGCGGGCTGAGGAGGCGATCTTCCTGGCAAAGAACGACTGGGAAGACACGTTCGATTCCATCACGGACATGATCACCATCCATGACAAGGATTTCAACATCGTGCGCGCAAACAAGGCGGCCGAACGAATCCTCGGACTGCCTGTCTTGGATAAAATACCCGGCGGGAAATGCTTCAGGTATTACCACGGTACTGAGAACCCGCCCAAAGACTGTCCAAGCTGCACGTGCCTCACAACCAGGCAGCCATTGTGTTTTGAGCTATTCGAGCCTCATCTGAAGCGGCACTTGGAAATCTGGGCGATACCAAGGTTCGACAGGAATCAGCAGTTGATTGGTTTGATCCATGTGGTCCGCGACATCACCGAGCGCAAGCGGACGGCGGAATCCCATACCAGGTTGGCGACGGCGGTCGAGCAGTCCGCCGAGGCGATCATGATCACCGACACCAGCGCCACGATCTCTTATGTCAACCCGGCGTTTGAGAAGATCACTGGCTACACCCATGAGGAAGCCGTCGGCCAAAACCCGAGCATCCTCAAGGGCGGGCAGCAGGACGCGGCGTTCTATCGCGACCTGTGGGAGACGCTCCTCAGTGGGAATGTCTGGCATGGTCGCTTCGTCAACCGCAAGAAGAACGGCGCGCTCTACACCGAAGAGGCGACAATCTCGGCGGTGCGCGACGCGGCCGGCGTGATCACCAACTATGTTGCCGTCAAACGCGACATCACCGAGGATTTGAACCTTCAGGCGCAGTTGACCCAAGCCCAGAAAATGGAATCCGTGGGGCGGCTGGCCGGCGGCGTGGCGCATGACTTCAACAACATCCTGCAGGTCATTCTTGGTAACGCGCAGTTGGCCGTCGAGCAGGCGGGTCACGGCGATCCGGTCCGCATTGACCTGGAGGAGATTCAAGGCGCGGCCCAGCGCGCCGCCGATCTTACCCGCCAATTGCTCGCCTTCGCCAGCAAGCAGGTTATCACTCCCCGGACGCTTGATTTTAACGAAACCGTGGAAGGCATGCTCAAGATGTTGCGCCGCCTTATCGGCGAAAATATCGAACTGGTCTGGACGCCGCGCGCGGGCCTGTGGCCGATCAGGATGGATCCCAGCCAGATAGACCAGATTCTGGCCAACCTGTGCGTCAACGCGCGCGATGCCATTGACGGCGTCGGCACGGTGCACATCGCGACGGAGAATGTCCACGTGGACGAACTCCAGTTGGCGCGTCATGAAGAGTTTCTTCCCGGCGATTATGTCGTGCTGTTGGTCAGCGACACCGGCGGCGGCATGGACAAGGAGACGCAGGCCAGGATCTTTGAGCCGTTCTTCACGACCAAGGCGGTGGGGAAGGGCACCGGGTTGGGACTGGCCACCGTGTTCGGCATCGTGCGGCAGAACCATGGCCATATCGGCGTTTACAGCGAGCCGGGCCAAGGCACGACCTTCCGCATCCACCTGCCCCGCTACCTGGGCGCGGACGCGGCGCAACTTGTGGAAGGTCCGGCAACACCGGCCGCGCGGGGTTGCGAGACGGTGTTGCTGGTGGAGGACGATGCCGCCATTCTGAACATGAGCGGCCGAATGCTGCGGGGATTGGGCTATACCGTCCTGGCGGCCGCCACGCCGGAGGCGGCCCTGCGCATGGCGGAAGAACACGCCGGCGAGATTCAATTAGTGATGACCGACGTCGTTATGCCCGGCATGGACGGCCGTGAACTGGTGGAGCGGCTGAAGGGCAGACGGCCGGATCTTAAGTGTCTGTTCATGTCCGGCTTCACGGCGGATGTCATTTCTACTGGCAAAGACGTCCAGTTCATCCAGAAGCCGTTCTCCATGGAAGACCTGGCCGTCAAACTGCGCGAGGCGCTAGCGGAGGCAAAATGAAGAAGGCCGTCATGCATGACGCGCACAACAGCACGCCACGCTTGGCGGCTCACCGCACCGGGCTGGGTGTGCTGCTATTTTATAGTATCCTCGCCGCGGGCATCGCTACGGTGGCCATCGGCTTGCTTGCGTTGCTGGGATGGGTTCTGGGATTGCCGTGGCTGGCCAGCTTCGGTGCGAACCTGATTCCCATGGCCCCGAGATCGGCCGTCCTGTTTGTCATGTATGGCGTCGCCATCTGTTTGCGCGCCCGAACGCCGGTGCGCCGTCGCACCTTTTGGATCAGCGTGGCGGTGGGTTGTTTGGGGGCGTTGGTCGCGCTCCTGCTGTTCGTGCTGGGCTGCCTGAACATGCAATGGTCGGTGGAACACATCGGCCTGAACGCGATCCGAACAGTTGGCGGGGCAGCCGTCGGACACATGTCGCTGGTGACCGCTTTCTGCTTCCTGCTCGCCAGCGTGTCATTTCTGGCCTCGCTTTCGCGGTCGGCGACGCGGCCCTGGCGCGCCGCTCTGACGTTAGGTGCCGCAGGCGTGCTCTTGGGCCTTTGTCTCGTTTTCCTGCTGGCGTCCTGCTTCGGCGTACCGTTGCTCTACGGTGGCACGTTCATCCCGCCGGCGCTCAACACGAGCCTGGCCTTCGCGATTATGGGCCTGGCGCTCCTGGCTTTGGCTGCCCGTCCGGCTACCAAGCTGTTTGGCGAATCGCCTGCGGGTGATTCCAAAACTGTGTTTGCCTTCATCTTGATTTTCACCCTGCTGGCGGCGGGCATCGTCACCACCGGCTACATCTACTACCGATACAGCGCGCAGCGCTACCGCGTCGAGGTCGAACGCCAGCTTTCCGCCATCGCTGCATTGAAGGTTGGGGAACTGACGCGCTATCGCAATGAGTGTCTGTCGGATGCCGCCCTCTTTTTCAAGAACCCCTCTTTTTCCGGCTTGGTGCGGAGCTACTTCGCGCTACCACCAGACACGAACGCGCCGCTCCCCGCAGTTCTAGACTGGTTGGGCAAATTGCAGAACAAGTGTCAATATGACCAGGTCCGCTTGCTGGACACGCAATGCGTGACGCGCCTCTCTGTGCCCGGCGGGCTGAGACCGTCCAATGCCGACACGGTGCGGGTGGCAACCGAAGTCTTGCGGTCGGGCCAGATCGTCTTGCAGGACTTCTACCGGCACGCATACAATCACCGCGTTTATCTACAGGTGCTGGTCCCCATTCTCGACGAACAGGCGGCCAACCGGCCGCTGGGTGTGCTCGTTCTGCGCATTGACCCGGAATCGCATCTTTATCCCTTCATCAGACGCTGGCCAACGCCCAGTCCGACCGCCGAGACACTCCTCATCCGCCGGGAAGGCAACGAGGTCGTCTTCTTGAACGAACTCCGGTTTCAGACGAATACCGCCCTGAACCTGCGCGCCCCTCTAAGCCGCACCACAATGCCTGCGGTTCAGGCCGCCCTGGGCCGGGAGGGTATCATGGATGGCATCGACTACCGCGGTGTACCCGTGGTGGCCGTCACGCGCACGATTCCCGACTCGCCGTGGTGGCTGGTGGCCCGCGTGGACGCCGCGGAAGTGTATGCGCCGGTGAAAGCGCGGCTGTGGCAGGTGGTCATTCTGGTCGCCGCCCTGCTCTTTGGCGCGGGGAGCAGTGTGGCTGCGCTCTGGCGGCAGCAGCTCGTCCGGTTCTATAAGGGGCAAACGGAGGCAGCGGCGGCGTTGCGCGAGAGCGAGGCGAAGTTCCGAGCACTCTTCGAGAACATGGCGGCGGCATGTTGTCTTGATGAAATCGTCTATGAAGACGGCAACCCGGTGGATTACCGGGTGCTCGATATCAATCCTTCCTTCGCGCGGATCACGGGGATCAGCCGCAGCCAGGCCGTTGGTGCTCTGGCGACCCAACTTTATGGTCCGGAAAAACCGCCCTTCTTCGACATCTATGTCAAGGTGGCCGAGACCGGCGAGCCGGCTTCCTTCGAAAGTTATTTCCCGCCCATTGGGAAACATCTGCATGTCACGGCAAGCTGTCCGGCCAAAGGCCGATTCTCGACGGTCTTCACGGACATCACCGAGCGCAAGCGGGCGGAGGAGGAGCTGCAGGAAACCCAAAATCTCCTGAATGAAGTGGGGCGGATTGCGAGAATCGGCGGATGGAAAATGAATCTGATCACGCGCAAGGCCACATGGACACTGGGCACGTACGACATTGTTGGGATCGCGCCCGGCGAGCCGATCCCGGGGCCGGACGAGCATGTGGACTACTACCTTCCAGAATACCGGCCCCTAGTCGTCGAAGCGATGCGGGCCTTGATCGAAGACGACAAGCCGTTGAATTTCGAAGCCCAACTGCGCACGGCTAAAGGGAATGTCAAATGGTGCCATGCCATCGCAAAGGTCGTTCGCGAGGGCGGGAAGGCGGTCGAGGTCTACGGTACCTTTCAGGACATCACCGAACGCAAGCGGGCGGAAGAGGAGTTGCAGTTCAGAAATGTCCTTCTGTCCACCCAGCAGGAAACCTCGCTTGACGGCATCCTGGTGGTGGATGAAAGCGCCCGCATTCTCTCGTACAACCGCCGGTTTGTTGAGATGTGGGGTCTCCCAGCAAAGCTCGTCGAAGACGGACTCGATGAACCGGTCCTGCAGTTCGTGGCGGCACAGGTTGCGGAGCCCCGCTCGTTTGTCCAGTGCGTTGAATACCTCTATGAGCACCGCCAAGCAATCAGCCGGGATGAATTGAACCTGGCGGACGGCCGGGTCTTTGATCGCTATTCGGCGCCAATGTTCGGCGCGGATGCGCACTACTATGGTCGCGTCTGGTACTTCCGCGACATTACCGAGCACAGGCGGGCCGAGGTGGCGCTGCGCAAGAACGAGGCGTGCTTGAGCATTGCACTGGAAACGAGCCATACCGGAGCCTGGGATCTTAACCTGCTGGACCACACTGCGCAGCGCACGTTGCTCCACGATCGTATTTTTGGCTATGCGACGTTGTTGCCAAATTGGACCTTCGAGCTGTTCCTCGAACACGTTTTGCCAGAGGACCGCGCGGAGGTGGATCGGAGTTTCCGCGCGGCGATCGCGGCGCAGTCTGACTGGAACTTTGAGTGCCGCATCCGCCGTGCCGATGGCGCCGTGCGCTGGATTCAGGCCAGGGGCGGTCATGAGCAGAATGCGGAAGGCAAACCCCGGTGGATGTCAGGTCTCGTGCAGGACATCACCGAACGCAAACAGCTGGAAGCATATGCAGAAATGGGCCGGGAAGTCCTGCGGATCCTCAACGAACCGGGTGATTTGCAGGATGCCATCCAGCGCGTCCTTGCCGCCTTGAAGACGCGCACCGGGTTCGCTGCCGTGGGCATTCGCCTGCACGACGGGGAAGACTTTCCGTATTTTGCCCAAGACGGCTTCTCCGAGGATTTTCTGCTGACGGAAAACACGCTGATCGCGCGGGCCGCGAATGGCGGTCTGTGCCGGGACACCGACGGCAAGATCAGTCTGGAATGTACCTGCGGCCTGGTCATTGCCGGCAAGACCGATCCGGCCGATGCGCTCTTTACACGGGGAGGCAGTTTCTGGACGAACGATTCCTTGCCCTTGCTCAGCCTTCCGCCCGAGCAGGATCCTCGCTATCATCCCCGCAACCAATGCATCCATCAAGGCTATGCTTCTGTGGCCCTGGTGCCGATTCGAACCCAGGATGGGATTGTTGGTCTGATCCAGTTTAACGACCGGCGTCAAGGCTGTTTCTCCCTCGCAAGGGTTGAACTCCTGGAAGGCATCGCCGCGCACATCGGCGCGGCGTTGATGCGCAAGCGGGCGGAGGCCGAACTACAGAAAATGCAGAAGCTCCAGAGTGTTGGCGCGCTGGCGGGCGGGATTGCGCATGATTTCAACAATATCCTGCTGGGCTTGTTTGGGAACATCTCCCTGGCCAAAGATGAACTGGCCCAGGATCATCCCAGTTACGCGTCGCTTGAAGAAGCGGAAAAGTCCATGAGCCGGGCCATTCGCCTGACCAAACAATTGTTGACCTTTGCCAAGGGCGGTGCGCCGGTCAAGGAGGACGTCAACCTGGGGGCGCTGGTCGAGGAAATCGCGCGGTTCGACCTTTCCGGCAGCAATGTCAAGCTCGTGTATCAGCAAGCTGAAGACTTGTGGCTGGCGGAAGCGGACAAGGGGCAGATCCAGCAGGTCATCTCCAACATTACGATCAATGCCCGCCAGACCATGCCCAATGGCGGGTGCCTGTATATCACCCTGGAAAATGCGGAAGTCCTCGCGGCGGCCGTACTCGGTCTCCCGCCGGGGAACTATGTCAGGGTCAGCATGCGGGATGAAGGCGCCGGCATAGACCCAAAGGTGCTGGACCGGATTTTCGACCCCTATTTCACCACCAAGCAGACTGGCAGCGGGTTGGGTCTGGCAACCGCCTACTCCATCATCCACAAACACGGCGGCCACATCGGCGTTGTTTCGGAACTGGGCAAAGGCACCACCTTTACGTTCTATCTGCCGGCTTCTGCGTCCCCGTCACAGGCGGAACTCCAGCCGCCGGCCGCGGCAGATTCGCTCCTGCATCGCCCCGCCAACATTCTGGTAATGGATGACGATGAAATGATCTGCGGCCTTGTAGCGAAAATGCTGAGCCGCTGCGGATTCTCGGTTGCCACCGCCCCCGGCGGCCAGGAGGCCATTGCGATGTACCAACAGGCGCGGGAAGCCGGCGCGCCGTTTGATGTGGTCATTATGGATCTAACCATTCCCGGCGGTATCGGCGGCAAGGAAGCGATCAAGGATCTGCTGGCGCTTGACCCCCAAGCCAAGGTCATTGTCTCCAGCGGCTACGCCGGTGATCCGGTGCTGGCCAACTATGCCGACTATGGCTTCAAAGGCATCGCCGCCAAACCTTACACCCAAAGCGAGCTGCGGGAAGTCTTGGCGCGGGTCTTGCAAGGATGACGCAAAGAATACGGTTCAGGGTTCAGGAGAGTGTGATGACTGAGCGGACGCACAGGGCACCTGACCCCTGTTGAATATCCAATATTGAACACTCAATATCCAATGATGAAGGAAAGACCACAGAAAGGAATGAGGAACCGCGAATGAACGCGAATCAGGAAAAGACATTGGCGAGTATTCGCGGTTAATATTTGGCTGTTTCTCTATCCCCTCCTTGGACGTTGGACATTCCTTGTTCGTTATTGGATATTCCGCTGCCTCTTCCTCCTGAACCCTGATGAATATCCAATATCGAACGCTCAACATCCAAGGGCGAAGTATCTGCGCAGAACTTCATCATTGGTCATTCCTTGCTGGATATTCGATATTCGTATTCCCCGACCCTGAACCCTGAACCCTAGAACATGTCGTTGGTGGCGGCGGGGCACTGTTACGGCGGCACGCCGGAGCGGGGTACTACCAGCCGAAATAGCGCAGGGTGCCGATGATCCAGTCTTCTTTGAGGAAATCAATCCGGCCGGTCAACAGCGAAATGCGCGCCATGACGGTGTAGCCGAACGACGCGCCAAAGCCGAGCATCAGATACGCCACGCCCAGCCGTGAGGTCGCGCGCGAAAACGCGTCGGTTTTCTTGAACGAAAAGAAAAAGTAGTACAGCACGCACAGCACGCCGACGACCAATGACGTATTGCCCAGCGTGGCAATCCAGTTTATTTGCGCCCATTGCACGCGTTCGCCTTGGAATACAACGAGCGGCACCAAGGTTGCCTTGGTCTGTTCAAAAATGAAGGTCTGGATCCCAAGCGGAATGCCCATGCCGGTGCCGATGCCGATCAAGTACGCCATCGGAAAGCGCGAGAGCCAGGCCTGCTTGCGGCTGAAACGCGACAAGAACAGGACGCCGAGACAGAGCGAGAGCAGCATGTAGGCAGCCCAGACCCAATCTTGTGTTGATTGCGCGGGCAGGGTGGCGATGAACTTTTGAAACGGCACGACCAGTTTGGGATAAAAGCCGTTCCAGAATGTCAACACGATGCCGATCCCAACACTGCCGCCGACAAAAATCGCTTCCGTCAGGCGATACAGAACATTATCGCGAAACAAAAAGGAAAAGACGCACAGCGAGAGCACCGCTGCCAGCCATACGCCGATCAAATCCATAAAGGTTTCAGGCGCCATACCGTCTCCGCGCAAAATATTCGATGTTGCCAACCACAATGAAGAACACCACCAGGGCGTGCGCGAACAGCTGCGCCACCATCCGGCGCACGGCCACATTGGGCTCGCCCAGCGCGATTTCATATTCGGCCGCGCCGCGCAGCCCGGCCAGCAAGCCGGTGATCTGCTTTGATTGCAGATACGGCATGTAGCCGGAGATCGAAACGGCGGTCATGCCCATCCCAATCATCGCCTTGTACTTGGTATTGGCGATCTGCATCCATACTTCCGGCACACCCACATAGCCGGTGATGACGACGAGATAGTCAACATCATAGTACGTTTTCACGCCGCGCATAAAGGGCATGTCGGCCAGCGCGCGCCCGCCGTAATCGGTCTCATAGGTGGCGTGCATGTCCTTGCCCATTTGCATCAAGGTATTGAACATGTCGGGGCGGTTGCCGAGGTAGACGTAATGCGCGCCGTTGAGCTGCTCGGGGTACAAGCCGCGCGGATTCTGGGCGCAATTTTCGAGAATGCTTTTCGCCAACGGGGCGCCTTGGGCGCTGGCCGCGGCGATGCCCACCACGCGGATTCCGCGCGCAAAGGCGTGGCGCACCACCGCCTCGGCCATCGGGGTCAACTCGGCCGAAACATCCGGCGCAAAGTCGAAGGAAACCAAGATCACGCCATTCGAGTGATGGCGCGCGCGCGCCAGTTTGGCGGCGACCAGGGCGACTTCGGTTGAACTGGCCGACTGGGCGCGGAGCGTCTGCAGCTCCTGTTCCAGCGTGCGAATTTTCTCTGCCCGCTGTTGCGGCACCGCTTCCACGGCATTGAAGACGCCCAGGGTCATGTCCGACACGCGCAACGTGATCTTGCCGCGATAAAAACTGGCGTACAAGATGACGCCGAACAGCAACGCGTAGATGATCTGCCGGTAATAGTTGCGCCAGATGGTCTCAAACAGCCGCGCGCTCATTCGCCGCCTCCCAGATACGGCCGTTCGATGCCGGTCAGAATTTTGACGCCCGTTGCCAAGCCGCCAAGGGCGACGCCGATGATGATGCTGCGCTTGGCCGCGCTGTTGGGATAATCCATGATCAGTTGTTTCAACCATTCAAAGGTTGAGATGCCATTGATATGCCCGAGCGGAATAAATTGATCGGCCGGCACCTGGCCAATAATCACGATGACGGCCGCAACCATCAGCAGGGCCGCTTCCCACGACTTGATCCGCATCGCGCGGTACGCGGCGGTCAGCATGTAAAAGGCCAGCAGGCAAAAGGTGGTTGAGACCAGCGCGACATGCACATAGGTGAAGTACCAGTCGTACAACGGCGTGCTGTTCGCGCGCAGCGGCGTGCTGACCGCGCCGACCAGCACATTGGTCATACTGCTCTGCGGATCAAAGCCAAAGAGGGTGTGCTCGACGCGCACAATCCGGGTGGTGCGCATCGAGCCCTGCGGATCTGGTTCGTATTGCGCATACTGGACATGGCTCACGGTCGGGCCCCAGGCCGGTTTCAACAAGCCGATCGTGGCAACGAACGCCGCCGTTGCCAACGTGATCATACTGAAGCCCCAGCCGGGCAGCCGGCGCTTGATCTTGTTGCCATGCATGTGCAGCAAGCTGGCCAGCCCGATCGCCAGCGCAAAGACGCCGACAATCATCATCGAGTTGCTGATCCATTCCAAGGCGGTGTCCTGCACAAACGGGTGCGGCACAAAGAATTGCAGCAGCATGAGGGCGCCGGACACCATACAAATCAGCATGGGCAGTTTTGCGCGCATAGGCAGGCTAGATCCTGAAGGTTAAAAAGGTCAATGGTCAATGGCCAATGGTCACGGATCAGCCGCCGGTATTGGCAAACAGATTGACAAACCATTGTGAAAACTGGCCCGGCAGACACGCGTCCACAGTCAGCAACGCGGCCCCCGCCAGCACGGCCACGATAATCACGAGCTTGGCGTAATCCTGCCCTTTCAAGCAGCCCAGCAGCAGCGGCTCGCGCGAGAGATACGCGCTGGCCGCGAATAATTCTTCGCCAATCAAGGTGTAGTCGCAGGCCACAATGAAAAACGGCACCTGATGCTCGGCGCTGGTGCCGGCAATCTGAATCGCGCCGGTGGCCGCGCCGGCTTCCGCCAAAATCAAGGATTCGGCCGCAAACGAACCCATGAAGAAATTCGCCGCCGGCTTTTCACGCACCATGATGCCGCTGACCGCCATGGCGTACGGGAACTGCTCGCCGGTCAGATAGCAGACGTTGTCTTCCTTGTAATTCTCCGGCCGGCTCGCGCGGGTATAGCTGTTTTTCACCAATTCCTGCTGGATCGTCATCACCACCGGATCAATGCACGGCACCAGCAGATCGGTGTCATAGTGCGCGACTTGCTCGGCGACATAGCCAAGGATGTTCATCGCCGCAATCGTGGCGACATCGCCGGCGCCGCCGATGCCCGAGACATACAAGATCGGCTTGCCCAGCTCGGTCGCGCGGCCGATGGCTTCCTCAACCGATTCCAGCCCGGGAATGCGCCGCACAAACAAGGCCTTGCCGCGCCGGGCGTGATAAATGAAATACAAAATCAGCGCACTTAACACGACCAGCGCGATCAGGACATTCAGTTTGTCAAGATCGAACCAGGTGGCATCAATGGTGGCCATCACGTTCATAGTGGATTGTTCATCGAATATTAAACCGCATCAATGGTGACACTCAAAGAGTGGCGATGACTTCAACATTGGCGCGCGGCATGGTCGCCGCCGTGCCGTCGTCGAAGGTGACGGCCACGACACGCGCCTTGGATTCGGTCGGCAATTCGACCGGCTCGACCGGCAGCGCGCTGACCACGCCCAACATGCCGAAGTACGGCTCGCGAATCGCGCGCACCCGCGTGCCCAGGTCGAGCAACAACCGGGTCGTGCGCTCATCCACGGCATGCGTCGCCGGCCGCGCCACAATGATCTCCGGCCGCATCACGCCGGCGCGAATCTGGGTGCGGCCGTTGACCGACGCTTTCATGCCCGCACACGCGCGCAGCAACTCGAAGGTTTTGCCCGCCATCGGGATCGTGCCGAAGCCCTCGGTGATAATCAAGGTGATGCCGAGCGTTTCATGGCCGGTAATCGCCACACCCAGCTCGTAGCCCAGCATGCGTTTCAGATCGGCATCATCGATGCCGCCGACAATCAGCGCGCGGACGCCGACGGCGCGCGCGTGCTGCACGGTCGCAAACGACGCGAACGCGCCACCGACCACGATGCACCCGGCGTGCTGGGCCGTCAGATGTTCGGGTTTCAGTTCCTCGTGCGCGGCCTGGGTTGCCATGGCAATCGTGCCGATCGCTTCACCACCAATGCCGAAAATGCCTTGAATAAATGTACCGGTCGTCTCAATCGTGACCGACTCTTTTTCGATCCGCTCGACGACCACCCCATCAACATAGGCGGTCACTTCGACCGGCACCGGCAGCCCGCGCAACGTCACCTGCCCGGTCACCGGCGAAATTGCCTCGATCGTGCCGGTCATGCTGGATTCGACGCGCGTCTTGAACAAGCCGAACAAGCCTTTGCTTTCGGCGACCAGCTCGCCCTTCTCAACCTGCGCGCCCTCTTTTTTCACCATAAAGCGCGGCAACTCACCCGGCAAAATGCCGAGCATGCTGATGATATTCATCATGTCGGCCGGCCCGGGCAATTCGGTGCGCATGACGACGTGCTCCGCCGTGACGCGCGCGCCCATGCTGACCAGCACGTCACCCGCGATCGGCAAACGCCGCTCACGCCGCAACGTGGTCGCCGCCAACACTTTCAATCCTGGAGAAAAGGCGTTGCCCATACAATTTACAAATTACAAATTACAATGTACAATTTGCAGAGCGGCTGCGCGTTGTTTTGGTGTAGTATTTCTTTGTTGAATTATAGTAGCATGGCTGCCCAAAATAATTGTAGACGTGGGACACCGCAGGTGTCCAATATGAATAGCCGTGGGTGCAACCCACGGATACGAAACAAACAATTGAACAACCCTGTAGGGATTGAATACAAGATGTGGTGGCCGCAGTTGCATGATCACGCTGCGTCATTATTCGACCCCGCCGGGGTCGGATGAATCGGGGTACACCTGCAGCGCCCGGTTCCATTGCTGCAAGGCCGCGATGCGCACCGCCGGCTTCTCTGGCAACTGCAACGGCCGGCCGCGCGTGTCAATGATCAAGCCGACGACACCGCCGCGGACGGTCTTCGTCAGCGGCTTGCCTTTGCCGGCGCCGAGGTTGAAATGGCGCGTCGGCCGCAGCGTCAACTCGGCTGTTTCGCCGTCGTAGAGCGGCAGCACACGCATCTCGCCCGCCGCGAATGTGTGCGTCTCGCCGCGCAGCGTCAGCGTCAGGCACGGCGTGCCGTACGGCGCGCTGCCGACCGGCGCGACTACCGCGCCCAAGTGGACCAGACAGTCGGCTTCAAACACCTCGATCGCGGCGCGCTCGTTGATCTGCGCCAGCACGCCCAGGTGCGGCATCATAAAAATCGAATCGACGGCCAATTGGGTCACGCCCTCGGGCGCAAAGCCGTCAATCATCATCAAGGCCGCCTGCTGCCGCCGCGGCGCGTGCGACAAGACGCCGCCGCTGCCAACCAGCATGTCGAGCGTCAGCATGTTGACCAGGGTCGCGCCCGAAGTCGCTTGCGAAAAGGCGTCACCAATGGTGCGCTGCTGCTGCACGCCTTTCAGCCCGACCGCCATGTTCTTGTGCTGAATAAACGCCAGCCGCAGGGCTTCGCGGCAAATGGCCTGCTCAATCATCAAGCTCTCGCGCTGTTGCGGGATGGTCGTCGGGCGAATCATTTTGTTGCGAATGCCGTTGCGCAACAGGCGCTCGTCCACGTCAAACGGAATCCAGCGCATGATGTTCGGAATTGTCGCCTCGGCCACCACATTCGAAATGCTGTAGCTCATGCCAAGATTGGCGCTGACCGTGCGGTTGAAAACCTGGGCGCTGGCCGGATCGGCCGCCTCGGTGCGAAAGACGCTAAACACATCCGTGGTCGCCCCGCCAATGTCGACGCCGACGACCTGAATGCTTTCGCGCCGCGCGATCAATTGCATGATGTCACCGACGGCGCCGGGCGTCGGCATGATCGGCGCCGAGGTCCACGTCATCAGTTTTTTGTAGCCGGGCGCGTGCGCCATGACATGCTCGAGAAACAGGTCGTGAATCGCGTCGCGCGCCGGTTTCAAGTTTTCGCACTCGAGCGTCGGGCGGATATTAGCGACAATCTGCAGCGCGCTCTTGCCGCCCAAGGTGGCCTGGATCGCAGTGCGCGCTTCAATGTTGCCGGCATACACGACCGGCAAACGATAATCACTGCCAAAACGCGGCTTGGGATCGGCCGCGGCGATGATCTCGGCCAGACTGACGACGTGCCGGACTGTGCCGCCGTCCGTGCCGCCCGAGAGCAGAATCATATCGGGCCGCAAGTTGCGGATGCGCTCGATGCGCTGGAAGACCCGCCGCTTGTCGTTGGTGGCCAGGGTATCCATCACGATCGCGCCGGCGCCGAGGGCGGCGCGCGCGGCACTTTCGGCCGTCATTTGCAGCACGACCCCGGCAACCATCATCTGCAACCCGCCGCCCGCACTCGATGTCGAGACATACGCGTCCGCGCCACTGCCGTCGGGCTGGCGCGGCACCAGCAGATGATCGTTCTCAACAAAACGGCGGCCGGTCAAATCCTCGATTTCCTGCATGGCATTGACCACGCCGCAGGTCACATCCTCGGCCGGCGCTTCAACGGTGGTGGGCGCTTCGCCGCGCGCGGTCAGGCGATAATGCCCGTCACGCTGCTCGATCAAAATCGCCTTGGTAGTGGTCGAGCCACAATCGGTCGCAAGAATGACGTTCAAATTGGAGGGCGTGGTCATCGGGCAACAGTCCTCAGGCAGTATGTGCCGGTTGCGCCGCACGCGTTTCGATGGCGCGCACCAGCAGCTCGATGTTGTGCGACTCTTGCAGCAGGTCGATCACCTCATCCATGCGCGCGGCCGACACGAAGATCGCCAACAGCGGCGATAACACGAGCAAAAGCTGGGAAGACAGGCGCGCCAAGGGCTTGACCGATTCCAGCAATAATACGGCCGGCGCGGCCATGCGCCGCGCGCAAATGCGTGTGGCCAACGTCGCGATCAGCGCGCGGTGATCGCGCTGCGACTGCGGTGCCGCAAAAGCCTGACTGGTGAACATACTCATGGGTGGTTATCGTTGCGCGGCGAGCCGCGCGTGACTATTCCTGCAAAGCCCAAAGTATATCAGAAGTGACCGGCAGCGTCAACCGCACAATTTGCCATGCTTTTGTTACAATACTGGCTCACATTCCGCGAGGATGACCATGCTTGCTCCCCAGCCGTATGACGTGGTGATTGCCGGCGCGGGCATTGCCGGCTGCGCGGCGGCGCTCGAAGCGGCACGCACTGGCGCGCGCGTCGCTCTGCTTGAAAAAACCGTGCTGCCGGGCGGCCTGGCCACCGCCGGCCTGGTCCATGTCTATCTGCCGCTGTGTGACGGCAATGGCACCCAGGTCAGTTGCGGCATCGCTGAAGAATTGCTGCAGGCCAGCATCAAGTATGGCCCCGGCGCAATTCCGGCCTGTTGGCGCGCCGGACACGCCGCACCGGAGCACGAGCGATTTCGCGTGGTCTTCTCGCCGGCGGCGTTTGTGCTGGCACTAGATGAACTGCTGGAACTGGCCGGCGTGACGCTGTGGTATGACTCGGTCGTGTGCGCAACCCGGGTTGAGGCCGGGCGCGTCACCACCCTCGAGGTCGAAAACAAGAGCGGGCGCAGTCGCGTACACGCCGCGTGCTTTGTGGATGCCACCGGCGATGCCGACCTGGCGCGCCAGGCGGGCGCCGCGTATGTCGAGCAAGAAAATTGGCTGTCGTTATGGGCGCTCGAAGCGACCCTGGCGCGCGCCCGTGACGCCGTGCAATGCGGCGCCAGCACGCCCTTGTTGAACCCAATCACGGCCGGCAGCGACAATGTCGGCAACGGCCATCCACCCGGCACAAAAAAATGGCGCGGGACAAACGGCCGCGATATTTCCAACTATGTGATTGAAAGTCGCCGCCTGTTGCGTGCACATTATCAGCAATGCCAGCGCGAACTGGGCGCGCATGGCCGCAGCGCCGCATTTCCGCTGACACTGCCGGGCATGGCACAGTTGCGCACGACTTGCGCGGTGGTCGGCCGCACGACCATGCGCGCGGGCGAGGCCTGGCAGGCGCGCACCGATGCGATCGGGTTGGTGGCAGACTGGCGCAAGCCGGGCTTTGTCTGGGAGATGCCATTTGGCGCATTGCTGCCGCGCGATGTGCGTGGCATGCTGATGGCCGGGCGCTGCATGGCGAGTGTGGACGATGCCTGGGAAGTGACGCGTGTGATTCCGGCGGCGGCGGTCAGCGGCCAGGCGGCCGGCGCGGCGGCGGCGTTGGCGGCACGGCAGGGCATCACACCGGATGCACTGGACGTGGCGCACCTGCAGGAACACTTGCGGGCGCGCGGCGTGCCGCTGCAGTATGCCGACGTCGGCCTGCGGGCGCGGGCGGGCTAGCCGCGGAAGCCGTCCTGGTTGGGCGTTGCTGCTCATGCTTTTTCTGTGACTGATCCGCATGATCCGTCCGCTCCATGAACCGTTCGCAGAAGAACACCGTGCCGTCGTAGATGATCGTCGTCACCTGAAACGAGCGCACGCATCGATAGCCCCCGCTGGGGCGCAGCCGTTTCCCGCCTGGGTTTGTGCTCATACCAATCGTATGCTTTTGATGAGTGCTTCCCGAATCACGCGTTGCGCAATCCACCGCGTGGTAGCTGCCGGTAGCGCCAGCTTTGCACTGGTGTGCAAGAGCCAGCCAATGATAACAGCAAGCCACGTGTGCGACACCCACACCACACCACACAGCTTAAACAAGCCCCCTTCGATCTGGTTGTGTCCGTTTTGCATAAGACGCTGTAACACGCGCTAGCATGAGAATGTTGCAGCTTTTTTGTTTTACTCATGAATGCGCTTTCTACTTTGCAGCGTCCTTGCCGCCCGCGGTGAGGGCGGCTTCTGCAGCCGCGGTCATCCGCGCCGTTGACGGGATCGCCGCCGTTGGCGGGATCGCCGCCTTTGACGGGACTAGGCTGGTGCCTTAGCTAGCCAAGCCAGCTCCAAGCAGGCGCCCGCGGCCACAATTGGCATGACACCTAGTAAGCGCATTCATTAGTAATGGTTGTCGCTCTGGGTCTGGCATGGTGGCTCGTGCGTTTGTGCGCGCACAATAAACACAGTGCTGCGTCGACGGCACGAGCGCCCGTGGCAACGCCGGCTGCAAGACGCGCGCGCGGCATCGCACCCTGCAACCCGATGCGGATAATGGCTTACTGGCCGTAGGTCGCGTGATAGCGGCCCCACCACTTTTCGATTTCGCCCGGCGGCAGGGACGCGGAGGTGCCCAGCATCTGCGCCAGCCAGACGGTGCGCGCCGCATCTTCCACCATGATGGCCGCTTTGAGCGCCGTGGCGGGCGACACATCAAAGGTGAAGACACCGTGATGCCTGAGCAGGATGGCCGGGCCGCGCCCGCGGTGTTGCATAATCGTGCTGGCGATATGATCGTCCACATTGTCAACATACGGCGCGCACGGGATTTCAGCGCCGAATTCGTCGGCGATGGCGGTCAGGATGCAGGGAATCGCGCGGCCGATCGCGGCAAAGGCCGTGGCGTAATTTGAATGGGTGTGAATCACACCGCCGAGCCGCGTGTCTTTTTGGTACAGCAACAAATGATGCAGAAGATCCACCGAGGGCTTCTTGCCGCCCAGATGCGCGCCGCTGGTCGCATCCACAATCGCCAGATCGTCCGGGCGCAGCACCTCGTACTCAATGCCGGAGGGCTTGATGACCATCCGGTTGGTCGCGCGATCAATACCGCTGGCGTTGCCGCTGGTGGCGGTGACCAAGCCGGCCTTGGGCAGCGCGCAGTTGACGCGCCATACTTCCTGCACAAGGGCGTTGAAATCCATATTATTGGTGGTGGTAGACATCCCAGCCGAGATAATTGTCGAGCGCATCAACGATGGCGGCCGAGACCGTACCGCGATTGATCGCCACATGATGTTCGAAGCCGAAGCGGCAAATGAACTGCAGCAAGGCCTGCAACTGCGGGATGCGCATCACGCCATAGCCGCCGAACGTGTCGAGCTTGTCATTGGTAAACTCGCCTTCGCCGGTGTAGGCCGTAATGCCGCCGCGCAGGTCGTCGGTGCTGATCCGGCAGTACGTCAGCGGGCCGGGCGCCAGCGGGCCGACAATCGTGCCGTAAGTGTTGTCCTTGCCGACGCTGCTGGCGATGATCGCCTGGTAATCCATGGTGGCGGCCTTGAACATATCCTTTGGCAGATTCGAGCAGTGAAAGACCACGCACTTGTCGGGATCATCCTGGAAATTGTTGTTCCAATCCACCAGGGCGCTGCAGGTTTGGGTGGCGCACTGCAAGGTCAGCATGGCCAGCAAGCCGCCGACATCCACCTCGCAGGCGCTTGGCACCAGCGCATTGCTGCTCATTGACATGACCGTGCAGGGCACGACGCCAAAATACTGTTCGAGCGAAGTCCAGCATTGAATAGCCGTGCCCAGCAGCTCGTTTTCGCGCACAAACCGGTCAATGACCGCGCCCAGTTTGGCCATTTTCAGGATGGCCGCGCCGGGCACATCGCGGGTACTGACATATTCATTGATGGCCTTCACTTTGGCTTGCACGGCGGGATCGCTCTCGGCCAGCTTGTCGCATTGGCCCAGGACTTCGGAGAGGTCAAGCGTTTCGACGGTGATGCCGGCATGTTCAAATAATTTCTCGCTGTAGCGCACGGTGTTGAACGCGGCCGGGCGCGCGCCAATGGCGCCGACGCGCGCATGCCGCAGCGTTTTGACAATCCGGCAGGTGGCGGCAAACGCGGCCAGGTCCTCCAGAAAATCGGCGGCGTCCGGTGCGCAGGTGTGCTGCGTCGTCAGCGTGAATTTGATGCCGTACTGGCGCAGATTATTGGCGACTGAGATTTTGCCGCAAAAACTGTCACGGCGATGCGCACAGGTCATCTTCGCGGCGTCATCGGGATAGGCGTGCAGCAACACAGGCATATTCAGGTCGGCCAGGCGCAACGCATTGGCGATGGCGCGCTCATCGCCGAAATTCGGCAAGGTGACGATCACGCCATCAATGACGTCGCGGTGCGCGCGCAACAATTCGGCGCATTTTTGCGCGTCAGCATACGACTCGATCGCGCCGAAACAGGACGTGGCATCAGACTCAAGGCAGAGACATGTATAGCCCTGCTGCTCGAGAGATTTCAGCATCAGGGCACGCCCGGCCTTGCACAAATCGGCCGGAAAAAACCCGCGATTGCCGACGATAACGGCGAAGGTTGTTGGGTGCATCAAGAATCCTGTGGGTGCGTTAGCCAGGTGCGGGTAATCCGCGCACAAGTATCCTATCAGAAAGCGGGCGCGCGTGTCAACGCCGCCAGCGCGGCGGCGCGGCCAGCAGCGTCGCAATAAGCAACAGGGTGAACAGGCTGTAGGCCACGATGAAGACGCAGCCGGGCGCATCAAAGAAAATCAGGCGTTGCAGCCAACGGGCGACAAATGATGTGGCCGGACTGCCGCCGGCCGGCGCACGCAACGCATCTTCCCACACCGTCAGCGGGCAGGCCACGCCGCACCACGTCTCCAGCACCACAAGGCCCATCGCTGCCAGATGCAGACAACGGAACCACGGGTTGCGGATCCATGTCCAGCGGCGGATGATGCCCGCCACAATCACGACAAAACCGCCGACCACAAAGACGATGTAGGCGGCATGCACCAGCAGCACAAGATCCGCCAGAAGCGCACGCATGGCCGGGCTCAGGCGTGCGCCTTGTTGATGACATCGTAGCTCAGCAACACAATGTCGTCTTGCTGCTGCTCGATGCCCTTGAGGCGCAGCGTGATCACCGCGTCCGGCGTACACAGGTCGGGCGCGCGGAAAAAAATCTGGGGACTCATGCCGCCCACCAGTGCGGGATGTAGCAGCAGATGGACTTCATCCACCAACCCGGCGCGCAGCAACACGCCATTGAGTGTGCCGCCGCTGTCGACGCGGATGACGCGCACGCCGTACTCCGTGTGCAGCACCTCCAGCGCGCGGGAAAAATCAACCTGCGTGTCGCCGATGATGATGTGCTTGATCGCGCGGTCGTCCAGGTACTGCAAATAGTCGCGCGGGGTGCGTTCGCTGCATAACACGACGCAATCCCGCCAATAGGGCTGCGCGCGCCAGTAATGCCAGGTGCGCACGCGCCCGCGGCTGTCGGGCACGATGAGCAGCGGGCGTTCATCGGACGGGTCTGCCGCGCCGCCCGCTGCATCCATCGCCGTCTCTTCAGGAATCTCATCCGGCGCCCGCAGCAGCGTGTCACAGCCGGCCAAGGTGGCATCTTCGTGCCAGCGCGGAACCAGACTGTAAAAGAGCGCAATGTCGGGCTGGAACCAATCAATCCGCCCATCCACACTGACGGCATTGTAGATAATGACCTGTGGTTTCATAATGGCGCAGCGGGGCTGTGGCACGGGCCGTGGGTGACGGACTATGGTCGGGGCGACTGGATTCGAACCAGCGACTTCTTGCTCCCAAAGCAAGCGCTCTACCAGACTGAGCTACGCCCCGCAACCTGGCTGCAATGCAGCCCATCATGATATGAAAGCCGCTGCGAGATGTCAAGGAAGATTTTCTATTGGGGCGCGGAGTTCGTGCGCGGGCGGCGGCGGCAGGGGCGGCAACTCGCCGCGCGCGCGCCGGCGCGCCAGCAATTTTCCGGTGTGCCGCGCCGTGCGCCTGGCCTTGCGCGTCAGGCGCAGAATGAAACGCCGGATCGGCGGCGTCACGCGCGTTTCACCGAAATAGGCCAACACGCAACGCAGACGGTCGGTGTTACTGATGCAGGTCAAGGGTACGCTCGAAAAATGGAGCGCGCTGATGTCTTTCACCGACCAGCGGTTGCCGATGCGCGCGCCGTCATGCAGGCGCTGGACATCCAGCAGGTGCAAGCGGTAGTCGCCTTCGAGATCGCCCACCAGATAGATGTGTCCGAGATAAAAATCACAATGGACATAGCCGGCATGGTGCAGCCGCTGTGCCATCTGCGCGATGCGCGCCGTCAGCCGTCGCCGCGCACGCAGTGAGAGCTGCGGCCGGGTTGCCAGCAAGGCCTCGAGTGCAATGCCGTGCTCCAGTTCGGCGGTCACAATGAACGAGCCGCGTTCCCAGCAACCGCCGCGCATATTCTCGCCCATGGCGACCGGCGTCACCGACGGAATGCCGAGTGCCTCGACGCAGCGGATGGCGCGCCATTCCATATGCGCGCTCGAGCAATAGTGTTCGCCGCGCAGGCGGCGTTGCAGCGCCTCCCACAACGAGATCGGCGTATGCCGCTTCAGGTAAAAGGTCTTGCCGGCGGCCGCCAGGGTGACCACCGTGCGACCGCGTTTGCGCGTGACGTGCGTCGCGCCGGCGCAGGTCATCATGGCGGTCAGCGACTCCAGCGGCAACTGCGCGCTGCACGCCCACTGCGCGCCATCCACCATAATATCACGCGTTAGTTGCAGTTCGCGCAGCCAGCCTTTTTCAAGGACGGTCGCCCGCAGCCAAGCCAGCCACGCAACGCGCCGCGGTCGCGAACGACCGGCGCCCAGGTACAAAGTCAGCAGGCGCGCCCGATTGAAGACACTGACGCTTTCCGGCCACAGGCAACGGTTCAGCTCGGCGAGTTCATGCCGCCGGTACTGAAACAGGCATGACGGCGACCTGCGTTCGCGCCAACGCTGCCAGCGGCTGGTGGGCCGGCAGGGCAGGCGCGGCAACAGCCGCAGCCGCACCGCGCCGCGGGCATTGATCCGCACCGCGACGCCGTCGGGATGCCACGCCAGAGCATGATAGCCCGCGGCGTGCACAGCACGCGCGGCGTGCGCGAGCACGCTCATCAGCGCGCTCCGCTGTGCAAACGGCAACGGCGCAACGGCGGCGGCACGGGTTGCATCCTGCGCATCCGCCAGCGTGGTGTAACCGGGCAGTACCGCATACAGCAGGCAGGCGTGGCGGGTTCCGCGCAGGATCACTTCACCGTAGGCCATGAGCGGCATGAGCGGCACGCCCGCGGCCCTGAAGCGCCGGGCCTGAAACCGCACTTGCTGCAGGCGCGTGGCCGCACCTCCTTGGGCGCGTACCAGCACCGCATCACAGTGGGCAAGACCACGCCAGGCACGCGGCGCGGCAAGGCCGACCTGCAGACAGACGTTGTACAATTTGCGCGCCGGATCGCGCTGCGCGCGCACAAACACGCGCGCCGGTGTGATCTGCACCGTGCCGCCGCGCAGCGCATCCTCACGGATGAGATCAAAGGCGGAACGAATGGCATTGAACGTCAGCAGCTCACGATAGGGCGCGGCCGGTTCCCAGACCACAAGGTGATCATTGCCATCGCCAATCCCCAGCCATTGCAGCACACAACGCCGCACGGCGCCATGGGCCAGAATCAGCGCCATACCCAGCGCCCAGACCATGCCCGTGGTTGCCAACCCGGCGCGGAGCAACGAGCGATACCATTCCTCAAAGGTGGTGGGCGCGACGACTGCGGCATCAATATAATTTTCCGCGAGCGCAGCAATGATGATCTGGCGGGTGGCGGCCACGGTGGTATTCGGTGGCGGTAGGACGCGCTGGACGCCAATGTAGCCGTGGCGGCTCCGCAGGAAGAAATGGGCCAGCATCGCGCGCATGCCAAGCAACTCGAGCCGGTTTTCCTGCATCGTAATGCTGTCCGGCTCGAAGGGCTCTTCAATCATCGCGCGCATCCGGTCAACAAAGCCTTGCAGCATGCGCAGGTCAACGCCGCGCGCCGTGGCAGCCCGCTCAAATGACGTGAAAAAATCCATGCTCTGAAACCGCACCGCCAAGTGATTGTGCTGCGCCAGTTGCTTTTCCACCGAGGCCAGCAACGAGCAGACGCCAAAGCTGGTGCCAATATCGCCTTGTGCGGCCAGCATATCGAGCTGGCGTGCGGACGCCTCGGCGGTGATGATCGTCGCCTCCTTGGTATCGCCAAAATTGCAGACATACAAGGCTGGCAGCGCGCTGGTGCAGGCCGGTGTGATTGTGCTTTGCATGTGTGCGCGCAAACGCAGTGGGTCGGCCACCACGCTGTTTTTAAACGTCCGGGTGCAGGGCGACAGCAGCACGCTCAGCACGCGCCGCACGGCTTGATCCACGGCGTCCGGCCCGGCCAGCGCCGCCAAATCATCCAGGGCGCTTTCGGTGACAAAAATAGCCGGCCGTTCGACCGCGGCGCTCCACACATTCGTGAACGCAGCCGCCGCCGGCACATTGGCGCGCCAGCGCAGTAAGACCGGTTCACAACGCGCATACTCCGCCACCACGCGCACCTGCGCGCCATGCCCGATCACCCATTCGACGGGCATCGGTCGCGCAAGGCAATAGAACAGGCCCGCGGTGACGAGCACCGCCAGCACTGTCCAGAGGATGATTATAATGCGGGTTCCCATACCATTCTTTCGCGGTACTTCCTTTCGCAACGAAATGAATTAGGGTGGTGCCGTTGCGCGCCGATTCTGCACGACGGTCGCCCAAAACACGAGGCCATACAGCACGCCCAGCACATTCAGCCACACATCCGGCCAGCCAAAATAGCGGCGAAACATGTTGGGATTGCTCCAAGTGCAGCCAAGGACGCGCACCAGGGCGGGAATGTATTTCGTCAGATATTGCACGCCTTCGTCACCCGCGCCGATCAGCACACCCGTGACGGCCGCGCCAAGGTACGCCCAACCCGCGCCGACGTGCTGCCGCCACGCGCCATACAACAAGACCGCCAGCACGCCATATTCAATAAAATGAAAGCGTTCCTCGGGATACTGCGTCAGGCGCGTCAGTTCATACCAATACACGCGCGCCAGCAGCAGCGCACAGACATACGCCACGGGGCGCACAACCCGGCGCAAGGAAACAAGGTAGATGACCAGCGCGAGCGCCAGCGCCGCGAAGACCACCCACGTGCCGGCCTGCTGCTGTGCCGGCGTGAACTGCGCCCGCGCCCACGTGATCACGGGCCGGCCGAGCGGCAGGGTGAGGTAGAGCACCAGCGTATAACATGCGCAAATGCCCCACCAGCGGCGGCGTGGGTGCGCAGGTGGCATTACTCAGTCTTGCGGCTCAAACATGCCTTTGTCGGCGCCGCATTCCGGGCAGACCCAATCGTCCGGCAGTTTCTCGAACGGGGTGCCCGGCGCAACGCCATTGTCCGGATCACCAAGTGCGGGATCGTACACATACCCACAAACGGAACAAACCCATTTCGCCATGACGCACTCCTTAAGGTAAAGTAAGCGGTGATCGTTGTCGTTGTCACGCGCCCGATCCAGCATTCGGGCGTTGTGCTATTATAATCCTGCCCGGCTTGTCTGTCAAGGCGCCCGTGGGTTGGCCTGAAAATCAGGATGAAAGCGCCCATGACAAAGGACGACAAACTCACTCGCCACGAGCGGGGTTGTCAGCGCTGCGGCACTTGACAAGCCCCCGGTCAGTTTTGTCTAATAGTTGTTCACCCGCTGAGTATGCTGATGACCACCATTCTGTTTGACCTTGGCAATGTGCTGCTGTTCTTCGATCACGGCAAGGCGCTGCGCGAATTGGCGAAACATGTCAATCCGTTGACCGCCCTGCTGCTGTGGGCACGCAAAGACGAATTTCTCAAAGATATACGCAGCGAGGCGGATTTGCTTGAAACTGGGCGGATGTCGCTCGAACAATTTTATGCGCGCCTGAAGAGCAAAATCGGCTTGACCCTCGCTTATGATCAGTTCCGCGCCATCTGGAATGACATTTTCACGCCCAACGAGCCGGTGCTGGCGCTGGCGCAGCAGCTCGCCACACAGTATCCCTGTTATGTGTTGTCCAACACCAACGCCTCGCATCTCGACCATGCGCTGGCGCAGTTTCCGCAATTGGGTTTTGCGCGCGGGTATGCCACCTCACATGAGCTGGGCGTGCTGAAGCCGGCGCGTGCGTTTTTCGACGGGGCTCTGGCGAAATTCGGGCTGCGCGCCGAGGAATGTGTGTTTGTTGACGATCTTGAAGAGAATGTGCAGGGCGCGCGCGCAGCCGGCCTCGATAGCTTCCGCTACCTCGCGCCCGAGCAGTTGCAGCAGGCGTTCGCCGCGCGCGGCATCGGCGCGCCGATGGCGTGAGCAGCGCATGCCCCGACGTTGATCATCCCCGTGCTGTCTAGCCCGGCAGATCAAGGGGTTAAGACTCTTGCGGCTCTGCGTGCCAAGCCCGGATGCGCGCCCCTGGCAAGAAATCGGGTATGACCAGAAATCGGGATTTTTGACATCCAAGCGCTGAAATGGTATAGTAGGTAAGTTCACCGGACCATCTCTGCCTGTTTCTTATGCAAGCACCTGCCATCGTCTATGTCCAAAAGCATCGCCACGCGCGCACCATTGTGAAACAAGCTGCAGACTCACCAACCCGAATGGAGGCCACCCCATGAACACGCACATCAGCCGCACACAGATACGCCTGTTAGGTCTGGTACTCGCGGTCATGGCCTTGAGCGCAACCTACGCACAAGAGCCGCCCGCGACCAGCTACGCGCCGGTCGTCATGAAGGAGAAGTTCGCAGATGTTATGAGCCGCATGAAAGCCGCGAAGCCGGCGATCATGCAGCGCCAGATGGCCTTGCTCAACGAGCGTTACGACCTGAGCAACCGGCCGGCCGCGGGCGTCATGATGTCGGCAGGCAGGAAAGCAGTTCAGGCGGGCGTCCGCGTTAAGTTGCCCGCTGGCACGACCTGGGAGACGCTGGCCGGCATGACGCCCGACGAGATGCGCGAGAAAGGCCTCTGGCCCAGCGGCTTCTACCCTCTGCCGCATCCCAATCACCCGGAAGGCGGCATGGTCTTTGCGCAGTTCGTGATTGATGAGGTCAACAAGCAAGAGGGGCGCGACCTGACGCGCTTCGACCTGGACTACGATTTACCGGACCATTTCTTGCCCGAGTTCCCCGCGCCGATCTATCTGACGACGCGCACGGATCTCGGGGATGTGTCTCAGGGGAAGCATGTCACCATCATGAACTACTACGAGCTGTTCAACGGGATTCTGAACCCCAAGCAACTGGAAGGACTGCGGCTGCTGGTCACGCCGTTCGCGCAGCAGCAGTTCAACCAGACCGATGATCGGCGCTCCGCCTTGCCGAGTCGGGGCGTGACCTGCTTCGATTGCCATGCCAACGGGCATGCGGACGGGGCCACCCACCTGGTGGGCGATATCCGGCCGCAGGAACTCAGGCATCGCCTGGACATCCCCTCACTGCGGGGCGTGAACATCCAGCGCCTCTTCGGCTCCCAGCGTGCCCTGAAGAGCGTCGAGGATTTCACTGAGTTCGAGCAGCGCGCCGCGTACTTCGATGGCGACCCAGTTATCGCCACCAAAAAAGGCGTCAACATCCTCGACCGCGGAAGCCAGGTGCATTTCATGGCCGAGTTCCAGTCAATCTTGGACTTCCCGCCGGCACCGAAACTGAATATCTACGGCAAGCTCGATCCTGCCAAGGCGTCCGCTGCCGAGCGCAGAGGCCAGAAGCTGTTCTTTGGCAAGGCCAAGTGCGCCGTGTGCCATCCCGCGCCGTACTACACGGACAACCTCATGCACAATCTACAGGCGGAGCGATTCTTCAAGCCCAAGATGATTAATGGCCGCCTGGCCTCCGCGGATGGTCCCATTAAAACCTTTCCCCTGCGCGGCATCAAGGATTCACCGCCCTACCTGCACGACGGCCGACTGCTGACGCTGGACGACGCGGTTGAGTTCTTTAATCTGATTCAACAGATCAAACTCACGGCACAAGAAAAACAGGACGTCGTGGCGTTCATGCTGGCACTGTAACCGGCCGATGTCAGTTTCCGGCCCGGCACCGGAGCTGCAGCGCGAACGCCCTAGAATCTGGTCGCGGAGCTGGCCGCGCGCGGCATAGTTGTGCACGGTATGTTCGTGGGCGCCAAGCCGGCGGACGGTGGCGCCGGCGTGTAGCGCAGCAGCGGATCGCCCACAAACACGGTGTGCCACGACAAAAATGGCGTGGCGCTGTAGGCGGCTTCAATGAAGGTCAGGCCTTGGCCGTCGGCGCGCACGTACTGTTGCGCGAACACATCCGGCTGCGGCCAGCCGGCAACCAGCGGCTCAAAGACGGTGCCAATTGTCGCACTGACACCTGCACGCACCAGTCCTGGCACGGCCTGCTGGGCCAGTCGCAGGCCTGACGCGCCAAAACTGCAGACGTGCACGCCAATCGCGCCGGGATTCCAGCGGAAAGTGCCGAAGGTGTTCGAGGTGCAATCGCCGTTCGGCCCGGCATACCAGCCCCAATAAAAGCTCACAGGGTCGGCCGGCGGCGAGACCAACGCCTGATTTGTGTCCAGCACGGTTGTCAGCCCTTGGCTGCGCAACCACGCGGCCGCGCGCATCAGCATTTGATTGTAGGCGGTGACCAGGCCGTCACGGCTGCCATTGACTGTGGGTTGCAGGTCAATGACGGCGCAGCCGGCGGTCGCCGGCGCGGCCGTGGTGGCGCGCGCGATCAAGGCCAGCACATCGCGCGGCGTGGCCCCGTCTAAGCGCGCAATCAGCAGCATATCCTTGCGATCAAAGGCGCACGTGCTGTGGAAATATGGATTGGGCGACGTCATCAGACCGGCCGTGCCAGACCGGCCTTTGGTGGCGAGCTCGGCGTCAACACTGGCCCAGGCGGTCGAGAGCGGGTTGCCGGCGTCCGGCCCTTCGTCGAGCACCCGCCAAGGAATGCCATAGCACAAGACAACCGCACGGGTTTGGTGCGCGCGCGCGGCGGCCAGAATGGGCGCTTCAATCTGCGCGCGATAAACCGCTTGTGAGACGGCGCCAACATCCGGCACCGCGATGCTGATTACATTGCCGCGCGGAATGGCGCGCGCGGCGCAGTAGGCCGCGGCAATGTCTTTCGACGCGCCGCTCGTGCTGTTGGCGACGACCAGCACGTCACGCGGCGACAGCGCACACAACGTCCCGCACCACGTCAACAGACAAACAGAAAACCAGCGCAGCATGCTAGTATTGTACGCGCTCCACCCCGGCGGTGTCAATGCACGGTCGCGGACAGGTTACTAACGAGAGTGCTTTCTGCTTTGCAGCGTCCTTGTAGCCGCCCGCGGTGAGGGCGGCTTCTGCAGCCGCGGTCATCCGCATTATGCATGGTGAAAAATGACCTGGCTACCGCCCTGTTCGAATTCAAAGGGGAGCTCCTTCATATCGCGCAACGCCGCGCGAATGCCGGCATGCGCGTCGGGCGGCGCGACAAACAGGAGAAAGCCGCCGCCGCCCGCACCAAGCAGTTTGCCACCGATCGCGCCGGCGCGTCGCGCAGCCGCATAGGCCGCCAGAATAGCGGGATTGGCGATTGCGGTCGAAAGCGTTTGTTTCAGTTCCCAAGAGTGGTGCAGCAGCGCGCCAAAATCGCTGAGCGGGCGTGCACTGGTCAACACCCGCACGCCTTCATCCACCAGCGCGCGCATTTCGAGCAAGGCGGCGTCATTGCCGCCGGCCGTCGTCTTGGCAATTTGTTCTTTGAGGACTTCATGCGCCAGGCGCGTCAAGCCGGTGTAGAACACGATCAGCTGCGCGCGAAATTCTTGCAGGCGCGCGCGGGTGAGCGGGAGCGGCGTGGTGGTGATGTTGTCCTCGCTGGTAAAGCGCACATGGCGCAGGCCACCGAATGCGGCCATGTATTGGTCCTGGTAGCCGACGTGTTCCTTGATCCGATGATGCTCGATCGCACAAGCTTCTTGCGCCAGGCATTGTGGGCCGACGGCCTCGCCGCGATAGGCGTGCAGCGCGTGCAGCAGGCCGACCGTGAACGAGGACGACGAGCCCAGACCAGTGCGCGCCGGCAAGTCGCCCATGTAATGGATTTCGAGCGGCAGCGGCGTCTGCAGGAAGCGCAGGCATTCGCGCACCGAGGGATGCTCGATCTCCTCGATGGCGTTGGCCGTTTCGGTTTTGCGATAAGTCACGCGCAGCTTATAGTCAAAGAAATCAAGTTGGCTGCTGACCTCGATGTAACTAAATTTATCAATCGCGGTGGCCAGGACGGCACCGCCGCCGTGTTGCGCGAAAAATTCACGGTAGTCGGTGCCGCCGCCCAAGAAACTGATGCGAACCGGTGTGCGGGTAATGACAATCATAGGGAGTCAAAGCTAAAGATTAAATCTTAGATGTTGAATGTTAAATGTCAAATGTTAAATTGTCAAGGCGTACCTACAGAAGGTCATTTCCCGGATTTTGACCGTGCGGTCTGACGCGATGCTGTAAAGATCGCAATAAGTTCATTGCATTCCTGCAGCAAAGGTATGATTTTGCCTGCCGGTTTCATTAATTGAAGATCCTGAATCATCAACAAGCACACGCGTGTTTCGCGAAGTTCTTTAAGACAAACACCAAGTTTGTGGATAAAATCCGCTCTCGATTCGGCGGCAAGCGCTTCGCCATAATTATGCGCGGGCGATGTGCTGCAGCGCACAAGCTGACCTGCAATGTGATTGCCCACGCGCGTCTTGGGCAATGCTTCCACCAAATGCATAGCACGAACAGCAAACGCAATCAGACGTCGCTCCAAATCGTACGTTCGGGTAACTAATTCATTATTCATCATTCAATATTTAACATTTTACATTTGCAGTCTTGTGCTGCTCGCAGCCGCGCACAAACTCCGCTGCAACTGCCAGTCGTTCGGGCACACCAATATCGAGGAATGGCGTGGTGGTGATGGCCGCGCGCAGGGCGCCCGGCGTCATGTGTGGAAAGACATCCCGCTCGAATGACAGAGGGACGGTCGCCGGCAGGTCGCGCAGCCACGCGGTGCGCAAGCAGTACACGCCGGCGTTTACCACGCCGGCGCCACCGGCCACCCCTTTTTCCAGAAAGCCGGTGACGCACCCCGATGCATCTACCAAGACCGTGCCGTAGTCGCGGGCATCCTCCACGCGCGAGACGAGCAGCGCGGCCGGCGCATCTCCATGCGTGGCGGCGCACAGCGGCGCGAGGTCGGCCGGGCAGAACGAGTCGCCATTACAGACGAGGCACCACGGTGTGGCAATGTGCGGCGCTGCCAGGCGCGCGGCGCCGGCCGTGCCGCGCGGCTGATCTTCCGTCACACAGCGGGTCGTGACGCCGGCTACGCGCGGGTGTTGGAAATGCGTGAAAATTGCCTCGGCGCGATAGCCGAGGGAAAGAATCACCTCGGTAATGCCCTGGGTACGCAGCCATTCAAGCTGCCATTCAAGGAACGGCCGGCCGGCGATGAGAATCATCGGTTTGGGAATGGTCGGGTGGATGGCGCGAATGCGCGTGCCAAGCCCGCCGGCCAGGATAATCGCGGTCATGGCAGCAGGCCTTCCTCGCGCAAGAAGCGCAGGACGCTGTCGCGCGTGGCCGGCACGTGCGTCAGCGCGCGCAGCTTGGCATTGTTGACCTCGTAGAACTGGCGCGGCAACGCGGATTGCTCCTGGCCGGTCTTGCCCAACAGATCCCGAATGGCGCGCAGCGCGATGACGCCGCTGCCGCACACATTGAAAATCTCGTGCGTCGCGCCGCGCTGCAGCAATTCGCAAACAATACGGCCCACCTCGTGGGTGTGAATGTATTGAAATTGAGAATCGAGATGCACCCGCAGTGGCACGTCATGCACAAGATCAAACACCGGACTCTTTTTCATGCCGGGGCCGACCATGCCGCCCAGCCGCGTGATCAGCCAGTCGGCGCAGGTCGTGCGCACATATTGCTCGGCCAGCCATTTGTGGAAGCCATAGCGCGACTGGCGTGCCGGATCAAGCGCGACCACCTCGGCGGTGTCGGCCGGATCGGCAAAGGCAGTGTAGACATCCACCGTCGAGATCAACACATGTTTTTTGGCCGGAAAATCCTGGAGCGAGCGGACCACGCTCAGCACCGACAATTCAAATTCGCGCGCCGGATCTTCATCCGCAAGAAACTTCTTGGAATTGCCGTTAACGTTGACCAGCACGTCGCACGGCTGCCCCTTGCAGGCGGCATAGTTGTCGAGATCCACGCCGAGGCAGGTGTCCAGCTGCCGCAATGCGGACAGCACGGCCGCGCCGACGAAGCCTTGTGCGCCTAGGACGATGATCATAAGCGCAGCGCGCCGGGGATGTGATAGTTCTGCTTGAACCACGCGATCGTCTCGGCCAAGCCGTCGTGCAATGAGGTTGTGCAGGACACGCCAATCAGTGTCTGCATACGCGCGACGTCAAAGCCCTTGAACAGTTGGCCGTCCGGCCGCGCCGTGTCCCAGCGCACCACGCCAGGAAAACCCATTTGCGCGACGACCGTGTCGTACAGCTCTTTGATGGTCGTTTGGGTGCCGCTCGAAATGTTGAAAAACGCGTCACCGTCATATTGCTCGAGCGTGACAACCAGGGCGCGCGCGACATCTTTGACATAGACGAAATCGCGCACCGGCGCGCCCGTGCCCCAGGCAACGATTTCCTTATCGCCACGCGCCATCGCCTCGTACACTTTGCGAATCAAGGCGGGAATCACATGCGATTCGTTCGCGTTATAATTGTCAAACGGGCCATACATGTTGCCGGGCACAGTGACAATAGCGTTGAAGTGGTGCTGGACGCGATACGCCCAGGCCTGCACCAGGTTCATTTTTTTGGCCATTGCGTAGCCGGCGCTTTCAAGCTGCGGAAAGCCGTTCCACATGTCGCTTTCGTTGATGGGCGCGGGCGCGTGCGCGGGATAACTGCAGCCGCCCATGCAGGTCAGGTACTTGCGCACGCCGGCGCGCCAGGCCTCGTGCATGACCATGGTCTGCATCAGCAGGTTGGTATAATAAAAATCGGCGGGGCGTTCGGCGTTGGCTTTAATGCCGGCGCTGAGCGCGGCGAGGTGCACGACGAGCTCCGGCTGGTGCTCGGCAAACATGCGGCGCACCTCGGTCTGCTCGAGCAGGTTGTAGTCCTTACTCGACAGCGCGGTGACGTCGGTGTAGCCGGCCTTGGCCAGCGCCGCGAGCAGATTGCGGCCGAGGAAGCCGGTTGCGCCGGTGACGAGGAGGCGGCGATGCTGAAGGTCAAGGGTCAAAGGTCAAGGGGTGTTGTGGGGTTGGCGTAGTTTCTGGGTCAGAGACGAGATGCCCTTTGAGATCTTGAGCGCCATAGCGCGACGTTCTTTGGCGATTTCCGCCGTCACATACCTCACATCTTCGGCAACATAGTACATGCTGCGCATCTCGCCACACGAACCCTTGGCGATATCCAAGAAGCGCGCATAGTCAGCAACGGGTTCGCGCTCAAATCCTTCGGCGATATTGTTCATGATGGAGATGCCACAGCCTTGGATCTGGCCCTTGAATATGTAGTCGCGTGCCCCCGGACTATCTGGGCCAAAATCCGCGTAAACTGCTTTGACCAGCAGGCGCGCTTCCTGCCAGATCCAAAGATCCTCGAACGAATGTGGGCGCGCGTTCATTGTTCTCTCTCTTTTCCTTATTCCTTTACCCTTTGACCTTTGACCCTTGACCCTTGACCCTTGACCTTCTTCACAGGTTTGTCATCTCGCGCCGGCTGAGGAGGCGGTAGCCGACCAGCAGCTCGCGGATGCCATCCTCGACCCCGCGCCGGGCCACAAAGCCGCGCCGGTTGATCTTGTCGTTCGAGACAATGTAGTTGCGCTTGTCCGGGTCGTCGCCGATCTCCGCGAAGTGAAGGTAGAACTTCGGCACCTGCTTCTTGACCAGTAAGGCCAGCTCTTCCTTCGAATAATTGGCATCATTCAAGCCGACATTGTAGGGCTCGCCCTGCATGGCGTCATAGTTCTTCAGGCAGAAGGCGAAGCAGTCGGCAATATCGCGCACATGGCAGAAGTTGCGCTTGAAGTCTTTTTGAAAAATGATAATCGAGCCATTGGTCACGGCTTGATAAGTGAAATCATTGACCAGCAAATCAATGCGCATGCGCGGCGAGACACCGAACGCCGTGGCCAGCCGCAGCGTAATCGCAGTGCGGCTGTCGAGCAGCAGCTTCTCGGCGTCGCACTTGGTACGGCCATATAACGAAATCGGGTTGAGCGGCGTCGCTTCGGTGCAATGCAGATCGCCACTGGTGGCGCCATAGCCGCTGTTGGTGGTGGGATAGACAATGCGCTGGGCGGCGCTGCGCACGCGGTTGAGCATGGCGATCGCCTCGTAGTTGATCGAGGTGGCGGAGAGCGGATCGCGCAGGCAGGCGGGAAAGCCGACAATTGCCGCCAGCGGGATGATGGCATCCACCTCCTTCAGCAGCGCCCGGACGAGCTCTTCGTTGCGGCAATCGCCATAGACAAAATTGAACGAGGGATTGGCGCAGTACTCAAGCAGACTATTCTGGCGAAAGAGCAAATTGTCCAAGACCGTCACGCGATAGCCGTCCTCGAGCAGGCGGCCGGTGATGATCGAACCAAGATAGCCTGCGCCACCGGTGATAAGTACATGTGTCATGCGCTGCGTCTTCCCCAGGGATAAAGCACGTCCGCCGGGACGTTGAATAGTACGATGATACGAAAAACAGTGCAGAATGGCAAGTGCAGAGGGCACCTATGTGTCACGCACGTAGAACGGTCACCCAAGGTTTGCCAACTTGCATTTTCGCTCCCTTTTTTGTTATCATCTTTTTACGAGAGAATTGCCGTTGACCATTGATACATGACTACTGTAACTTCGCGCGTCGCCCGTATCGCGACAGAAAATGCCCTCCATCATTATTGCCTGTTTGCATGAAGAAGACACGATCCGCGCGTGTCTCGAACGCGTGACGCGCGCGGTGCCGGACGCGGAGATCCTCGTCGTCCATGGCGGCACCGACCGCTCGCTCGCCATCGCCACCGAGATGGCGCGCACCAATCCGCATATCGTCCCGCTGCGCAACGAACATGATCAAGGCAAAGGCCATGCAATCCAAGTCGGTATTGCGCATGCCACCCACGCGGTGATGTGCCAATGGGACGCCGACCTGCAATTCCCGCCCGACGACATTCCGACCGTGCTCGCGCCCATTCAAGCCGGCACTGCCGATCTGGTGATCGGTTCGCGCTTCATGCCAGGCGCCGACCGCTCGCAGTACAAGTTCAGCTTCTTGCGCGGCGTCGGCAATGGGATGGTGAACCGCTGGACCAGCCTGATGTGCGGCCGGCGCATGACCGACGTGACCACCGGCTGCAAGGCCTGGACGCGCGCGGCGATCACCCAGATCAATTTCCAGGACAAGCAGTTCGTGTATGAAGTTGAAATTGTGGTGCGCGCCGCCCGCCTGGGCTTGCGGATTGTGCAAGTGCCGGTGCGGTATCACAACCGCCAAGGCGGTGTCTCCGGCCATGGCAGCGGTTGGCGCGAGATCATGAGTCTTATGAACTGTGGTCTGAGATTGCTGTGGACCGCCACCCGCATCCGCCTGACCACTTGATGGTAATGTCAACGGGTGCCGCAGAAAAGGTAGGGCGGGCAGGCCCTGCCCGCTGTTGCCGAAATTGTTGCCGCCCGCGCTGAGGGCGGTGCGGTTTGGCGGAGTCTGTCGCAGCCGGCGCTAACGCTGAAACAGAGTGCTGTTTCTTCTTGCGTGCAACAACAGGGCACTGCGCTTGACAGGTGGGCGTCGTCTGGGTACAATACTCACGCTCCGTTTCATCATTTAACACGAGGGCGCCGCACACGGCATGTATATCTTCTTACGATTCATTCGCAACGCCTGGAACTACAAAGCACGCCTGATTGTGTCCATTCTGTGCATTGTGGGCGTCAACATCTTTCAGATCGGCTCGATCGGCAGCTTGATCCCTATTGTTGACCGCATTGCCAATGACAGTCAGATTGCCGTGCCAAAGTCCGTCACCGCTTTCTTTGCGTATATTGGCGTGAGCGACTTTTCCCAGCGCGTGATTCACTATTTGAACACGACGAATCGCCACACCCTGGTCATCCAACTGACCATTTTCTTTTTGCTGGCGACCGTCCTGCGTGGCGTCTTCGATTACGTCATGAAAGTAACCATGGAGTCGGTGGCGCAAGGCGTCATGCGCGATTTCATGAAGCATATGCATCAGCATTTGCAGATTCTGCCGGTCCAGTTTTTCGCCAAAACGCGCACCGGCGAATTGATCAGCCGCCTGACCAACGACGTCAATCTGGTGCAGGCCAGCTTGTCGGCGCGCTTGATCGAAAGCGTGTGCGACATCACCCAGTTGCCGTTTCTGGCCGTGTTCTTGCTGGTCACGGATTGGAAGATGACCTTGTTGTTGTCCCTGGCCATTCCCTTGCTGATGGGCCCGATCATTGTCATTGGCCAACGCCTGCGCCGCCTTTCCAAAAAATCGCAGGAGAAAATCGCCGATATCATGTCCATGCTGCAAGAAACCATCACCGGCATTCGCATTGTGCGCGCCTTCAACATGGAACAATATGAAGTGCGCCGGTTTGACAAACAGGCCAACCGCTTCTATCACCTGCGCATGAAAGCTATCCGGCGCGACGCCCTGATTGGCCCCTTGACGGAAATCGTCGGGATCGGCTGCGCCTTGCTGGTCGCCAACATCATGCTGGGCCGCGTACTACAAAAGCAACTCTCGCCCGGGTTTCTGGTGGCCTACATCGCCCAGTTGGTGATTATGATGAAGCCCTTGCGCAGCATCGGCAAAGTCAACAGTTTGATTCAGCGCGCGGTTGGCGCCTTGGTGCGCATCTACGATCTGCTGGATACCAAATCGTCCATCGTTGAGATCCCGGCCGCCATTGAACTGCCGCCGTTGCAGCACGACATCCGCTTCGAGCATGTCGCCTTTGCCTACGATCCGGCCGGTGCGCCGGTGATCAAAGACCTGACCCTGCAGGTCAAGGCCGGCGAGATGATCGCGCTGGTCGGCCCCAGCGGCGGCGGCAAAACCACCTTTGCCAACCTTATCCCGCGCTTCTATGATGTGACCGACGGCGCGATTTTATTTGACGGCGTCGACCTGCGCGACGCGACCTTTGCCTCGCTGCGCGGCCAGATCGGCATGGTGACCCAGGAAACCATTTTGTTCAACGATAGCGTGCGCAACAACATTGCCTACGGGCGCGCCGATATTCCGCTTGACGACGTGATCGCCGCCGCACAGGCCGCCAACGCCGACGGCTTCATCCGCGAAATGCCCGAGGGCTATGATACCGTCATCGGCGAGCGCGGCGTGCGCCTCTCCGGCGGCCAGCGCCAACGCCTGGCCATTGCGCGCGCCATCCTCAAGAATCCGCGCGTGCTGATCCTCGACGAAGCCACCTCCGCGCTCGACACCGAAAGTGAACGCCTCGTCCAGGAAGCCATTGACCACTTGATCAAGGATCGCACCGTCTTTGCCATCGCCCACCGACTCTCGACCATTCAGCACGCCGACCGCATCCTCGTGCTGGTGGACGGCGATGTGGTCCAGATCGGCACGCACGACACGCTGATCACCGACGAAGACGGCTTGTATAAAAAGTTGCATGACATGCAATTCCGCGACCCCGGCCATGCCGTGCCCAGCGGCTTTATTGATTTTATCAAGTTCAAACTCCGCCAGGCGCGCGAACGTCGCGCACAACGGCGGCTTAACGAAACATCCACTCCGCCCGCGCTATGACCCGCTTTCTTCTCCGCAGTGCGTTGTTCTTGGTTGTCGCCGCCGCCGTCCTGCCGGCCGAGGAAATTATTGATTATCTTGACAAACTGGATGCGCAATTCAAGCGCACGCGCACGGTCAATACCGTGCAGATCAGCGCGTCTCCGCAATTGGCCGAGCGCACCTTCGCCATCTTTGTCAAGGAGCAACTCGAAAAAAAGGCGGAGCGCCAGGCAATCTTGAAGCAATGGGTCCCGCGCTACTATGCGATGCAGCGCGACGGTTATGTCTTTGCCGTTGAATTTCTGTTGCTCAACCAGAATTTGGACAGCAATGTCGAAGTGCCCTTGACGGGTGATCTACGCCGCAATATTGTGTTGATCAATAGCAAGGGCGAGACCGGCATGGCCTATAAGGTTACCGGCGACAATGTGGCCAAATTGGATTTCATGTATCCCAAAAAATTGATCACTTGTTACTTCAACACAGTCAGCGCGCACGGCAAGCCGCTGCTGTACAACGGGATCACCTCCTTGAAGTTGCAGATCTCCGGGCTGGGCGCCGCCCTGCCGGATACGGTCCTCACATGGGATATGCCGTTGTCTTACGGTGACATGCCGCGCCCACCGCCAATGAGTTCACGCTTTGGCACAAAACCGTTTTATTCGTTGATCCCGCAGAAAAGTAACGTCTGGTATCGCGTGGACCTCGCGCCGGCGCTGCCCCGTGCGCCGGCCGCCGCGCCGCGCCCTGCCGCACCGCGTTCCTAAACCCGCACAGGCTTTTATGCAACCCACCGAGCTGGCCCGCACGATTCAACACACCTTGCTGAAAATCACCGCGACGGCGGATGACCTTCGGCAGCTCTGCCAGGAAGCGCGCACCTATAATTTCCAGGCTGTCTGCGTCCAGCCCATGTGGGTGTCGCTGGCGGTGGACGCCTTGCGCGGCAGCACCAGCACGGTCTGCGCTGTCGCCGATTTCCCGCACGGCGCCGGCGGGCGCGCGGCCAAGGCGTGCGAAGTGCGCGACCTGGTTGCCAAGGGCGCGACGGAAGTAGATGTCGTTTGTAAAATTGGTTATCTGCGCTCCGGCATGGCGCGCGAATTTCAAGACGATCTGGCGGCGGTCGTCGAGGCCGCCGACGGCGCCATCACCAAAGTAATTCTTGAAACGTCCATTCTGACTGACGACGAATTGCGCCGCGCCATTGATCTGGCCGTCGCCGCGCGCATGGATTATATCAAGACCGCCTCGGGCTTCAACGGCCCGGGCGCGACAGTTGCAATCATCGCCCGCATGCGCGAGCTGGCAGCCGGGCGGGTCAAGATCAAAGCGGCGGGCGGCATTCGCACGCGTGAAGATGCTATCGCCATGCTACAGGCCGGCGCGCAATTGCTCGGCACCAGTTCCGGCGTGGCCATCATGCAAGGCGCCACCGCCACGACGCAATATTAGTAATCCGCGCATAACCATTTGACGAAGAGATAAAGAGATTTATAGAGTACAAGAGTTGCCACTAGAGTGTAAATGGTAACCGTCTCATATCTGGAGACCCCCACGGCCTTGCGCCGTGGGTGAATGAGATTGAGCAACAACACGCCACCTTTCTTTCAATCGCTGCTTCCACCGATCCCGACGCCGGCGGGATCGGTGGGGAGCCGGATAGGATCCCGACGCCATGCGCATCCATGTGACCATCAATGGCCCGTTGCGCCATCCCTTTGACGCCAGCGCCGTGACGCTGGAAGTGCCGGCGGCGGCGACCGTTCAGAGCGTGCTGCGCGCACAGGTGCACCTTGAAGACACAGAAATCCGGCACGTGGTCGTGCTGCACAACGGCGCGCACGCCGCACTATCTGCGCCGCTGCGCGACGACGATCGCGTGGATTTGTACCTGCCGGTCGGCGGCGGCTGACCACGCCGCGAAAGACTATCGCAAACGACATTCACTGCCGTTTGCCGATAGCAGCATGCATTACTAATGAGTGCGCGTTCTAGTTTGCAGCATCCTTGTAGCCGCCCGCGGCGAGGGCGGCTTCTGCAACCGCAGTCATCCGCGCCGTTGGCGGGATCCACGCCGATGACGGGACTCCAAGCAGCTCCAAGCAGGCGCCCGCGGCCACAATTGAAATGCCAACAAGTAAGCGCACTCATTAGTAGTTGTCAAAAGTGATAGCGCTTGAGCCCGCGGGTCCTCTCGGCTACAACCGGCCGCGCCGCTTGGGTTGGCGGCGGAACATGCCTTCGGGTTTGGCGCGCGGATTCTCGCCGTAATGCATCAGGTAGTACACCCGAAATCCGCCCGCCGGGTCGAGCACCAGCACGGGCGAGATAACTTCGTTGCCGCGCACACGCACGTTGCCGGCCGCGTCTTCCCGGTAACTCAAGCGGCCGCGCACCAGCGTGCTGGGCTTTTTGCCCGGGGTCAAATAGTGGATGAGCATCACGTCGGCGTTCTCGTTGTTCGAATCAAGGAAGGTTGAGATCGCCATGTGCCAGACGCCGTTCGGTTCACAGACCACCGCGCAGCCGTCATAGCTGAGTTGCTTCTTGAGCCGCGCGACTCCTTGAGTGGACGACCAACCCGCGTCTGTGCGCGTGCAGTACAGCACGTCGAGCACGGACGCGTCCCCCGGCAATTGCTTCAGATACGCCAGATGCACCGTGCCGGTGATGTCGCAGGCAATGCCCGGGCCGGTCACCCAGGTATCGCGCGTGGACGAGACCACACGCTCGATCGTTACCGGCGTGCCGGCAGCAATGGCGGCTTCGTCCATGTAACGGATGCTGGTGTCGCGAAAAAGACCAATATTCGAGGCAAACACAATGTGGCGGAGATTGCGCGCGTCGCAGGCAATGCCCGTCTTGCTAATCTCGCGCGTCTGCGTCCAGAGCGTGCGTGGCGCCGACCAGACACCCGCGTCGCAGGAACGATAGATGACGCGCGCACCCACGCCTTCCAGCATGTCCACGTAAACCGCGTGGATCGTGCCGTTGGACCCCACCGCCAACGAGGGCGCGCTGACAATGTTGCCCTTGTCGATCCCGCCGACACTGTAACTGGTAGTGTGAATGCCCGAGGCAATCAGCACGGGCGGCTGCGCCGCGCTCAGATATTCGATCCGGCTGTGGGTGACGCTGATGTTCCCCTCGTTCGTGCCCGTCCAAATCTGCCGCACGGCATGCCAGGCGCCGGCGCTGTCAAGGGCTATGGATGCCACCGCCGCATCCGTGTCGGCAAACTCAAGCGCGGCTTTGGTCCAGCCCGCGGCGGACGGGCGTGCCAGCAGCAAAGACAAGAACAGAAGGAGCAGTGCCAGCCGCGATGTTCTCATGAAAATCTCCTGGCGCATCCGCGCCGGTAGTTGGCTATATTGTAGCACAAGCCTGATCACAGGACAAGAGCGACCAAGGGGCGTTCACTGCAGTTTCTCTCACCAAAGCACAAAGCCACAAAGGGGCTTGGATGGTAATCGGCAATCAGTTTTCCAGAAAAATGTATCAAGAGCAAGGCAACCCGTAGCAATACCAGCCCCTACGGCTCACGGCCGCTTTATAAATTGTTTCGCTGCGAAAGAATTTACCACTTCAATCGACAATTCTTGTCGTTTGCAGACGGCAGCACAGCACCATTGTCCGCAGATGACGCACATGGCGCAGATTTCTTGCGGCTCGATTCGCTGACGCGGCGCAGCGGTAATTTCACCACGAAGGACGCGAAGGGCACGAAGGCAGAAGTGGTGGTCGGTGATCGGGACTGGCAGAGCGTAAGAAGCGCTGCACGTACGCCACGCGCTCCGCGCGGGGCATGCAGAGACAGCCCTGTCTCTCACGAAGGCACAGAGGCACGAAGAAAGCAGCAAGCGAATACTTGGCCACGGATTGACGCAGATTTATAAATTATCGCGTCGCGCGAGAATTTACCGCTTCAATCGACATTTCTTGTCGTTTGCAGACGGCAGCGCAGCATGATTGTGCGCAGATGACGCAGATTCCATGTAACATTGTTGCGCGGCGCAGCAGGTCCGATTACTGCAGGAAACACGATTGATATCTCTGCTGGCTTTTGTTATACTCTGCGCATGTGATAATGACATGTGCAGCAAATTCCGCTGACAATATTGGAGTTTGGCTTCTTGTCAGAATGGCTTAGAGGATGAGGAGAGTGCGCAATGGATGAATGGGACATTACCATCCGCAACGATGTGTTGGGAACCGAACGACATGTTACAGGTAATTCAGATACGGTGCTGAATGCTTATGCACGCCGGTTGAATATGCTTTGGGAATGCCAGGCGCAACGGTTAACATTCCTGTCAAACTTGACAGACATCACACATGCGCTGGACTTTGAGACAATTAGGGTTTTGTCTCCTCTAGATGAACCACCCAAGAGACCAAAATCACCAGTGTATCCACAAGATTTTGCTCAGCTGCCTCGGCAATCAAAACCATTTATTAGGACTGATGTTATCGTTGCTTTCATTGTAGTTACGCTCTTGCTGTTTTGTAGCGCGCTGCCATTATTCAATTATGCAAAATCATATTTAGAGCAGAAGGCGCTATACATATTTGCTCCAGATAAGCGGTTTTTATTTATCTTCATATTGCTGCTGGTTTACTCATTAACTGCTTTTTCAGTTTTGAAAATGTCACGAATTATCAGGCGGCGCAAAAGGTATTCAAGAGCATTATCAGAATACGGAAATCGCTTTACAGAATGGCAACAAGCATTTGGCGAGTATGAGACTGAAGTCAAAGCAAAACAAAGGCAGCATGAAGAATATTATGATCGGCTGCGTGATGAATGGCACCAAAAAAGTCAAGAAGGAGTCGAAACATATTGTGAATTTGTGTTGATCCATAACGGAACGGACTTGGATTCGACTGAAGATCAAAAATTTCATTACGATGAAATATCGCGCATACTTACCTTGGATTTGTCACTAATAGGTCCCGGCGAAATGTCTGCCGATTACTTCCGCATCCGCGACGTGCAATTCATCAAGACACGCAATGAGTGGAAGGAGCTGTTCTATTCGACAGCAGAAGCTGGACGTATCTACGACGACATAATTTACAAACTCGTTTTGCGTAATCTTTACATTCTTTTCGACGCGGATACCGTTGGCGCTTTGGATGCCATCATTCTCAATGGCTACGTTGATGCTACTGACAAAGCGACTGGACATAAGGTGCGCAACTGCATCCTTTCGGTCGAAGCCAAGCGCGATGAGTTCATGGCACTGAATCTTGCGTCGGTCGATTCCAAGGCCTGTTTTCGACGTCTAAAAGGCATTGGCAGTCCCCAGCTCCATACGCTGACGCCCGTTGCGCCAATGGCGCGCATTGAAGGAGATGATGTGCGCTTTGTCAACGGCAAAGAAGTTGTTGATGGCCTTGACGACGCGACCAATCTTGCTGCGATGGACTGGGAAGATTTTGAGCATCTTGTGCGCGAGATTTTCGAGAAAGAGTTTACACGGAATGGCGGCGAGGTGCGTGTCACGCGTGCAAGTCGCGACGGTGGAGTTGATGCCATTGCCTTTGATCCTGATCCGCTGCGGGGGGGCAAGATCGTGATTCAAGCCAAGCGTTATACGAACACGGTCGGTGTCAATGCGGTGCGCGATCTTTATGGGACCCTCATTAACGAAGGCGCAACCAAGGGGATACTCGTCACAACGTCTGATTATGGACCAGATGCCTATGAATTTGCCAAGGGTAAGCCATTGACGCTGCTTAATGGCGCGAATCTTCTTCATTTGCTCGCCAAGCATGGCCATCGTGCGCGCATCAATCTCAACGAAGCCAAACAAGTGCTTAAGCAAGGCGAGGGGTCACCGCAGCCGGAGTTGTGGCAATAGCAGGTTCGAAGCCGCGCATGGAATGTCGCGTCTGCGTTGAGAGCGCACACGCAATTTCAATTGCGCTAACGAGTGCTGTGCCGCTTCTTTGCTGGTCCTCTGTCTTTCATGTAGAAGTTCCATTATTGCAGTAATGTTTCTAACGGATTTTTTGGAAGAATAGCTTGAAGAACCAGAAATTCGACAGTTGGTCGTGTTGCACAACCGCGCGCACGCCGTTGCGAGACTAAGATCGTATGGATTTCTACCTGCAGGTCGGTGGCGGCTGATCCGCTATTCAGCGCTGGTTACCGCATGTTTCAGTGTCGTTGGGCATACAAGCTGAGAAAACGGCAAACGCCATGCCTGACAACATGCCAAAATTACGCAAGTTGAGATAGAGCTCGTTCAAGCCCTATCGCACGTTGAATTCGTCGCACAAGCCGTTTTTCGTCTTTCGACGCGAGCTCATGTTCCCAAATCCGTAAGACGTGCCAGCCTCTCTTACGAAGTGTCCGTGTCACCAACCGGTCACGCGCCTTGTTCCCTGACAGTTTCTTCCGCCAGAAGGCCGCGTTGTTTTTCGGTTGGGTGGCGTGCAGTGGGCAGCCGTGCCAGAAACAACCATCAACAAACACAGCGACGCGCAGCTTGATGAAAACGAAGTCCGGCTTGCCAAACACAGGCTGATGCCGCCGCCAACCGGTGATGCGTTGCGAACGGAAGATACATTTCAGAGCAAGCTCTGTGTCTGTGTTGCCACGCCCACGGATGCGGGACATGACTTGTGAGCGCTTGGCTTTGGTGAAGACGTCAGCCATCCGGCGCTTTCGCTTTTTTGAAGATCACAGTGGCGGCACCGAGTGTTCGCCCGGAGATAGCCACATACCACGCGTTCATTCTCTTGTCCCACGAACACACTCTTACGAAATCGGCCCACGCCAGTTGATGAATGGACTCAGGCGACCAGTTCTCCGCCAGCTTGACGATGAGAACGTACTCGAATAGTTGGTTGTCGCGGTTATAGGGTTCCGGGTAGATGGTCCCTGTCTTCGAGCCTTCGCAAACGGTTTTGATTGAGAAACGGTCGCCGTTGCGGGAGAGCGCGTCCACGTTCTTCGTGCCGCGCGGAGCCAGTTGGAGTTTCGGCAGGCCCGGAGTCTTGCGAAAATGTTCGATGGCCCACTGTTCCCCGACCGCGCCAACCGAATCGGCAATTCCCCTCTTGCGCATCTCGGCCCGAAGGCTCGCGCGGAGCAGGAGCAAGGCTTCGTCGGACATCTTCACCAATCGTTGGGCAACATCCGAGTTGGTCTGTTTCACAGAGCACATTTCGCATCAAACCTTGAGATAGCCTGGGCGTGTGGTGTGGAAGGCAAGCCAGTGGCGCAATTCAGCCAACGGTCCCAACCGTAGCCGCCCGACGGGCTGGAACCATGTTGGAAGAGTTGTTGGCGACAAACTGAATACGAACTGACTGATGAAAATTGGGAGCCAATCGCCCTCGGGGTTCTGGAGCCGCACGGCGGTTCCATATCGCAGGTAGTCGGCAGACCTAAATTGCTCTCTGTTTTTAAGTTCCTTGGCCAAGGCAGACGGAACAAGCACGCCAGCAACAAGTCGCGCGACAGGGCGCTTTTGTTGGGCATAATCGCAATCTGCCGAGACTTCGGCCAGCACTGGACGGCACTGATCAATAATCGTAGGTTGATCCACGGGTTTAATCTTGAACGGGTCGAGAATCTTCTCAGCGACCGTTGCCCACTCTTGCCCAAAAGCGCCTTTGAACATTGCCAACTCGGCAAACGTGTAGAGACTGCCGGGACCAAGTTCTGTGGTGTCCGCATCAACAGGGGCAACGAGTAGCATTGAGTTGATTGCAGCGGATTCGGCAGCGGTAGGATTCGGCTTTTCTTCGTTCAGTAAGAGATGTGCGGATGACTTGCCGACGATGCTTGAACTGTGTTCCAGGCGATCATTGTGGAGCGGTGTCAGTCCACCATGCAGATTCTTCAGCGCGGACTCCTCAATTGCGTTGCGTCCGGCTGATGCATCGAGCAACAGACGAAGCAGAAACTTATAGGCGTTTTGAACCTTACCCGCCATGGTCGGCTCGTCATCAGTGATGACGATGCCTCCCCTTTCTGCGGCTAGCTTTGCGAGTGCAGACATGGTGTCGCTGGCGGCGTCGTGAACTGCTTGTTCCCACTCCCAAACCAAATCGAGAGGGTGGTGCTCGCTCAACTGTTCGCGCACATCCGCTTCGAGTTTCCGGGGGTCAATATCAGTGCTCGCTTGAGGTTTGTCCATCCGAGCAAAGACCAACCGCCCGAGAAATGAACTCCACTTCCCGAATAGTCGTGCCTTGAATGCCGTAATATATTCCTCCGTGTGCTTGGTCCAGAAAACGACAAGGACCGGCCCACCATCTGGCGCAACAACGCGGGAAAAGACATTGGCTGTGTGAGCCGCGACCTGATTTGCGTCGCCGGCTGTTCCAAGATGCATGTCGACAAACACCATTCTCAAACCAGGGAGAGGTGTCATCGGAAGTTCCTCCACCTTAGTGCCGTCGATGTGTAGACATCCGAGGCCGATTCGACTCAACGCGTAAATGAGCTTCAGGTATTCGTCCGGTTCGTCGTCGATGATGCAGATACGAGCTGTTTGAAGAAATTTCATGGCTTGGAAGGGAATTGGAACGCTATTACGGCACCCGTGAACTCTTTGGGCAGGGAAACATCGCCTAGCTGCGGAAACAAAAGTCGACCATTGTGTTGCTTGGCGATTTCGGAAGCGAGATGGAGTCCCAGGCCCATGCCGTCTGGCTTTCTGGAGAAGAATGGTTGCACAAGAGTATCCGGATCGTCGCGGAAACCCGGACCGTTGTCCGCCACAATGATGCTTGGCCGGTCATCAAGTTCAGTGCTCGTGCCAATGTAAAGACGCCGCCCGCTCTTGCGCATGGTGTCCACCCAGAATATGGAGTTGTCGATGAAGTTCATCAGCGTGCCAACCACTAGACGCCGCACGCACTTGACGGTGAAATCTGGTGTTCCTCGCTCCATCCCCTTGACGACGGTGAACTCGTGGCTTTCGAGGCGGAGTTCGCAGTTGAAAAGTGCCTGCTTAATTAGAGTGCTGGCCTGCTCTTTCGTGAACCCCGATTTTCGAATCAGGAAGGTAAGCCCATCCATCATCTGCGATAGTTGCCCGACAAGCTTTCGGATTCGCGCCATGCCCGCTGGATGCTCGACAGCCTCAACAAGTTCCTGGACGACTTTCTCAGCTTGGTGAACGACCGAGCCAAACGTCAAGCCGGGCACTGCCGCGCGGAGCATGACCTCCTGCACTTCGTTGAACTGCTTTTCAATGCGGTCAAGATGCTGTTCGACTTGCGGCAACCAGCCGCGTTTGGCAAGGTCGTCTCGTAGTTCGCTCAATTCCTCCATAACAGGACGTTTCTTCGATCCACTGGGCGACAGAAGAGTGCGAACCCTCTCTTGATCCGGCTCTCTTTGAGCCTCTGCCTGAGTTAGCACCCAGATGACCGCCTCTTGAAAATCCTGGTAAGCCTCGTTTTCAATGAAGCCCTCTCGGTTGGTTTTCTCCATGAGGTCGGTGCTCTGCTCCGCGTCGAGTTGGAGCGCGCCAAGGATCTGTCGATTGCCTGTCTTGACCACTGGTCTATTTATGCGGCGTGCATCGAGATTGAGCCAATCGTTACCAGGTTCGCCGAAATCGAACACCCGCACGCCATCACGGTAGATTCGGACGCCGCCGTTCTCGCGCAAATATGTCTTCAGGCTGATCTTGTCTGCATTCGCAGCACTCAGCACCTGGGTATCCAGGTCGAAGAGGTAGAAATCAAAATGGACTTTCCCAATCTTGTGCCGGGACAGATCCAGCGGTGCAACTTTGCGTCCCACCTTGTGAGCAAGGGTGAAAATTCCGCAGGGGCGATTTATGCCTTCCAAGTTCATTCCCGGGAGTGGTCGAAAATGGTATTGCAAGTGCAGCTTGTCGCCCTCAAACCAGCCCTCGGCACGATAGGGCGCGTTCTTGAGAACTGTCTTTGGGTTGAGCAGACCCTTAAGCCAATCGCTCTCGGGCTCCAGTTTTAGCGCCACTTTGAAGGAATCTGGAGCGTCGAAAGGCGAACAGAGCGACGCAATGGAGCGGTGCAAGTTGCGAACCTTTGCCTTGGTCCATTCGTTCTCACGCAGGTTGGTGATCTCTATGCGAGTGCCTCGCCTCTCGCCTGTGAAAACCTCGGCTTTCCGTGTTTCCAAAGCCATCTTCACGCTGCTGAGATCTGTGCTGCGCTCGAAGTCATCCCAGTTCACCGTCAGCACTGCTTCCTTCCCTCCATGCGCACGGGTGATGATCGTGATTTTCCGGCCAAGCTTGTGAATTGCCAATCGTCCAACGCCCTTTTCGCCAAGCGGTAGTCGATGGAATTCCGGGGAGCGCGTGCCGTCATTACGCTGCTTGGCGCGAAAGTCGGTGCCGATCACCAGCCACACATCGCGGATGATCTCCGGTGTCATGCCTGATCCATCGTCCTCTACTACGATCCGTGCGGCCGATGATTCGGTGAGGTCGTACATGGTCACTGTGCAGTGCCTTGCATCGGCATCGTATGCGTTTTTCACCAACTCAAAGACCGCCAAACCTGCGTCCCGGATGAGTTGCTCACCAAGCAGAAGCAGCAGGCGCGCACGGGTGCTAAAAGATACTGGTTCAGCGTTGTTGGACATTGCGAGCAGTCAAAGGGGGTTGGCCAGTTGTGAGGATGAGCACTACATAACGCATAACTGGGGGACAGACCGCATTCCCAATCATCTTGATGCGGTCGCGGCGAGTGCCGGATTCGAATTTCATCATGAGTGGCATTCCCATCGCCGCTTTCAGTTCGGGAACCTGTAACATCCGCATCACATGGCCGTGCTGTGGATCGGGCTTAACCAGTGCGAAGCGGTCCACAGTCGTTATGGTGCGTAACGGGCGATTCAACCGTTGCCAACCGCCAGCACCGTCTGATCCATAGTAAACGACCAGGAAGGGCTTGCTCGTGCCGAGGCCGGCGAATCCACGTTCGGCTCTTTCGAGCGTGGCCTTGGCACGATTGGCTTGGCGCAGGGGCGTCCAGCGATACGTTCCATTCAAATCCACAATCCCGGCGGCTCTCTTTGACTGGGTCATAGGAGGCGTCACCTGTGGCGGCATCTTTTGTCTGTCCGCAATGAGGAACAAGCGCCGGCGAGATTGTGGCACGCCAAAGTCTGCGGCATTGAGGACCTGCTCATGGAGCTTGTAGTCAACCTTTTCAAGGGCCGCCTTGAACTCAGCATAGCGGCTCCACTTGCGCATGTTAACGACATTCTCGACGACAAGCCAGCGCGGTTTGAACGCCTTGGCAAAACGCACGACTTGAAACGCCGTGTTCTTGCTTTGCTCGCACCTTGGCTTGTTTCCTTTGGCTGGGCTGTGATTGGTGCATTCGGGAGAAGCCAGGATTAGGTGAATCCGGCCAAGCCGCTTTACAAGAGCGTCCACATCTAATTCTTCCAATCGGCCAGGGATGAATTCGGCTTCCGGGAAATTCGCATCATGCACTTCACCGGCAAGAGGCCAGATGTCAAACCCAGCAACAATCTCAACGCCGGCTTCACGGGCGCCCCAACTGCTGCCACCAGCACCGCAAAACAGATCAAGTGCCCGAATTTTCATAATCCAACAGCATCATGAAAGTTGACAACTGAAACTTTATCAAGGCCTCGGTGGTGTTCATGATTTAGGTGTCGCTTTGTGCCATCTGCGCTTGCGTGTCGAGCACAACATGGTTTTTCGGCCACATCCATGTCCTTGCCATCGGTTCAAATTAAAGTCATTCACCAAGTCTGTGGTTTGCGCAGTCGGCTACTGCTCCAGTATCACGCCATCACCGGTAATGCGCTGCGCAATTACTTGTCGGGCCACAGAGCTGTGCGGCTGTGATATTGTAGCATATTCGAGCAGAACAAGGGCAGTCAATGTGTTATGATGAAGGAAATCTTATGTTGCCATGCAGAAATGTAGACAGTTGCTTCATCCACGTCAGTGGTAATTTCTTTTGCAGCAAAACAAATTAAGCTGCGGCGTTTTCGCTTCTTCGTGTCTTGGTGCCTTCGTGGCAAAATTCGTTGCGCCAGCTTACCAGTAGATGAAGCGCTGGAAGAGCGCGCGGTCGGCGTCCGGCAGGGCGTTGACGTCCGGAATCAAATAGCGGTTCTCCTCGGTGTCCAGCAGCATTTTGCCGTGCGCGCCGTAATCCTGGGCACGATCGGATTGCCAGCGCAACATGAACTGCATCGGGCCCAGATCGGTGTCCACCGCAAAACTGAGATAGGCGCCCAACTGCTCAATGCGGTGAATCGCCTGAATCGCGTGCACAAAATAGCGTTTGCGCAAGGAATCCTCCAGCAATTGCTGCGTTTCGCGCGGCCAGGCATCGAGTTGGCGCAGTAGGCCGACTTCCACTTCGCGCTTGTCATGATCCAGGAAGCGCAACGAGATGTACTCGCGCGGATGCCGCACCGGCAAGCAGCGCACCGCGTACACGCCGCCGTAAATGTGCTCCTGCGGCATCGTGACGTGCAGCGCCTTGAGACTGCCGAGATGGATGCGCGCATTCTCGGGCGTCAGCCAGCGCGGATGATGGCTGCGCGGGTCGGGCAGCGGCGCGTTTTCAAAGGTGGACGACGTGCCGCGCCAGACTTCCTGTGCTTTGAGCGTGTCCATCGTCGGCATGCTGTGCTGGCCTTGAATCTTCACCAGGCGCGCATAGAGGGCGTCGTTGGCAATCAGTTCTTCGTGCGTGCCCTGCTCGGCAATGCGGCCGCGGTCAATCACCAAAATGCGCGTGGCATTGCGCAGGGTGCTGAGCCGGTGGGCAATGGCGATGGTCGTGCGGCCCTTGACCACTTCGGCCAGCGCGGCTTGAATGGCGGCTTCGCTCTCGGCATCCACGCTGCTGGTGGCTTCGTCGAGGATCAGGATGCGCGGATCGGTCAACAACACGCGCGCAATGCTGACGCGCTGGCGCTCGCCGCCCGACAAGCCGGCGCCGCGCTCGCCCACCCAGGTGTCATAGCCGTGCGCCGCGCGCATGATGAAATCGTGTGCATTGGCGGCCTTGGTCGCCGTAATGACTTCTTCGGGCGTGGTATGCGGCTTGCCATAGGTCACGTTGTCCCAGATGCTGCCGCGAAACAAGAACGGCTCTTGCAGCACCACGCCGATCTGCCCGCGCAGTTCATCCAGCGGAATGCGGCGCACGTCCACCCCGTCAATCATGACCGTGCCTTCGTCCACATCATAGAAGCGGCTGACCAGATTGACGATGGTCGTCTTGCCCGAGCCGCTGCGCCCCACCACGCCGATCATCTCGCCGGCCTGAATCTGCACGCTCAAATCATGCAGCACCGGCGCATGGCGATTGTAGCCGAAACTGACATCGTCAAAGGTGATTTCGCCCAGCATGGGTTTGACATGCACCGGCTGCTTCGGCTCCTCGATATGCACCGGCGTGTCGAGAATCTCAAAGAGGCGATGGGCCTGGGTGATGAATTGGGTCAGCCAGTTGGTGAACTGGGTCAAGGTGTTGAGCGGGCCGTAGAACATCCACAAATAGCCGAAAAAGGCCATCAAGGTGCCGAGCGTCATTTGCTGGCCGATCACATCGCGCCCGCCGACATACCAGACGATCCAGCCGCCCAATTGAAACACCAAGCCCATGATCGGATTGAAGGTTGAGACGCCCATGTCGACGTTCCGGCGCGAATCCTGCAGCCGGCCGCTGGCCGCGTTGAAGCGCCGGACTTCGCGCTCGCCCTGGCCAAAGGCCTTGACCACGCGAATGCCGGAGAGAATGCCGGAGAGCGTGCCGGCTTGCTTGCTGGACGCATCCCAGAAGCGATAATAGCGCGGATACACATAGCGCCAGAAAATGATGCTGCCGGTCACCACCAGCGGCGCCGGGATCAAGGTGAACAACGCCAGCTTCGCGTTCAAACTGAACATCATCACGCCCACGCCAATGACCATCAATATCTGTGCCAGAAAGCCGCCCGCAAGCTGCTGCACAAAGCCGTGCAACGCTTCGGTGTCATACGCCACCCGGCCCACCAGCGAGCCGATTTGCTGACGATCATAATAAGCCACCGACAATTGCTGCATGTGCTGTACCAAACGCCCGCGCATGTCGAAGGTCACGGCCGTACCGACTTTCGCGCCGACCCGCCCGTTGATAATATTCACCACCATGCGCAACAACTGCACGCCGGCCAGAACGAAGACGACATAGAGCAACATGCGCACATGTTCACGGCCCAGCCCGAGATCGTGCTGCAAGCGCTGTGCGGCTTCCGGGCTGCCCGGCAAGATATTGTCGACCAAGTAGCGCGTCAATTGCGGCCCGACCAGATCAAGGCAGATGCCCACCAGCACCAGCCCCAGCATGCCCAGCACTTGCCAGCGATACGCGCGCAACACTGAACACATCCGCGCCAGCACCGCGCCGCGATTGACGCAGCGCGGGCAGGCGTCGCCGGCCGATTCGAGCATCAAGCCGCAGGTCGCGCAACGCCGCGGATTGAACTCATCGTCCGCATGAATGACAATCGCCTCGCCGCGCAGATAGCGCTCCAGCTTTCGGACAATTTTGTGAAAACGATCCGCCAGCCGATTGCTGAAGCGCAGCACATCGACAAACATATCGCTCACCCGGATCTGCACCAGACCGGAGCCGATATTGGTTTGAATGCGCACTTCGGCAATGTCTTTTTTGAGCACATGCAACTGCAGTGCCGGCGGCTCGCCCGCCACAATCGTCAGGAGATGCTCACTGCTGACGAAGAGCCACGTGGTTTGATACCCGCCGACAAAATCAATGTCGGTCGTGGTGGCAAGCAACAAATCGGCGACGGGCACGCCCTGGGCGTCGAGCACGCGCGCGATGGCGTCCGGCACCGTTTGGCGAAATGAATTAACGGAAGAAGGTGATGAGTGCATGATGCGCTATTATAGCAAAACAACTCTTTCGCGCCGCAAGTTGAATTTGACATTCGGGCAGGGGTCTGCTACACTCACACTGCAAGTATGACAACCACCCGACCTAGAACCCGCCCGCGGCGTGCCGCGCACCCCGCACCGTATGCCGCCACGGTGCAGGCGCTCGAAGCGCACACGCTCGAGATTCAATTGACCCATTTCAAAATTCCGCCTGAACAGCGCGGGCGCCTGTTTTATGCGCTCGAATTGGTCGGTGAAATGGGCGAGTTGCTGAATGGCTGCAAGAAATACCTGCGCACGACCCTGACGGATCGCCGCGCCACCCATGTGCGCGACCACATTCCAGACGAAGCCGCCGACACCTTGATTGCCGCCATGTTGTTGAAGCTTGCGGCGCGCGACGCGCGCGTGGCGCAGCCACGCCGGCCGGCGGCGCGACAGATTCAGCAGGGCAATGCCCGTTGGTTGCATGTGCAGTTGAGCGCGTTGGCCGGCACCGTCGTGCCCTTGTACCGCGCGGAAGTGCGCGGCAGCCGCGGCGTGCCCGCGCGGTTTTCGCTGGAACTGTATGCGCGCCTGATTTCCGTGTTGCTGCGCATCGCCGCGTTTTTCTCGTTCGATTTGGCGACGGCAACGCAGACCAAACTCGCCACGATTGTCAAGAAAGTGGCCGCCGGTTATTATGACTGAACGAGACCAACAGTGCGGATGGGTGTGGACGACAAGCGTGCTAATCGGGTGCCTTGCATTGTGCCTGGGCGGGCGGGCGGCGGAGTTTGAGCAGAATTCCGCCGCGTGGTGCCTGCAGACTGTCTTGCAGAGTTACGGCGTCACCACGGACTATGCCGAGGTGCGCAGTCAGATGGGCGCGGGCTTTGCGCCGGTGCTGGCCGACAACGAACCATGCTTTTATCAAGCGTGGCGCGCGGCGGAGGCGGCCATGCTGCAAACGGCATGTGCGCGCTATGGCTTCGCGGCGCGGGTCGTGTCGTATATGCCCGCGACGCACCGCAGCATCCTGGCCCGCCGCCAAGTGCGCATCGTGCTGCAACGAACCTGGCAAGACCGCCACCCGGTCTTGCTTTTGTTGCCCAGCGACGCACAGGGGCGCGTGGAGACGTGGGGCTTGTTGAACGGTGTGACCGACGCCGGCGCCTGGCGCGTGCTGACGCCGCGCGGCCTGCGGCTGTTCATGGAGACGCCGCGCACCAGTCTCGTGCTGGAGATCACCAACGCGTGTCCAACGCCGTCCGAACAAGTGCAGCAATCCATGTATGATGCCATCCGCCTGTTGCGCGGCCATGGGCGGCAAAAAGAAGACACGCCCCGTCTTGTTGCCGGCGTGCAGGCCGTGGATCTGCTGGTCAACATGGCCCACCGCACGCCGTGGTGTCGCGCGTGCGACACGGCTTCGCTTGCCTGCGTCAGCAAAGTTTTGGCGGCGTGGTCCAGCGATCTACAGACCGGGGTTGCCACGCTGCAGCGCTGGCGCAAGGACATGCCCGCGGCGGCGGCGCCATTGACGGCCGCGCAGACCGATCTCACCACGGCGGCCATGCGACTCGGCGAAGCGGCGCTCCTGGTTGCCATGACGGCGACGTCAACGGTGGCGCAAAGCGTCTGTGGCGAGGAGCTGCGCACGCTCAACGTGCTGCTCTGGCAAACGGCAAATGATCTGGCGCGCGCGTGTGATGCCGCTGTTATGCCCTATCCCACGTATGTTCCGCCGCTGCCGCGGCGGCGCGACCAGCAGTTGACCTTGGTCGAGTGGTTGCCGTTGTACCGTGCCATGGAAGACGGGCAGGATCCCTTGTTGTGTTCGACCTTGATTGCCTTGCGGCTGGCGGGCTCGACCGAACCACCGGAAATTCTGCGCGGGCCGTACACCGGCTTTGTGCACCTCGAACTGCGTGCCGATGATTGCGCGCGGCGCACCTACCCGATCGAGCAGAATCCGCAGTTCGCCGCGTGTCTCCGCGCCGCGGGCATGACGCCCGCATTCCTGGCCGTGCGCCCGGACGATCCGCCCTGCGCCCAGGATTTTGTGCGGCAAACAATTATGGCAACGCTGAACACGGGCATGCCCGTGCTGGCGCGCGGGATGGACCAAACACATGAATGGGGTGTGATTATCGGCTATACCAACAGCGGCCGCGCCCTCTTGTGTCGGGCACCCGGTGATACCTCGCTGACGTTTCGCGTGCTGACCACGCTGCCGCCCGAATGTGTCCTGCTGCAGCCGGCCGGGCGCACCCCTTCTGTTCGCGAAACGGCGCTCAGCGTGTTGCGCGCGGGACTGGCCGCATTTACCAACCAGGACCACACGACGTTCGTCACCGGCGAACGCGCATGGCACGCGTGGCTTGCCCATGTGCAAAGGTATGCCGGCACCCGCGCCCTGCCAACCCGCGCGTTTGCCCGTGCCAACGGCGCCACATGGACTTGGTTGCGCGATGATCGCCGGGCGTCGTATAAATATTTCGGGTTGCTCGTGCGGCGCGTGCCGGAGATTGGACGCTATCTGACCGCCATGCAAAATCTGCAGGTGCAACTTGCGACAATTATGACCCACGCACAAGCGGACGGCTGCGTCTTGCGCCTGGAAAATGGCCAAAACCAGCCCATTGATTGGTTTGGCGCACTGGCGGGGCAACAATTAGGGGTGATGAGTAATTGCCTGGCGTGGGAGACGCGCACGGTCGAGACGGCGCGCGAGGCGCTGGCCGCGTATGACCGCTTGTATGGCCCGCGCGCGCAGGGTACGAAAGTAATAGATACAGCCGAGCGTGTCCGGCGCGCGCGCGCGGCAGCCGACGTGGTGCGCGCCAAGGCGGCCCGTGAGACAGGGCCCGGCCCGGCGGCATCGACCACGGCGGCGCGGCGCGATGCCGCCGCAACGCGTGCCCGGCAACAACGCGAAGCCGAAGCCGAAGCCGCAGAAGCGCGGCAGCGCACACAATGACGCCGGTCCGCGCGCGCCTGTAGGTTTCTCGCGCGGCTGTGCCACACGGCCAAGGTAGCCCGGCCGGCCGTGATCGCCGCCGCGGTTGCCGGCCGCCTCCGTTGGTAGTGCGGCGCTTGGCAGACGTTTCTTTGTTCCTTGATGAGGCGTTATTGTTATACTAGTTATGGCCGCCACCATGGAATGCATCGCATGTCAGACGTGAAGGGATCCCTGCAGGGCGAATGCCTGCGCCTTCAGGAAGATCGGGTGCGGACGCGCAACTGGAAGCGCTGGGGCACCTATCTTGCCGAGCGCCAATGGGGCACGGTTCGCGAGGACTATTCGCCCGACGGCTCGGCGTGGTCGAGCTTCACGCATGAGCATGCGCGCAGCCGCGCGTACCGCTGGGGCGAGGATGGTCTCCTGGGCCTCTGCGACCGCGAGTGCCGCCTGTGCTTCGCACCCGCGCTGTGGAACGGCAAGGACCGCATCCTCAAGGAACGCCTCTTTGGCCTCACCGGCCCCCAGGGCAACCATGGCGAGGATGTCAAGGAATGTTATTTCTATCTCGATGCCACGCCCACGTGCTCCTATGCCAAGGCGCTGTACAAGTATCCGCAGGCGGCGTTTCCCTATGAACATTTGATCGAGGAGAACCGGCGGCGCAGCCTGCGCGACCCTGAGTTCGAGCTGCTGGATACCGGCGTCTTTGCGCATGACCGCTACTTCGATGTGTGGGTCGAGTATGCCAAGAATGCGCCGGACGATGTGCTGCTGCGGATCACAATCGTCAATCACGGGCCGGCGGCCGCGCCGCTGGTGGTGCTGCCCACGCTGTGGTTCCGCAACACCTGGTCGTGGGGGTGCACGCATGAGGGTTGCACGCTGCGGCCGTTGATCTGGCAGGCGCGCGACGGGCTGCTGAATACCCGGCATGACACGCTTGAGCCGTTCTGTTTCGCCTATGCTGCGGATCCGTTGTCCGACACCCTGCCCGCGCTGCTGTGTACGGAAAACGAGACGAATTTCGCGGTGCTGTTCGACGCGGAGAATGAAGGGCCCTATGTTAAGGACGCGTTTCATCGCTATGTCGTGGAGCAACAGTATCATGCGGTCAATCCGCAGCAGCGCGGGACGAAGATTGCGCCCTTGTATGCGCTGGTCGTGCCACCGGCAATGCCGGTTGTGCTGAAGTTCCGGCTGGCGGCCGCCGCGCGTGCGCCGGTGGCATGGTTCGGCGCGGATTTTGATGCCGCTTTCGCCCTGCGGATCAAGGAAGCGGACGACTTCTACGCCGGCGTGATTCCCGCGGCAACGGCAGCTGATGCGCGCGTGGTGGCGCGTCAGGCGTATGCCGGGCTGCTGTGGAGCAAGCAGTTCTACCATTATGTGGTCAGCGACTGGCTGACGGGCGATCCGAACTATCCGCCACCGTCCGCCGCGCGCGCACAGATCCGGAATTTCGAGTGGCGCCATGTATTCAACCGTGACGTTCTCTCGATGCCGGACACGTGGGAATATCCCTGGTTCGCCGCATGGGACTTGGCGTTTCATATGATTCCGTTCTCCCGGCTGGATCCTGACTTTGCCGAGCAGCAGCTCACCTTGCTGCTGCGCGAGTGGTACATGCATCCCAGCGGCCAGCTGCCGGCCTACGAGTACAATTTCGCGGACGTGAACCCGCCGGTGCAAGCATGGGCTGCGTGGCGGGTCTACAAGATGAGCGCGCCGCGCGGTGCGCGGAACCGGGCGTTCCTCGAGCGCGTCTATCAAAAGCTCCTGCTCAACTTCACCTGGTGGGTAAACCGCAAGGATGCCGAGGGCCATGGTTTGTTTGCCGGTGGATTCCTCGGTATGGACAACATCGGCGTGTTCGATCGCTCGCGCCCGCTGCCGACCGGCGGCGTGCTCGAACAGGCGGACGGCACGGCCTGGATGGCATTCTACTGCCTGACCATGCTGGCCATTTCGCTCGAACTGGCGCGCGACAATCGCGTGTACGAGGATCTCGCATCAAAATTTTTCGAGCATTTTATCGCCATTGCCGACGCGATGAACTGTTTGGGCGGGTACGGCCTCTGGGACGACCACGACGGCTTTTACTACGACCGGCTCAAGCGCGGGGACGAAAGCATGCCGCTGCGCACCCGCTCAATGGTGGGGCTGATCCCGCTCATTGCCGTCGAGGTGCTGGACGACGCGACGCTGCTGCAGTTCCCCGGTTTCACCAAGCGCATGCACTGGTTCCTGGAGAACCGCAAGGATCTCGCGGCGCAGGTCTCGTTCTGCGACGCCAGCGGGCGCGCGGGCGGCGGGCAACGGCTGTTGGCCCTCTGCTCGCGGCCGCGGCTCGAACGCGTTCTGCGCTATCTGCTGGCCGAGGACGAGTTCCTCTCTCCGCATGGCATCCGCTCACTGTCACGCGTGCATCATGCGCAACCCTATGTGTTCAGCCTGGACGGCAACTCGTTTTCCGTGTCGTACGAGCCGGGCGAAGGCCATACCAAGGCGTTTGGCGGCAACTCGAACTGGCGCGGCCCGGTGTGGTTCCCGATTAACTACCTGCTGATTGAAGCGCTCGAACGGTTCCACCGCTTCTACGGCGACACCCTGCGCATTGAATGTCCCATAGGCAGTGGGCGGCTGATGAACTTGAAGCAAGTGGCAACCGAGCTGTCGCGCAGGCTGGCGGGCATCTTCATGCCGGATGCTCACGGCCACCGCGCCTGCCACGGCGCGTGCAGCCAGTACGCGACGGATCCGCATTGGAAGAACCTTGTGCTGTTCCACGAGTATTTCCACGGCGACACCGGCCGCGGGCTTGGTGCAAGCCATCAGACCGGCTGGACCGGCTTGGTGGCCAAGCTTATCGAGAAACTGCAGTGACGCAGGCGGCCAGGGGCCGCTTCATATCAGGCGCGTGCCATTGACATTTTTTGTCGTTTGTGCGGCGTTTGGCCGTCGCCTTTTGTGGCGGCTTCGCCACGCGCCGCATTGTGCAATGCAGCCAGTGCCGCCCGGCACGCGCTGATCTCCGCCGCGGTTGCCGGCCGCCACAGGCGCCGTTGCACGCGCCGTTGCACCTCGTCATCTTGGGCGCTGAAGGTGGTGACATGGCGCCCGTCACGGGCAAAGACATGCACGCGCGCGTGCGGGCCACGCACGAGGATCGTGTCATGCACTTCATCGTAGAAAAACGCGCCGGGGCCGGCGTGGCTGATGTCGTCAAGCGCGCATTGCACGGGCCGTTCGTCCTCGCGCCGTTGTTGGGCATGGCGCGTGCGGCGCAGCGCTTGACGGTCACGCTGATCGAGCGCGTCACGCAAGCGGGCGAGCACGTGCGGGATGCAGGACAGAATCTCCGACCGCGCGCGGGCCGGAGCATCCTGTGGCAGGGCACGCACGGCCCGTTCGCAGCGCTGCAGCGTGCGTTGAATCGGGTGACACGCGCGCACAAGCACGCCAAAGCAGTTGCGATCCAGCGCGTCTTTTAACGGGATGCCATCCGGCGTACTGCCGATAATATTCAAGGCCAGCGCGAAGAGACGTTGGGGCGTGCGCCATTCGACAATCTGGGCCGTCAGGGCGCAGTGTTCGTGCGCACCAGTGGTGCCCGGTACACTAAAATACCCGGCGGTTACTTGCCCGAGAATATTGTAACTGTGACTCGCCTTGCCGCGTACCGCAAGCATGTGCGCTTTCAGGTCGCGTCCGAGCGTGAAATGGCTGATCATTCGCTTGGGCGTCTCGAACAACAGTCCGACCCGCGGCTCATTTGCATCCAGCAACTGTTGATGAAATTCCTTCCACAGCGGCACGCCCGTGGGTGAATAACCGGCAAACACGGCCGTTGCCGTGGGCGGCGCGCTTTCCGCGCCATCCGCACTGCCGGCACGATAATTGTACACGCGTCCGGCTTGATACGCATCCGTTGCCGCGGCAAGTTCTTCAACCAGTTGTTCGAACTGTTTGTAGAGCGGCTGATGCTGCGCGGTGGGCGTCCATTGTCGTCGTGGCGCAAGGGTCAACAGCAATGGAATGGTGAGGGTTTCGCCCAATTCGGCGATACGCACTCCGTGCGTCGCGACCATTTGACGCACTACAACGATGAGTTGTTGCTGTAACCAGTTTGCGCGCGCGGCTAAGGCACTGTCCGCATCACCTGCGGGCACGGCGTGGTCGTGGGCTGGTTCTCCCATCCACGTTTCCTTACCAACCTTGCCGCCCGCCGCGCAGGAACACGACCGCAATCCACGCCAGACACGCCAGCGCGTGCGCCTCCGGCACCACCAGAATATTGATCATAACTTGCGCCGCCAATCCGTCGGCACTGGCCGTGAACACGGTGGCATGATTCCCAAAGTCTTCGTTGGCCAGCGTCCAGGTATACACCCCGGTCACCGCGCCAAATCCCGGCGTCGCGCTGAACCGCGCACTGTCCGAGCAACTCATGCTGATCTGCTGCGTCGCCGCATCCGCGGCAATAACCTGCAGAATAAACGGGTTGCCAATGTATGCCACACAATTGCTGGCGCCGCGCAGGCTCGGCGCACTGTCGGCCGTGCCCTCTCCCGACAGCAGAAAATCTTTGACGACCGCCATGTGTTGCATGCCGCTTACGCCGGAATCGCCAGCTAAAATCGGCGACGGCAGCAATTGATACGGCGTCGTCACACGGCTGTCGTACACAAGACCATTGTTGAATGTCCGTGCTTGTGTGATGGTCGGAACAAGCCGCGCGGCCAAGGTGGGATTGGGCATGGTCCAGTCGTACGGCTTGCTGCGAGGAGCGCTGGTGTTGTCATTGCTGTTCTGGTCGACGGGCGTGACGGCATTGGAGAGAAAAGTGTTAAACGTGACAATGGCGGCTTCCGTGCGCGTGTCGGTATTCATGTCGCCGCCGACCACAATGTAGTCGGATGCCGGAAACCTCGCCAGCACATTTGTTTTGATCATGGTCGCCTCAATACTGCGATTGGCCGCGCTGGAGGTCGGTAAATGGACGCTCACAACGTGCAGGTCAATCGTGCCGGGCAGATCAATCGTCGCCCAACTGAAGTCACGTTCCGCCACTGGCGAGGGCCAGTCGCCCGATGCAATAATAGGCCAGCGGCTGACAATCCCATTGGGAATGCTGCCACCGGCGCCGCGATAATAGTAGAAATTCGTGCCGAAGGCGGTGTCAATTAACTGGCGAATCGTGCCGCTTTGATAATTGAATTCCTGAATGGCGACCACGTCCGGCGTAAGTCCCTGGAAAATACGAATGCCCGGATTTTCATAAGCCTGGTAATTGCCGCTGGTCGTATTGGCGGCCATGATGCGGCAGACAATGCTGGTGGCTGTCGCCGCGCGCACAATGTAGGTGTTGGTCGGCGCACTGCTGCTGCTTGTCCCGTCGAGTGCGGTGGCTGTCACAGTGTATTGGGCCGTACTGTTTGCCGCCAAACCGGGCAGCGTGCCGAGATACACTTTGCCGGCCGATTGCGTTGCCTGAATGCTTGCTTGGTTCAGCCAAGCGTTGGCGGTGTAGCGCACGAGCACATTGGAAATGATGCCGCTGCTATCCGCCACGGCACAGTAAATGGTGACGGCTTGCAGGCTGGCCGGTGCGGTTGCCTGCGCGAGTTGTTCAATCACTGGCGCGCCGCATATCCAGCCTGCCAGCCAGCCGGCTGCACAGATCGTTAGTATTTTTCTCATAGATGAATTATAGCACACTCCACGCACGCGGTGCAACGGCGGCAGCGTGGCCCAATTTCTGCGATTGTGTGGCGTGGCGGCGGTGTCCCGCTGCATGTGCAGAACTTTTCAATGAAACTGATGCGACCGGTTTCTGTTCTTCCGCTTCTGTGCTACTCCGCGCTGCCGGCCCTTGCGGCGGCGATGAATGCCGTGATTTTATCCCAATTGCGCGTGCCATCAGCGTTTTCTATGCCGGTATGCACATCCACGCCCCATGGGCGCACGCTGCCAATCGCGCGGGCGACATTTTCTGGCGTGAGTCCGCCGGCAAGCATCACGGGTTTGGGACACCGCCGCACGATCTCGCGGCTGATGCGCCAGTCGTGGGTCTTGCCGGTGGCGCCGTGCCGGCCGGTGCTTGGATCATAGGTGTCCAGGATGAGCGCGTCCGCCTCGTGCGCCGCCTGCACGGCGTCATCGATGGATTGCGCACCAGTCACATTGACACTCTTGATGACTTTCAGTGGCGGTAGGGCGTGCTTGATCGCGCGGATCACACCGGCCTCGACGGGCGCGTGCAGTTGCAGCGTGTTGACCCCCAAGTACGAGCACAATTCAAGCGCTGCACGCACCGCAGTGACATAGGTAATGACCACCGTCCCGATCAGCGGCGGTATCTGTGCAATGATGTCGCGCGCCGCGCGTTCGGTCAAGCCGTCATGCAGCCCGCTGGGCAAGCGCAAGGTGAACCCGAGGCCATCAACGCCCAGAGCTGCTAAACGCAGCGCCTCTTCGATACTGGAGACACCCGCAATCTGTATGCGCATATGGTTTTTCATCCGCGTTGTTGTGGCTTTGATCAACCGCCAGTATACCAAAATACAGTAGTTTTGGTACACTAACGTATGCAGAAGATGGAGCGTGCTATTTGGTTGACTGGCGTGAGCGCAGTGTTGCTTTTGAGTGCCTGCGATCCGCTGTCATTTCTCGACCAACCGGGCAGCCAAAAGACCGCAGCTGCGCATGCCGCCCGCACGCGCGCCTGGACGTGTCAAAAGATGCTGTCACCCTCGGTCTTGCTGCTTGAAGAAAAAGGGCGGGCGGTGACGGTTGCGCTTGAACATGTCATGCTGCTGAGTCCGTCATTGCGTCAACGCGCAAGGCCCGTAGTCGCACATCTCACGACAGCACAGGTTCAGACGTTGTATTCGAATGCCTGGGCGCTCACAACCAAACTGCTGGGCAATGCCACGGTGACGCTCGATCCGCTGCCGGGCTATACTGATAAACGCATTATCGCGCGTGTGCTGACATATTCGCTGCTGGATGTTGGTGAACATCTGTTGGATGCCGGGGTCGCAGTGATTGCGGCAAACAGTCCGCGCCCGACTCCGTCCACCTATTATGCCGCGCAACAGCGCGCCATGCAACGTGAGATCGGGGTGTGGGCGGTTGACATCGAATTTCCCCGGCGTTTTCGCGTGAGCACCCGCGGCACGCTCGTCGATGTCGACACGCACGGCACGCACGCGGTCTTCGCGCAGACGCAGCATGGCACATCCGCTTCTTCCGATGCGCTGTTTGATACCGCTGCGTCCTCAGAAGGCGCGGAGCCGACCGCGCGCGTCAACCTGCGCGCCGCGATCTTGTGCGATCTGACAGTGCTGGGCGCACCCAAAAAGTATACGATGGTGCTTGCTTGGCGCGCCGTGTTGCTGCAAAATGACTTGAGCGGGCCGCTGGACACCTTTCTTCCGACCGAAGATGGATGGGACAGCCTGTCCCTGTCCGTCTACGGCGGCCTGCATACCAATATCACGCTGATGACTGCCGCGCATGAATTGACGCGCGTGACGCGCGCAACGCGCCAGGTGTACAGCGGTGAAATCATTACCGGCTATGACCTGCGGCTGCAGGTTGATACCCAGGAAGTGAGCAGCAATCACGTCACCTTCACGAGCAATGCGACCTTGGGCGCATTGGACTGAATAAGTTAACAACTTTAGAACTTTATAAGTTCATAAGTCATTATTTTAGACCGTTGTGCCGCTCTTACTGCACGTGCCAGAGGATGCGCTTGATGCGTGGCGCGTGCTGCTGCTGCACCGTGCGCAAAATGTCTTGCTCAAGTCCACCACGCAATTCCGCCAGCCAGACATGATGTTTAACTTGCACGACCAGCGCATTGTTTTTGAGCGCCTGCGGACGCGTATTTTCCGCCACAACACTGCCCACGATCGCCGGCCACGCGCTTTGTAACTGTGCCAAAAGTACTTCTTGGGGCGGACGCAACCGTTGCAGCGTGTCCGCGATCACATCGCCCATGCGTTGAAATCCGCCGCCCATCAGAGCCGCATTGGCATGACCACGCACAGAAAGGCATCGCCCACCCGCAGCACAATCGGGCTGGCGGCATTGGTCACTTCAAACATGACTTCATCCGCATCTGTGCTCTGGCAGCATTCCGTCAGAAACGTCGGGTTGAACGCCATTTCCATGTCGTCACCGGCATATTTCACTTCCAAAATGTCTTTGGCCTCGCCAATTTCAGCGGTGGTGGCGCTGATCGTCATGCGCTGCTGCTGCAGATTGATCCGAATGACCGGCTGTTTGGTCTTTTCCGTGACGACCGACGCCAAACCAAGTGCGTTGAGAAAATCGCGCCGGTTCAACACAATGACATGCTGGCAGCTCTTCGGAATGACCTGCGTGTAATTCGGATAATGGCCGTCCACCAGGCGGGTGACCAACTTGGTTTGATTGACCGTGACTTCAAGTTGGGTGGCGCTGAAACGCATATCGGCCATGCCTTCGCCGGTCAACATTTGCAGCAATTGCGTGATCGATTTGCTGGGCACCACAATCTGACGCGGCTCATCGCGCTTGATGCCCACATTGGTGTACTTAGCCAGACGCCGGCCATCGGTCGCCACCACATCGAAGTGCTCGGCAAAATTGAAGCAGACGCCGTTCAGCACATAGCGGGTCTCATCACGTGAGACAGCATAGCTGGTGGCGCGCAGCATGCTGTTCAATTCCTTGATCGGCAATTGCACGCTGTCGGCCGCCTCGATTTTTGGAAAGCGCGGAAAATCACCGGGCGCCATGCCGCGCAGACTGCATTGCACTTTGTCACCGGCGCGTAACGTCATCACATTCAGATCGTCCACGCTGACGCTGATGCTTTCGGCGTTCATGCGCCGTAGTGCATCCAGCAGAAAGCGCACTGGCACCGTCGTTTCGCCGGTCTTGCTGACTTCGGCGGCAATCGTCGTGCGCATCGAGACATCCAAATCTGTGCCCATCAGCGCCAATTCCCCCTGCTCGGCATGGATCAGCACATTGGACAGAATCGGCAAGGTCGTCCGCGACGGGCACACCGGTGACAGCATCTGTACCGCTTCACGCAACACACTCAAGGAACATTGAAACTTCATGACGCCTCTTCAGCGAGTATTACAAGTATGCACAATCAATACTACCTATATGATAACAAATTTAACAATATAACACTATCCCTATACCCGTACATCATGTGGACAATCAGTTCGTATCCATCTGCAGGCGGACGCATGCACACAATATGCACATGCGGTCGTGCCGGTGAATGACGTGTGGTAACATGTGTGCAAGTGGCCATGCATGTCCTTCACCACAATCATTGCTGCACTTGTTCACCACGTTCATCGCTGCTGCCCAAGCGGCGCTTGAGCGCGTGCAATTGTTGATTGATCATCTCGTCTTGTTCTTTGACCTGTTCGATTTTGCGGCAGGCGTACAAGACCGTCGTGTGGTCCTTGCCGCCGAACGATTGGGCAATATCCGTCAACGACGAAGTCGTCAGCTCGCGGCACAAATACATGGCAATCTGGCGCGGATGAGCGATGGCGCGCGGGCGTTTACTGGAGCGCAGATCGGCGATGCGCACGTCAAAGAAGTCTGAAACCGCCTTTTGAATGGCATCCAGCGTGACGCACTGGGCGGCCACATAACTGCGCAGACATTCGCGCGCCAGGTCAAGCGTCACGGCTTGATGCCGGACCGAGGCGTAGCCCAGCAACTTCACCAGCGCACCTTCGATCTTGCGGACATCATTGCGCACTTTGTTGGCCAGATAATAACAGACGTCGTGGTCAAGCTGGGTGCCGTATTGCTCCAGCTTTTTTTGAATGATCGCGACGCGCGTCTCAAAATCCGGCGATTGAACGTCGACCACCATACCGCTCTCGAAGCGATTGACCATGCGCTGCTCGATGTGCTGCAGCTCCTGCGGCGATTTGTCGCTGGTCATGACAATCTGCTTGCCTTGCATGTACAGATCATTGAAGGTGTGATAAAATTCCTCTTGCAGACGCTCTTTGTTGGACAAAAACTGAATGTCGTCGATCAGCAACACATCGACATTGACCCGAAAAAAATCACGGAATTTGCTCAAGGTGTGATTTTGCAGCGCATCAATATATTGATTGGTAAAACGTTCGCACGAGACAAAATGCACGACGTCGCGGGGCTGGCGATCCAGCACGGCATGCCCGATGGCCTGCATCAAATGCGTTTTGCCCAAGCCGACGCCGCCATACATGAAGAGCGGATTATAGACTTTGCCGGGTTGCTGCGCGGTGGCATAGGCGGCGGCATGCGCCATCTGATTTGAAGAACCGATCACAAAGGTGTCGAAGCGAAATGCAGGATTGATCGTGGCCGGCGGGCGGGGTGGAAGCAGGGCGCGGGCGCTGGTACAGACCGGCGCGGGTGACTCATCCGGGGGCGGCGTGACGGGCGCCACCGCGCCGTGCGCTTTGCACTCCACCACCAACTGGAGCGCGCGCTGACAGAGCTGCTGTAACGCCGCTTCAATACTGGCCTGATAACGCTGCCGCAACCAATCCGCCACCAGTGGCGAATCCACGCGCACAATCAGGCGATCGTCACGGAGACAGACCGGCCGCACCCTGTCAAAAAACGATTGAAATATCGCTGGCGTGCTTGAAGTTTTAATGACCTCAAGGATCTGACTCCACAACGTATGACAGTCCCCCACGGCAGTCTCCCGGCAACCAAATCGTTATTCACAATTGCATGCTCCGCACTGGAGCAAAAATTCATTGTAAACAACACGATGGAGGCAAAAAAACAATAAGCAAAACAGTAAAGATCGCTTGCCACGCACAAAGGAACACCGCTATCGTTGGGTCACTTTGCAATGCGGGCCAAGCAAAAATCCCGAAACCACTATCGTGTTGTTCAATCGCAAACCGCATTGGCAGCCGCGTTCGACTGCGTGCAAGCAGTATACAAAAACGTGGTTGGTTTGTAAAGGGAAATCCATAAAAATCAATTTTGCGCACGCACCGCGCAGGATGCTGTGGTTGCCGCGCTGAGAAACCCCAAATGTAGACTTGACGAGTGCGCGCAATCACGATATAATATCGCCATGCAGGAACAGAGACACACCGACACCGACAACACGGCCCCCGGCACGTGAGCATGACCACTGATATTTTAGTGATCGGCACTGGCATTGCCGGCTGTGCCACCGCCTTGACCGCGGCCCGCCACGGCTGTCGCGTCATGTTGATCACGCGCGGCAAAGCCACCCTGACGTCATCAACGGAACTGGCCCAAGGCGGCATTATCTACCGCGGCAAACATGATTCTGCGCGTGCCTTGACGCGCGATATCTGCGACGCCGGCGATGGCATCTGCAACCCCGCCGCCGTGCGCTATCTGGCCACCCATGGGCCGCGCTTGGTGCAGGAGATATTGATTGGTGACCTCCAGGTGCCGTTTGACACCCGCGCCGACGGTTCGTTGGATTTGACGCTCGAAGGCGCGCACCAGCTGCCGCGCATCATTCATTGCGCCGATTGGACCGGCAAACACATCGCCGCGGCGCTCTGGCGCGCCGTCCAGCAGCATACGAACATCACCATCCTTGAACGGTGCACCGCGATTGATCTGTTGAGCACCAGCCATCACTCGCTCAGCGCCACGGACACGTACCGGCCGACCGAGTGCGTCGGCGCCTATGTTCTGCGCCAGCGCCCGCACGGCATTTTTGAAGTGCTGGCCAAGGAAACCGTGCTGGCCACTGGCGGGGTGGGCCAATGTTACTTGTACACCACCAACGGCAGCTCGGCCCGCGGCGACGGCTACGCCATGGCACAGCGCGCCGGCGCCCGCCTGGCCAACATGGAATATGTGCAGTTTCATCCGACGACGCTCTTCCGTCCCAACGCCGGGAATTTTCTGATCAGCGAAGCGCTGCGCGGTGAGGGTGCTGAGTTGCGCGACAATAAGGGCCGCGCGTTTGCGAAGCAGTATCATCCCATGGGCTCGCTCGCGCCGCGTGACATCGTCGCCCGCGCAATTCACAGTGAAATGCTGAAGCAACATGCGCCATGCATGTACCTTGACATCAGCCATAAAGACCCGGCCTGGGTGCGCGCGCGCTTTCCCACGATTTATCACAAGTGCCTCGAACACGGCATCGATCTGACCCGCGAACCGATCCCGATCGTGCCGGCCGCACACTATGAATGCGGCGGGGTTGTCGTGGACACCACGGGCGCCACCTCCATTGCGCGCCTGCGCGCCGTCGGTGAAGTCAGCTGCACCGGCGTTCACGGCGCCAATCGCCTGGCCAGCACCTCGCTGCTGGAAGCCTTGGTATGGGGCGTTGCGTGCGGGGATGACTGTGCCCGCGCGGTGCACGCGCAGCGCCGCTTTTATTTCCCGCGCGTGGCAACCTGGAAAGAGGAACACGAACACGTTGACCCGGCCCTGCTCGAGCAGGATTGGATGATCATCAAGCATACCATGTGGAATTATGTCGGGCTGGTGCGCGGTGCGCGCCGGTTGCGGCGCGCGCAACGCCTGCTGGGCGAGTTGCACACCGAAGTGGAAACCTTTTACCGCTCGGCCGCCATGACCGATCAGGTGATCGGCCTGCGCAACGGGTTGCAGACCGCCCAACTCATCATGTATGCCGCGATTCGCAACACCACCAGTCGCGGCTGTCATTACCGTCTCGAAATCGAATAACCAGCGACCATCGGAGCAAACGCTATGCACTACCAAATCGCACCGCACGGCGGTGAACTCGTCAATCGTGTCCTCAAGGGCGAAGAACGCGCGTTCTGGCTCGCCAAAGCGGCATCCCTGCCCAGCGTGACCGTCGATCCGTATGCCCTGGCAGACCTCGAAATGATCGCCTGTGGCGCGCTGAGCCCGCTCGAGGGCTTCATGTGCCGGGATGACTACAATCATGTTATCGAACACATGCGCCTGTCGTCCGGTTTGCCGTGGCCGGTGCCAATTGTGTTGGGCGTCACGCCCGACCAGGCTGACGATTGTGATGTGGATACGCATGTCACGCTCAAGGATGTGCACGGCACGCCGATCGCGGTCATCTCAGTCCAGGAAAAGTTTGTGGTCGACAAAGAACGCGAAGCCGCCAAGGTGTTCAAGACGACCGACACCAATCATCCCGGCGTGCGCCTGCTGCGGGCGCGCAACGAAGTGCTGCTGGGCGGCGACGTGCAGATATTGAACCTGCCGGCGCACACGGTGTACGCGGATTACCGCCTGACGCCGGTCGAAACCCGCCATCTGTTCGAGCAGCGCGGCTGGCGCCGGATCGCCTCGTTTCACACCCGCAATCCCATGCACCGCGCGCACGAATATCTGATGAAGTGCGCGCTCGAAGTCTGCGATGGTCTGTTGGTGCATCCGTTGATTGACGAAGTCGCCGATCACATTCCGCCGCAGTTGCTGATGACGTGCTATGAAACGCTGATCAGCAACTACTTTCCGGAAGAACGCGTGCTGCTGAGCGTCTTTCCCACCATCAGCCGTTTTGCCGGCCCGCGCGAGGCGGTGCTGCATGCCTTGATGCGCAAGAATTACGGCTGTACCCACATCATCATCGGCCGCAATCATGCCGATGTCGGCGACTACTATGGACCCTACGAGGCCCAGGAAATTTTCAAGGAATTCGGCCAGCACGAGCTGGAAATCACGCCGCTCATGTTTGAAGACGCGTGCTACTGCCGCACCTGCATTGGTATGGCCACCAACAAGACCTGTGCGCACAGCGCCGAGCATCATCTGGTCATTAGCGGTACGCGCATGCGCGAAATGCTGCAGCGCGGCGAACGGCCGCCGGTTGAATTCGCCCGCCCGGAAGTGGTCGACGTGCTGCTGTCCACGGGCGCAGTCTAAGCCGCTGGCGTAGGCCGGTGTCCGCTGGGCTGAATTATTAATCAAACAAAGTCAGAACACATTAACTTAAAAACTTCAGAACTCAATAACTTGGTTGTGATCAGATGATTGCACGCTTGATGTATTGTATGGGCTGGCTGGGCAGTCTTGTGTATGCCACGCTCTACCATCGCTACCGGGTCTACGGCCGGCGCCATTGCCCGCCTGCCGGGCGCGGCGCGGTCTTGGCGGCGAATCATGCCAGCTATGTGGATCCGACCTTGATCGGCATTGCCTTCTGGCATCGTATTTGGTATCTGGCGCGCAAAACCTTGTTTGAGCGCAGCCGGCTGGCGCGCTGGATTTTGATCAACATCAGTGCCATTCCCATTTCGCGCGAACGGATGGACCTCAGCACCCTGCGCTACTTGCAGCAGTTGTGCGCGAGCGGCCAGCAAATCGTCATCTTCCCCGAAGGAACCCGCACGCCCGACGGTGCGCTCCATGCCGCCCATGCCGGCGTCGGTCTCCTGGCGGACGCGCTCAAAGTGGACATCGTGCCGGTCTACCTGCACGGCACCTACGAGGCGTTTCCGCGCCACAGCGCCTGGCCGCGCCCGAAACAGGTCGTGGCCTGCTTCGGCCCGCCACTGCCGATTGCAGCTTATCATGTCCTTCCGCGCGGGCGTGCGCGCTATGAACGGATCGCGCAGGACATCATGGACGCGATTGCCAAGCTGCAAACCGGATTGCTGCGCTTGCAGCGCCGCCGCGCCAAAATCGAACCACGCGCATAAACACATGAGAATTCTCTTCTGGGGCACGCCCGAGACCGCCGCCGCCTGCCTCCAATTCCTCCTCGACCAGCACTGCCACATTGTTGCGGCCGTGACCCAGCCGGACAAGCCCGTCGGACGCGCGCAGCGGCTGACCCCGCCGCCGGTCAAGCGGGTTGCCCACGCGGCCGGCCTGCCGGTCGTGCAACCCGCCTGCTTGCGCAGCCCGGAAACCTGCGCGCTGCTGCGCGCGCTGGCCCCCCAGGTCAGCATCCTGGTCGCATATGGTAAGTTAATACCTTTGGAACTTCTAAAGTTAGGAACTTACTTCATCAACCTGCATTTTTCATTGCTGCCGCGCTATCGCGGCGCAGCACCAGTGCAGCGCGCCATTATGGATGGTTGTACCACCACTGGCATTACCATCCAGCACCTTGCCGCGGCGCTCGACACCGGCGATATCATCCTCCAGCAGACGGTTCCCATTGAGCCCGGCGACACGACCGCGGTGTTGCTGCAACGCTGCGTTGCCACGGGCGCGCCGCTGCTACAAGAGACCCTTAGGCTGCTTGCGCGCGGCGCCGCGCCGCGCATCCCGCAAGATCATGGCGCCGCGACGCAGGCCCCCAAATTGACGCAGCAAGACGGCTTTATCAACTGGCACCAGCCTGCCCAAGCCATCGTCCGGCGCGTGTGCGCCTGCAACCCTTGGCCAGGTGCAACCACCTGGCTGCACGACCACCCGATCAAGATATGGTCAGCCGCTCTGCACAGCACGCAACCAGCCAGCGGCGTGCCCGGCATGGCCATGCTGCTCGACAAACGCCTGTTGGTGGCGTCCGGCGACGGCGTTGTTGCGCTTAAGGAAGTACAACCGGCCGGGCGCACGCGCATGAGTGCCGCGGCCTTCATGGCCGGCATACGCCAGCCCGCCGTGCAGTTCGGCGAACCGCCGGTCGTTGGGTAAATTATTTCGCCGCGAAACAACGTTCAGCGCACGGGAGGCTGAAACGCCCTCCACGAAAGCGAAGCATGTCTGCCATGCCGCCGGTCTTGTCTCGTCGTCGTTGTGGCGCATGCGCCCGCCGTGTTGTTCTTTGTGGCCACGGCGCGCGGCGAATAATAATGTTACAATAGCACCGTGACCACTTCTGAGAATACGCCGGCAGGCGCCGCGTCTGCGCCGGCAAAAGACTCCGCGCGCGGCATGCCACCGGGCATCAGCGTTGCCCGCGCCGCGGCCTTGGATGCGCTCCTGCGTATGCAGAGAAAACAATTTCGCGTGCATCTTGACGATGCCCTTGAGGATGTCTGCGGACAGTATGCCTTGTCGGGCCGCGACCGGCGTCTGACCCACGAATTGATCGCCGGCGCGTTGCGCAACGCCAGCCTGCTGGAATGGCACCTTGACCGCGTCAGCGCGCGCCCGCTGCAGACGCTTGAGCCGCCGATCCGCTGGACTCTGATCATGGCCGCCTATCAACTGCTGTTTCTCGACCGGGTTGGCCGGCACGCGGCAGTCCATCAAGCGGTCGAATTGTGCAAGCGCGTGGCACCGCGCGCGGCTGCGTTTGTCAACGCCGTCCTGCGCGCATTGCTGCGCCAGAATGACCGCGTGGCCCCTGCCGCCATCGCGGTCCCGAACGAGCTCGCCCTTCGGTTTTCGCACCCGACCTGGATTGTCGCGCTGTACCAGGCCCGGTTTGGGGATGCTTGTCCCGCCATTTTGGCGTGGAACAACACCAGACGCCAGCATTTTGCACGCATCCGCCGCAATCCGGCCGCGGTCCTGGCCGAACTCGGCCCGGCCGTTGTGCCAGCCGAGAAGTTCGGAAGTGATTTTCTTCAGATATTAGAAACTTTTGAAGTTATAAACTCAAAAAGTTTTAAACAAGGAGATGTATACGTCATGCAACCGTGGTCGGCGCGCGTCGCCGGCGCCCTGCCCGTGCAACCCGGCGGGCGGGCTCTGGATATGTGCGCCGCGCCGGGTGGCAAGACGATTACCCTCGCTGATCGCGCGGCGCTTACCATTGATGCCCTGGAAATCGACCCCCGGCGGGCGGACAGCTTGCGCGACAACCTCCGGCGTTGCGGCGTTACCTGCGCTACCGTCCATATCATGGATGCGCTCAATGCGGCGACGAAGCTAGGCGCGGCGCGCTATGATGCCGTACTGCTGGACGCGCCCTGCAGCAATCTCGGTGTCGTGCAACGCCATCCAGAAGTGCGCTGGCGGGTGCGCTACGAGGATGTCAACGCCCTGGCGGCAATCCAAGCCCAGCTGCTGCGCACAGCGGCCGCGTGCGTCCGCCCGGGTGGCCATATTCTCTATGCCGTCTGCACCATGTCGCCGGAAGAGACGCACGAGTGTGTCCAATCTTTTCTACAGCACCACGCCGGCTTTACGCTGCGCAAAGAAGAGTTCAGCTATCCCGGACAGTTTGACACGGATGGCGGCTACTGGGCCCTGCTGGGCCGCGCACCATAAAAAAATGCAGGGGATATACGAAGGGCCACAAACATCATATCCCCTGCAAGCAAACGAACCTTACTCTGGTAGTTATAAAGCAAGGACAGTGCCAACAACTAAAAAACAAGTAAAAGCAGCAATAATAGCGCTTGTGTGCCAAAAACGGCACGATTGCCGTCGCAAAAATGCAATTTAAAACACGCATTCTTGCATTTGCGCGATGCAAACCAAGGCAAATCCATGCCGCTCCGCCGCGTTTGTGCCGGCTGGTATTCTCATTGTGGCGGTGGAGTCCCGCCAGCGGCAGCGATCCCGCCAGTGGCGTGGGTACGCCACGCGCTCCGCGCGGGGCATGCTGCGGCCAGTTTCAACGGCGCGGATGACCGCGGCAGCAGAAGCCGCCCTCGCCGCGAGCGGCTACGAGACGGCTGCAAAGCAGAAAACGCACTCATTAGTGAATTAGCGGTGCGTGCTGCAATGGAGCATACCAACCGCGGCCACGCGCCAAATCAAAAAAGACCACTGCCAAACCCGGCCCGTTTTCTGCTCACCTTTCTTCCAGCTTTTTTCGCCTAGGTTTCTTACGCGCCATTGTACGCGGTTTTGTTACGGTGTCAGCGTATGCCTTTTTCAGAAAAAATTTGACGCGCGGCAGATGGTTCTTGACCATTTCGAACGTTATCCATATATTTATATCGTTGATAAGTTGCAGGCACGTATCTTTGCGTAACCTTCTTGACCTTCTTATCAAATTGACTTTGTGTGAAATAATTTTGCAGGCACAGTCAATATCATCAAGATCCAAAGCGAGATCCTTTACCGCACTGCTCTTCATATCACGAAAGGTAGTCGCCAAAGCAAGGCCCAGCGGAGCAATGTTTGGCTTGGGAGAGTAATTTTTCACAGACAGCTCCTCAAATGTAATCCAAGCCGTATTCGCAGAGCGGCAAGGGCAGGCAATGCCGCCAGGGCTGCGGAATCGCCGGCGCGTCGAGTGCGCCCCACAGGAACGCGGCGGCGCGATCATCTGTCAAAGTGATACTGGTTGTTGCGTCGCACACGGCAAAGCCCTGTTCGCACGGCAAGCCGCGCACGCGCGCCAGTCCGTGCTGCTCCCAATAGGGACGCAATTGGTCAAGCAACACCGGACCATCCATCACCAAGATGGTGCCGGAAAACGTCGCATCTGCCACTGCGCCGGCGCGCCGCAGGAACGGCGCGACACGCTGCTCGTGGGCCGGCAGAACGAACGTGAGCGGGCCCTGCCACTGCGGCGGAAATGCGTCGGCGCACTGCGCCACGGCGTTTGCATCGCCGCGCCATTCCTCAATCGTCAGCGTATCCGCACCACGGGTGTACACACAATAGGCGACGATGACATTGTCGCGCCAGGCGACCATGGTGGTGCGCCCGCACGGCCGCGCCAGGGCGCTGCAGTCGAGAGTCTGGGCTGTTCGCACGAAATGCGGCTGTTCGGTCTCATACAGAGCCAGCAGCCGGGGTGCATCACTGCTGGCGTAGGGGAGCCAGACAAGGTCGCGCGCCTTCCAACGCCGCCAATATTCACAGGGAATAATGTGGTGCCGAAAACGCCCGGCAAAGCGCGCGCCGCGGCGCTGGTACAAACCGCGCCCGCCGGAGATCAGCAGAACACCCGCACCGCACCGCCGCGCATGCATGATGACCGCATCGAATAGTGCAGTGCCGAGACCTTTGCCGGCGTAGGCGGGCAAAGTGCACACCGCGCCCACGAGCCCAACCCGCACCCGCGCGGCGCCGAGCACCAACGTTTTGAAGATAACACCGCAGTGCGCCACGAGCGTGTCGCCTTCGGCCATCACCCAGCAATTCATGGCGTTGTCGGCCGCCAGGAACAGTGGAAATTCAATGCCCATGGACGAGCCGCCGCTGGCGCGGAAGACCGCATCCGTCAAAGCTATTAACTTCTGAACTTCAGAACTTTTGCATTGACGAGGAGAAGTTGGCATGCGTCATTCCGGTTGCTGCATTCGTCGCGTGCCATGTGCTGCGCCTGTCCCCCTTGTTCCGCCAACGGCGGGGATTTTCCGCGTGTTGTCCCTGATCATCGCCACGTGACCGGTGAACGGCGTCACTTCCAGCAGATGCACTTCAAGCGGAACGGGTCGTTCAGGTCGGCGTGCTTGGGCAGCACGCGGGCCGTCAAAGCATGCAAGCCGCTGGTGTCGCAGGTCAACGTACCTTCGTACACGGCCACATTGTTGTCACGCTGCGCCGTGCACTCCAGCTGCAGGGCGTGGCCGCCCACAATTTTGCGGTCGGGCCCCATCCGGCCGATGTATAATTCAACCGCCACGTCATCGCAGGACAGGGCACCCAAGCGCACCGTGACGGACACCGGCAAACTCTGTTTGACATAGACTTTGTCGGAAGTCGTAATTTCCATCTGCTCGATGGTCACGCCCTGCCAGTGGGCCCGGATGTGCTCGTTCCAGGAGGCCAGGGCACGTCCGCGCGCGAGATTTTTTGCGACCAACTGTTGAAAGTGCTCATGGGCCGGCATGTACAGCGAGGTGGTGTAGTCCTGCACCATGCGCGAGGTGTTGAAAAACGGGCACAAGGTCTGCAGCGAGGCCTTCATCATGGCGATCCACTCGCGCGGCAAGTCGTCGGAGGTGCGCTCATAAAAGAGCGGCACCACTTCGCGTTCGAGAATGTCGAACAATTCTTCCGATTCAATGCGGTCCTGCAGTTCCGGATCGGTGTATTCTTCGCCGTGCCCAATAGCCCAGCCTACGCCGCGCTGATAGCCCTCGTCCCACCACCCGTCCAGAATGCTCAAATTCAACCCGCCATTGGCGACGACTTTCATGCCGCTGGTGCCGCTGGCCTCCAGCGGCCGGCGTGGCGTGTTGAGCCAGACATCGACGCCCTGCACCATTGCGCGCGCGACGGTCAGATCATAATCCTCGAGAAACACCAGCCGGTGGGTCAGATTCGCCTCGTGCGCGAAATGCACAATTTCACGGATCAACTGTTTGCCGCCGGTGTCATGCGGATGCGCCTTGCCCGCGAAAATGAACTGCAGCGGGCGCTGCGTGTTGCGAAGCAGCTTGCACAGACGTTCTTTGTCGCGCAACAGCAAGGTTGCGCGCTTGTAGGTGGCATAGCGGCGCGCAAAGCCGATCGTCAGCGCGTCCGGCAGCAGGGTTTCCTTGGCGCGCTCGACATCGCTGTCCGACAAGCCGCGCCGTTGATATTGCTGCACCAGGCGCGCGCGCGCAAACGAGACCAAGCGCGCGCGGCGGCGCTCGTGGGTGCTCCACAACTCATCATCGGGAATTTTGTGAATGTTCTGCCAGATGTCCGCGTTGGTGATGTCGGCCTGCCAGTCGCTGCCCAAGTAACGCTCCAGCAGGTCAAACATTTCGCGCGAAATGACCGAGGGGACATGCACGCCATTGGTGACATACGCAATGGGAATTTCGTGTTCCGGCACGCCGGGCCAGTCATACATCCACATTTTCCGCGCCACGCGCCCATGCAGCTTGCTGACGCCGTTACAATAGCCCGAGGCGTGAATCGCAAACAGCGCCATGTTGAACGGATCGCGCTCGCCCTGCCCTTCTGCCCGGCCCAGGCGCATCAGGTCGGCCATGGTGATACCCAAGCTGCGGACGTACTCGCCCAAGTACGTTTCCAGCAGGCGCTCGTCAAACAAATCAATGCCGGCCGGCACCGGCGTGTGGGTTGTGAAAACGGTGCCGGCGCGCGTGGTGGTCAAGGCTTCGATAAACGAGCAGTGTTTTTCCTGCATCATTATCCGAATGCGTTCGAGCGCCAGAAACGCCGAATGACCTTCGTTCATGTGGCAGACCGTCGGGGCAAACTGCACGGCCGTCAACGCGCGAATGCCGCCAATGCCCAGCACGATTTCCTGGCGTATACGCATCTGCGTGTCGCCGCCGTACAATTGCTGGGTGATGATGCGATCGTCCGGCGCGTTCTGCGCCAGATTCGTGTCCAGCAAATACAACGGCGTGCGGCCGACCTGCACACGCCAGATCTGCGCAACCACGGTGCGGCCGGCCATGTCCACCGCGATCGTCAGCGGCGCGCCATCGGCCGTGCGCTCGAGCGACACGGGCATGTTGTAAAAATCATTGTCCGGATACAATTCCTGCTGCCAGCCATCGGCATTCAGATATTGCCGGAAATAGCCCTGCTGATACGCCAAGCCGACCGCAGCCAACGGCACGCCCAGATCACTGGCCGATTTCAAGTGGTCGCCCGCCAGCACGCCCAAGCCGCCCGAGTACGTCGCGATGCACTCGCTCAGCCCGAATTCCATCGAAAAATAGGCAATCTTGGCTTGGGTGGATTTGCCAAAGGTCTTGTGATACCAACTGCGTGCCATTTCATAGGCCTGCAAGCTCACCACGGCGCGATCCATGTGCGACAGAAAACTGTCGTCACGCGCCAGCGCCTCCAGACGCTCCTGCTTGATCATGCCCAGCAGCAGCACCGGGTTGTGATGGGCCTCCTCCCACAAATCCGAATCCATCCGGCGAAACAGCGCAATCGTGTCGTGATCCCATGACCAGTGCAGATTGTAGGCCACGTCCACCAACGCACTCAGCCGTTCGGGCAATCGCGGAAACACTTGCAGCAATTGAAAGGTCGGCGCGCTCATATTTCACCATGCGTGGTTAGTGCCTGCACGCACCGGCGGACCGCCGGCGCCAAGGCACCTCGAGTATACCAAAACCAACGCAGACCTGCACGACGGCGGGTGGCACGGGGGCAGCGCGGAACGACACGCCGCGCCGACAGATACGAACGAGAGCGCTTTTTACTGTGCAGTGTCCTTGCCGCCCGCGGTGAGGGCGGTTTCTACAGCCGCGGTCATCCGCGCCGTTGACGGGATCGCCGCCGCTGGCGGGATCCGCGCCGCTGGCGGGACTGGCTGGTGCCTTTGCTGACCAACGGATAGCTGCAGATTCGCGGCACGGAGGCCGCTCCCACTTTGCGCGGAGACTTATAAATTCTCGCGTGGCGCGAGAATTTAGTTGTTCGACAGGGCGGGGTGTTCCGGTTGCACGGGCGCGACCGGCGGCGCTGGCCGCGGCGTGACGTCAAATGCCAAAGCGCCGTCGCGCAGGACGATCGTCACCACGTCGCCATCCGTGATCTTCTCCTGCAAAATCTGCTCGGAGAGCGGATCCTCGATGCGCTGCTCGAGCGCGCGCCGGATCGGCCGCGCGCCGTAGATCGGGTTGTAGCCCTTGTCCAGGATGAACTCTTTGGCCGGCAGGTCGAGCGTCACCTTCACCCCGCGGTCTTCCACGCGCTTGAGCATCGTGTGTAGTTCGAGATCAATGATCTGCAGCAGCTCGGCGCGCAACAAATTGCGGAAGACGACAATATCATCCACCCGATTGAGAAATTCGGGCTTAAAGGACTTTTTCACCGAATCCAGCAATTTGGCCTTCATGCCCTCATAGGACGTGTCGGCATCGCCACTGGTGAAACCGAGCGTGGATTGCTTGCGCAGCAGCTCGGCGCCGACATTCGAGGTCATGATGATGACTGTGTTGCGGAAATCAATGGTGCGGCCGAGACTGTCCGTCAGCTTGCCTTCGTCGAGCACTTGCAGGAGCATATGCAGAACATCCGGGTGCGCTTTTTCAATTTCGTCAAAGAGCACGACTGAGTAGGGCCGGCGGCGGATTTTCTCGGTGAGCTGGCCGCCCTCGTCGTAACCGACATAGCCGGGTGGCGAGCCAATCAGGCGCGAGGTCGAGAATTTCTCCATGTACTCGCTCATGTCAATCGTGATCAGCGCGTTGGCATCATCGAACATGAATTCGGCTAGGGCTTTGGCCAGCAGGGTCTTGCCGACACCGGTCGGGCCGAGGAAGATGAATGAGCCGATCGGCCGGCGCGGGTCCTTCAAGTTTGCGCGCGAGCGGCGCAACGAGCGCGCCAGCGTGCTGATCGCCTCGTCCTGGCCGACAACCCGCTTGTGCAGCTCGGTTTCCATGCGCAGCAGTTTTTTAGCTTCGCCCTCTTCCAGCCGGGTCACCGGAATGCCGACCCATTTCGAGAGCACTTCGGCGATGTGGTTGACATCGAGCGTTGGCCAGTTCGTGTCGCTTTGCTTTTTCTTAACGTCGTCGAGGGCGGCGCGCTTGGCGCGCTCATCATTGCGCAGGCGCGCGGCATCTTCGTAGCGCTGTTCCTCGACCGCCTTTTTCTTAACGGCCGCCAAGTCGCGCACGTCCTGCTCGAGCGCTTCCATCTCCGGCGTCTTGGTGCGTTTGCGCAAGTGCACACGCGCGCCGGCCTCGTCCATCAGGTCAATCGCCTTGTCGGGCAGGTGCCGCCCGGAGACATAGCGATCACTCAGCTTGGCTGCCGAGACCAAGGCCGCCTCGGTGTAATGCACATGATGAAATTCCTCATAGCGCTTGCGCAACCCGAGCAGGATCTGGATCGTATCGTCAATGTTAGGCGGGTCAACCAGGACGGTCTGAAAACGGCGTTCGAGCGCGGCGTCCTTCTCGATATACTTGCGGTACTCGTCCATGGTGGTCGCGCCGACGCACTGGATATCGCCGCGCGACAGAGCCGGCTTGAGAATGTTCGAGGCATCCGTCGCACCTTGCGCCGCGCCGGCCCCGACCATCGTGTGCATTTCGTCAATGAACAGAATGATCTTGCCGCTGCGCTTGATTTCGGCCATGACATTCTTGATGCGCTCCTCGAATTGGCCGCGGTAGACCGTGCCGGCCACCAGCAGCGCCATGTCGAGCGAGACGACGCGCTTGTTCACCAGCATGTCCGGCGCGTCGCCGGCGGCAATCCGTTGCGCCAGTAATTCGACGATCGCGGTTTTGCCCACGCCCGCGTCACCGATCAGCACCGGATTGTTCTTTTGGCGCCGGCAGATAATCTGGACGAGCCGCTCGATTTCCTTTTCGCGGCCGATGACCGGATCGAGCTTGCCGTCGCGCGCCGCCTTGGTCAAGTCGTGGCCGAACGCGTCGAGCGTCGGCGTGTCCGTCTTGCTGGCTTTCTTTTCGGTTGACGCGCCGCCCGCGTGCGGGCCTTCGCCGGGCGTGCTGGCCGGTATATCCAGCGCATTCAGCTCTTCTTTCACCAACTTGCGCGCTTCATCCAAGTTGACGCCCAGATTGTTCAGCACGCGCGCCGCCACGCCTTCCTGCTCGCGCAGCAAGCCCAGCAGGATGTGTTCGGTACCGACGTACGAATGCTGCATCTGTTGCGCTTCCTGCATCGCAAAGCGCACGACATTGTTGGCCTTGGGCGTGAACGGCGGTTCGCCCACGATCTTGGTGTCCGGACCAAATCCGACCACGCTTTCAATCTCGCTGCGAATCGCGTGCGGCTCGGCGCCCAGGCGTTGCAGGACATTCAGCGCAATGCCTTCGTTGAGGTCAATCAAGCCCAGCAGAATATGTTCGGTGCCGACGTAATGATGATTGTAACGCCCGGCTTCTTTCTTGGCGTTGACAATCACCTGGCCGGCGCGCGGCGTAAAATTGCTTTGCATCATAGTCTCGTCATTCCTTAGGTTGCAGTCAAAAATCAACTCGCTGAGAGTGCCTTCGAATGCGGGAGCGACTTCAGGTTGCGAATGCTGCCAGAATATCGCCAGCTGAACTGGCTCCCACATTCGCAGAAGCACAACTCGGCCGGCCCACAGTCGCTTTGGTTGTCAGCGTTAATTGGGCTTTCATCCAATCATCTCTTTGCGGCGCCCGGTCTTGGCCGCGCTGCGGTCAGTCAGCACGGTGCGCCAGCGAAGCAATTCACGCGCCACGCGCGCCGGCTGGGTGCTGCCTTCGCTGCGCTTGGCGGCCACTGATGCCGGTGCGGTCGTGAGCCGCAGGATTGCGCGGTCAAAATGTGGGCAGATCGCCTGCAACGCGCGCAGGGGCAGCGCGCCCAAGCCGCCGCCGCGTTGTTCAGCCAAAGCCACGGCGCGCCCGACGGCTTCATGCGCGTCGCGAAAGGGCACGCCACGCCGCACCAGTTGTTCTGCCCAGTCGGTTGCGCACAGAAAGTCATCCTGCAACGCCTGGGCCAGCCGTTCGCGGCGAAACTGCACGCGCGGCAGCAGAGCGGCCATGATCTCGAGACAGGCGCTGACGGTGTCAGCGCTGTCAAAAACCGGCTGCTTATCTTCCTGCATGTCGCGATTGTACGTCATCGGCAAAGCCTTGAGCGTGGTCAACAGCGCGACCAGGTTGCCGTACACGCGCCCGGTTTTACCGCGCACGAGTTCGAGCACATCCGGGTTTTTCTTCTGCGGCATCAACGAGCTGCCGGTGCAAAATTCGTCCGGCAGGGCAATGAAGCCGAACGGTTGCGAAACCCACAGGATCAAATCTTCGGCCAAGCGCGACAAGTGCATCGCGATGATTGCCGCAGCCGCCAGAAACTCGACCAGAAAATCGCGGTCAGCCACGGCATCCATGCTGTTGCGCGCCACGCCGGCAAAGCCGAGGGTGCGCGCGACAAAGGCGCGATCCAGCGCAAAACCGCTGCCGGCCAGTGCCGCCGCGCCAAGCGGCAGCACATTCACGCGCGCCTGTTGCTCACCGAGGCGTTGCAGGTCGCGCTCCAACATTTCAATATAGGAAAGCAAGTGATGTGCCACCAAGACCGGCATTGCAAACTGCAAATGGGTGAAGCCCGGCATGACAACATCCGCGTGGTGTTCCGCGCAGGCAAGCAGGCCGGCTTGCAGCGTGCCAATCTGGCCGCACACCTGGGCCAAAACGTCCCGCAGGTACAGGCGTTCATCGAGCGCGATTTGATCATTGCGGCTGCGCCCGGTGTGCAATTTCTTGGCGACGGCGCCGATGCGGTGGGTGAGCAGCGTTTCGATCGCCATGTGAATATCTTCGCAGGTGGCGTCGAAGGCAACCGTGCCGGCGGCGCACTCGCGTGCAATCCGCTGCAGGCCGGCGCGGATGGCGGCCGCCTCTTTTTTGGAAAGAATGCCGATGCGCGCCAGCATGGCGGCGTGTGCGCACGAGCCGCGCACATCGTACGGGGCCAGCCGCTGGTCAAACGCAATTGACTGGGTGAAATGCTCGACGGCGGCATTGGTGGTGGCGCGGAACCGCCCGCCCCACAGTTTCCGGCGCGGGGCGGTGCGGGCGGTGTGTGTTGTCTTGCTCATCATCTAATGGTAGCAAAACCGGCGCAAAAGCGCAAAACCAGCGCGGTTTCCTGGTTTCAGCGCTGCGGCAGGTCGCAAGCGCGGCAATTTTCACCACGAAGGGCACGAAGGAAGAAAGAAGCTAATAGACCAAGCCGCGGCTGTTACTGCGTTTGAACCATAACCATTGATTGTGTCTGTTCTGTCTTCGTGAGCTTCGTGCCCTTCGTGGTGAATTTCTGTTGCTTTACGCCGTTTTCTGTCTGCATTCCGCCTTCACGCTCGCCGGGATGAAGGCCAGCGCGGCGTAGAGCAGCAGTGGCACAACCAGCAAGTCGTCCAGCTGTCCGAGCACCGGGATGAAATCAGGGATAAGATCAATCGGCGAGACCAAGTACGCCAGCGCGCCCGCCAAGAGCCAGCGGGAAGTCTTGGGCGTCCGGGCATGGGTGAACAGGGCTCGATAGTAAGCCAGCTCCTGCTGCGCGCTCTTGAGTATCTTCCGCATATACCCATAGAGTATAGCAATTTCCATCTTTGCCTAGATGGTGCCGTGTCGGGTTGGCGCAGGTGGCGCAAAAAGGCACAATAAAAAGCCATTGAAGATCGTTTTCTTGTTCAATCGACATTTTATGTCGTTTGAAATGAACATTTTGAGTATACTGGCACCGTAATTGCTTCCATCTGTAGTACATATCTTAGTGCAATTTTGATATAAGGAGCATAGATTATGACAAAACATGCAAGAGTTATCGGGATCGACTTGGGCACCACCAACTCGTGTGTGGCGGTGATGGAAGGCAATGAACCGGTCGTGATCGCCAACAGTGAAGGCGGCCGCACGACGCCCTCGGTGGTTGCCTTCGCGAAAGACGGCGAGCGCCTGGTCGGCACGATCGCCAAACGCCAGGCGGTGACCAATTCCGAGAACACGATTTTCTCGATCAAGCGCTTTATGGGCCGCAAACATTCGGAAGTTGAAACCGAAGAGAAGCTTGTGCCGTATAAGATTACCGAGCGCAAGAACGGTGACGTCGTCGTCAATATTCAAGGCAAAGAATACACGCCGCCGGAAATTTCAGCGATGATTTTGCAGAAGATGAAGCAGACCGCCGAAGATTATCTGGGCGAGCCGGTGACCCAAGCGGTGGTTACCGTCCCGGCCTATTTTAATGACGCGCAACGGCAGGCGACCAAGGATGCCGGGCGGATCGCCGGCCTGGAAGTGCTGCGGATCATCAATGAGCCGACTGCGGCCAGTTTGGCTTACGGCCTCGACAAGAAGAAAGACGAGCGCATCGCCGTGTACGATTTGGGCGGCGGCACGTTCGACATTTCGATTCTTGAAATCGGCGACGGCGTCTTTGAAGTCAAGAGCACGAATGGCGACACCCATCTCGGCGGCGACAACTTCGACCAAGCCGTGCTGGATTATATCGCCGACGAGTTCAAGCGCGAGAACGGCATTGATCTGCGCAAGGACAAGATGGCCTTGCAGCGCTTGAAAGAAGCCGCCGAAAAGGCCAAGATTGAATTGTCGACCTCGATGCAGACCGACATCAACCTGCCGTTCATCACCGCCGACGCGAGCGGCCCGAAGCATTTGCAGATGACGCTGACGCGCGCCAAGCTCGAACAGTTGTGCGGCGATTTGATCGAACGCTCACGCGGGCCGGTGCTGCGCGCGATGAAAGATGCGGGCGTGAAGCCGAGTGACATTGATGAAGTCGTGCTGGTGGGCGGCATGACGCGCATGCCGGCCGTGCAACAGCTGGTGCGCGATGTTTTCGGGAAAGAGCCGCACAAGGGCGTCAATCCGGATGAAGTCGTGGCGATTGGCGCGGCGATTCAAGGCGGGGTGCTTTCCGGCCAGGTGAAAGATGTGCTGTTGCTGGATGTGACGCCGTTGTCGCTCGGGATCGAAACGCTGGGCAGCGTGATGACCAAGCTGATCGAGCGTAACACGACCATCCCGTGCAAGAAGAGCCAGGTGTTTTCGACCGCGTCGGACAACCAACCGGCGGTCTCGATTCATGTGCTGCAGGGCGAGCGCGAGATGGCGACGGACAATCGCACGATCGGGCGCTTCGACCTGGTTGGCATTCCGGCCGCGCCGCGCGGCGTGCCGCAGATTGAGGTCACCTTCGATATTGACGCCAACGGCATTCTGCATGTGTCGGCCAAGGACATGGGCACCGGCAAGGAGCAGAAGATTCGCATCGAAGTGTCGAGTGGCCTGAACGAAAGCGAGATTCAGAAGATGGTCAAGGACGCCGAAGCGCATGCCTCGGAAGACAAGGACCGGCGCGAGGTGATTGACCTGCGCAACCAGGCCGATCAAGTGCTGTACCAGACCGAGAAGACCTTGAAAGAGCACGGCAGCAAAGTGCCGGACGGCGACCGCAAGGCGATTGAAGCTGCCGTGGAAGAGCTGCGCAAGGTGAAAGACGAAGGCAGCAAAGAAGAAATCCAGGCCAAACTCGAGGCGCTGAATCAGGCCTCGCACAAGCTGGCCGAGGCGATGTATAAGGATGCGCGCGCGCAACAGCCGCCGGGGCCGGAGCAAACCGGGCCGGAAGCTGGTGCAGACGCACAGGCCGGCAGCGATGCCGGGACTACGAAGAAAGGCGGGGATGACAATGTCGTTGACGCCGATTACGAAGAAGTGAAGTAACCTTGCTCAACCAATTAACTGTTTCGTGAAGTTCAATTAACCCCCTCAACTAAAGGAAGAGGAACATGAAGAAGATCAAACCACTGTCCGATCACGTTTTGGTGCAACGCGCGGAAGCGAAAGACGTCGTGAAAGGCGGCATTGTGATTCCTGATTCGGCCAAAGAGAAGCCGCAAGAGGCAATCGTCAAGGCCGTCGGCCCCGGCAAGCTGGAAGAAGGCAAGCGCATCCCGTGCGAGGTGAAAGTTGGCCAGCGCGTGCTGATCACCAAGTACGGCGGCACGGAAGTCAAGCTGGACGAGCAGGAATACATGCTCGTGCGTGAAGACGATGTGATTGCGATTCTTGAAGACTAAGACGACTGCATATTTTCTAACGACAGGTAAGGAGTACCCCAATGGCTGCAAAACAATTACTATTTGATGACAAGGCGCGCCAGGCGATTTTGCGCGGCGTCGAGACGCTCAGCAAAGCCGTCAAGGTGACGCTCGGGCCCAAGGGCCGCAATGCGATCCTGGACAAGAAGTTCGGTTCACCGACCGTGACCAAGGACGGCGTCACCGTCGCCAAGGAAATCGAGCTGCAGGATCCGTTCGAGAACATGGGTGCGCAGATGGTGCGCGAAGTGGCCTCGAAGACCTCGGATGTGGCCGGCGACGGCACGACCACGGCGACCGTGCTGGCCGAGGCGATTTACAAGAAAGGCCTCAAGCACATCACCGCCGGCGCCAACCCGATCAGCGTCAAGCGCGGGGTGGACAAGGCGGTTGAGGCCGTCGTTGCCGAGCTGAAGGCCATCTCGAAGAGTGTCAGTAACGATATCAAGGAAATTGAGCAGGTTGCAGCGATTTCCGCGAATGGTGACAGCGAGATCGGCAAGATCATCGCCGAGGCGATGCAGAAAGTCGGCAAAGACGGCACGATCACGGTCGAGGAAGCCAAGAGCATCGAGACGACGCTCGAGATCGTTGAAGGCATGCAGTTCGACAAGGGCTACACCTCGCCGTACTTCATGACCAATGCCGACACGATGGAATGCGTGCTCGAGGATCCGTACCTTTTGATCCACGAGAAGAAGATCAGCGTGATGAACGACCTGCTGCCGCTGCTGCAAAAGATCGTCCAGACCGGCAAGCCGCTGGTGATTCTGGCCGAGGACATTGAAGGCGAGGCGCTGGCCACGTTGACGATCAACAAGCTGCGCGGCACGTTCTCGTGCTGTGCGGTCAAGGCCCCGGGCTTTGGCGATCGCCGCAAGGCAATGATGGAAGACATCGCGATTTTGACCGGTGGCACGTTCATCAGCGAGGAACTCGGCGTCAAGCTCGAGAACATCAAGATCGAAGACTTGGGCCGGGCCGGCCGGATGGTGATCGACAAGGAAAACACGACCATTATCAACGGCAAGGGCAAGACCTCGGCGATCAAGGGCCGGATCGAGCAGCTCAAGCTGCAGATCGAGAAGACGACCAGCGATTATGATCGCGAGAAGCTGCAGGAACGGTTGGCGAAGCTGGCCGGCGGCGTAGCGGTCATCCGCGTGGGCGCGGCCACCGAGACCGAGCTGAAGGAAAAGAAGGCGCGCGTCGAGGATGCGTTGCACGCAACCCGTGCGGCGGTCGAAGAAGGCGTGGTGCCGGGCGGTGGCGTGGCGCTGTTGCGCTGTCTGCCGGCGCTCGAAAAGGTCAAGGCCAAAGGCGACGAGAAGTTGGGCGTCGAGTTGATCCAAGAGGCGATCTGCGCGCCGACGCGTGAGCTGTGCAACAATGCCGGCGTCGAGGGCTCGATCGTGATCGAGAAGATCAAGGCCGAGAAAGGCAATTACGGCTACAATGTCGCGACCGACAAGTACGAAGACTTGGTTGCTGCGGGTGTGATTGACCCGACCAAGGTGACGCGCACGGCGCTGCAGAATGCGGCGTCGGTGGCGAGCCTGCTGTTGACAACCGAGTGCATGGTGACGGAGATTCCCGAGAAGGAAAAGCCGATGCCGGGCGGCCCGGGCGGTCACGGCGGCATGGGCGGCGGTGACATGTACTAAGCCGCAGCGACGATCCCGCAGCGGGATTGTGAGTGAATAAAAAAACGCGCGGGCGCAGCATTGCCCGCGCGTTTTTTTGTTGCTGACAGCACGTGAGAATTGATGAAACTTGTACTCCAACTTTGCGTGCTAAGCGTTTGCGCGTAGGTGCAGCGGAGCCCCACAGGGGCACGGCATATTAGCCCAGGGTAACGCCCCGGGGAGAGCTTGGTGTCATGCCAATTGTGGCTGCGGGCGCCTGCTTGGAGCTGGCCTGGCTAGCTAAGGCACCAGCCTAGTCCCGCCATCGGCGTGGATCCCGTCAACGGCGCGGATGACCGCGGCTGCAGAAGCCGCCCTCAGCGCGGGCGGCAAGGACACTGCAACGTAGAAAGCGCTCTCATTAGTACGTGCAGCCGCCGCAACGCGATTTTTGAGTTTTGTTGCGATTGCCAAGCGTGGCTCTTAATGCTACCATAGCAAAATTATTGGATTATCTCATACCATGGAACCGGATCAATGATGCAACGCGCGGCACTAGCAACAACGATGACAGACTATGATGTGGTCGTGGTCGGCGGCGGGCCGGGTGGGGTGGGCGCAGCGGTGCGCGCAGCGCAGGCGGGCGCGCGGACACTGCTGATCGAGCGCGGCGGCTTTCTGGGCGGGGCGTCAACCATGATGATGGTCAATCCGATCATGCCGGTGACGACCTGCAGCCACACGGACGCGAAGCCGCAGGTGCTGCTGAACGCGGGGCTGGTGGCGGAGTTGGCCGAGCGTTTGCAGGCGCGCGCGGCGGGTGGCGTTGTGCACAGCGGCTGCATTGCCTTTGACGACGAAGTGTTGCGACTGGTGCTGGATGAAATGGTGCAGGAGGCCGGGGTGACGGTATTGTATCACGCGACCCTGTACGATGCAAAAGTCCGCGCAGGCCGGGTGCAGACCGTGCAGTTGGCGCACAATCATGGGCCATTGCGCGTGTCCGGGCGTGTGTTCGTGGACGCGACCGGCGACGCCTTGTTGGCCGCGCGCGCCGGCGCGCAAATCGAGTATGGCGACGCGGCTGGCGAGGTCATGCCGATGACGCTGTTTTTTGCGGTGGGAACGGTCGATGTGGCGCGCATGCCCGACTGGAGTGCCATGAAAACCTTGTGCGCGGCCGGCGCCACGGACACGCCGGCGCTGATCAACACCAATTACAGCACGCACACGCTGGCGCCGAACGGCTTGGTGTATTTCAATGTCATTCGCATTGGCGGCAACACACTTGATCCATTGGCGCTGTCGGCGGCGGAAGCGGAAGGGCGGCGGCGGATTGATAATTTTGTGGCGTGGTTGCGCGCGCGCGTGCCGGGCTATGAACGCTGCGTGCTGGTCAAATCGGCAGCCCACATCGGCATTCGTGAAAGCCGGCGCGTGATGGGCGATTATGTCTTGCGCGGTACGGACTTTGATCAGGCTGCCAAATTCACCGACGCGATTGCCTGTTGCGCATATCCGGTGGACATTCATCACGCGGCGCAAGGCCAGACGACGATACGGCATTTGCCGCCGGGCGAGTATTATCAGATTCCGTATCGCTGCCTGACACCGCTCGGGCTGCAGAACGTGCTGATGGCATCGCGCAGTATCTCGTGCGACCGGACGATGCACTCGAGCCTGCGCGTGATGGCGACGGTGATGAACATGGGCGAAGCGGCGGGCTATGCGGCCGCGTTGAGTCTGCCAAGGGGGCGCGTGCACGAGGTTTGCGCTGCCGCAGTACAGGAGAGCATCTTGGCGCATGGCGGGCTCTTGGCGCCGGTGCCGTTTCAGACTGACGTTCACGTGGCTTGAGAGCACACACGGTGGATGCCATCCAACAACGCCCGGTGCGACCGGGCGGCTATCGCGAGCTGCTGCGCATCTCCGGGCCATTGATTCTTTCAATGAGCTCGTTCACGATCATGCATTTCTGTGATCGGGTGATGCTGACGCATTACAGCGAGGCGACCGCCGCCGCGGCCACCGGCGCGGGCGTGCTGGCCTTTGCCATGCTCAGTTTCGCCATGGGCGTGGCCACCTATGTCAACACCTTTGTCGCCCAGTATTTTGGCGCCGGCGACCGCGAAATGTGCACACGCAGCTTGTGGCAGGGCATCTATTTCACGCTGGCGTGCAGCCTCGTGTATCCACTGGTGCTGGTGCCCGGCGGGTTGCTGGTGCTGCGCTGGATTGGCCACGAACCGGCGGTGCTGGCGGCGGAAGTGGCGTATTTCACGGTCTTGGCCGCGTGTGCCGGCACAGCCTTGATGAACTATACCTTGTCGTCGTTTTTCAGCGGCTGCGGGCGGACATGGACCGTCATGTGGGTGGACCTGCTCGGCGCCGGCATCAACATTGTGCTGAACTATGCCCTGATTTTTGGGCACTGGGGCATGCCTGAACTGGGTATTCGCGGCGCGGCCATTGCCACCGTGTGCGGCTCATGCTTGAGTGTCGTCCTGTTTGCGCTGTTGCTGCTGCGGCCGGCCTGGCGCGTGCCGTTCGGCATCTGGCGCTACCGTCAACTACGCTGGCGCACGCTCTGGCAACTGCTGCGCTTTGGCGGCCCGTCCGGGATCAGTTTCGGCTTGGACATCAGCGCCTTCTCGCTGTTTACTTTGCTGGTCGGCAAACTCGGCACGATTCCCCTGATCGCGTCGAACATCACCTTGGCGATCAACACGATTGGTTTCATGCCGATGCTGGGCTTGTCGCTGGGCACCAACATTCTGGTCGGGCAGCACATCGGCGCCGGGCGCAAAGATATTGCTGCCACGTCGGCATACACCGGCGCGAAGTTGGCGACCGCCTACGTCATCGTCCTGGGGCTGGCACTTGTGCTGTTCCCGGACGTGTTCATCGCGCTGTTCCGCGGGCCGGGCATCAACGCCGCGCGCTTCACGGAAGTGAGTGCCTATGCGCGCCTGCTGTTGAAATTGATCGCCTTGGCGACGGTCTTTGATGCCTGGAACACCACCTTCAGCGGCGCGTTAAAAGGCGCGGGCGACACCTGGTTTACAATGTGGGCCAATGTCGTGCTGGCCTGGTGCGTGTTTGTCCCGCCGGTCTATTTAACGACGGTGGTCTGGCCGCAGCCGATTGTGGTGCCGTGGGCATTCTTAGTCTTGTACGTATTTCTGCTCGGGGTGGTCTACTGGGTGCGTTTTGCGCGCGGATACTGGCGGCAGATTGAAATCCGCGAGCGCACGGCGCCACCGCGCGTCAGCGAACTAAGCGGCGATGCGCTGCTGGTGGATGGCTGACGCATCTACTTTGTTCGCGACGCACAAATCACTACAAAACAATGCGCGACGAATGCTTGCAGCACACAGTCGTGCTACAGCAGCGTCACCACGGAATTGCGCCGACGCGGTTGCGGACAGGCCAACTGGCTCGCTACGCAGCTTTGGGGTTGGGGCCGTACTGATTCTGGCCAGGCTGGCTGTCCAGCACCATGAAGATGAGCAGGATAATGGTGCCGATCACGGGAATGAGACCAATCAGCAACCACCAGCCTGTGCGGTCTGTGTCATGCAGTCTGCGCACGGAGACACCCAGCGCGGGGAGCAGCACCGCCAACATGTACAGTGAACCCAGAATGCCCCGAAGGCCGATAAGGCGTTCGATGACACTGAGCACAACGATAATAAGGATGTTAAAGAGCGTGAACATCCAATACTCTGTGCGCCGCGCCCGGCCCTCGAAGACAAAATATTTTTTCAGCACATCGAGATAACAGTTCATAGATACTCCTCGTAGTTGTAGGTTGATTGATCAGCGATGGTAGCAGCTAACGCTTGTCTCGCATTGAGAAGTTGGCATACATTATACCGCGCATGGTGCGCACATTATAGGATAAACACTCTGCGATGTCAATGGACTGGCTGACCCCAGTTCCGGCGACTCCAACCTCCCCACCGGCCTTGCGCCGGTGGAAGGAGAGATTGGGAAGAGCGCCGGCGGTGTGTTCCATCAATCTCATTCACCCACGGCGCAAGGCCGTGGGGGTCTCTGCGCGCCCACCCGCAGCTCGCCAAGCTCCGCACGCATCGTCAGTCATCCTTGCCTTTGCGCTTAAGAAACATTGCGAGTCGCCGGAACTGGGCTGGCAGGACACGTGCAGATGGCGGCAACACCCCATAATCACAGGGAGCAGCAATGGCATTTTGCTATACTATGCAACCATGTTCGACATTGCCGTTGCCCTGCGTCTGGTGCGCCGCGAGATTCGGCGCTGGTCGGTGCCGTATCTCTCGCGGGATCATGTCCGCCATGATCCATTTCGCACCCTGATCGCCTGCATCCTCAGCTTGCGCACCAAGGATGCGGTCACCGACGCGGCCAGTGAGCGCCTCTTCGCCGTCGCTGCTACGCCCCAGGCCATTCTGGCGCTTGGCGTGCCGCGCCTTGCCCAACTCATTTTCCCGGTTGGATTCTACAACCAGAAAGCGCGGCAGATTACAGAAATCTGCCACCGCCTGCGCGACGAGTTCGATGATTGCGTGCCCAACGCAATTGAAGTTCTGTTGACCCTGCCCGGCGTCGGCCGCAAGACTGCCAATCTGGTGGTCACTGAGGCGTTCGGCCAACCCGGCATTTGCGTTGACACTCACGTTCATCGCATCACTAATCGCTGGGGCTATGTGCACACGTGCACGCCCGAGCAGACCGAAATGGCGTTGCGTGCAAAGTTACCGGCACGCTATTGGATTGAGATCAACCGCTTGCTGGTGACCTACGGCCAGCACCGTTGCCTGCCGGTCTCGCCCCTCTGCAGCGCGTGCCCATTGTTTGAGATGTGCCCGCGGCGCGGCGTCACCCGCCGGCGCTAGCGGAGTGTAGCTAACACATCTTTGCATTTGACGGTTGCAGCGCGCGCTTATGATTGCCTCCCCGCCGACCTCGTGTCGGTGGGAGGAAAGATTGGGAGGAGCGACAGCGCGCGGACATTCATTCAATCTCATTCACCCACGATCCCGCCAACGGCGGGATCGTGGGGGTCTTCAGACTCCATTTGTAGATATATTTGTGAGGCACCAGACTAGTCCATCTGCACTCGCGCGATGAACGGCAGCTCGCGATGCCGGCGCGCGTAGTCCAAACCATAGCCCACCACAAAATGATCGGGAATGGAAAAGCCGACAATGTCGGCCTGAATGTCTTCGACCCGCCGGCTGGGCTTGTCCAGCAGCGCGCATACTTTGACGCACGACGCGCCATGCGCCACCACCAATTCCTTGGCTTTTTTCAAAGTGCGCCCGGTGTCGAGAATATCGTCAATGATCAGCACCGGCCGGCCGCGCACATCCGTCTCGGTGTCGGACTTGACCGTGACCGCGCCGCTCGACGTGTTGCTGTCGCCATACGAGCGCAGCGTCATGAATTCAACTTCCATGGTAATGCCATGCCGGTACAAGAGCCGGATCAAGTCCGCCATAAAGACAAAACTGCCTTTCAGCAACGCAATGATGACCAAATTCTCGGTCGGCATGCCAGCCCGAATTTCATCGACAATGCCTTCGAGGCGCGTGTGCACATCATCCGAACTGATCAGGGGAACAAGCGTGTACTTGGGTGTTGTCGGCATAGCAAAAAAGTGTAAAGTTAGCTGCGTAAAAAGCCACCCCGCCCGCGCGTCGCCGCCCTGTTTCGCAGCTTGTGTGACGGGAATGAGTATAGCACAACCGGGCCGGGCATGCAAGCAACCACGTGGAATTTCGAATATCGAACAAGGAATGACAAAGGAAGAAGGACAGAGGTGGGGAGCATGCTGCAAGAATCCCCATGATCCCGCGTCGCTGGCGAACATTTGCCTTTTTTCAAGGGGCTGTGCTACAATGAGTGCCACTTATGATTTTATTCTTAACACAAACAAGTTGACTCCGCGGCGCCCCGCCTTGCTACCTGTGCGCGCGCAAGATTCAAATCCGCTGCTGCGGTCTGTCCGCCACTTTCTCGACGCGTTGCGCACTGAAAAAGGCCTGGCGCACAACACCTGTCTTGCCTATGGCAATGATGTCGGCCAATTCGCCGCCATGCTGCAGCAGCGCGGCCTGTGCGCCTGGCCGGCGGTGACGCCCGACCATATTCTTGATTTTCTCGAACAGCGGCGGGCCGCGAAGTGCGCGATCAGCACGATCTTCCGCGAGTTGATTGCGCTGCGCATGTTGTTCCGCTTCCTGCGTGCCCAGGGGCAGGTGCCAGCCGACGTGTCCGAGCGACTCGAAGCGCCGAAGTTGTGGAAATTACTGCCGGATGTGCTGGCGGAAGAGGATGTCGAGCGTCTGTTGGCTGCACCCGATGTCACGACGGGGCTCGGCCGGCGCGACAAGGGCATGCTCGAGTTGTTGTATGCCTCCGGCCTGCGCGTCAGCGAGTTGGTCACGTTGCGCGCGCAGGACGTGGACCTGCAGGCCGGCTTTCTGCGCTGCACCGGCAAGGGCAACAAGGAACGACTGGTGCCGGTCGGCAGCCATGCCTGCGCGGCGATTCAGGCCTATCTCGCGCAGCGCCCGGCCGGCGCGAGCGGTGCGCCCTTGTTCATCTCAAACCGCGGGCGCGCCATGTCGCGCATCAATTTCTGGAAACGCATACGGCTCTATGGTAAAGCGTGTGGCATCACCAAAGCCATTTATCCGCACATCCTGCGCCATTCGTTTGCCACGCATTTGCTGACGCACGGGGCCGATCTGCGCGTCGTCCAAGAATTGCTCGGCCACGCCGATATCAGCACCACCCAGATTTACACGCATGTGGACGATCAGCGCCTGCGCACGGTGCACCGCCGCTTTCATCCGCGCGCCTAGGCGGGTGCCTTAGCTGGCTGCCAGCACGGAGGTCGCTCCCGCTCTGGAGAGTGGGAGCCGGTTCCATCCGGCGAATGCTGCCGCAGATTCGCGCTCCCACTCTCCAGAAAGGCGCGGCAGTGTCTGGCGAATTGGTGTACCACGACGATATACTAATGAATGCGCTTACTTGGCGTGATGCCAATTGTGGCCGCGGGCGCTGACCGCGGCTGCAGAAGCCGCCCTCACCGCGGGCGGCAAGGACGCTGCAATGGAGAAAGCGCATTCATTAGTATCTGAATTTCAGCATTTACTGTGCGGTGGGTTGCGAATCGCCGCGCGGTCTGCTACAATGACCTGCGCGCTTCACTTATCCGCGCTGTATCATGCACCATCGCGAAACGCATGTTCTGACCGGCTTTGTGCTGGTCCTGGCGGTGATTCTGGGCGCGGCCGTGTTCACCACGCTGGCTTATGAGCATCGCCGCACCCGCGAGGACTTCATTGCCCTGGCCACGACCGAATCGCAAGTGGTCTTAAACACGCTGATGATCGCCATTCAAGCGACCGGCGGCATTCGCGTCCAGTTGCAGCAAGCGGGCGTTCCCACCAATATCATTCAAGCAGTCATGAGCCGCTATGGCACCGGGCGCCTGCTGCAAAACATCGGCTGGCATGGCCTGTTTGATTATATCGCCTGCCAAGATGCGGACGGCATTGTGGCGGCTACGGGTGTTGACCGCCTGACGACCATCGCCGCCGATCCGTTCCTGCAACGCGCCGTCAGCAATCGCCTGTTCGCCACCCGCCTCTTGCCCGGCACGCCCATCCGTCTCGAAGCGGTGCGGCCGTTCACGACCGAAACCAAGCAGTACCTGCTGCGGGTCTGCATGAGTCTCAGCAGCGTGCAGGAACTGGAGACGCGCAAAACGCGCCGGCAGATTTTGCTGGGCGGCATCGTCTTGTGCGTCACGCTACTGATGGTCACCTTTGCGATCAATCTGCACAGCAGCCGCCTGCTGGCGCGCGAGCGGGATGCCATCACCGCCGAAGTCGAGCGCATTCAGCAACGCCTCGGCCAGCAGGAGCGCGTCACCGCCATTGGCCGCCTGGCCGCCGGCGTCGCCCATGAGATCCGCAATCCGCTCAACGCCGTGCAGATTCTGGTGCAGCGCTTTGACCGCGAGATTCAGCCCATGCCGGAATCGCAGGTAAAATACGCCGAGTTCACGCGCGTGATCAAAGACGAGCTCAAGCGCGTCAATCAGATCATCGAAGAATTTTTGCGCTTTGCGCGGGTGCGCCCGCCGGCCTTCGAGCAGGTTGACCTGGGCGGCCTGGTGCGTGACATTTGCGCCCTCGAGCATGGCGAGATCGCCGAACGGAATCTCGCGCTCGACCAGCACATCCCCACGCAGCTCGACCCGATCGAGGCGGACCCGCAGCAACTCAAACAGGCCCTGGTCAACATCATCAAGAATGCGATTGACGCCACGCCGCCCGACGGGCGCATCACGGTGAGCATTGCCCAGCGCAACGGCGCCACGACCATCACGGTGCGCGACACCGGCTGCGGCATGGACGAGCAAACCCGCGACCGCGCCTTTGATTTGTATTTCACCACCAAGGAACGCGGCTTGGGCATCGGCTTGGCCATCACCCGCCGGATCATTGACGACCATCACGGCGAGATCACGCTCAGCGCCACCAAGCCGCACGGCACGACCGTCACGGTGCGCCTGCCCGACCGGAGACCGCATGAAAATCCTCATTATTGACGATGAAGCGCCACAGCGCGAATCGCTGAAAGGTTTTCTCGAACATATTCATCACGACGTGTGGGCCGCCGACCAAGCCGCCGATGGCCTGGCCCTGCTGGAGCGCCAGGCAATGGACGTGGTCATCACCGACTATCGCATGCCCGGCGCGGATGGCGTCTACGTAGTCGAGCAGGCCCGCCAACGCAACCCGCTGGTGGCCGTCATTTTGATCACCGCCTATGGTGAAATTGATTTGGCGGTCAAGGCCATGAAAGCCGGCGCGCATGATTTTCTGACCAAGCCGATTGATCTCGAACAGCTCGAGCTGATCCTCGAGCGCATCGCCGCTCACAAGCAGGTGGTCAATGAGAACCTGAACTTGCGCGAACTGCTCCAGGAACACGCGGCCCTCGACCAGATCGTCTCGGTCAGCGAACCGATGGAGAAAGTGCTCAATCTGGCCGCGCGCATTGCCAACAGCAGCAGCAGTGTCCTGATTCGCGGCGAAACCGGGGTCGGCAAGGAGATCGTGGCGCGCGCCATGCATTGCGCCAGCCCACGTTGCGACAATGCCTTTGTCGCCGTCAACTGCTCGGCGCTCAACGAGCATTTGCTGGAAAGCGAGCTGTTCGGCCACGAGCGCGGCGCGTTCACCGGCGCTATTTCGTCCCGCATCGGCCGCTTTGAAAGCGCCACCGGCGGCACGCTCTTCCTTGATGAGATCGGCGATCTGCCGCCCACCGTGCAAGTCAAACTGCTGCGCGCCATTCAGGATAAAACCATTGAGCGCGTCGGCAGCAATAAAATAATCCCCGTTGATGTCCGCCTGATCGCCGCCACGCATCGCGACTTGGCCGATGAAATGGCCAAAAATCATTTCCGCGAGGATTTGTATTACCGCCTGAATGTCGTCACCATTTGGGTGCCGCCCTTGCGCGAGCGGCGCGACGACATCCCGATCCTGGCCCAGCATTTTCTGCGCAAATGCACGACCGACCGCCATCGCCAGATCAAGGGCTTCACACCCGAGGCGCTCGACGTGCTCGTGCGCTACACCTATCCCGGCAATGTGCGCGAACTCGAAAATGCCGTCGAACGCGCCGTTTTACTCACCCGCACCGAGTACATTCAACCGTGTGACTTGCCGGAAACGATTCAAACGGCCACCGGCATGCACATTATCGCCGGCAGTCCGGCCATCACCTTGCCGCTCGTCGGCGATATGCCAACGACAACGGATCAGCTCGAAAAGGCGATGGTCATTCATGCCCTGCGACTGCACAACGGCAATCAGACCAAAGCAGCCAAGAGCATCGGTATTTCTGAAAAAAGCGTGCGCGACCGCCTCAAAAAATGGGACGTGACGGTCAACGACCAGGAGCCGCCGCCGGAATAATGCGCCGACTTTTCCGCCGCGTGCGCCGTACGCACCCGCCCCGCCCGCCGCGGCCCGCAGTCGGATTGTGCGCGGCATGCCTGTTTTGCGCCACATTTGCGGCATCCGCCGGCTGGCACAGCTTCTGCTCTGATAAACTGAGAACTACGAACAATTAACTATAAACCTCTGATGCAACCGCCATGCAATTCTCCCTGTTCATGCTCTCGCTCATGATGTTTGCCACGCTGCTCATCTTCTACTGGCACAGCATGACCCACCCGCATGACGCCGCGCCTGCCGTTCAATCGGCCCGCAAGCCTGCCGCCCCGCATCCGCGCGGGTGAAGGCACCCTTAAGTAATACTAATGAATGCGCTTACTTGGTGTCATGTCAATTGTGGCCGCGGGCGCTGACCGCGGTTGCAGAAGCCGCCCTCACCGCGGGCGGCTACAAAGACACCGCAAAGGAGAAAGCACTCTCATTAGTAATTTGTGCGAATGAGCGGCATCTCATTCATTATCTGCAGAATCTGCTTGCGAGAACGTTCAAGTGCGTTTGTCGTTGCGGCCGGAACGTAGCCATATTTGTTTGACCACGCGGTGATGCGCATGAGAATCGAGGTGACGTCATTGCTTTGCTGGAGTAACCGGTCGCTGCGCGTCACCGGGTAGTTGCGAAGCATCTTGTCGTCGTACGGCAAGGAGAACCACCACGGCACAGATTGCACCAACCGCAGTTCGTTTTTTGCTCTGGTAACCATTGCGGCGGGCGTCGTGATGCCCTCGAGAAGTCCTTTAATGTCTACCGTTGCGCCATTGCACGCGCGGGCGCCGTCATAGGGCGCATATGCACAAAGAAGCCGTTCGGCCGTACTGCGCACGGCATAGTTGGTCGAGTTCAGCGCGGTGGGCAGCAATTCGTAGCCGTCCAGCACGCCATGGCGCACCAGCGGCAGCGCGGCGGCCATCCTTTCCGTCACGCTATATGAAGTGTTGGTCACAATACGCCGGAGATATTTGACGGCATGCGGCACGCCACTCTCAATTTCGAGCAACTGGCAGCCGTACCTTTTATACAGCGACAGGGTCGCGTACGGTTTCAATGTTAAGGATAGTTCTCTCTCGGCGCGCCAGCGCAAGGTGCCTACGACTGCATTTGTTTGCGCCGGCACCAGCTTTGTGAAATAGAGCACCAAGAGCGCTTGGCCGGTTTCGCCGGCAACGTTTGTATTGGTGGTGGCAATGCTCTGCAAAAGATTCTTCAATGTGGGCGCTTTGCCGCACATTTTCTTGTAGCGCTTGCCTTCGAAGGTGCAGTGGTATTCACGCAGCGCTTCTTCATTGTCGCCGCCAATAAGGGTCGTTGCGTGCACATGGCCAAAGGGCATGGTTAGCAGCACCGCCAGGCAGAGTCCCGAGTAACGAAAGAGAGTCTTCATCCTTGCTCCTGCTACGGCACGAAATCCACCGCATTAAACCGTTCCATTTCTGCCATGTCGGCAAGATTGCTTCTGGCCGCGCCGCCTAACACGCGCAGGGCCGCAGCGGCATGTGCACGCGCCGCCGTGCGGCTTGTGCCGCGCAGCATGCCGCGCGCAAACAGGGTGGTGGCCTCAACAATGGCCGCGCGATTCGAGGTGCCAAAACCAATCATAAAATACTCGCGCTCGCGCCGCGCGTTCCAGGCATCGTTGCTTATTCTTCTCTCTCTATCCAATTTCGCGAACTTTTCTTGCATACGCGCGTAGTGGTTAGTGTTGTTCCACGTCAATTGGATTGCTCCTTTACAGGCTATAACGGCCTCGTAAAACGCATTGGTGGGCCAGCCGGTGCGCACAAGCGCGCTCAGCACATTCGTGTCGCTGATGCGCACTTGCCGCAACCACAACAGGTATCTTTCTTGACCAATAAGGATAGGATCGTTCAGAACTTCAGTGTAAGACGGACGAAGTAGAACATACAGCATAGGCTTGCCATCACGAGCATTCATGCGCGCCAGCGATTCCTCTTTGCTCCATATGGATGCAATAATGCGCGCCACGTGAATATTGTCGACTTGGTCGTACTCCTCATCTTGTGGACCGCGGAAGCAAAGCGGCATGCCCCAGCCCGGACTTTCCACGCTTGTGCCCTCCACAATAAGGTCGGCGTTGGTCATCAACTTCACATAGTTGACCCCGTTGTAGGCGGCGATATAGTCAATATCTGCGCCCATATTGGTGAGCGCGGTCAGTGACAGTGTCACGGCGCCGCACATGCCACAGCCCACGACAGACATCAGCCAAGCGCACAAGGTGGTTTTGCTGGTGATCATTTTAATTCCCATCACGGGTGTTAGAAACGCACTGGAGCGCCACCGGATTCCCAGCCACGAGTCTTATGTTTGCTGCAGTCATTATGGCATATTCCAGCTGCAATTGCGCAGGGCTCTTGAACGCACGGAGTGCGGCTCCCACTCTTCTTTGCCCATCTACCGATATGTGGGTATCCACGGCGTTTTTACGGTATAATAGTCGTAGAACCCTTATATAACGAGATGCACAAGGTTTTCATGAAAGCGAAAAACATGGCGTTGGTGTGGCTGCTGGCCGCACTGTATCTATCTGTCGCGCTGGTTGCCGGCGCCGCTGGTTCTGGCCGGGGCGTGGCGCGGGGCGAGAGCGGCATGGTCACACTAATGCATGCGCCTGGCACGAGTACGCTGCGGGTGCCGCTGCCGGAAGAATTCACCCGATTGCAGGCTCAAGGCGCCAAAGGCGCCAAGGCCGCCGCGGTGACCATCAATTTCCTCCCGGCCGGCTCGCCCGACACGCAAGCGGGCGACACGGCGATTGCGTGGCCGGCCGACGCCAGGGCGGCGGTGAACTATGCCGCGTCAGTCTGGGAGACGCTGCTGAACCCGGCCGTGCCTATTGTCATTGACGCTGCCTGGGTGAACAATCTCGGCAGCGGGGTGCTGGGGCACAGCGGCTCCTTGAACAAATTCAAGGATTTCTCCGGCGCACCGATGGCAAGCACATGGTATTCCGTGGCGCTGGCCAACACGCTGCACGGCAGCGATCTTGATACGACGCATGCGGACGTTTACATGGGCTTCAGCAGCATCTTTAGCTGGTACACCGGCACGGATGGCAGTACGCCGGGCAGCAAGGTTGATCTGGTCAGCGTGGTGTTGCATGAGATTTGTCATGGCCTTGGCTTCGCCGGCTCGATGGCGGTGTCCGGCGGCAGCGGCAGTTGGGGCAACGGCACAGCCTATCCGAAGATTTACGATCACTTCAGCGAGAATGGCGGCGGCCAATTGCTGATCTCGGCCTTTGCTAATGGCTCAGCGGCACTCGCCGGCCAGCTCACCAGTGGCAATTTGTATTTCAACGGTGCGCTGGCCACGGCGGCAAATGGCGGTGTGCATCCCAAGCTCTATGCCCCGGCGACCTGGAATCCAGGCTCAAGCTACTCGCATCTTGACGAGACATTCAACGGCACGCCGAACGCCTTGATGACCTATTCACTGCCCAACGGCGAGTCAATCCACAGCCCCGGCACAATCACCATGGGGCTCCTGAACGATGTCGGCTGGCCGAACAATTCCGGCGGCACGGGCACTTTCACCATTGCCACGCTCAAGGCCAAGGTGTACTGGGCGCCGAAGCCTGTTCCCGCAGGCCCTCTGTCCGCCGGCGTGGGCGACCTGACGATCATAGGCAGTACGCCCACCATGCTCACCGACCTGTCCGCCCTCAACGGCGTTACGCTCAGCAATTCCTTGCTTATCAAGTCGCCCGAGCCGACCAGTTGCAGCTATGGTGGCAACCTCTTCATCAAGTTGAACGGTTCGGCCAAAAAAGCCATCTTCGGCACCGTGCAAAAGGACTGGAAATACAAGTGGACGTTCGCCGTCTGGCTCAGTAAAAACCGGCTCTGGGTCAAGGCGCAAGCCAAGAATATTCCGAACCAAAATGCTGCGTTTGGCGTGACCAGCGCAGGGTGCGACTGGACGACGAAGACGCTGCAGATCACCATGGACGTGGTGGGCGGCGGCCTCGACATCCATGCGGTTGGTGCGCGCGAGATACGCTACAAGACCAAGGACGGCAAGACCACGACCATCAAGTGACGCGGCCGCACCGCTGTTGCCGGGGTTCATCACAATCACAGCCTCGGTGCGGTGAATATGCTATACTAAATCACGGCGGTGGTGCGTGCCACGTGCCCGTACCCCGCAACACTGTCCACCTTTACCAAAGGAGGATGCCATGTGGTCCCGTGCATTTTCTGATTTGGTTGTGCTGGCGCTGATGGCGGCGTTTATCCCCGCACCGTGCGTGCGCGCAGACCTTGCGCCACGGCAACACTGGCAGCAGATGTTTACCGATGCGCGCGCGCAGATGAATGCCGCGCTGACCAACCTGCCGGGCAGGCGCCATCCGGATGTGCCGGTGTGCGGGCCTTTGCCCGCCATGCCCGCCGCCCGCCTCGCGCCACCGGTCAATGATAATTTTGTGAATCGCACGCTGCTGGCCGGCGATCTGATGATTGCGGTGGGCACCACCGAAGATGCCACACTGGAGGCGGGCGAACCGTTTCATCCCTATTGGGGTTGTGGCTCGAATTCAATCTGGTTTACGTGGACAGCGCCGTACAGTGGCCCATTTCGCGCGGACGTCGGCGCCAGTGCGAGCGAATGTGAGCTGGCCGTGTTTACCAACGCCACGCTGGCAACTTTGGCACGCGTGCACGACGGCTACCGTTCGTTCGTCTCCTTTGACGCAGTGGCCGGCCGGGCCTATCAGATCGTCGTCGTCGGCGTGCCGCCGGCGGAAGGCATGGTCACGCTTGAGTTGTACCATGAAATCCTCGGGCCACCGTTCATCCAGAGAACCGCAACGAATACGACGGTCGCGCTGCATCCGCTCGCCAATGGCACGGTACTGCTCGCGGCGCAGGATGACTATATACACAGCGTGGCGCGCACCAATCAATTCAACATGGTGTCGCGCTATCAGGCCATGTGGCACACCCGGCCGCGCGCGCTGAATGTGATTGACCGGCGTGGCCGCTATTTGTTGACCAACGCGGTGCCGCCGGGTGTCAGCACACGCTACACCGTCATGGGCTTTGACGGCCGGCGCATTGTGCTGTATGACCAGCTAACCATGCGCGTGCGCGTGTTTCGCCTGCGGCACGGCACCTTGGTGCCCGTCGCGGAACAGCTGTTGCCCAATGTGCTTGCCGGCGGGCTCGCGCGGCGCGACATCATCGCCATTCAGGTTGACCAAGGTGATGGTTCACGGGAAATGTCCTTTGGCGTGGCGGTCTTTGACCCGGCGCTGGCCGAGCGCTGGCGGACGCCGCTGGCGCCCGGGCTGCCGGTGTGCGCGTACACCAGTGCCGGTGTTTTTGCGCGCGAGCTGTTGCAGAACACGGCGGCCTATGTCAGCGTGTATCACCGTGGCGAATTTGATCACGCCTGGTCGTTTTCCTATCCGCCTGCTGGGGGCTTTGTATACAACTTCGCCGCGCGCGGCGAGATGCTGCACTACATCGGCACAGGTCCGTGGAATGCGCCAACCAATAACAACCTGGCCTACTATGGGCGCGATGGCGCGCCGCAATTGACCGCCATCACCCTGCCGGGCGTCGGCACGGCCTGGACCTTTGAGGATTTTGACGGCGCGCGCCTGCTCGTCTCACAACCAGCGACCGCCACGGCCTCGACCCTCTCGGCATTCATCCTCGGCCGCACAGTGCGCGCCGGCGGCACCGCGACCATCAACTATTTCTCCTTTGCGGAGTTCCAGAACAATGTGCCGGTGGCTTATCAATACCAGGCATTGTTTGACGGCATGCATGGCTTTACAACCTACAACCGCACGCTGCGGCGCGCACGCTGGACCGAGCCACTTGCCGTCGGCGACATCTGGCTTTTCGCCCGCAGCGTCTTTCTCCGCGCGCTTATGCAGCCGAGTGGCGGGCATACCAATTTCAACGTGCGCATTGCCACGCGCCAGGGCATCATTGCCGACCACGTCTTCAGTTACTAAGGCGGCCGAAAGCAGCGGTGCGTGCTTGTCGAACGGGTGCGGCTCTGCTACAATAGGCGCGTGACACAAACTGCATTGAGCAACATGGCGTTGGTGGCTGCCGGCGGCGGCCTGGGTGCGGCGGCGCGCTTTGGCCTCTCGCTCGCGCTACAGCGCGTCTCGCTGACCATGCCTTACGGCACGCTGGCCGCCAACTGCGCGGGCTGTTTCATCATGGGCGTGCTGGCCGCGCTGGTGGCGCGCGAGTTGCCGCTGACGCCGGCCACGCGTCTGTTCCTGGCGACGGGCTTTTGCGGCGGATTAACCACCTTCTCGACCTTCATCTATGAATTGCACCAATTTGTATCTGCGCGCGAGGCGTTCTACGGCGCGCTCTATGTTCTGGCCAGTTTCGGCGGTAGTGCCGTGGCCTTTATTCTTGGATTGTTGCTCATTGAGTTCTGCGTCCGGCACTGAGGAGGCACTATGGAACTGAAAGGCGAAGCGCACTTGCTGCGCATTTTCTTCGGCGAGGCCGACAAAGTGGGACATCGCCCGCTGCATGAAGTGATTGTGCGGGAGGCGCGTGCACACGGCTTGGCCGGTGCAACGGTCTGGCGCGGCATCTTGAGCTATGGCCGCAGCAGTCATATTCGCAGCGCGAAAATTCTCGACTTGTCCAGCGACCTGCCGCTGATCTGTGAGATTGTCGACGACGAGGCCAAGACCACGGAATTTCTGGATGTCCTGCACGCGTTGTTTGACCAGGCGCAGTGCGGCGGCTTGATCACCCACGAGAAAGTGCAGATTGTCAAGTACACCAGCGGCGCGGCCGCCACGCCGGGCGCCACATAAGAAATCAGCCCAGCCTGTCACGAATCAGGCACAGGTCTGCTTCGTGGTGAGAAAACAATGAAATGGATATAATCGAAGGCGATGAATCTTCTGGATATTCTTCTGGCCGGTTTGGTGAGTGCCGGCGCGTTGTGGGGCCTGATCAAGGGCTTTGTGCGCATCACGGCGATGTTGGTCACGCTGGTGGTCGGCGGCATTGTCGCGGCGCGCTGTTACGCGCCGGTCGCGGGCGTGGTGGCGCAGGTCATCACCAATCCAGCGCTGCAGCGCTATGTCGCGATGACGATCGTCTTTGTTGGTTTTGCGCTGGTGGTCGGCCTGCTGGCGCGCTGGATTACGCATTGGGTGGTGGCGGTTGAGCTGGGCTGGCTGAATCGCATGGCGGGCTTGGCGGCCGGCGCGGCCTTGGGCTTTGCGACCGGTGCACTGCTGATCAGCATGCTGACCGTCTGGTTGCCAGAGAACGACACGCTCTTCGAGGCCTCGCGCCTGTATCCGCGCTGGCTGGCGATGTTGCGCCAAGCCCAGGCGGTGCTGCCGCCCGAACTCAGCGCGCGCTTCGACCAGTACTATCAGCACATGCGCGACCAGGCCACGCGCCAGCCCAAGTAGGGCGGACCGGGGTTCGGGGTTCAGTGATCAGTAATCAGTGATCGGCTGCTTGGAGTCCCGCCAGCGGCGGGATGTTCGGTGTTCGGTATTCAGTATTCAGTGGCAGAGGGAACTCGTTCGTTGAACACCCTTCGAGTCTTCGTGGCGAACAGTGCACTAACGACAGATCGCATCACGCGGCCGGCGTGGAGCAGCGCTGCACTTCGACGGTAACATGCGCAAGCCCCTCGATGTGACCAAGCAAATCTTTGTAACGCTCGGGCGCTTGGGGCTGGTCTGTGACGACCGACACAATCGCCGCGCACGTCTGCGGCCCGACTTTCCAGACATGCAAATCGGCCACGCGATCCGTCCCGCGCGCCTCAATCGCCGTGCGAATGGAGCGCAGCAACGAGTCTTCGCCGACCGCATCCAGCAATATCCGCCCCGTCTCGCGGATGAGCCCGTACGACCAGCGCGCGATCAAGCCGCCACCGACCAAGCCCATCAGCGGGTCCAACCACACGAGGCCCCACAGCTTGCCCGCCGTCAGCGCCAGGATGGCAAGCACGGAGGTCACGGCATCCGCAAGGACATGCAAATACGCGGCGCGAAAGTTGTGGTCGTGCGCATGACTGGCATGGCGGTGAGGGAGGGCATAAGCATCGTGATCGTGATCGGTATGGGCATGGTCTGCATGATTGCCTGTGGCGCTTAGCACGACGGCACAGACAACATTAACCACCAATCCAGCCACGGCAACAACGATGGCTTCATCGAAGCGAATCGCGGCGTGCGTGTAAAAACGCACCGCGGATTCTCCCACCATGAGCAAGGCGACGAGCGCGAGCGTAATGGCGCTGGCAAATCCGCCCAGCACGCCAACTTTGCCGGTGCCAAACGTGAAGCGCGGATCGGTCGCATGGTGGCGCGCATAGCGATATGCAAAAACTGCGATGCCGAGCGCAACGGCATGCGTGGCCATATGCCAGCCATCGGCCAGCAATGCCATGGAACCGAAGGCATAGCCGGCCAGCACCTCGGCCAACATCATCACGGCGGTAATACTCACGACGATAACCGTGCGTCGTTCCTTGCGTTGATCGACGATGGCAAATTCGTGATTGTGGATCCACGGACGCAGATTGACTGTGTGCATAGTTGATTCTATGTGTGGGTGATGCGTGGATTTTGCGCGGCGCGCGCGGCTATAGTTCGAGCACGTCTTCGCGCGCAGGCGTCTCGACCCGGCAGTCCGGCCGGCGTGCGCGGATCGCCCCGGCAAAACTCTCGATCGCGCCGGGCTCGCCGTGCACCAGAATGAACGTCTTGCAGCGCGCGCCGACGCCATCAACAAACCGCAGCAGATCGTTGCGATCGGCGTGGCCGCTGAACGTGTTCAGCACGACGCGCTCGGCGCGGACCTGGTAGGTCTCACCGAAGATACGCACATCCGGCGCGCGCTCGACAATCCGCCGACCGAGCGTGTTGGCCGCCTGGAACCCAACAATCACGACAGCATTGTTCGGATTCTCAATGTTGTTTTTCAAGTGGTGCAGGATCCGGCCGGATTCGCACATGCCCGAGGCTGAAATAATCATCATCGGCCGGTCATCATCGTTGAGCGCCTTGGATTCCTCGACGTCGCTGATCAAGCGCACATATTGGCGGGCGCCGGCTTTTGCGCCGCGCGCCAGCAACGCCATCGTCTCCGCATCAAACAACTCTGTGTGGCGCAGGAACACGCCGGTCAAATTGACGGCCAGCGGGCTGTCCACGATCACCGGCAAGGTCTTCGGAATGCGCTTGTCCAAGCGCAAGCGTTGCACGACGCACAAAAGTTCCTGCGTCCGTTCGAGGGCGAACGACGGCACAATAACTTTGCCGCCGCGCGCACACACGCGATTGATCACGCCTGCCAGCAAGTCTTCGGACTGCAAAATGTCGCGATGCAGGCGATTGCCATAGGTGCTTTCAATGACCAGCGCGTCGATGTCGCTGAGCTGCTCGGGATCGCGCAGAATCGGCAGATTTTTGCGACCCAGATCAAAGGCATATCCCAGCCGCAAGGTGCGGCCGTTTTCCGCGACCTCGAAAAGATGCAAGGCCGCGCCCAGCACGTGACCGGCGTCATAGGCGGTCACCCGAATATCATCGGTCACGTGCACCGGTTCGTGATAAGTATGCCCGACAAACAGCGGCAAGACGGCCTCGGCGTCGGGCGTGGTGTACAACGGCTCGACCAGCGGTTCGCCTTTGCGCGCGAGCTTCTTGTTGAGATAGGCGGCATCCATTTCCTGAATGTGGGCCGAATCGCGCAGCATATAGGAACACAGGTCGGCCGTCGCGTGCGTGGTGTGAATCGGCCCATTGAAGCCGTGCTTCACCAAGGTGGGCAAGTTGCCGCAATGGTCAATGTGGGCATGCGACAAGACGACCGCATCGGCGTGTGGCAGCGTGTCGAAGACATGCTCGCTCTTCTGGCGGGCCTCGGCGCGATGGCCTTGAAACATGCCGCTGTCGCGGATAACCGTGTGGCGCGCTGTTTGCAGCACATGCGTTGAGCCGGTGACTTCCTGCGCGCCGCCTAAAAAAGTAATTTTCATACAAATGGTGTAAGGGTTAGGTGGTGATCCGCGTGATGCGGGCGCCCAGTGCACGCAAGCGCCCGTCAATGTTTTCGTAACCACGATCAATCATCTGAATGTTGTCGATCACACTGGTGCCTTGGGCGCACAGCGCGGCGATGAGCAGGGCCACGCCGGCGCGGATGTCCGGGCTGGTCAGGTAATCGCCGTGCAGCGGCGCCTGGCCGACCACCAGGGCGCGGTGCGGATCACACAAGACAATCCGCGCGCCCATGCCGACCAGGCGATCAACAAAAAACAAACGGCTCTCGTACAATTTCTCATGAATCAGCACCGTGCCGTGGCATTGGGTTGCGGTGACCAACAAGATGCTGATCAGATCGGCGGGAATGCCCGGCCAGATTGCGCTCTCGATTTTGGGGATGGCGCCACGGAAATCGGTGACAATCCGGCGCGCTTGCGCGGCGGGCACGACCACGTGTGGGCCATCCGTTTGGGTCTCGACACCCAGCCGCGCAAACGTTTTGAGAATCATACGAATCGGCGCCTGGGTCGCATTGGCGATGGTCAACGTGCTGCCGGTCGCCGCCGCCAAGCCGATAAAGCTGCCGATCTCAATGAAATCCGGCGCGATGGTGTGTTCCGTCCCGCCCAACGCGGCCACGCCATGAATCAGCAGGCGATTGGTGCCAAGGCCCTCGATGCGCGCGCCCATCGCGTTCAGACAATGGCACAACTGTTGCACATGCGGCTCGCAGGCGGCATTGTACACGCTGGTCGTGCCGCGCGCGCAGACCGCGGCCATGATGATGTTCTCGGTGCCGGTCACACTGGCTTCATCGAGCCAAAGGTCTGCGCCGCGCAAGCCATCGCGGCAGCGCAGCAAGTAGGCGTGGTCTTCCTCGAAAATCTCGACACCCATTTCCTGCAGCGCCAGCAGATGGGTATCGAGCCGGCGTTTGCCGATTTTGTCACCACCCGGAATCGGCAGCGTGACTTTGCCACAGCGATACAACAGCGGTGCGGCCAGCGTAATGCTGGCCCGGATCTTGCGAAAGAGGTCGGCGTCAACATCCTCGGCCGCGAGCGTGCCGGCGGTGATGTGCCAGACATGGGTGTCGTGCGCATCCATTTCGACCTGCACGCCGGCCTTGCGCAGCAGATCGCCCATCACCAGGACATCGCCGATCAGCGGCATGTTGCGCAGCGTCATCGGCGCCGACGTCAACAGGCAGGCCGAGAGAATCGGCAAGGCCTCGTTCTTATTGCCCGAGACGTGCACTGTGCCGCTCAACGGCTGGCCACCTTCAACCCTGAATTTTTCGTCGATACTCATAATTCTTTCGCAGCGAAATAATTAATAAACAAGCCCAACGGGCTCGTTCACGGTTGACTGCAGCACACCAAGCCGTCGTGCCCATGTTGCTTTTCTTGTACTCATGTACTCTTTGTTACAAGTCGCTGCGGCTGCACCGGCTCGTATGGCTCTTTGTCCAAACTGCCCGCAAACAGGGCGTGGCCGATCCGCACCATGGTGCTGCCTTCCTCGAGGGCGATCTCAAAATCATCACTCATGCCCATCGAGAGCACCGCGCACTGCGCGGCGCCCAGGCGCGGGACAAGCTGGTCGCGCAGTACGCGCAAGCCGCGAAAGGCGGCGCGGATGCGGGCTGCATCGGCGGTCTGCGGTGCCATCGTCATCAAGCCGCGCAGGCGCAACCACGGCAAAGTGAGCACATGCCCTGCCAAGGCGGCAACCGCCGCCGGCGCAACGCCATACTTCTGCGCTTCGCCGCTGACATTGACTTCGATCAAAACCTCGAGCGGGCGGTCCAGCGGCGCGCGGCGCTGGTTGAGTTCATTCGCCAAATGCGCCGAATCGAGCGACTGAACGGCGTCGCACCGCACGGCGATATCGCGCGCCTTGCGCGACTGAACATGACCGATCATGTGCAACTGCAGGCCGGCCATATCGGCGCGCGGATCGTGCGCGCTGCATTTGCGCACGATCTCGTCGCAACGATTTTCGCCGAGAATGCGCGCGCCGGCGGCGATCACGGCGGCGATCTCGGCCGGGCTGCGCTGCTTGGTCACGGCGACAATCTCGACCGGCTGGCGCGCCCGTACCCGCACCCGTGCTTCAAGCGCACGCCAATTGTCGGCAATCGTCATAGAGCAGCACGCTCGCGTGAGGACCCGATCCGCAGCCCGCCACGCCGGACGAGCAGCACGAGCACGATGAGCGCACCGGCCGGCTCGGGCACGACCAACCAAACCGGCACATGCAGCAGCGGCGCGTCCGGATCGTTGTGCGCGATGGTGATGCTGGTAGTGTAGACCCCGGGCGTCAAACCCAGGGCATTGGCGGAGAACATCAGCGTTGTGGTGGCGCCGATTGGGACGGACACGCTGAGCGGCGCACACGTCAGCCATGGCGCGATTGGCGGCACGGGCGGCATAAAACTGGTGGCAAGATTGTTCTTCACGTAATTTGCGTTGAAGGCCACGACCAGACTGTTGCCGGGCAGGTTGGTGCCTTGCAGGCCGATAGTGGCGGAATTCAGCGTGCCGCTCATCGTGCGATACTGGTAGCGAATCTCGCCGCTCTTGCGCAGTATGATCTGAAACGAGTTTGGACTACTGTTCTGGCCTTTGCGCGGAAGGTTGAGATAGCTTACCACGAGCTGGTTCGCATCGTTCCACCGGCGCACACAGTAGTCGGTGGTGCTGAAGAACATATCGTCCCAATAGGCCGGGAGAAACGCCCCGGGCACAACAACGGTGGGGAGGTTGCTGTTGGCGTTCTGCAGCAGCGCGCCCTGAAGGAGCAACGCGCCGTTGATGCCAATCCGGTACTGGCTGAAGTTCTTTCCATAGAACGGCACGGTAAAGCCGATGGCGTTCGCGCTCGCCACGGCGCTTTCGTCATTGAAGGGCACCGCGGTTCCTTTCGTACTGATGTCGAGCCAAGAGAAGGCGGGGCCGCGCACGGCGTCGCTGCTCGTCCAGACATACGCTGCGGTCGCGGGCGCCGGGCCGAACGCCAGCGCCGCGCTGCCGTCATTGCGGATTTCAATCGTCTGCGTGTCGGTGCCGTCCGGGCCCGCATACAAGATGACATTTGTCTGCAACGGGCGGAACGCCGGCAGTTGCTCGACCAGGACGCCGAAGGTGGTGGTCCAGCCGCCGCCGTCAGACGCGATGACTGCGCGCAGTTGCTGCAATCCCGCTGGACATGCGCTGCTGATGGCGATCACAATGGGCGTGGCATTGCTCTTGATGCCGTCCGGCGTCAATGTGCCATACGCCGCCGTGCCGCCCGCCACAGTGAGATAGGGGCTGACGTTGGTCAGCGTGACCACGATGTTCGCGGCAGCCCCGCCGCCGTTGTTCTTGAGCCACAGCCACAGCCGCGCGTTCTCACCCGGTTCGGGATGGCCATCACCATCGCCGGCGTCGGTCAGCAGCGCCATCGCGTTGGTCAACAGTGGCAACGTGAGAAACTCAAAATTGGCAGTAAGGACCATGCCGTTTGGCGACAGCGCGGACACGTTGATCCACGTGTTCGAGCCGCCCCAGGGATTGCCACCGTCATATTTTCGGCTGTCGGGCTTCGAGTACGGTCCGAATGATTCGCCTTGGTTGTAGTAATCGCCGGCATTCGCGCTGCCGTTGTTTTCAATTTGTTCGAGGCCATCGGCCTCCATCAGCCGGAGCAACTTGTGCGTCGCGTACGAATTGTTGTAGCTGAAGCCGCCCTTGGCATCAATGTGCCAGATCAGCAGGCCGTTTGAGACATTGTTCGTGTCGTTGAGAATTCTGTGACGGTTTTCGATCATGAAATATTCCGCGAAGGCGGTCTGGCCCGTCTGCCCGGGCATCATGATGTACGCTTCGGGCGTCTGAGCCAGGGCCCGCACCGGCACGTTGTACGAGCTGGTAGTGACAAAAGTGCACGGGAGCCAGTCGAGCATGTACTTGCTGAAACCGTTATGGTCCATATAGTTTCCCGCCATCATGTCGAAGCCGCCGACGCCGCCGCGCGGGCCGACGGAGTCGTCGTAGTCGTAGTAATCGGGCAGGCCGAGCGAATGGCCGGTCTCGTGCAGCAGCACAGCCGGGTTGCTGTCCTGCCACTGCCAGGTGAAATTCGTGAACCGCACGCCGTCGTTCGTTACCGTCTGGGCGCTGAGCGACCAGCTGTAGCCCCACCAGAACGTGGCCCACGCGCCGATCGGCCCGGTCCAGTACACCGCCAGATAATCCACATCGCCGTCGTGGTCGTTGTCGTATTGCGAGAAATCGTGGCCGCGCGCATCATAGTAGTTCAGTGCCTCGCTGACGATCCGGCAGTTCGCTGCGTTGTCGTACGGAGCGCCATCGGGCTTGTAGACGCTGCGCTTGTTGGTGCAGTAGTACCAGCCCAGCACGTCACCTTCCATGACCAGCTTCCCGTACGAGGAGCGCTCGTAATACTTCTGCAAGCTTTCGCGCGGATAGTTGGCCGGATTGCCTGCGCCAAACACCATGTTCGACATGGCCGCATGGGTGTAGGTATTGGACTGGTCCTGGAAGCCGATGAGCAAGACGAGGATCTTGTTGGTGCCAACGCTGGCCAAGTTGCTGCTGATTTTTGCCTTGCTGCCGTCGTCGGGCACGGGCACGCCTTGCGCCTTGGCGAGCTTCTCGTACAGCCGCTGGACCAGCGCCGGATGCGTCACATCGTTGCTCAGCGCCCGCGCGTCGGCCAGCCGCTGGGCCAGCGTGCCATTCGCCCGCAGCGCATCAAGTTCGCCTGGCCGCGGCGGTTGGAGCGCCATGCTCGTGACCACGGCCAGCGCCGCGGCACAACCAATTCCGCGCGCCAGCCAGCGCAACGGTGCGGCCGGGCGGGCTGCCGGTGTCTTGGCGAAAATGGTCATCACTAGTAGTATACTATAAGTTGATGGAAGCGACGGTTGCGGGCTGCGCTTAGTCCGGCAGCGGCCAGAGAAACGCGCCGGTGGTGAGAAACTGTTGCAGTTGCTGCATGCTTTGCGCGGCCTTGCGCGCAACGGACTCATGCGTATTGAAGGCGTTGTGCGGCGTCAGCAGGACATGGGGGCGTTGCGCCAGCGCGAGCGTCGCGCACACCTCGGTATCATTAGACGCGGCCTTGGTGCGCAAGGCCACGGCCAGTTCTTTTTCGTGATTATAGACATCCAAGCCGACGCCACCAAGTTGGCCTTCGTCGAGCAAGCGCAGCAAATCCGTGGCGGGCGAGAATTCACCGCGGGCAATGTTAATGAACAACACGCCGCGCCGCGCGGCCCGCAGTACTTCGTAACAAAAATAATTGTGATTCGTGGCGGTCAAATTCATGGCGCACACGAGAATATCGGCGGCGGCAATGCCTGTGGCGGGCGCAACATAGTGCACGTCGGCGTGGCGTTGGACAAGGTCCACACCCAGCACGCGCATGCCCAGCCCGTCGCCGATTTTGACAATTTCATGACCAATGTTGCCAACCCCGACGACAGTCAGCGTTTTGCCGGCGCACTCGCCGCCGGTAATGCCATCGCGATGAAACGTGTGCAATTGGGCAAGTTGTTGGGGCAAATTGCGCAGCAAGGCCAGCCACAGCAGCAAAGCCTGTTCGGCCACGGCACGATTGCAATAGAGCGGTAGATAGCCGCACGGCACGGGCACACCGGTTGCCGCGCGATAGGCGGTGAGATGGTCAAAGCCGGTGCTGCGGGTAAGGATGCCGGCGAGGTCGCGCGCCCAGCTGGGCGGTATGGCCGATTGCGTGCGAATGCTGATGATGCGCGCCGGCGGTGCGGGCGCCTGGTATTCCTGAATGGTTTTCCAGGAGAACGCCGCGCGCACACCGACGGGCAAAGCGCGGCGCAGCGCGGCTTCTTCTTCTTGAAACGCCTCAAAAAAGAATACATCGCAAGGTGAACTACTCATGGGTGCGTGTCCGGACCATTGGTTATGGATAACAGTATAGCAAATAGATCGCAACCGGCGCGGGCGCCACGGCGCTGTATAAAATTCATTTGCGGTACACCTGCCCCTGAAGCGCGTGGCGTGCGCTGTGCCTATAGTCTGAAGACCCCCACGGCCTTGCGCCGTGGGTGAATGAGATTAATGCAACAAGCCGCCGGCGCGCTTGCCAATCTCTCCTTCCACCCCGCCGTTGGCGGGACCGGTGGGGAGGCAAGCCTATGCAAGAAAAATGTTATGAACAGCAGCTCCCGTGTTGGGCACCGCTGCTACGCCGCAACGTGGAACGCGCTCTCATTAATAGGTATACAATTCATGTGCGGTGAACGAAGTTCCTCCTCCCGCCACACTGCGAGCCCTTGTCGAAACGCGCGCAGGATGCTATCATACCTCCCTGCATGACTTCTGATCCGGACATGACCTTGCCGCTGTGGGCAACGCCCGAGGTGCCCGCGGCGCGTGTGCCCGCGCCGCGGGCACCCGCGGCCACGCCAATGTCGGTTTCGCAATTGACGCGCCGTATCCGCTTGTTGCTCGAGGGCACGTTCACCAATGTCTGGCTCGAGGGCGAGATCAGCAATTTCAAGGCACAGCCCTCCGGTCACTATTATTTCACACTCAAAGACGCGCAGTCCCAGATTCCGGCGGTGATGTTCCGCACCGCCAATCGACGGCTGAAATTCACGCCGGAAAACGGCTTGCAGGTGGTCGTCAGCGGTAGTGTCCAAATTTACGAGCCGCAGGGGAAGTACCAGATTATCTGCGACACGATGACCCCGAGCGGCTTGGGCGCGCTGCAATTGGCCTTTGAGCAATTGAAACAAAAGCTGGCGGCGGAAGGGCTGTTCGACGCGGCGCGCAAAAAACCGCTGCCGTTGTTGCCGCGCACCATTGGTGTGGTTACGTCCGCGAGTGGCGCGGCAATTCGTGACATCATTCGCGTGCTGACGCGGCGCTTTCCGACGGTGCATGTGGTGTTGTATCCCGTCGCCGTGCAAGGTGCGGGCGCGGCGGCAGGAATTGCCCGCGCGCTCGATGACTGCGCGGCCATCAATCGGCGGCACGAGCGCGATCCACAAGCCCAGCCCTTGTTTTTTGATGTGCTGATTGTTGGGCGCGGCGGCGGCAGTCTTGAGGATTTGTGGGCCTTCAACGAGGAAGTTGTCGCGCGCGCAATCGCCCGTGCGCCGATGCCCATCATTGCGGCGGTCGGGCATGAGATTGACTGGACCATTGCGGATTTTGTCGCCGATGTGCGTGCGCCGACGCCCAGCGCGGCGGCGGAAATCGTGGTGCAACCGCGGGCCGTGTTTGTGCAGCAACTCGAGGACGCCCGCCGGCGCATGCGCGCCCGACTAGGTCAAGCATTGGACGCCTGCAGCCACCGCGTCCAGCGGCTGACAACCCATTATGTCTTTCGCGATCTGCCGCGCACCATTGACTTGCAGCGCCAGCGGGTGGATGAACGATGGAATGAACTGCGGGCCATAGTGCACGACGAACTGGCGACGCGGTCCGAGCGCCTTGCCCGTGCGACCCAGATTGTTGGCGCCGCGCGGCGGCTGTTCCTTGAACGCTGCGTGCGTGATGAACAGCTCGTCATGGTGCGGCGCGCGGCCTGCGACACGGCCTGCAACCATGCGCTTGCGCGCCACCACGACGCACTGCGCCGCATGCTGGACTGTGTAGAGGCGTTAGGCCCGGTGGCGGTCGTGCGACGCGGCTATACCATCACGCGCGACGGCGTGACGGGGCGGGTGCTCACCTCCACGCAAGCACTCTCCGTTGCACAAGAGTTGCGCACGGATTTTCGCGACGGGCAGGTGCGGTCGCAGATTCTAACAATTGTCCGCGACGACAGACCCGCGGACACATGAGGCGATGTCGTCGTCGCCGCGGGGCAACCACGGGGCTTGCCACGGAAAGAGCGGCGCTTCCATCGCATCATAAAGCGTGTTGCCCGGTTCGAGATAGCCCAGCGTGAGCAGGTCAAGCACGCCGCCAAAGGCGCGCACGGCGGTCATGCCCGCGCCTTGCAGCACGCCCGGCAGGATCCCGATCACCGGCCATTGCACGGAATAAAAGGTCATGCAGCGCGGCACTTCGATCGCCCCCGTCAGCAGATTCGCAAAGCCACGCCCGACCCCGTCCAGCATGCTATACTCCGCATCCTGTTCAACGGCAGCCACGCGCAGACAACACAGCAGCACCAGCGCACTCAGACATGTACGCGTATTCATTGTGTGAACCTCATGGATTCGGGTAACCAAATTTTCACAAACCGCACCCATAGTGTACAACAAAGCGCGCCGCATGTCAATCCAAGGCACTTGGCGGGTGCAAGTCAGTAGAAATGTCCGCGGTGTAGTCTGTTCGCTCCGCAGGCTGCGCCGTGAGCCGCCACCCATCGCCAATTACGGATTGCGGATGACGTTCTGCACACTGCCAGCCTTTTTCTCGAAATGCTGGTAATCTTTGAATGACGTGTAATCGCCACCCCAGCGCCAGCCGAGGCGGGTGAACGCTGTGACAACCGCGCAAGGCGCCGCTAACGTCCCTCTGATTTCTGGATTATACGTCGCTCTTTGTGGCGCACAGCTTCCATCGGCATACAGCGCCGGGTTTTGTACGGGGTTGATATCAATGGCCCTGCCAAAAGAATGGTTGGACAAGCAATTTGTGGCGGCAATCGTGCGATAATTGAACCCCGACGTGTTATTATCCGCCATCGAAGCATCGTCCGACCAAGCGTAGTGTACCACCGGAACGCATTTGTCTATTGGAAAACGCTCCTGGAGAATAACGCGAAATATGCGCTGCACGTCCTCTTGCGCGTCGCGGTGTACTACGAGTTGGCCTTGGTGCAATTTGCGGTCGAAGGAATAGTACAGCACATCCAGCAATACCATCTTTTCCCGCACATCCTCAGGCGCTTTCGTGCCTTCCAGAGACTGCTCACGCGTAAGATGGCTGTCAATAATCGGTGAGTGGCATCCGGCCAGAACAGCGCAGATGGTCAACATGATTGCGCTGGCTGTCGTTTTGCTCATTTGCTCCCAACGCCTTTCATGCCTGGATGTTCTTGTTCGGTCTTCTGAACCACCGGCTGAGGTCGAGGCCAAAATAGCTGAGGCACCCCAACAGGATGGTTGTGGCCGCCGCTTCATCGAGATTCCCCAGAATCGGGATGTTGTCGGGCAGCAACTCGAACACGCCGGCGGTTGGATTGAGAATGTACACAAGCGACGCCAGGCCGAGTAGGCCAACCAGCAGATGTTTGATGAGGTGCTTCATGTAAACATTATAGCGAATTCATGAATTACTCCGTTGCGAAATGACGCAACGTGGTATGTGGTATAATGAGACATGACGACCATCCCGGCTGCGTATGTGGTCGAATATCACGGACACGTGCAGGGCGTTGGCTTCCGCTACACCGTTCAGCGCTTGGCGCAGCGCCATGCCGTGACGGGCCATGTCAAAAACATGGCCGACGGTACGGTGCGGGTGTATCTTGAGGGCACGCAGGCGGAAATGGACGTGCTGTTGCGCGAGATCCGCGGCGGCCCGCACGCGCAGTACATTACCGACGTGCAGGTCACACCGACCGTGCCCAGTGGCACCTATCGCGACTTCCGCATCGCGTTTTGAACCTTACAGGTGCTTCTTGAGGTCCGCTTTATCAATCTCACAATCGCGCAAAATCTGTGACAACAAACCACGCCCGATCATCTCGCCGCGGTGAACCGGCACCACCGTACATCTCCCGTTCGCGTGGCGGAGAAAATGGTGGCTTCCCTTTGTGCGCACGACCTCAAAACCAAGGTTCCGCAGCGCTTTGATCAGGGCCACGCCGGATAGTGCCGGAAGGATACTCATGCGTTGACGGCGATGCGCTGAACACCCACAAATTGATTTGTAGCGGGATCCTCGACTTCTAGACAGAGCTCAATCGCCTCGCGGACCCTCTTCATCAACACATCCAGCGACTTTGCTTGTGTGTGGCAGCCCCGCAACGCAGGCACGGTCGCCACCAAGTATCCATCTTCGTCGCGCTCGATCACCACATTGAATTCACGGGTCATGACGGTCAACTCCTTTATCTCATTATACCAAAAGAATGTGTTCCTTTGCACGCTCAAATTCAATTAGGCTTATCGTACCCGCTCAGTCAATCAGGCGCGTACCTTCCGCGTCGACGGAGGTGACAATGCTGCGTGATTTGACGCCATGCTCGATGAAGGCCATCACCATCTGCTGCTCGATGAAGCGCGCTTTGCGAATGTTGTCGGTGATGGCAAAGACGGACGGACCCGAGCCGGAAATGGCAACGCCATCGGCGCCGGCTTGCAGCGCGGTCTCCTTGACCTGGGCAAAGCCCTTGATCAAATGCGCGCGCACCGGCTCGATGACGACATCGTGCAAGCTGCGCGCAAAAAGTGAATAGTCATTTTTCGCAAAGGCGGCGGTAATCAGGGCGGTGTTCGCCATGTTGTACACAAAATCCTTCATCGGCACGCTGTCGGGCAGCATCTGGCGCGCGTGGCGCGTCAAGACCACAATATTGGGCGTCACCAGCACAATGTGCAGTTTGCGAATCGAGCCGATCCGGGTAATGTCGAGCGGCATGCATGAGCGCGTCAGGGTTGCGCCGCCGAGCAGCGCCGGCGCGGTGTTGTCGGCGAAGAAGCCGCCCGAGACAGCTTCCTCCGCCTTGGTCGCCGGCAGAATGAGTTGCTCCTTTGTCAGCCCGCCGTTATATAAATGATTGGCGGCAAACGCGCCGGCGGCGGCCGAAGCCGCGCTTGAGCCAAGGCCCGAGCCGATCGGCAGGCCTTTTTTTAGTTTCAATTCAAGGCCGCCCTTGACGCCCAGCAAGTCCAAGATGAGCTTGGCGGCAATGCCGGCCGTGTTGCGATGCGGGTCTTTGCTAAGCTGATGCTCGCACTCGATGGCGCTGATGACCACCCCCGCCGTTGTGCGCCGGGCCTCGACAAGGTCACCCCAACCTTTGACGGCCAAGCCCAGCACGTCGAAGCCGGGACCAATGTTGCCAATCGTCGCCGGTGAAAATACTTTGATCCAGTCAGGCTTCATGGTGCAGAAGGTGCTTTTGGAAAGACGGATAGTCATTGGGAACCGTGCGCGCCGCGCCGTGGTGCTGTTCGCGCGTCAGTAATGACGGGTGATACGGCGCTTCTGCCGCCAATTCCTGTCGAATGAGCTCGGCGTATTTTGAGGGATGTGCCGTTTCGAGGCAGACGGCGCGGGCTTTCGGATTGTGCAGAACATAGTGCCGCAGCGCGGCCACACCGACGGCGCCGTGCGGCTCCAGCAGGATCGCGGCCCGATGGTAGACAGCGCGCATGGTCTGCAGGGTCTCCTCGTCACTAATCGAAACCGAAAACAGATTACAGCGCATCGCCTCAAGATCCGGCACGTGCTGGACCGTGCCAGCCTTGTCGAGCGTGCCGCCGTAGACATCAAAATAGCGCGCAAGATTGCTGGGATTGCCGACGTTCATGGCGTTGGAGAGACAGGCGCGCGAGGGCACAATCGGTTGATACACGCCGTGCTCGAGAAAGCGCGGGAATTCGTCGTTGGCATTGACGGCGAGAATCATGCGCGCGACCGGCAACCCCATGCGGCGCGCCAGCTCGCAGCCAAAGGAGTTGCCGAAGTTGCCCGAGGGAATCGAGAACAGCAGCGGCTCGTGCGCGTGCGCCACGTGCAGCCAGGCGTAAAAATAATAAACGCATTGCGGCAGAATCCGGCCAATGTTGATCGAGTTGGCCGAGGTCAAATGCAGCGGTGCCAGGCCGGGATCGAGCAAAGCGCGTTTGACCAGCGCCTGGCACTCGTCAAAGGTGCCGTCCAGCGCCCAAGCCTGCACATTGTCGCCGAGGCAGTCAAGCTGGCGTTTTTGCACCGGACTGACTTCCTGCGCCGGATACAAGATGATCACCCGCACGCCTGCAAGGCCGCGATAAGCCTCGCCGACGGCACTGCCGGTGTCGCCCGACGTGGCGACCAAGATCGTGATCTCCGCGCCGGCGGGCTTGAGCGCGTGCATAACACGGGCCATGCCGCGCGCCGCGAAATCCTTGAACGAGGCGGTCGGGCCTTGATCGAGGCGCAACAGCCAGGTGTTGTGTTCGAATTGCTCGAGGGGAACGGGAAAATTGTAGGCGTCGCGGGTGAGTGCGCGCAGGGCCGCGTCGTCGAGCGCGTCGCCCAAAAACGGGCGCAGGATATGAAAGGCAATATCGGCATACGATGCGCCGCGCAAGGCCTCAAGCTCGGCCGGGGAGAACTGCGGCAGGGAAGTCGGCATGAACAAGCCGCCATCGGGCGCGAGGCCCATGAACAGCGCCTCGGCAAACGAAACCGGCGCGGCCGGCGGCGCGGTCAGTGAGCGATTCGTGCTGACGTAGTGAATGCTCTGTGCCATCATGGGGCGAAGAAGGTGCCGAGTGGCTCGCCGGCCAGAATGCGTTCGAGCACGCGCGGCGTCTTGCCGTCGGCAATGACGGCGCGACCGCCGAACGCGACCACATTGTGGGCTGCTTGCAATTTGCTGTGCATACCGCCGGTGCCATGGGTGTTGGTCGCGCCGCCGACCATGCGCCAGACCACGCTCCAGGTATCGTGCGTGACGAACGGAATGACACGCGCGGGTTTGCCGGCATCCGTCGTGGTGAGGACGCCCGCGACGTCAGTTAACAACAGCAGGAGATCAGCCTTGATCAGCTCGACGGTCAAGGCGCTGAGGTGATCATTGTCGCCAAACTTAATTTCTTCGACGGCGACGGTGTCATTCTCATTGATAATTGGCACAACGTTCATGCGCAGCAAGGCGGTCAGGGTGTTCTGCGCGTTCTTGCAGCGCAGCTTGCTATCAAGGTCATCATAGGTCAAGAGAATTTGTGCGACGGGCAGTTTCACGCGGCTGAAGGCATCTTTGTAGACGCGCATCAAACGGGCTTGGCCAACAGCGGCGGCGGCTTGTTTTTCGGCCAGCGAGGTCGGGCGCTTTTTCAAGTCCAGCACAAAGCGGCCCGCGCCGATTGCACCGGAGGAGACGACGATCACCTCGATCCGCTGTGTGCGCAAGGCGCTGACTTGCGCGGCAAACTGGCGCACCCAGGCGGCATCCACGTCGCCATTGGCCTTGGTCAATGTGCTCGTGCCGATTTTGACGACGACGCGTCGCACCTGGCTCAAATCGCGCATGCCCGTCACATTATGCGGCTGCATGGGCTTGCTGAATGGCGTGGGTTGGACAGGCCTCGACACATTTGCCGCAGAGCGTGCAGGCGGCGCTGTCAATGACGGCGACTTGGCCGTCCATGCTGATCGCCTGCACCGGGCAGGTCTTGACACATTTCGTGCAGGCAATGCAGGCCACCGCACATTTTTGTTTGGCAATCGCGCCGCGATCCTGCGAGCGACAGATCACTTGGACACTCTTTGATTCCGGCCGCAGCGTGATCAGCGCTTTCGGGCATACGGCGATGCACTTGCGGCAGGCGGTGCACTTGTCTTCACGAACACGGGGCACACTGCCCGGCGTCCATTCCAGGGCGTCGAAGGCGCACGCTTGGACACAGTCGCCATACAGCAGGCAGCCGTTCTTGCAGGCCAGAAAACCCTCGCCGACCAGGGCTGCCAAGGCGCACGTTTGCACGCCGGCATAGGCCGCATCACGCTTGGCGGTGGCCGCACCGGCGCAGCGCACGACGGCGACGCGCCGTTCATTGATATCTGCGCTGAGACCAAGGATCGCGCACAATTGTTTGACCACATCCGGCCCACCCGGCGAACATACATTGGGCGCTGCGTTGCCAGCCGCAACCGCGTCGGCATAGCCGGCGCAGCCGGCAAAGCCGCAGCCGCCGCAATTGATGCCCGGCAGCGCGGCCAGCAATTCCTGCACGCGCGGGTCGGTCTTCACCGCGAATTTACGCGAGGCATAGGCCAGCCCGACGCCGAACGTCGCGCCGAAGAAGCTCATGGTCAGCAATGGATACAGCCACATAATATTCTCAATAGTTGTTCATTACCGAAAGACAAATTGTACACAAAGCAGGCCGCGCGTGTCAAAGGGTGCCAGTGAGATTCTTGAAACTCCGAGCGCAAGATTCGGTAGGATGCGGGGCAGCATTGCTGGTTCCGCGCCGCCGGTCGCCGCTGTCGATAGGGGATTGAGGGAGCGCATGCGGCCCGCCTCGCTCCGAAGCCCGCCCGCGGCGGAATGAGCAGCAGTTCCTTTGCGGTAATTTTTCTGCAACAAAACAAATTGAAGTGCAGCGCTGCTCCTCTTCATGGCTTTGTGCCTTTGTGAGAAAATCTCGGTGGTAGATTCCTTTGCGGCGCCGCGGCCGCTCCCGCGCTGCAGGCGGTGCCGGTGACGCGACAGGGTCTGCGTTGGGGGCCACCCATGTGCACGTGCAATCGCGAACGTTGACGTGCATGCGCCAGCGGCGGGACTCACCAAGCCAGCCACTTGCATTCACGAGTCGCCAGAACCGAAATGAGCGGGTATGTCAAAATTCAGTTATAATGTCCTATGCTACGTTCAATAGAAATGTCCTCTGA
>CAYNJC010000011.1:0-106228 GCA_964397565.1 uncultured bacterium
TTCCTGGTTATCTTATTCTACTATTCTGTGTCCAGGAAAACTGGTGGCGATATAAACCACTCTGACGCTCACCCTCGCCGTTCTGTTCTGCGCCGGCACGCTCTGCGCCGCCAAGTACGTTGATCCGCTCAACGGCAGCGACAGCAATGATGGTTCGATGGCCACGCCATTTAAAACACTGGCAAAGATCGGTATACTGCCGAATGAAACCGTCTACATCACCAACTCGGCGTTATGCTATGTCAACGGCAAGGACCTGAACCCAAGCAATGTGACGCTGACCTCGTGGGGTGACACACGGCCCACCATCTATCTGACCAATTCCGGCGGCACGGCGCTGCTCTATATGAACCATGCGTGGGTGACCAATTCCTTCCGCATGGTCAATCTCAAGGTGATGGCCGACACCAACTATAACACTATTTTCATCTATCCGCGGGCTGGTTATGGCAAGGTGGTTGCCATTGAGAACTGTGAGTTTGATTGGTCGCGGTGCACGGGCGTCACCATACGGGTCATTCATCTGCGTAGCCCTGGTGTGCGCTTCAGTTTCTATAGCAATCTGGTGCATGACGTAACGATCGGCTCCGCCACCAGCGGCTCCTTAATCAGCAACGAAGGGGATCCCTACGTCTGCGATGTGCGCTACAACCGCTTCTACAATTTTCAGGGTCTGAATCCGGGGATCATGGCGACGGCTGCGGCGAATTGCAGCGGCATTCTCGCCAACAACACGGCCTGGGGCTGCAACTATCTGATGTGGTATAACCAGCCCGGCAATTGTCTGCTGACCAATGTCAACAACATTGTTGAATACGCCAAGTACACGGTGGGCAAGAACTGGTTTCGCAGCAGCAGCGCTACCGGCAGATCGTTCTGTGACTTTACTTTCTCCGGCGACGCAAGCGGTGTGACCTTTGATGCCTTTACCTTGCAGGGTCCCAGCAACCTCACGGCATTGTCCGAGGCCCAGATCGCGTTCTGGAGCACGAACGCAAGCGATATGTATGACCCGCGCTTCCTCAAGACCGATTTCAACTCGGTGGCGGCGGTGAGCGATGCCGCGACTATGTATCCCGAACTGAATCTTGTCTCGTATGCCGGCTGGGCGCCATCCATACCCGAGCCGGCCACGGCGCTGCTTGCTGGTTTGTCACTGCTCGTCCTGTCTTTGCGTAAGCTGATCTACTAAGGAACACTATCATGAAAATCACCTTCCTTCTTTCTCTCGCAGTGTTGTTCTGCGCCGGCACGCTCTGCGCCGCCAAGTACGTTGATCCGCTCAATGGCAGCGACGCCAATCTCGGCACGGTGGCCGCGCCGTGGCGCACGCTGAAGAACATCAACTATCTAGACGACACGATTTACATTTCCAATTCAACGGTCTGTTATTTCGGTGATTTGATGGATCGTATTTTTACCAATGTCGTCCTCAGACCCTGGGGCGATGGTATGCCCACCATTTTGGTAAGCAACACGGCGGGCGGGACGGCAGCGCTGTACATGAACTCCTTGTCCATTCTCTCGCAAGTGCGCATGTATAACCTCAAATGGACCTTTGCCAGTGACTTTACCCGGCGACTGATCCAGTCGCGGTTTAACTTCAACAAGAAAATCATCATCGAGCATTGCGAGTTCGATTTCACTGGGGTTAGTGGCGCTGGCAGTGTTGTTTACGTTCAGGATTGCACCAACGTTGAGGTTCGCATTTGGAGCAATCTGGTATACCGTCTTAACACAACCGCTAACCGCTATGTTGTCGAGGAGAGCGGCACGGGTTCCATGAATGTGGACATGCGGTACAATCGCTTTTATGACTTCGGCACGGCCAGCGGTGTCTTGATCAGCGCGCACCCACTGTCTTCTGCAATTATTGCCAACAACACAGCGTGGGGTGGGAATTACCTTTGTTATCTCAACAGCCCCACTGTGGCCGCCGGATTTACCAACATCAACAATGTTGTCGATTATGAGAAAGACCCCACCAACCGAAAGTGGTTCCGCTGCCAAACGGTTCCCGGACTGCAATCGTTCTGCGACTTCAACGTTTCGGGCGACACGCTGGCCTACACTTTCGCAAACACGATCAATGGCGCAAGTAACCAGGCTGGTTTGACTGACGCGCAGATCAACTTCAAGAACACGACCGATGTGGCCAACGCCCAGTTCCTCAAGACCGATCTTGGCTCGGTAGCCACAGCCAGCGATGCCGCGACTATGTATCCCGAACTGAATCTTGTCTCGTATGCCGGCTGGGCGCCGACGATTGTGCCTGAGCCGCTGTTCCTCGTTGCGCTGGCGTACGGTTTTGGCTGCCTGTATCTTTTGCGGCGGTAATTCTTGGCGAGTGTCGGCGCTGGCCTTGGGCCAGTTCCGCCAACGGCGTGGCTGGCTAAGCCGCATGGCTTGGATTGCTGCAAATCCGCGGCGTGCCCCGCAGCCACGGCAATCCGGTATTCAGTAACCAGCTGCTTGGAGTCCCGCCAACGGCGTGGATGTTCAGTATTCGGCGCAGAATGGGCATCAGATCGCCGGATGGGACCGGCTCCCACTTTGCAGAGGCATGGTGCGTCAGTATCTGCAACTGAACACTGAAAACTGAAAACTGAAAACCGCTGCCAGCTGACTTGGTTAGTCCCGCCATCGGCGTGGATACGCCACGCGCTCCGCGCGGGGCATGCTGCGCCATAATGAGAGCGGCCCCCGTGCCGCGCTGCTACTGCTGCCCTTGTTTTGTTGGGTTCTTATGTTCAATGCTCTCAAGCACCACTGCATTACTTCGCCACTCCGCCGTCGCCGCTTGCGCCGCGCACTGTTGGGCGCTGTGCTTGCCGGTGGTGTGGCCCACGCGGCGATTCTCATTCCGGCCCATACAGAATGGCGCTATGCATTGGTCCGCTCATCCACCAACTGGACCGGGCTGGCGTTTGACGACCGCGCCTGGGGCGCCTGCACCACCTTGGTTGGTTACGGCTCGTCGTCAGTGGATGCAACGCTGCCAACCACAGCCTTGGCGTGCAATGGCCGCTCGTATTTCAGAAAAACATTTGTGGTCGCCGCTACGGGTGCCATCGCGGGCCTTTCGCTGAAGATCGCGGCGGACAACGCAGCGCTGGCCTATCTCAATGGCGTGTTTGTGCATAATGACACCTTATGGAATGATCGCTATGGCCATGACTGGGATTACGCGCCGTGGAATGCCGACGTCAAGATCGATCGTAATGTGCTGCGCGTCGGCACGAATGTGTTAGCCGTCGCGGTCAACAATTTTGGTGGCAGTGACATGGGCTTCGATGCACAACTCGAGACGGCGGCCGACAATACCGGCCTCGAACTTCCCGGCAGCGATCCCTTGCGCATGACCGACCCAAACCGCCCGCAGATTCTGCGGGTCACGCCGGAACGTGACAACATTGTGCGCATCACGTTCAACGAGGAACTTAATTTTCAGGGCGCAGCACAATCCGGGACGCTGTTCATTGCATGCACCAATGATCCGGCCTACGCCACCAACGTGCTGCCCACCCAAGTCGGCTTCGAAATCCGGCCAATCAGCGCGGTGGATCCGTGGACGAGCACACTGACGATTGAATACGACTTGGTGGTCGTGCTGCCGTTGCCCATGCAGAACGGCGTGCGCTATGAATTCTGGTGCACCGGTGTCACTGATCTGGTCGGATGGACGCCCGCTGCGAGCAGCCTGCCCGTGGCACTGTCAAATGACGCGCACACGCTGACCAACCGCAACATAAAAGTGAATCAACACGGCTACCGCACCGACGCGCCCTTGAAGTACGCTTATTTGGGCGGGTATCTCGGCACGCTGGGGCCCATGCCGGTGGACGGGATTACCACGTGGCAACTGATTGACGCGGACACGCAGGCGCCCGTGCTCAGCGGTGCGTGGGTTTTGCGCACCGCAAATGATGTTGACACCGGCGAGACGATTATGAGCGCGGATTTTTCAGGCTGGACGACGCCCGGCCGCTATTATCTGTTTGTGCCCGGTGCCGGCTGTTCGCCGGTGTTTGACGTGCGCGCGACCGTCTACAATGATCTGCTGAGCCTGGCGGCGCGCAGCTTCTACCTGGCCCGCTGTGGCATGCCCGACGGCGTCGGCCCGCCCTATTCGTCGCCATGGCACTATGGCACCTGCCACACCAACGATGGGTTTTACCATTGGTCCGTCACCAATTCACCGTTCTGGCGCGGGGAACAGCCCGGCGCGTACCGCGAGTTGCGCGGTGGCTGGCATGACGCGGCCGACTACGGCAAGTATGTGGTCAGCGCGATGGACACGCTCTGGACCTTGTTCTGCGCTTACGAGTCGTATCCGCAGAGTTTTATTGATGGCCAATTCAGCATTCCGGAAAGCAACAACGGCGTTCCCGATTTGCTCGATGAGATCCGCTATGAACTCGATTGGCTTATGAAAATGCAGGACAACGACGGGGGCGTCTACCACAAAGTCTGCACCAAGAACTGGTGCGAGACGCTGCCGGAAAGCGATCCGCAAAACAAATGCTTGCTTGAGAAAACAACCCACGACACTGCCGCGTTCGGCGCCGGCATGGCCATGGCCGCCCGCGTGTTTACCCCATGGGACCAGGACGCCGCCGCCCAGTTCCTCGCCGCCGCCACGGCCGCCTGGGCGTTTGTCGAGCGCACCCGCTACGTAGCCACCAACGAGTGGGTGATGCCCACCAACAACACCTATCAACTTCGGCAATCCACACGCTTCATTTATGGCGTCTGGCTCGGCAGCGACACGAACCACACCGGCGTGAACTTCTACCAGTCCAACCGCGGCTACTTCCGTTCACGCGGGTATAACAATGGCGCCATCGTCGCCTTCAGCAACACGCTGCCAGCCCAAGTTGCCACCCGGGGCTTGTTCACCCAATATGATGCCTATCCGGCCGTGCCCGCCGGCGGATTCCTCAACCCCGCCGATGGCAAGTATGGCGGTGAATACGGTGACCGCTATGGCGACCAGGATGAGCGCGCCTGGTGTGCCGCCGAGTTGTACCGAACCACGGGCGATGACGCGTACCAAAGCGCCGCGCTCGCGTTTGCCAGCAAAGATGTGAGTGGCTGGTCGTACGCGCACACCCCCGAAAAGGCGACCTGGGCTCTTGCCAACGCGGTCTGGTCGAATGCCAACACCACTGTCCGCGCCCAGTGCCGCGCCCAGTTCGTCACGCGCGCCACCAATATTCTGGTGGCGGCAAAGGCCAGGCCGTATCGGTCCGATTACCACATCCAGTACTATGGCACTGCGGGCAACGCCTCGGTGCTCGCCCGCCAATTGCTCTGTGGCTATTATTTCAGCAGCAACACGACCGCGTTCCGCACGTATGCGCTGCTGGCCATGGATGCGCAATTGGGCGCCAATGCCCTCGCCTATCCGTATTTCACCGGCGTTGGCACCTACCGCATCTTGCGGCCGGTCAGCAACATAGCCGAGCACGACGGCATTGCTGATCCAGTGCCCGGCCTGGTGATCAACGGACCGGCGCCGGTCTGCGACTATTACTACCGGCTGGATGCCGCGCGTCATCCGGACACGTATGCGTATCCGCACGCGCGTTGCTACTTCGACGTGGAAGAGATCGGCACGGCCGAGGCCGGCATCGGCGGCCAGGGCTACTTTCTCTGGGCGGTGGCCGGGCTGGCGCAACCGGGCCTGCCCGAGCCGGGCGTGGCCGGCGTCATCTGCCTGCTGGCCATCTGGCGCAGGCGCCTCTGGCAACCAATGATCGGTGATCAGGGACCAGTAATCCGTGACATGGGTTCAGGATTCAGGGAAAATGGTTTTGCGGAAACCCATGAGAAAGTTGCGCGCATTCATTTTATATGATAAAGCGTTTTATTATTGACTTTCTGCCGAACTTGTGGTACACTAATGATCATGGGACAGCGCTCCGCGGCATGCCGCCGCCGGGACTGCCCGATTAACCTTCCTGCCTCCTATGAACACCGAGCTTCTTCGCCGCAGTCTCATGGTTCTTCTTATGGCCGCGCTGACCGCAGGTGCCGCGAAATATGTCGACCCGCTCACCGGCGATGACGCCCATGATGGTTCGCCGGGCGCGCCGTGGAAAACGTTGCAGAACATTCAGCAATTGGCTGACACTGTTTATGTGACCAACTCGGCGATATGCCAGTTCGGGCCGCTCAGTCGCATACCCTACGATGTCACCATCCAATCGTGGGGCGCGGCGATGCCGACCATTGTGTTCAGCAACACGGATGCCGCGGCACGCGGTCCGTTCCGCATCGAAGATGCGAACGCGTGGCGACTCGTGCTGCGCAACCTGCGCCTGGTGTGCCCGCTGGCGTTCACGGACGACCGGCTGATCTATCTGCGCAATGTCGGGCGCACGGCAGACATTGAGAATTGCATCTTCGACATCGCCAGCACCACTGCCAGTGAAATTATCACCTTGCGCACCCGCGGTGTCTTCCTGCGCTTCCACAACAACCTTGTGCTGGGCTCGCCGAGCCGTCCCCTGGTGACCGCCGCGGCCGACACCAGTGCCACGGCATCCACCCTCGATTTCCGTTACAACCGGCTGTATCACTGCAAGACGGGGCTTAGCCTTTCGCATGTCTGTGCGGCGCTGGTGGCCAACAACACGGCCTTCGCTTCGGAATACCTCATCCGCGTGTTTGCCGGCGACGTCACGACGACCAACCTGAATAATATTGTTGATAACGTGACGGGTGGCGGCCGCTGGTTTTACGGCAATACTGCGGCAACCCGCCCGTTCTGCAACTATAATTTTTCCGGCGACACGGCCGGCAACACCTATGTCAATCCCGCCCATGGTGGCAATGACCAAATCGACTTGACGGACGCTCAACTGGCGTTTCTCAACACCAATGATCCCTTGAACGCCTTGTTTCTCAAGATTGACAACAGTTCGGTCGCGGCGAGTTCGGGAGCGGCCGCGGCGTATCCCAGTCTGAGCCTTGCCAGTTATGCCGGCTGGGCCGCGCCGGTGCCAGAGCCCGCCAGCGCCGCGCTGGCAGGCCTGGGTCTGCTCGTCGTGCTATGTTCCAGATTACACCAACCTATTAGGTGCTTATGAAAACACTTTGTCTTATGCTGTGGGCTGTCTCGCTGGCCGCCCTGGCCGCGAAATATGTTGACCCGCTCAACGGCAATGATGCGAACGATGGCTCGATCAGCGCGCCGTGGAAGACGCTCACCAAGATTCACCAGCTCAACGACACGGTCTACATCACCAATTCCGCCGTGTGCTACTTCGGCGACACCGGCGACCGGAGTCCGAGCAACGTGCTGCTGACGTCGTGGGGGCCGGCGCGGCCGACCATCCTCGCAAGCAATGTGGCAACGAGCCGGCTTATTTATCTGGGCAGTCCCGGCCGCACGATCCGCATGAACAATGTCAAATGGACGCGGGCTTACGAGTTCGGCTCGCGCATCGTCCATATGCAGGGCACGTCGGCCAACACGGTCGAGGTTGACAACTGCGAATTCGACATGACCGGCAACACCAACAACCGTGCGTTCTATATCCGCACCGACCAGGCTTTTGTCCGGTTTTGCAGCAATCTTGTCTACAATTTAGTCACCTCGGAGTTTTTCATTCATAGCGAACAATACCCCTTCAACGTCGATTTTCGCTACAATCGTTTTTATAACGTGGCCGGCGGGATCTTGCACACACGCATCGCCGGCTGCAAGGGCATCGTGGCCAACAACACGGCTTTGAGCTGCACCCTGCTGGTGTCCACGGAAAGCGACTCCAGCGGCGTGACCAACCTTAACAATATTGTCGACAACTTCGTGCCGAGCGGCAGCAGCAACAACAAATGGATCAGCTATTCTGCGCCGACGCGCATCATGTTTGCAGATTACACCTACTCGGGCGATCCCGACGCGACCACCTTCGGCGCCGGCATCATCAAAGGGCCGAGCAATTTCGTCAGTTTATCGGATGTGCAACTGGCATTTGTAAATAACAGTGATGTCGCCAGTCCTGATTTCTTGAAGATCGAATTAGAGTCCGTCGCGGCCAGTTCCGCGGCCAGTATCACCTATCCCACCCTGAATCTGCCGCCGTGGGCTGGCTGGGCCGCGCCGGCCGGCGCGCCGACAAACCCAATATTGTCAGTGAATCCCCCGGCGCTGGATCTCGGCGCCGTGCCAGTGGCGGCAACGTACACCATTGCCAATGCCGGCATCGGCATCTTGTATTGGACCAATACGGTCAGCGCCGGCGGCGCGTGGCTGGCACTGTCACGCACGACCGGCACGCAAAGCGGCACGGTCACCGTCACGGTTGACCGCACCAGTCTGGCGTATGGTTCCTACACCGGCCGGATTGACGTGACGGCCAACGGCGATATTCCGGTGCAATATGTCACTGTCTACCTGCGCAAATCGCCGCCGCTGCTGGCCGTCACACCGGCGACACTGGACGCGGGCGCGACCCTCACGGCGCTGCCATATGCGCTGAGTAACGCCGGCGCTGAGGTGCTGTACTGGACCAATGCCGTCACGGCCGGCGGCACCTGGTTAAGCGTTGCGCCGGCGATTGGGTCGCAGAATGGCGCGGCCACGGCCAGCGTCAATCGCACCAGTGTCGGTTACGGTTCCTACACTGGCGCCGTGGTGGTCAGTGCCAATGGCGCGGTGCCGGCGGCAACGGTGAGTGTCTTCATGACCAAATCGCCGCCGGACTTGGCGGTGGCGCCACTGGCGCTTGATTTTGGGCGCGCGAGCACCTCGCAAACGGTGGACGTCTGGAACAATGGCGTCGGCACGGTGAACTGGACGGCGGCGCCGGATGCGGCGTGGCTGGCCTTGTCAGCCAGCGCCGGCACAGCCAGCAACGTGCATCAGGTGGTGACGGTGCTGGTGAATCGCGCGCTGCTCGCGCCCTCGAACGACTTCACCGGCCATGTCCTGTTCACGCCCGACGCCGGGCCGATCGAGACCGTCACGGTGGCCGTTTCGACGTTTGCGCTGGCGACCAACGGGATGGGCTTTTTGCACATCGCGATTGTGCCGGAAAGCAATCCAAGCACGCCCATGCCGGGCCGCTTGATTCTTGCGTCGGTCGCGGCCGGCGCCACCAATTACCTGCAATGGTTTGAAACGGAAGAGGAAGCGCAGACGAACCGCTGGGGCTACACCGGCTGGTTCATGTACACCACCTTGCAGGGCGTGCATCACCCGCGCAAGTACCTGACCTATCGCGTGCCGGCCGGCGACCTGCTGATCACCGCCGGGCGCGGCATGAGTTGGTATCCCACCAACGCGCAAGTGACGATTAACAACGGCGCGACGACCGACGTCGCCATGGTGCTGCGGCGCGTGGTGGACATGGAGACGCGCGGCTGGTATTGCGGCGAGGCGCATGTGCACGTCAACCACGGCGGGGGCGACTATCCGATCAACCAGATCACCAGCAACCAGTTCATGCTGTGGGCTGAGGCCGCCGGCGTGAACTTTCTGTCGCTCAACCAGGAATACCTTGGCGCGGGCGCCACGAATCTGGCCGGCCAGCAGGCGTACATTCTGCCGATGTCGAACGCGACCTGCCAGGTATGGATGGGCGGCGAGCGGCCCAAGAGCATTCTCGGCCACCTGGCGGAAATCATCCCGCCGCAAAATCCGTTTACCGTCCTGGATGATCCGCCGTATTATATCGGCTGCGAACAGGTGCGCCGGCAAGGCGGCATCACCTATCCGGTGCATGCGGATCGCCAGTTCGGTGCCGTGCCCTACGAGTGGAACAATTTTTACAAGTCGTATCCGCTGGATGCCTTGCTGGGACCGGCGTTTGACGCGTGGAGCGTCGCCTCCAACAACGAGCGCGGCTACAATGGCCGTCAGTTGGGCTGGTGGTATGCGCTGCTGAACCGCGGCAGCCGCCTGCCGGCCATGGCCGACAGCGACTATGCCTTTGATACCATTTTCGGCGGCATGTCCATGATCGGCAATTGGATCGCCTATGTCAACATCAGCGGCCAGGTGTTCTCGAGCCAGAACATTTGCACGGCGATCCGGCAGGGCCGCACCTTCGCGACAACCGGCCCGCTGGTGTTCTTCAGCATTGACGGCGCGCAATCCGGCGATACGGTGCCGGTCGGCGCGCACACGGTAGCCATCGAAGCCTATCTGCCGTTCCACCCGTGGAGCTTGGCCAACACCACGACCGCCGGCACCGCGCCGATGCGCCTGTCGCAAATCGAGCTGGTCCGCAATGGCGTGCAGGTGAAGAACTGGACGAGCCTGAATGTTGCCGCGACCACGCTCTACTGGTCGATCAACGAAACCGCAACCAACGCCTACTACACGGTGCATGTCAAGGGCAACGATGGTGACACAATTGCCGCGATTGCCAGCCCGATTTACTTTGACGACCGGCCGCTGCACCAGAAGCCGCTCGTGACCACCATCGAAGGCCGCGTCTATGACGCCTACACCGGCGAACGCAAGCCGGCCACGGTCGCGGTCTCACGCTATGGGACGCCGTTGGCGGATTTCGTGACGGCCACGGACGGCTTCTTCAAGATCCAAATGCCGCTCGACGCCGATGTGATCCTGCGCCCGCTGGCGCGCGACACGGCGGCCGGGCCACTCCCGTCGCATCGCGTCATGGACCAGGAATTGGTGTTTTCAAACATCACGACCATGGGCCGGTCCGCGCTGGGCGGCGACGCGGGCAACTATGCCGCCAATGCGCTCGTCGCCGGCGGCGCGATCGAAAGCATGGTGGCGATTGTCACCACCATGCGCTGGGAATTCCCGCTCAAGTATCAATTCAAGAATTCGTACGTCGCGACCAATCTTCTCGGCGAATTCCCGATTACCAGTCTGGAAGTGCTGGACGCCCCGGCCACGTTGGCCTCCTACACCAATCCGGCCACGGCGATGCTCATTGTTGACAAATATGAAGTGGCGCCGGGCGATACCGTCAATTATGCCGCTATTTTCCGCATGGAAGGCAACAACGCCGCCACGCCCGACCGCTGTGTTACCCGCCTCTACGCCTGGCAGCCGTATGCGCCTTCGTCCTACAGCACTTGGGGCTACAGCGGCTACGAGAAGAACAGTGGCTTTGTCAACCTCGGCAATGGCTTCCACGCTTTCATTGGCAGCATCCCCGTGCCCGCCTTCGTGACGAATTGCTATCAGGGGCCAGGTGTCATCATCGACATGTACACGCGCGCATCGTCCGGCTACTCTCATCCGACCGGCCTCGGCCTTTATCTGAATGTCGGCACCACCAAGCGCGGCCTGCTGGTCACGACCAGTTGGCCGGGCGTGCCGTTCGCCTGGCCAAACCATCTGCAAACCGGCCTCGGCCCCGCCAATCTGACGCAAAGCACGGATGGCTGGAACGTCCCGCGCCGCGACTATCGCCCGATGCGCGTGCGGCTCAACGGTTCGCTCGTCATTTGCCCGAGCAACGACATGGCCGTGTGTGCCGATGCGGATGATGCTTACTTCTACGACTGGCCGTATTACTACACCAAGGGCGCGACGGCCAAGGATCCCGTGCGCCCGCAGCCGGATGTGACCTTCCCGAATATTGCGGCCCTGAGCATTGATCCGTTCGCGCCGGGTTTCGGCACGCAGCCGCCCGTCATCAGCGCGGTCGCGCCGGCTGACGGCACGCTTGTGCTTCCAAGCGAACCGATCCCGCTGAGTTGCGCCTATCAAGTCGTCGGCCGGGCCGTCAGCAATGTGCGCTTCAGCATCACGGCGCCGCATGGCACGATCATCAAAGATTTCGACCACGACTTCGTTTACGACTTCGCCGATTTTTCCTCGTCCGGCATTTATACCTGGACCGCAACCGTCACCGCATACGACGGCAGCAGCGCCATCACCCCGGCGCGCACATTTCATGTCGTGCCGGAAGCGACCATCACGGGCGCCTTGTTCGCCGTCGGCGCCGCCTTGCTTTCCCGCCACGCCCACCCCAACCATGAATAACATCAAAGCCCGCCTGGTGGATGCCGCGACCGCAGCCTGCATGGATTTTGTCGGCGTCGCCCCATGCGACCGTTTCAATGGCGTGCACCAGCGCATGCGGCCTGACGCGCATCTGCCCGGCGCCCAACGTGTGATCAGCATCGGCATGCGTTACCCGCTGGCCATGTATGAAAATGCAGGCCGCACCCCGGCGGAATCGTTCATGGCCATGGATTCGTTCGATACCAACGTCATGCCGGCCACCTTGATGGCCGCCGCGCTCGAACTCACGCGCGTGCTCGAGGATGGCGGGCATGCCGCCGTGCCGATCGCGGTCAACATGTATCGCGTGCATCCCTACAAAGATATTGAGGAGTGCTGGTCGCCGGATTTTCGCAATGATGTCGCCGCGGTCGCGGCCGGCCACGGCGAGATCGGTTTGCACGGCGTTGTCATCACGCCGCACTTTGGCACGCGCCAGATGTTCACGTCGGTCGTCACCGATGCCGTGCTCGAACCCGATCCGATGTATAGCGGCCCGCCTCTGTGCGACAACTGCCGCAAATGCCTGGCCGTCTGCCGCATGCACGCGCTGGACGACACCGCGACCGACATCGTCGTCGTCGGCCCGCGCACCTTCACCATTGCGCGCAAAGACCGCTGGCGCTGCATGTGGTCGCGCAAATTCATGCTGAATGCCGAGATGGGGCCGAAGCTGCACGGCTTGGACGTGACCATTGCGCCGCCCGACGGCGCGATCACGGATACCGACGTGCAAAGCGCACTGGCTGAAAAAGGCACGCGTGGCGGGCTGCAAACATGGTACACCTATGCCATGCGCGAATGCGAGCGCGAATGCGTGCCGCCCCACTTGCGCGGCGTGGACTTGCTTGCCGCGCACGCCCGCGCGGTTGCGCACACTGGCGCTGCCAAGTGAACACGCTGACCGCAGCAGTCAAAGCGACGGCACGGACCGCGCGCATGGACTTGGTCGGCATCGCGCCGGTCGCGCGTTTTCAGCACGCGCCGTCCCGCGTGCATCCGTGCGCGCATTTGCCCGGCGCACGCAATGTCATTTCACTCGCCATTCGTTACCCGGATGCCTTGTTCGTCCACGCCGGCGGCGGCATGGCGGAGAGCATCTTCGGCATCGAGCGTTATCAAAATCTGGTGATTGGCCGGCGCTTGCAAGCCGCCACGTTGCGCCTCACGCGCCTGCTCGAAGATCACGGTTATGCCACCATTCCCATGCCCGTCTCCGGCAAATGGCGGGTGCATGCCTACAAGGATATTCCCACGGATTGGTGCGCCGACTTCTCGCACCGCCACGCCGCCGTCGCCGCCGGCCTTGGTGAGTTTGGCCTGCACGCGTTGGTCATCACGCCCCAGTTCGGCATGCGTCAACGCTTTGTTTCGATTATCACCGCCGCGCCGCTCGATCCCGATCCGCTGTACGCCGGCCCGCCGCTCTGCGACCACTGCATGCGCTGCGTCAAAGACTGCCCGGTGCAGGCCTTCGATGCGCGCCGCAGCGCCTGTGAATCTGTCACGATCGGCGACCGCACGTTTCAGTATGCCAAGGTTGATCATTGGCGCTGTGCCTGGTCGGAACAACTCAACATGATACCCGAAGAAGGTCCGGCCTGCGCGGGCCAGTCGTTGGGTGTGATGCCGCCTGCTACCGGCCCCGTTGATGAAATGGTCATGCTCAACACGTTTTATGCGAAATGCCACACGGCCGGCTTGCAGGCGGCCATGACGCATGCCATGGGCAATTGCATGCGCGTCTGCATCCCGCCCCACCTGCGCGGCACGCAGCAAGCTTTGGCGCCCCTTAGTCCCAAGACCAGGCCACGCTACATCGAGCCAATCCCGGCAACGCCCGCCCCGCGCCGCTATCATCTGGTCGCCTCATGACGTCGCTGTTTGACGTTGATTTGCACGTCCACACCCAGCTGTCCGGTTGCTGTTCTGACCCGCGTCAAACAGTGGCGGAAATTGCCCGGCGCGCCGCCCAGCTCGGTTTGCGCACCATCGGCCTCGCCGACCACGTCTGGGACAATCCCGCCTGGGAAACGACCGACTGGTACCGGCCGCAAAATGTGGCGCGGCTCCTGCCTGTGCGTGCCCAGATTGCGGCACTGGCGCCGGACGTGCGTTTCTTGCTGGGTTGTGAAGCGGAATACGCCGGTGACGGCCGCCTTGGCATCACGGCCGAACGCGCCGCCGAACTTGATTTCGTGCTGCTCGCCTGTTCGCACTTGCACATGGATGGCCTCGTGCGCCAACCAGCCGATCCCTCGCCGCGCGCACTGGCCGACCTGTTGCTACAACTGTTCCGTGAAGGTGTGCAGAGCGGCTTGGCGCACGCCATTGCCCATCCCTTCAGCCCGCATGGCCGCCCGGAGCAGGCGTGTGCGGCGCTGGCCGCCATCCGTGACACGGAATTCCGCGACGCGTTCGCGCTGGCCGCCCAGTATGGCGTGGCCGTCGAACTGCATCCCGCGCATTTCTCCGTGTGCTGTGCACCACCCGGCGATCCCGTGCGCGATGCGGCCTATGCCCGCATGCTCATCCTGGCGCGCGATGCCGGCGTGGCCTTCACGATGGGCAGTGATGCGCACACGCTCGCGGACGTCGGCACCACCCTGCGCATGCGCGCCGCCATCATGCAGCTCGGTATTCACGGCAACCAGCTCGCCAGTTGGGCGTGTCGTTAAGCGAAGATTTGAGATTGGTAATTTGAACCCTGCACCCTGATGAATAGCGAACAAGGCATATGGAAGGATGCAGGAAAAGCCACAGAAAAGAATGAGGAACCGCGCATGAATGCGGCGCAGGCACTCAGCATTCAGCATTCAGCATTCATCATTTTCTCTGGCCAGGCACACGTTGTTGACAGCCGTGCGGCAACTCGTTATACTGATGCGTACCATGCGTCACCTGCACGCCCTGCCGTCCTGCCCTCAGGCCGTCCGGGGTTTGCATTACCATAGGCACCCATGCCTGCGACGATTCGCGATGTTGCCTTGTTAGCCGGCGTCTCCAGCTCGGCCGTCTCGAAGGTGTTGAACAACACCGACAATACCATTCGTGTGTCGGAACCGACACGCAAGCGCATTGTCAGCGCGATCAAGAAACTTTGCTACCGGCCCAATATCTGCGCACGCTACCTGTTCCGCGGCAGCACCCAAACGGTGGCGTTCATTACCGACCGCGACACGCTCGCCGTGCCGTATGCCCACATCATCCTCGAGCAATGCGTCGAGTGCCTGCTGCGCCGCGCGTACACAACCACGGCGTTGTTCTACCACACCGGCGACGAAGACGCGCTCGCGCGCATTGCGGCAATGATTGAAGAACGGCGCTTCGACGGCGTGCTGTTTGTCGCCAATGATGTGCCGCGGTTGGTGCGCGCGACAGAGTCCAGCGACGTGCCCGCCATCCATGTCAATCCTCCGCACGCACACGCGCACGACAGCGTCGTGTTTGATGAGTACGACAACGTGCGCCTGGCGTTCACGTGTCTGCGTGAGGCCGGCCACCAGCGCATCGGCTACATTGATTTCTCCAAAGGGGGCGCGATGCATGCAACCGTCAGCGCGCGCCGTGATGCCTATCTGCGCTTGTGCCACACGCACCGCCTCAGCCCGGTTTTCCTCTCCGAGACGTATGCGGAAATTGACGCCGCGCGCGCACCGCACGATCTGGCCGCATTGCCGCCCGGCGTGATTACCTACAGCGATGCCATCGCCCAGAAATTCGTCGCGCATCTGTATCGCAATCGCGCCATCAACCCGAAGTATTTCAGCATCATCTCGGCCGCCACGGACATGTTTCAGGATCGCGCGCCCCTGCGCATCAGCGGCGTGGCCCTGCCCATTGACGTCATGGCCGAAACGGCCACCGCGCACTTGCTGCACCGGATCGCCCACAAAGGGCAGCACGTCAAGACCAGCGCGCTCGCCGGCACGCTCCTGTTGCGCGAGAGTGTGCATCGCGCGCCCGCCCAGCCCAAAGCGTCCGCGCGCTAATCGATCCCGCCCGTGATTGAAACCCAACACAAGCAGGTGCCTTGGCGCTGGGTCGTGCTGATCACCTTACCGAGCTTTGCGACCACGCTGGCGGAAGGATTGAGCAGCAGTTTTCTGACGTTCACCCTCCGTAAGTTTTTCGACAGTCCCGCGACCATCGCCTTCATTTCCAGCTTGAACGTGTTCTTCAATGTGGCCGTCGGCGTGGTCGTGATGTATGTCAGCGACCACGTCTGGTTCCGCAGCGGCCGGCGCAAACCATTTGTGATCACGGCCTGGATTTTGATGATCGCCTGCAGCATCTTTGTGCCACTGGTGCGCAATGTGTATGTGCTGGTGCCGCTAGTCGTAGTCTGGCTGGCGTTGGCGGATATGAGCATGCCGTTTGCCATCTTGCAGCAGGAGGTCATTCCGCCGCAGCAGCGCGGCCGCGCCAGCGGCATGGCCCAGTTCATCGGCTACGCCTACCTGCTCTTCGTCTACACCATCATGCTGGGCCGCTTTGACGACCAGGAATTTCAGCCGTGGTTTGTGATCACCGGTGACCGGGCCGCCTTCTGGACCAGCGCGTTGATTCTGGCCATCACCACCGTCTTCGTGGCGTTTTACGTGCGCGAGCGCAAGCCAGTGCAGGCGCTAACCAGCCAGAAGATTTCTTTCGCCAATTTTTTCAAGAGCGTCTTTTCCGACAAGACCCTCTGGCCGATCTACCTGCTTTCCTTTTCGCGCACCTTCCTGGCCATCGGTCTGGGCACGATGGGCACGCTGCTGTTCACCGAGCAGTGGGGCTACACCAAGCAGGAAATGGGCACCAACATCGCCATCGGCGGCCTGATTAACATTCCGCTGACCTTGGTAGTCGGCTATTTCGCCGACAAGTTCGACCGCATCAAACTCTACACGTATTCGATTTGCGGCAACCTGCTGATGAACATTTTGTATTACTGCTTCGTTCAGTTTTTCCTGCCCGACCACCGCCCGCTGCTGTGGCAGATCATCCTGTTTGGTGAAATTGGCGCGCTGATCGGCCTGCTCTCGAGCACGGTCGCCGGCCCGATGGCGTATGATTACATTCCGCGCGACAAGATGGGCACGGTCGCCGCCGGCAGCGGCATCATCGGCAGTCTGACGCGCTTGCTGATGCTCAACGGCGTGAGCTTGTGGGTCACTTTTTACTCGAAGCGTTTCTGCCCGCCCGGGCAGATGGACTATTTCAGCGGCTATCTGATGATGATTGCCATGGGCATGGTCGGCGTCGGCATTTCCCTGCTGTTTGTCGTCATGGTGCGGCGTGGCGTGATCAAGCCCTACGGCCGGATGAACATCGGCACGACCGAACAAGCGCCGGCCACATGAAGCGTGTTGCCAAAGCCGCGTTCTTCCCGCTCGTCGCCGCGCTGCTGATCGCCGCGGGCTATGTCTGGGGCCGCCATTCTTTCCGCCTCTTCTTCGGCGGCGAACGGGCGTATGGCACGATTACGGCATTGCTGAAATATTATGATGCGCGGGCCGACCTGATCGTCGCGATCGATCAGGAGGTCGTCTGCACGCGCGCCAGCGGCGTGCGCGTCCACGGGCAGATGCACAATGGCCAACTCACCGCCGTGATGGTCATTAGTAATGGCCAGGCAACCGCCGTGCGGCTGGCGGACAAACCTGCGCCCGCGCTGCTGGCGGCGGTCAAGGAGTTGTGTGACACGGATGCCAGTGGCGTAAAGCGCTTCTTGATGCGCCAGAGTGTGCCGTCCTCCACCGACCGCATGCAGACGATCGTGCGCACGGAAACCGCATGGGTCATTCCCGGCGTGCACGGCAGGCTGCGCGCGATCAGCGCCTCGAACGACATGGTGCTCGCCGTTGCCACGGATGCCGGCACGTTCACGCGCGCAGCGGCCTATCCGATTGTGACGACCATGACGTTCATGATGCGGACCAATGATAACAGCTATGTGCGCAGCGTGAATGGTGCGGTGGTGCCGCCGCCCGCGTTCAAGGATTATTTTCTGTTTGAGCGCGATTACCGCTACAGTTTCCGGCCCATCTTTTCTTTTGCAGTGAGTGGCGCGTGGTACACCGTGTTGGCTGATATCGGCCGGCGCATGACGCCGCCGGTCGCGTATCCGCCCTTTGCCCCGGTGTGCCTGGCCTACGACCCGTGCAATCCGCAGGACGCCATGCTCACGCCGGATTTCGCGGCGTTCAAGAAAATGACTTTTCTGCAACGGTTCAACGCCACGGTCGAAGCGGTCTTCATCCGCTGGCTCTACCCCTTCTTGTTTTTCAGCATTGGCAGCGTGCTGGCGCTGGTGGCCGTCTTGATTGCGTCGCTGGTGCTCCTGCCCGGGCCACGGCACCCGCATCGTCCAGCTTAGGTCAGATAAAGCATGTGCTGCGTCACAGAAACAGCAAATGCAATAAGGGACCAGAGGATAACAGCACCCAGTTGCCAAATGGCAAGAACGCGCGGCATCTGGCGCACGCGCCTGCCACAGTAGACAGCGCCCAACTCCATCGCATTGGGCAAAAAGAGCAGCACAACAGCGAGGAATGCCATGTAGACAAACGGCTGGCCTGTTATCGCCAGAACGGTCTCGCAAACGGCAGGTAGCGAGGCGTTTGACCCCTCCATCCAACATTGGTACTGCTCTACCATCGTGAGCCCAAAGTATAAGAGCAGACAGACAAGCGCGGTCCTGCTCAATGCGCTTGCGGCACCAAACCAATCGCGCCGAAACAGCAGTGCCGAGGTCAGCACAAGATAAACGCCGATGATCGCGAAGAAGAGATATTCCCGCCATCTGGTTTGCGAGAGCCGCCACAGAACCTGCGCGTGCAAAAGTGCTTCAGCCCTGGCCGCGCTCTCATTTTCCAAGTGTTGGATGTAGTCTCTGAGTTGGGTTTCGTTCCACGTCAATCCCCCGTCATCGGATCGCCACAATACCTGCACGGTTGTTCGTTCTGTGCTGGGCGTCAGCACATAGCGCACACAACCCGTGAGCGCCAAGTCAACAAATGATGGTGGGATTATGTTGCGCTCAGCCAAGGAAAAAATGCTGCCACCGTCTTGCGATTCCGCGACCGGTCTGGCTGGAAGCTGCACATGAAAACGCGTGGGATTGCGCAGCTCCAGCACGGCAAACACATGCAGAGGATTGGCAGGATCCACGCGTATGCCAACAACTTGAGGTCTTTCAGGAGCCCGACGAAGAGCATATGCAGAATTGGCCAGGATCAAGGCTAACAGTAGAATCGCGAGTTTCATGATGTCAGCTTCCCTCTGGTTTCGCTCGACAATTAGGCTGCATCCAACAAGGCCCACGCCCAAGTCGCATTAAAAATGATACTACACGTCGGAAACTATTGTCAAGCAGCGTGAAAACATGAATGTTGCCAATGTGCTGACCGGTGTACGGCGGGGCTTGCGGTCATCATCTGTCCAGCGTCGCCGAATTCAGCCAGGTCCTGAGCGCCACCAGACAAGCGTCGTGTATCAACGGCGCTGGCGCAGCAGCAGCACAGCAAGCCCGCTCAGGCACAAGGTCGGCTCGGGAATTTCAACCACAAAAGTCGCGACGGCGCTGGTGGCGCAATTGCCGGCGTTGTCCCAGCCAATGACCTGCCACTGATGCTGCCCGGACGTAAGCGGCGGATACGGCTGAATGGGATTCTGGGTAGTGCGCACGGCGATCGGGTTGCCGTCCAGCAGGATGGTCGCATTGGATGCGCCGGAACTGATGTCCTCGACATGCCAGAACAGTTGCACCACTTCGTTGGTGGTGAAGCGCTGGTCGTCGCGCGGCTCCATGGCGACGGCAATCGGCGGCACGGGATCGGGGTTGACATCGTACACCGGCACGGTGCTGAAATCCGGCCAAGCCGGCTGCGTGCGCACCGGATCGCGCACGGGAATGTTGCGGTACTGTGGCTCGCATTGCGCGTCATAATAGAAGGTCTCGTAGAAGACCGCGTCGTCCGCGTCGGCGCAATGCGCGGCATTATTGGTCGGGCAAATGGTGAACGGCTGACCGTTCAACGTGAGCGCAACCGAGAGCGTGCGGTAATCGGCATACCGTTTCTCAAATTGCGACCAGTCACGGTTGAACACGCACAGGCCGATGCCGACGCCGCCCCATGAACCGGGAACGCCGTCCCACACCGTGTTGACTATCAACTGCCGTTTGGTGGGACCGACAGTGATGGTCATGTAAAATTGCTCATAATATGCGTAGCCGCCCACGGCTTGACGCACCTGGGCGCGCACCTCGATGCCGCCGTCCGAGTCGGTTCTGTTGCGCACCCAGGCCGGGATGGTGACAGAGCCTTTGCGCAGGTAGAACCCGCCGCCGAGCGATGTGTAGCCGCTTGTGCCGCTTTGGCCGCCAATAAACCGGAACGGATTGTAGTTGCTCGGGTAATCGGGATTATAGCCATAAAACTCAAGCGTGAGGCTCTCGACGGGCGCAACGCCTTGCGGCTGGCGGTAGATGCATGCGTAATTGATCGTGTCGCCCGCGCTCGCCTGTGTCTTGTCGAACATGACCATGACCACTTCGGTGCGTGTATTGCCCGGAAACGCCGGCGGCGCCGAGATAATCGAGAAATTGTCCATCACGCCGTCGGACGGGAGATTGGTCCGGATGTACGCGCCGGCGAGTTGCGAGCCCATCGCGAATTCCCAGCGCATTGTGCCAACCAGGTCCGTGAAGTCCTTGATTGACTGCGGCACATACGCATTACCCGTCGCGAGATTGGTGTCGCTGACATAGCTCATGAAACGATACGCGGGTTCGTATTGCATGATGTCTTGGGCGAATTCGCGCCCTTGGGCGTCGCGGGCGATCACGCTGGCGTCAATCGGCACGCGGGCCTGAAAGTATCCTTGCGCGTCGGTGGGGATGCGCCAGTATTCGCTGCCGTAGCGCGTGCACGCCACTGTGCCCGTCAGCGCCGCGCCGGTCACACCGTCGTAGAGACGCCCTTGCACGAGCGGATTGAACGTGCGGGGCCGCGGCGGCCGCGGCGCATTGTCAAAATAGATGGGGCTGGCGTAGCCGACCTGCCAGACCGTGTCGTTACCCAGCACGCGCACGAGATAATACGCGCCGGTCGCCGTCTCGCTGATGACGCGCGTGACCACTGCGCTGGGCGTGTTCGGCGTCCACGCCTGCAGTAATGAACCATTGCGATACAGCGCGATCTCGGTAACGCGGCACGATTGACTGCCGACGAAGTTGCTTGTAGCAAGCGTCCATGGGTTGAAGGCGTAACTTGCCTCGATGCGAACCGTGTGGTTCGAGCCGTCGGCGGGAAGCGTGTCGCCGGATATGGCGCCATCAATGCTGAAGAGGACGAGCGGGCCCGTGGTGGCCATGATGCGCCCTTTGCGCATGGCGTCGCAGAGCGAGGCGCGGCAGAGCGTGTTGCTCCCGAGGTAATAATACACGACCCACGTGCCCGGCGCGCGATTGCCGTTGTTGAGTTTGTCATAGCAGCAGTCCGAGTCGGTCATCAGTGGGATTCGGTACCCGTAGTTGAGCACCGAGCAGTATGCCGGCAGAACTGGCGCGCCGCTGGCCTCGTCGGAACACGCGCTGTAGCCGTCCATCATATGGCCGGTGAGCACATCGAGGGCGAATTCCTTCAAATGGTTGTTGTTCGGGTAGAAGAACCAGTTGGTGTAGCCGCTTGACACCCAGATGCGGCCTGGATAGAAGCGCAACGGATGGACGGGATAGGCGATGCCGCCCTGCTTGTGGATTTCGTGGACGCCGAGGAAATACGGCGGCGGGCTGCGCACGGCCCATGGGTCGTACAGGATCGTGGCATAATGTCCGAGAGAGTTCTTTGGCTCCTCGTTGCCATTCCACATCATGCATTCGGAACGGTCGAATGGCGTCCATGCATCGGACATCTGCTGGCGCGTGAGCGCGCTGGCACCGTAGGCATCCTCGCCCATGGACAGAAAATCGAATCCGCCCGCCGAGGCGAACTTCCAGACTTGCGTCGGCGTGCGCATGATTTCGCCTTCGCCGTGAAAATAATGGTCGTGTGAATCGCCGCCGCGCCAGCCGCGCTGGTACAAGTCGAGCATAGGGCGCAGGTTGACATCCACCGTGTAGAGCGCATCAGGCACGGCTGCGTTCATGACCACCGTGGTCGGACAGTAGTCCTGCCCTTTGCCAATCGTGATCTCGGTGCGGCCAACCGGTATGGTGATGACCGAGTCGGGCGCGAAGGCAATGCCGCGCATGGTGATGGCCGGCCAGCCTGAGTTGCCCCATTCGTTGCCGGTCACGTACGAGCCGTCGGCTTTCTTCACAATGCCGCGCACACAGGTCAAGCCGGGTACGCCCGAACGCGTGGCGTGAATTTGCAGGCGCGCGTTGCCGGTGGTCGGATACGTCGAAACGATGGCGGTCACCACCTGGGTCGCGCCATACGAAGGAATAAAGGTGACCATGCCGGTGTACATGGTGTACGTCGAAAGCAGCGCGCGATTGACGGTGATGATCACATTCGTGTGGCTCATGCCCACGACGCCGGCCGCGGGTGCCGCACCGAGCCATGCCGCGCCCGGATCTGCGTTCCACGCGACCGTGCCCACGCCGGCGTTCCATATTTCCACGGGCATTGACGTGCTCGTGCCACCAAAATCAAGCGTCAAGGGTGTGACGGCCAGCTGCGGCGGCGACTGTTGCACATACACGGTGACGGAATCCTGCGGGATTTCGCCATTGGCGGTAACCGCAACGGCGCCGGTATGCGAGCCGTAGGCAAGGGCGGTTCGATCAACGTTGACCGTCACCGGTTGTCCCTGTGCGCCCGTGAGGGGGGTGACAGACAGCCAGGAAGCGCCGGCGGTGATGGTGTTTGTCCAGTACAGCGTGCCGACGCCCGCATTTGAGATTTGATAAACCTTTTGCGTTTCCTCGCCGGCAAACGTCAGGGCATTGGGTGAGAGCGCGAGGACTGGATTCGTCGGGCCCGAGCCGTAGCCGTCGGAGAAATTGGCAATGACGCTGTTCTGAATGAGCAGCTCGTCAATATCGCCGGCGAAATAACTCGCGGCGTTGCCAACCGCCGCGGCTACCGCGATTTTGCAGGGCATCGTCAGTCCGTCGCCGCCGGACGCAGGCCAGTTGGTGATCAAGGCATTGTCAATATAGAACCGCGCGGTCGTGTCAGCCGGATCCCACGTCATGGCGATGTTATGCCATGCGCCGTCAAGGATCTTGGTGTTGAGTCCGGGCGTGGTGTCGAAGAGGGTACTGATATCGTGAATGCTTGGCGTAATGGGATTGCTCCAACCCGTGCGCCATGCCACCATATTCATGTTCCGCCAGCCATCGCCGAGGCTCATGTCAACGGCCGTGACGGCCCGGCCCTCTTGGTCGGATGTCCGCATCCAGAAACTGATCGTCAGCCCCTTGGTCCAATTGATGACGACATCAAACGTGTTATACAACGCGGAGGCACCGCTGCCACACACGATGTACCGGCCGGATGGCGTGGCCAGCCATGACGGCGCAGAGGCCGAGGGCATGTTGGTGGATTGATGCGCGAGATTGCGCGTGCCCGCGGCATCGTAGGACACCGTCCCGCTGGTTTCGTTGAAATGGTACAGCGCGATGGTGTTGGCATCGGCGGCATTCGCGTGCTGCCACGTGAGCGCCCACGCAGGTGAAAGCGCCAGGCTGGCTGCAACAAACAGGACGGCGGGACAGAGCTGACACAGGTTATGCAGGTGGCGCATGGCGGGTTCCATAAAAGTGAATTGCTTGACATTGTGGCGGCGGGATGCCATACTATACCACGAACCAGACAAACACTGAAGTAACCATCATCATATACCCATGTTACCACATACCCGCGCGAAAGTCAAGCCTGCTGCCGGTGATAAACCGGTTAATTTAGTGCGTCGCCCGCCACGCCGCGCGACGGCGCCGCCCGACCTTACCACCATTGCGCGCGCCAAGGCCGAGGAAATCCTGCGCGCCAATCTGACGCCGCGCGGCCTGCTGGCCTCGCGCGATTGGTACCGCGAAGTGTTTGCGCGCGATTCGGCGATCACGTTCATCGGCGCGTGTCTGCTCAAGGACACACTCTTGTACAAGGCGCTCAAAACGACGCTCACCACCCTGACCACGCACCAGGATGTGGCGGGTATGATCCCCACCTGCGTGCATGCGGACACCGGCAAGGCCGACTTCGGCACGCTCGACTCAACCGCGTGGGTGATCATCCTGCACTATCTGTATTACTATTACACGGAAGACCGGGCCTTCATCGCGCGCCAGTATCCCGCGCTGGTGCGGGCCGTGCGCTGTCTGCAGGCCAATGGCCGCATGCCCGACGATTGCGTCTGGTCGCAGGAGTCGGATGACTGGAACGATTTGTGGTCAAACCACGGCCAGACCCTGTTTGTCAATGTGGTCTATCAGGCCGCCCTGAAACATCTGGCGCGGCTGGCCGATGTGCTGAACAAACGCGCCGATGCCGCCGCGTTTCGCGCGCACCATGCCAAGGTCACGAGCCGGATCGACCAAGTGCTGTGGGTGCCCGAAACGCTCGAACAAATTCCGACCCGCATGCCCCAAAAGCATCAGCCGGCCCTCGAACCATTGCGCCTGTTTGCCAAGTCACGCGGGCCGATGCGCCACTATCTTGCGTTCGTCTCGCGCGGCTTCATCGGCAGTTTCTGCGATGTCATCGCGAATGCGCTGGCCATCGTGCTGGGCCAGAGCGATGCCTACCGTACCGGGCGCATCCTCGACTATTTCCGTGACGCGGGCGTGGACGAGCCCTATCCGGCCCGCGTGATCTACCCGCCCGTGCAGGAGGGCTCGGAACATTGGCGCGACTACTACTATAGTTACAATTTGAATCTGCCGCACCACTACCACAACGGCGGCTGCTGGCCGCATTGCGGCGGCTTCTTCGTGGCGGCCCATGTCAAGGCCGGGCGCATGGCTGAGGCCGAGCAGCATCTAACCGGTCTGGCGGCGTTTAACCGGCTCGGTACAACCGGGGAATGGCAGTTCATGGAGTGGGCCCACGGTGAGAACGGGCGCCCGTGGGGCTCGCGCTTCATGTCCTGGTCGGCCGGCATGTACATCTATGCCTACGAAGTGCTGCGCGATCCGGCGCTGCTGGCAGTGCTCGATCCCCCGCTTTCAGAAAACAGTGGTGCGCAACCCGCGGTGTAACCTGCCGCGGCGGCGCGTGCCAAACCCGCGGGATATCGCAACGGCGATGGCGGCCAGCAGCGCAATCCCCGGCTCGGGCAGCGGCACAGGCTGTTCTATGCCATTCAGAAACGCAAACAGGCAGTAACTCGGCACCATGGTCTCTTGCACGGTGAATTCGTTCATGCCGGGCATCCACTCCGAGGCGACATAAGCGCGATGCTTCGGGTAGGCCACCGTGGCGGGATACAAGTTCGTCCAGAACGCTCCGTCATGCGTGCCGCCGGTGTTGGCGGCCGTGTCCTGCGCAAACGGGCCGTAGACGTGATAGCCGGGCGGCGGCACGCTGCCGCGGCCGGCCAGACGGTCGATGATGAACAGCCGGTGCAGAAAATTCTCCGGCGCCACGGATCCCACACCGGTGATCCACGACCGGTTGAGCGGATTGCAGCCCAGGATGAAATTCGCATTGTGCTGCGCCGCGATCAGATACAATGCGTTGCTTGACAGTGTGTATCCCTTGCACAGCGACCACATGTCGTGCCCGCCGCCGCTGCCGCCGCCGTATCTGATCGGTCGGAATGGGTTGCGCGCCAGCCGGTAACTGTTGTATGTTTCGGTGTAACTCTGCGCCGTGTCCGCCTGCGCGATCCAGTAGGCACGGCACGTGGCCTTGGCTGCCGCGTCAACATTCGCCAGCGCGCAAAGCGCCATGGAAAACGACGTGCGCGTGCTCGTCGCCAGAAACGCCTGCTGGTACTGCAGCTCGCCCGTCGTACAGAACAGTTCCGCCGCGGCATCGGCCTTGTCCGCATCGGTCATGCCATGGCCCACCGCATAGGTGTACGCCAGCCGCGCACGATCCAATGCCAGCTGCGCCCGCGCTGCATCAAACGGTTGCAGCAACCGCGCCATCTGTGCCGCCGCGGCGGCGAACCACGCGGCGTGATACACTGCCCCTGCGCTGTTCACCGCCGCCTTTGTGCGCACGTAATAGTCCAAGCGATAATCGTCGGCCGGCTCCCGCATGCCGCCTTCAGCCAAACGCTCGGTGCCGGCATAGACGCCGCCGTCATTGGTGTCCTGCAGATCAAACCAGACCTTCAAGCCCCACCACGCCTCGTCCAGCACGTCCGGCACCCCGTTGCCAGCATCGGGCAAGCGAAACTGCCCATCCGTGAAACTCGGCGGCAGCATCGCGTACAAATCCAGAATATCGCGCACAATTTGAATATGGTAAACTCGGCGATCATAGTCGCCCGCGTCGTGATACCCGCCCACGGCGCGCAGGTACTTTCCCGCCAAGCCGCTCCCCGGCGTGATAAAGTCGTCCACATTGCTGCTGCTAGTCATTTGCATTGCCTGCGTGTGGCAGATGCCGTGCATGCAGACGGATGAATACGGCGTTGTGACCACGATGCCGCAGCGCTGCAGATACATGGCGCTGACGATGTTCGTGAGCACGTTGTAGTAGACATTGCTGTCAATCGCGAACGTGAACGACCGACCCAGGCGCGGCACGCGCGCATAGTACTTGCCCGGCGTGGTCAGCGCCGAAAAATTAAACTGGGAGACGTTCTCGCCCGTCATCTGCAGTTCCGTTTCAGTGTGGCCCATGTAATAATAGCTCTTGCTTTGCGCGGCGCGCACGGTGATCGGCACGGCTAGGGCAACCGCATGCGTGGACGCGTTGCACACATACGCCGTGGCCACACCGGTGAGCGGCATGGCGCCAAGATCACCAAGGTACCCGCCGACGTAGCCGAACTTTGCGACCGAGCCGGGCGGGTACCCGACCTGGTTCAGCTTGATGTTGCGGTTGATGGTCGCGTCCTCGTCGTACGCCACAACGACATTCGTGGTTGCGCCGTTCACGTTGTCCACGCGCACAGTGTAGGCGTGGCCTGACTGGAGCGCAAAGGGCGCCTGCAGATACGCCCAGTGCCCGCAGGTGTTCGAGAGCGAGTAATTCGGATAGGGCGGGAACGACAGCAGTTGACTACGCCGGCCGGCTTTCAGCGGCGTGCGGGGAACCAGGTAGTTCGGGTCCGTCGGGCTGCTGATGCGGTAGTTGTTGGTCAGGCGCAACTGGGCCACGGGGATGGCGCCGGAAAATCCCACCGCCAAATACTCAACGCTCTCGACCGCCACGCCCATGGGCACCACCGCCAGCACGGCGTGGGACACCAGTACGGCGCACGCGCTTGCGATGCAGCGGGCGGGCCAGGTCATTGCGGAAAGGCCATGTTGCATCAGCACCTCCCTGTGCGGTGGCGGCCAAGCAGAAGGCCTGCCGCGAGCGCCCCCAGCAGCACGACTGGTTCGGGAATCTCCTGCATGAAACTGATCGCGTCAATATAGAACACTTTGTTGGACAGCGCCGGCCAGGCATCGCCCGCACCGAGCCAGGCATTCATGTTAAGCACCTGCAGCAGTTGCCCGTCGCTGCTCATGCCCGGCAGATCAATCGTGGCCTGATACCACGTGTCGCTGACCAGCGCGTTGTAGTTGAATTGCACGGCCGGGTTGGTGCCGTAGGTCGCGTTCCACAAAAACTGAAAGCCGGTGACATCCGTCGGGATGCGATACCACCACTTCATCTGCGACGCGACGCTCCAGTTGATATTGCTGACCGCCTGCACGAGCGTCTGGTTCATGAAATTGTACCACTGGCTGCCGCTGCCGCCGGAACAGCCCACCACCACGCATTCAGCGCAGCCGGCGCCCTGGGTCTGGATCGTCGTGTTGACGGACAGGCGCGCGTTGTTGCCGAACCAGTTCTGAATCTCATTGTCCAACGAGGAGGAATCCATGCTCCACGCCACCACATCCTCAAAATTGGAGCTGTTGGCAAAACGCATGTTGTCAATATCCAAACAGCCCGCTTCATTATTGTTCAGCAGCGTGAAACGCAGCTCCACCGCCGCGGTGATGGGGATCTCATTTGTCCAGGTGAACGATTGCTCGTGCCACCGGCCGTCGCGTTTGCCCGAGGTACTCACTTCGCCCAGCGTGCTTTCCACGCCGTCCACCGAGAGACGCACGCCGACAATGACCCAGCCGGTGTTCGTAGTGCGCCATGAAAAAATAATCGTGTTGTATTCGCCGACCGGGAAATCCGCCTCGAGATTATCCTTGCGGCAGATGGTGCTCCATTCGCCGGTGAACGAACAGCGCATGCAACTCACGCCTTCCTGCGGCGCGTCGAAATTCTGCGCGATCGTGGAACCACTACCGGCGTCCGGCGCCCAGAAGCCGTCAAGGGTGGCGGTGTCGAAGCCATAGACCAAGTCCGTCCCATAGGATACGGCACAGGCGCAGCAGAGCGCCAGCAGTACAGCAAAATGCTTCATCACATGCTTCCCATGTCGCTCAGCTGCGCAATGGGCAAGCCGTGTCGTTTGCCATCGACAGACCATGTCGTCATTTCGTTCATTCATACGTTACTGTATCATTTCTGTTGTCAAGCGTCAAGTGTTAACCGGTTTATCATATCCGCCATTGACACCATCCGGCAATAGTGCTATAGTTGACAGGGAGCCCGTGTCTTGCCGGGCTTGTTTGCCTGGTTCTTGCCATGTGACAGGTAGGCCACGGCATAGTATAATAAACTGGTTGATCAATAGAAGAGCAAGTCTATGCGTTTCGTTCAACTACCTGGGACATGGGTGCTGCTGGCCGGCCTTGCCCTCTGTGCGCGTGCGCACGGCCTTGCCGGCAGCGCGTTTACTGAAACGTTTGACCAACAGGTGGCGGGCACCCGGCTGTTGGCGTTGCACACCGGCGGCATCTGGTCGGCCGAACCGAAGTATTCGCAGGCGACGAATGCCCTGGGCAGCTATGGGCTCGACACCAACGTGTACCTGAACAGCTACAATCCCGCGCTGTGGACCACGAACGGGGCGGTCATCGCGGCCTACCGCCGCTGCCACATTCCGTGCGCCAATCCGGGTTCGCTCGAGAGCAGCAACGTCTATGGCACGGGCCAGTGGGAATTTGTGGTGAACTGGACCGATCTGGGCACGAACGATGCCGGCGGCATCTTCCTGCAATCGCCCGACGGCGCGGAGGGTATGGGCTGGTCAGTGTCGGGCGCTTGGGCGCGGGCGCTGTGCTACGCCGGCGCAGTGAGCAATGTGACAGCCTGGGTGGACGCGACGCAAATGACGCGCATCAACGTCTGCATCGGGTTTGACTGGCGGGCGAACCGCCTGCGGATCTTCAACGGTGAGGGCGTCTTTGCGGAATTCACCAACGGCATTCCGCAGCAGAATTTGCGCGCGATCGTGCGCGGCAGCGCCGGGCCGGCCAGCGCGACGTGCATCGTCTACCGCGTGGCCTACGGCAGCAAGGTCCGGCCGTATGCGCTGGACGACCATATATATTTCAACGGGCGAACGGGCGGCGGCAACACCGAGAACATCAACCCGACCTTGTGGCAACTCGAAGCCGGCAGCGCGGCCTGCCCGATGCCGTGGAATTATAGCAACAACTCGCGCTACGAGACGTTCACCGGCAACCCGACGATCGCCCGCATTCCGCGCCACGGGCCGTACGGGCCAAACACGGAGTATGCCGTGATGTCGGCGCAGTACCAGTTCAACAACCTGGCAAACGGATTCATCGGGCTGGCCAAGGACGCGTTCACGGCATCGTTGAGCAACCGCGTCGGTTTTTTGAACGAGAGCGGCACGCTGTATGCCTACAGCAGCGGGCCGGCGGCTACCTTCGAGAAGACGCCGCTCGGCGCCGATTGGTCTGCGTATGCCATTGGCGTCTGGGCCGACTTCACCGTCGACTGGCAGACCAACGCGATCAACTATTACGTGGACGGCGCGTTGCTGGTGACGCACACGAATCGCACAACCTTTCCCGACCCGGCGGTGCTACGCCCGACCTTCGAGAGCCGCGTATGGCCTGCACCGGCGCTCGCGGGATTGCGCTTTTGCGCAACCCTGGCGGAGAGCCAGACCCTGTTTGCCGATTGTTTCGACCGCAGCTACAGCAAGTACTGGACGGTCGTGCAGGACGACTTCGAATCGAACGTGTACAACACGGCCGGCGATTGGACCAGTTATGTCTACCGCAAACCCGACGGCACTCCCGAGGTGTATCCGGAGATCGAGCCGGTCACGGACAGCATCCACAGCAACGCACTGATGTTCAAAACGCGCAGCGGCGGCGGGAGTTACGAGGATGGACACCGCGATCTGCTTGGCTTGACGCGGCGCGGCAACGTCACGCCCTTCGGCGCCAGCCCGTTGGCGTTTGTGCGCTTTTATTTCAAAGTTGACCAGCACTGGACCTTCCATTACACGGAATTAACCGACGACCCGTTGACGGTGTGGCAGGACGGCAATAAATACATGCGCAGCGGCGGCTATCTCGCACAGCAGGCCAACGTGCTGCAGGTGGCACTCGGCAATCCGCACACGCGGGAAATCATGTTTGGTATTGGCGATCCGCAATTCGGCTCGGTCGTGCGCGGCATGCGCGTGTACGGGCATACGCAAGCCATCGCCGCGGACGGCACGGGCTGCGCGCTGTATCCGGACACGGATCCGGTGCCGACCTGGATTCCGGGCGCGCTGGATCTGTTCCGCGCACATTATCCCAATCGCAAGCCGGTCGGCGCATCGCTGCAAAGCGGCAACTGGCAGGAAGGCCACGACGAGCACCGTGTCAACATGGCGGACTATAATCTGTTTTGGTACGGCACCTTCTACGGTACGAGCGACACTGCCGAGGTCATCCTGGGCGACGAAACCCAGATGAACGGCGGTCAAATGCATGGCGGCTATGCGCCGTTGACGCGCGATGTGTGGTATTACATGGAACTCGAGATTCGCTCGACCAAAGGCGCCAGTAACGGCATCGGCCTGTATCTTGGCCGCGCCGACGATCCGACGGCCGACAGCGCCTACTACGCACCAGACCTTTATTTTACAGCCAGCGAAAGCACGCGCGCCAGCGCCGCGCATTTTTACTTCGGCGAAAACCGCGTCAACGGTGGCCGCGACAAGTGGTCCGGCATCGAAGTCGGCCCGCTCTGGAACCAGTTTCAATGGATGCAAGGCGTGTACCTAAGCGATCTCATCATCAGCAAGACCAAAGTCGGCAACACTTGGGCCGCCGCCATCGCCAAACCCGTGTGGCACACGGCCGCGTCGGTCGCCATCAGCAACAATCCCGGCCGCCTCGATTACCGCAACCGCAGCATCACCCTGAATCTCAACTGCCCGGGCGCAGCGGCAATGATCATTCATCACACGCGCATGCCCGCCAGTTTCAGTCGCTGGACGAATTACGCGGCCAGCGTGGCCTGGACCCTCCCCTACGCCTGCGGCCCCGTGGCGGTCTATGCGACCTTCAAAAACGGCTCGGGTATTGAGACGACGGCCGTCAGCGCGCGGACATATCTTGACATCCCGCCGACGCTGTATTCGAACGTGCACACCAACCGCATGGCGCTCAACACCCCGGCCAGCCCGCTGCTTGCCGGCCCGTACACGGTGCGCTGGTTGACAGAGAACATCGTGGACGATGAGCCGGTGACGAATATTTCATTGCTCGCTTTTTACACCAATGCCTGGCAGCCGTTCGCCGCCGGACTGGCGAACAGTGGCGCGCAGTCATGGCAGGTGCCATCATTGCCGGTCGCAGAGTCGAACGCGCAGTTGCGCATCATCATTGGCGACGCGTTTGGCCATTCCGTGACCGGCACGACCGCCGCGTTCGTCATCCTGCCGGAGCCAACAGCACTCCTGCTGTGGACGTCCCTGTTGGCCGGTCTCAGGCAGAGTCTAAACAAAAGGAAAACACATGCGTAAAACCACACTTGCACTGCTGGGCGGCACACCAATTGCACAGCACGCCAAACGACAATTTCCGCTGTTTGACGCCGCCAGCATTCGCGCGGTGACGCGCCTGCTGGAACGCGGTGAGACGGTCGGCTTGGGCCGCACCAATGCCACCATTGCCAAGGCCGAGGACGTCATCAGTGCCTATCACGGCGGCCGGCATGCGCTGCTGTTGAATTCGGGTCATGCGGCGCTGATGTGCGCCTTGATGGGCCTGGAGATCGGCCCGGGCGATGAAGTCATCACCACGCCGTACTCGTGGGGCGCTTCGACCTCGTGCATTCTTGCCGTCGGCGCGATTCCGGTGTTTGCCGATATTGATCCGCTCAGCGGGCTGCTCGACCCGGCCAAGATTGCAGCGGCCATCACCAGGAAAACGAAAGCGATTCTGCTGGTCCACATCTTCGGCCAGCCGGCGGACATGCCGGCGATCAATCGCATCGCCAAGCGGCACAACCTGCGCGTGATCGAGGACGCGAGTCACGCGCATGGCGCGACGATCAACGGCACGGTGGTCGGCAACTTCTCGGATGCCGCGGGCTTCAGTTGCATGGGCGGCAAACTGCTCGCGACAGCCGAGGCGGGTTATCTGCTGACACCGCACAAGGATGTGTTTTGGAAAGCGGCGATGATGTGCCAGCACTACGGCCGCAGCGCCGAGCCGGGCTTCCCCGCGGCGTACAAGCAGTCGGTCGACAGCCTGGTGTACACATTCCGCTTGAGTCCGATCATCGCGGCGTTGTTTCCGGGCCAATTCCAGCGGCTGGATGAGCAGGTCAAAGCGCGGCAGGAGAACGTCGCGATTCTGCACGCGGCGCTTGAAGGCTGCGATTTGATTGACTTCCCGAAATGCAAGCCGGGATTCCTCTCGGCCTGTTATTACGCGACGATGAATTTCCGCCCGGAGGCTGCGGGCATCACGCGCGAGACATTCTGCAAGGCGCTGATCGCCGAGGGTGTCGGCGCATGGCCATATGTGCCGGATGCGATTCACCATTGGCGGCGGCTGCAATGGAAGGGCTACACCGGCCCCGTGCCGTTCTGGCTGCCCAGCTTGAAGGCGGCGAAGACGGACTATGCCGCGGCGAAACTGCCGGGCTGCGCACACAAGGTCAATCACTCGTTTGAAGTGTTCATGGTCAGTTATTACCGGCCCGCACCGGCGGCGATGAAGGCCATGAGCGCCGCATTTCGGAAAGTGCAGGACAATCTCGCCGCGCTCGCCGCGTATGAACAAGCGCAGAAACGCACGCGCGAGCAAGGTGAACTGCGCGCCGTCGTCGCGGCCAAACGCGCCGCGGCAACGTACCGGCGGAAGTAACCCGCGGCTACCGTTCTCACTTGTTCACATAAACATCGCCACGAGGAATGTGCTGGTCGCGTGCGCGCCATGAGCACCGTGCCGATGACGGTCTTCCCGAATCCGGAGCTGCTCGGCCGGGAACTGGCGGCGGGGTGACTCGGTCAGTTCGGTTCGTGCAGGCTGGCGGCCATGTCAGCGCCGGCGCGCAGCCACGCGCTGACGAGCTGGTCGTAAAAGCCATCCAGCGCACAATCTTCAATGCGGTCGTGTGCATCCAGCCAAGCGACTGTGCGGCGCACGCCTTCCACGAATGAAATGCGGGGCTTGAAGTTCAGCTCGGCGCGGGCCGCGCCGAGGTCGAAAATGTTGACGAACTGGAAATTGGTGGCGCAGACACTGGCGCGCTGCGGCGCGACGCGAACCAGCAGATCGGTGGGAATGTGCACCAGTTGCGGCAGGGCAACCCCCAAGGCTTCAGCCACGCGCTCGTGGTACGTGTTCCACGTCATCCAATCATCGCCGGTGACATTGTAGCAGCGGCCGTGCGTGCGCGGATTGCCCAGTGCGCCGATGAACGCCGCAGCGGCATCGTCAATGTGGCAGGCGACCCAGAGACTCTGACCGTCGCCGTGGACAATCAGCGGTTTGCCTTTGCGCATGCGGTCAATAAAGGACGTTGACCAGCCCAGCGAATGGATGATGACGCCGCCTTCACCATACGTTTGGGCGGGCCGCATGATCGTGACCGGCAGGTCGCCGCGCTGGTGCGCCTCGAGCAGCAGTGCTTCGCAGACCGATTTTTTCCGGCCGTAGTCGCTCACGCCGCCGGTCGCGGCATCTTCGCGAATGGGAAACTGCGTGATCGGCCGGGCGTAGACATCCACCGTGCTGCAGAAGATCAGTTGGTCGGTGCGACCGCGCAACGCGGCGATCAGACTGCGCGCATCTTCCGGCGTGAAGCAAATCATTTCGATCACCGCGTCAAAGCGCGGCAGACGGCGCAGCTGTTGGATGAAGGCGGGATAGTCACGCCGGTCGCCCTGCACGCACGTGGCGCCGGCGGGGAAGCGCGCGGGCGTTTTGCCGCGGTTGTAAAGCGTGACCGCATGGCCCTGGGCGAGCAGTTGGCGGGTAATGGCCGTGCTGATCAGGCCGGTGCCGCCGGTGATGAGAATGTTCATGGGAGACTTTGGTGGGAAGTTAGTCGCAGCCGTGCCAACGCGCCTGCCACCCGGCAAGAAATGGCACACGCCACCACAACGTCGGAGACATGCAGCATCCGGAACGGGCACGCTTATGATGCGGCAAAGTCATGTTTGTGTTCCGCAGTGCAGGCGGGATGCGCACGCTGGTCAGGCACGCACGCGGCGGCAACCTCGTTGGCACGCGGCGGCGGGATGGCTAGTGTGGGATAGCTGATGCCGCAGCGTTCGGTGAATTTCACCATCGCCACGCCGGTCAGCGCAAACTCGAATGTGGCGAGCGGGAACGGCGGCACACCCAGCAGAAAGCTGAGCAGCACGTTCAGCGTGCCGCCATGGGCGAATACGGCGATGGACAAGGCGCGTGCCCGCTCCTCAAGCACAAACCCGCCCAGGCGATGGTGGATGCCGAGCGCGGCGAGTTCTTGCAGAAACGGCGGGCAGATGCGCGCGTACAGGTCAAAGCAGCCTTCGCCCAACTCGGTTTTCCAGCATTCCCCGGGATGCCGTTGCGCGTCGCGCTCAATCAGTTGCTCGTACTGCGCTTCCGGGAGCGCCTCGAGCGCGCGGTCCGGCTGCCATTCGCGCAGAAACGCAAGCACTTTGAGCGGCACGCACCGGCCCGCAAGCACGATTTCAGCCGTCTGCAGCGCACGGCCGTAGGGTGACGACAAGGCCAGGTCGATCGGCACGTCGGTGAGCCCGGCGCGCGCGCGCTGCGCTTGCGGCACGCCCGCGCTTTCCGACAAACAACCGCGCACTGGCGACGGAGGGCAGACAAATGGGTCGCCGTCCATTTCCGCGTGACGTATCAACAGAATCTGCATGGCTGCCGTGCTCCGTTCAATGAAAAACAATACGTGTCCTGCGCGTTAACGGCGTGGGCGTTGCTGCGCCCGGCGGCATGCCAACGCCGGGTTGTAAACATAGGTGTGCGCATGCCACATGCCGGCGCGCGCCACCCCCGGCAGGAGCAAGACGCCGGCGGTCGGCATAATGGTTGTTTTCATTACCGTCTCCGCGCGGGTGGCCGCGACCCACAGCAAATAAACCAGATTATCACTGCGCGGCCACTATACCACAAGACCACGCGGATGTCAAGCGGCGTGCGCGACTGGGGTGTTCTGCCACGGATGCAATCACACCGGCCGCGGTCGCCGCCCGTGGCGCGGCAGCGTTTGGCCACGCCTTTATATCGTAATTTCAGTACGAATGCAAACCGCGCGACTTTGCGGCGCAAATATGCTATACTAAATACACGCGTTTATCACCGGGCGCCACCAGACGCCCATAGCTTACAGCAAGGAACAAACAGATGAAAGCGATCCGCCTGACCTTCATCCTGGCCCTCGCCCTCTTGCTCGCAGTGCCCGCTTTTGCGCGCGACTGGTACGTCTCCGCGGTTGGTACCGGCGATGGCCTGACCTCCGGCTCACCGACGCAAGACTTGGCCGCCGTGCTGAATGCCGTCGCTGCCAACGATGCCATTTACCTCAATGGCGGCGATGGCTTCGGCTTTGCCGGCAACTCGCTCACCGCCAATGTCACACTGACGATTCAGTCGTACGGCACCGGCCAGGGCATTGTCAGCAACACCACCACGCCAGTCAACGGCCAATTACTGAACCTCACAAGTGGCGCCAGCGGCACCACGTTTGACAACATCGAGCTTCGCTACAACGACCTCAACCTCGGCGCGCAGGGCTATCGCACGATCTATCTCGGCAGCCTCGTCAGTAACATCACGATCAAGAACTGCACCTTCCGGCATTTCGACTGGCCCGGTGGACATTGGAACGGTAATGCGTTCATCGTCATGCACAACAGCGCGCACACCAACATGACGATCATCAACAGCTTGTTCCGCGATCTGCGTTACAGCGGCGGTGCCGGCTACGACTATCGTCACCCCACCATCACCGCGATGGGCTGCGTGCCGTTGCGGCTGATCAACAACACGGTCAGCAATTATGAGGGGTTTGTCAGTTTCCAAGGCGGGCCATTCAACCGCGATGTGATGGTACTGAGCAACAAGCTGTACCGCTGCTACGGTGCTATCAACTGGCAAAAATTCGAAGGTGGCACTGCCGGCGGACTGGTGAAAGTTGGCTATCAAGGACTTGCGGGCGGTGAATTTGCGTGGAATATTATTTATAATGGTTTCCCCGACATGACCAACAGCACTCGCTATGCCGCATTCATGCTTGATCGCGGTTTCAATGACGGGAAAATCCACAACAATACATTCTACGGTTTGGGCGCCGCGTGCCTGATCAACAGCGGCGCCGAGATCGTCCAAACCTTGGACTGGTACAATAATATTCTGATCGCCTGTAATGCGAACGCCCAGACCGGCTTCTGGAGCGTGGTCAACGGCATCGGCAGCGGTATTGTTTACTCAAACATCTGGGATCCATTCCAAGCGTTCACCAATCAATTTTATGGCACGTCAACCGTGTTCATCGCCAGCAATCCGTTGTTGGATCCGCTGTTTGCCAGCCTCGATCCCGGCAACAGCACCTTCCTGCGCCCCACCGTGGCGGCGGCGGTCCATGGTTATGAGGACGGCTTCATCGGCGCGGTCAATCCGGTACCCGAGCCATTGCTCTTGGGGTGTTGTTTGGGCGCCGTGGCACTGTTGCGTGGCCGCCGCCGCTGACGCGCAGCCGCCAAGCTAAGTTTTGCAGGCGGCAGTGCAAGTCGGCGCGGCTGGACCCCGCAGAGTGGCTTGTTGCCGGAAGAGATTTCGAACTGCGCTTGACATTGCAGCGCAAATATGCTATATTGAATAAACGCGTTTATTATTGGGCGTCACACGTCGCCCATAGCTCAGCCAAGGAACAACCCCATGAAAGCGATCCACACGCCCGTCATCCTGGCCCTCACCCTCCTGCTCTCACTGCCCGCCGTGGCGCGTGACTGGTATGTCTCCGCCGCCGGCACCGGCGACGGCCTGACCTCCGGCTCGCCCACGCAGAATCTCGTCGCCGTCTGTGCCGCGCTGGCTGCGGGCGACAACGTGTACCTGAATGGCGCGGATTCTTTTACCGGCCCAGGCGCCATCAATGTTGCACGCATCCTCATGACCAGTTACGGCGCGGGCATGGCGAGCATCACCAACCGCGAGCAGAGCGGGACGACCACGGGCCTCACCCTCACTGGGGCAGATAACTGCACGCTCACCAACTTGCGCTTCGCCTGCAACAACAACACCGACGGCACTATCTGGCATATCCTCGTTAGTGGCGCGCGCACCGTCACGATCGTTAACTGCACCTTGGAAACACTCATGACCGCCGCCAGCGGCGATTGGCGGCAGCACGGCGGCATAAGCGCCGCGGGCACCTGCCTGGGCTGGACGATTCGTGGCTGCCAGTTTCTCAACATTGCGCGCAATGCGGCAACGATGCAGCCTGATTACCGGATGTACTTGTTAAGTTGTGACGGTGCGGCCGTCGGCGGCTTGACATTCGCGCACAATGTGGTCAGCCAATATGAAGGCGTGGTCATCACCGGCAATTCCGGCTCGCAAAGCTACCGCTTGTCATTTGTGTCCAATCTTTTTATCAACTGCCTGGCCCAAACCGATCAAAATGGCATGTACAGTCCTTTTTCCAGAAATGGTTGGCAGCCATGTAGTTACGATGTATCCTACAACTGTTTTTTCAACAATACCAATTACACGCCCTTTGCAGCGCTCACCGCCCGGCGCGCAGCAAATGAGAACGGGCAACAGTACGACGTGTTCATGAACAACACCTTCTTTGGCTTTGCGATGATCACGACCAACGTGGCCGGCGCTTCGATCAACCAATTCTACAACAACATTATTGTCAAAGCGCCGACGCAGGCGAGCCTGCCCGCGTTTTTTGCGGCAGCCACGTCATACAACCTGCATGACTACACGGTCTGGTCGGGCCAAAGCGACCTGACCAACGCCGGTTTTTCCATATATGTCAGCACGCACTCGACCAATTACGACATCAAGTTTGCCAGTCTGGACCCGTCCAGCCCTGATTTCCTGCGGCCCAAGGTCAGCAGCGCGCCAGAATACGACTACCTGATGAGTGGTTATGGTGGTGCAGGTATCGGTGCGGTCTTGCCGCCGATGATTCCCGAGCCGTGGGCCGTCAGCGTGCTGGTCGGCATGGTGGCGCTGCTGCGCGGGCGCCGAAGCTGACGCAGCGCGGCGGCGCAGGTTGATAAGGTCGAAAGGTGTTAGGTTGCAGAAACCGGCGCACCGATGCACTGACTACTGATGCACCATGCCGCTGCCAAGCGGGAGCCGGTGCCATTCGGCGATCGGTTGTCGATGCCGCACCAACTACTGACCACTGATTACCGATTACCGGGCAAGGGCGCCGCGCTCATTTTTTCTGAGGTTTGGTGTAGAAATTGTTTTTAGTATTCACTCCCAGGATGGCACGACCCTTATGACCCGCTTGATTTCACTCCTTTGCGCAAGTTTCCTCGCACTGGCGTTGTATTTGCCGTCCGCGCAGGCGGCAGCGCAAATCGGCCCCCTGGTGTATTCCAACTCGTTTCCGACCAGCGCGAGCATCGCGTCGTTCTACAAATATTATTCGGTCGGCAATCCCGTCTATGGCGGGCTTGAATGGGGCATCTATGCCAATAACGGCATGCACTCCAACGACGGCTATGTCGTGCCGTATGTGCAGACCAACCGCACGGATTGGGACGCGACCCGGGTCATCAATGATTTCGGCGTGTTTTTTGATCAGACCAACGCCACCATGTTGACCGACGCATTTGTCTTTTGCAACGTGCAGTGCCGCTCGTGGGCGGGTCATTTCGAGGGCGTTGGCGCGCGCATGGACACCAATCAAAATTACTACGCAGCCGTGTTCGGCGCGACGGCGGTGGACACATGGCGCGTGCGTCTGCTGAAGCGCGTGGCAGGTGTGACGACCGTGCTCGCCGAGCAGAATCCGGGCGCGTTGCTGGCGTGGCGGAACTATCGCGTTGAACTGCAATGCTACGGTACGGAATTGATTGTGCGCCTGCGCGATTTGTACAACGGGGCGCAACTCGCGGAAATCTCCAGTATGGATGCGGCGCTGGCGGGGCCAGGCCAGTGCGGCCTTGTTTCCATGGCACTTCTGGACGGCGCGCCGTCCACCGAACACAAAGGCCCGGTCTGGGATTTGGTCACCTATCAAGTCCTGCCGCCGCCGCCCGACTCGAACATCTACCTGCACGTCAACGTGCTCAATGCCGCCAACGGTTCGCCCATGCCGGCCGTGCTTGAGATGCGCTACAACAACTCCGGCGGCGCCTTCCTGCCGAACGGCGATGCCGGCTGGACGGATCCGCAAGGCGTATTTGCCTTCGGCCCCACCTGGCACCAGCCGATTGGCACCACGCCCGCCACGATCTGGATTCAGGCGTACAACGGCGATGAGTTCGAGTACGCTACCATGACCGTCGCCGTCCCCGCCACTGGAACGAACATCACCATCGCGCTCACCCCGCGTGTGGACATGAGCGCGCTCGGTTGGTGGGCCGGCGGCGACCACAACCATCTCGGCCGCAGTGGCAAGATGCCCTGGAAACACAACGGCGGCCTCCTCTCCATGGAATATATGGCCACCGTGCTCAGCGCTTTGGGCTATGATTGGTGGCAGTGCGGCGTTGACGGCGGCTGGGAAATCGAGAATGCCGGCAATCCGCTCTCGGACAATGCCACGGTCAGAACGGTCATGTATTACGCCGACGCGGGCCTCCGCGCGGCCTGCAACAATTTCAACAGCACGTACGCGGATGCGCTGCACCTGTGGTACGCCAACGAACAGGCCAAGACACGCTACGGCCACTTCTGGACGGTCGGCGCGAGCACTGCACCAAACGGCGACTATCCGTATCCCAAAACCTTCCCGCCGCTCTCCGGTTACGGCGACGACTTATGGCACAATTGGTGGGCGGGCTACGATGACAAGATGGATCTGTGGCAATACGGCTTGGGCTCCGCGCCGGCGGACTGGTATTGGCCGCCGTACGCCGACTCCGGCGGCCTTGAACTCCCGCCGTACCATGAGACCATCTGGGCCTTGAACAATGCGCATGTCTACTCGATCTGGGCCCACCTGACCCAGTCCTATCCGCCTATCTACACCAAACTGCTGCCGTTCGACCTGCTCACGGGGGTCAAGTTCGGTGGCGTGGCGATGATCGGCGCGGACGAGGCCACCTCGTTCCAAATGTGCCTCGATGCCTACAACCGCGGCTACCAATTCGCCGGCTTCGGCGAGAACGACACGGCCTATGACGCCGCCACCTTCCCGCGCAATTACACCTTTATCTACTGCCCGGTCGTCACCAAGACGAATTTCAACCTGAACACGGTCATGGACTGGGGCTGCCGCTCCAACAAGACGATTTCATCCAGCGGCGCGCTCGCGATCCTGGACGCGGACGGTGGCGCGATCACCATCGGCGACAACGTCGCGGCCAACGGCTCCAACCACACTCTGCGCATCCGCGCCTGGGCCAATCCCAAGCCGGGCGACCTGCTGGCCAATGTGTCCTTGTATCGCAATGGCACTGTACTGCAGTCCTGGACGCCCAACACGATCGCCTTTGAAACAAGTGTCGTCGTGGCGGAAACATCCCGTGCTTATTATCTCCTGCGCGCCAATGATAACAACGCCGCGCGCAAGTGCATCACCAGTCCGATCTACTTCGTGCCCGACCCGCAGAACCCCTTGGTGCCCGTCGTCAAGGCGAACATCGCCGGCGGCATCTACGATTACCGCGCCAACATCGTGCCAGGCGTGCAAGTTGACCTGTTATACACTGGCGCGGTCTATGCCACCACGCTGGGCGATGCCGCCGGCAACTACCGCTTCACCAACGTACCCGCTGATTGCGTCCTGTACTTCCACAACGGCGCCGGCCTGGATGAGCGCCGCTGCCCGATTCTGCACGACGAGACCATGAACGACTACATGCTGCGCACGATTACCGGCCAGTATTACTTCGCCGGCGGCGGCCTTGGCGGCGTGCTTGATCCGAACATGTACAGTGTCATGTCGAACATGATCAAGAACTGCACGGTGAATGTGCGCTCGAGGAATTACGTGCCGCTCGCCACGTTTGACGACACGAGTTGGGATGGCTGGACCTTCAGCAGCGCCTTCACGCCGTCGCTCGAAACCACCAAGGCGCGCCAGGGCAACTGCGTGAAACTGGTGAAGCAGAACGCCAATGCCTGGAACTCGTTCATGTATGCCCGCGACGTGAGCGGGCTGGGCAATTGGTCGAACGCGGTCGGCATGATGGTCGCGTTGAACGGCGCCAGCGGGCTGCCGGGCGGCAACCGGATTTGGATCGAGTTCCGCTGGCGGGTCTGGAATGGCGCCACCAGCAACGAGTTCTACCGCAACACCCAGTACATCCCGCCCGGCGACCATTGGTATGACAATTACATCCCGCTCAACAGCAATCTTTTCTTCGGCGACCGGATCGAAATGTGGGCGAGCTTCCTGATCAATCCCGGCTCGGGCGGCAGCGGCGCCGTGCTTTACATGGACGAATTGCGCCTGATCGTGCCGCAAGCGCCGAGTCTGACACCCACGCTGCTGCTGCCGGCCAACGGCGCGTTCATTGCCACCAACCAGCCGCTGCTGGCCTGGCAATGCGATCAGCCCACGGTCACAAACTTCAATGTGATCATTGACGGCGGCGCGCCGATTGCGGCCGGCCTGGCCCGGCAGTATCAAGTCCCCGCGCCACTGGCGGAAAGCTTGCATGCATGGAGCGTCGTCGCCTATGCCACGTCCGGCAGTGCCACGTCGCAGACCAACACATTTACAGTGGATGTCACGCCTCCCAGTCCTGGCAGTGCGGTCTTCATCGCCCCGGCTGGCGGCGTTACGTGGAACGAAGGCTCGGTGCAGAACCCGGCATGGACAACTACCGGTATTGCCGACGCGAATCTCGCCACGAACGGGTTCGGTCTGTTCTACACGCAGAACCCGGGCGACGCCGTTATTATTGATCCGTTTAATGGCCTGATGGGTACCTACGCATGGTACATTGCCGGCATCCCGCAGACGTACTCGAATACACACCTGAAGCTTGCCATCCGCGACAAGGCCGGCAATACAACCTCCATCACCAGTCCGTTGTTCAACCTGATTGACCAGGGCGATTTGCGCACCTCGGCCTGGCGCTATGTGACCGTCTATCACTTTGACGATCCGTCGCTGGCGGGCTTCCAGAGCGGCAGTAAAGTGACGATCAGTTGGGACACGAACGCGCCGTATTTGGGCGCCGGCTGCCTCAAGGGAACGGTCTCGAGCAGCAGCACGTGGATGCACTGCTTCTACAAGTCCGACATCAGCCCGGATGCGAACTGGCAGCAGGCCACCAAGCTGCGCCTGCACGCCAAATTCCCACCTGCGTTCGGTGCGCCCGGCTTGACCCGCCTCGACATGATTTATTTCTTTGGGACGAACAATGTCGAACACCGCCAGATGCTCACGCTGGACAATGCCTGGGACGCTTACGAGTTTACCCTCAATTCGAATTTCTTCCAAACGCCGCCGGTCGTCATGAATATGATTCTGCAGCCGTTCGGCTCGCAACCGGCCAGCGGCGAGCAATTCTGGCTGGACGAAATCGAAATTTTCACCTGGGATGAAGTCGTGCCGGAACCGGCGGCACTGGCCGCGCTGACGGCCGGCGTTGTCTACCTCTGCGCGCGCCGCCGCACCGCCGCGTGACGTGCGTCGTTTGCGCGCATCCAGCCCACCGGCGCGGTGACGCTGGTCGCGCCAGGGTCACACCATCACCGGATTTGCATGCAACGCCGGTATTGCACGGTGGACGGATTCATGCTATATTACGTAATAATGCCGTTTGTCACATGACCAAATCAGGAGCCGTTATGAATTGTTGGGGAAGGCATGCTGCCGCGGTGCTCGCGCGTTGTTGCGCGCGGTCGCTCGCCTCACCGACGCCCGTGCGGCGCGTCCGCGTGGTGCTGGCGCTGCTGGCGCTGGCCGCTGGCGTGCGTGGCGCTGACATTTACCTGAACATTAACGTTGTCAACGCCGGCAGCGGCGCGCCCATGCCGGCCGTGCTCGAAATGCACTACCACAACGCCAGCGGCGGACCTCTGCCCAACAGCCGCTCGGGCTGGACGGATCCGCTGGGCGTGTTCGCCTTCGGGCCAACCTGGCGCCAATCGATCGGCGCGGCGCCAACGAACGTCTACATCCTAGCCTGGCACGGCGACGAGTTCGAATACACCAACACCACCGTGTTCGTCCCGGCCGCGGGCACCAACATCACGATCACGCTAACGCCGCGGGTCGACATGACCGCGCTGGGCTGGTGGGCCGGCGGCGACCACAACCATCTTGGCCGCGGCGGCGAGTCGTTCTGGAAACACAATGGCGGCTTGCTTTCGATGGAGTACATGGCGACGCTTCTGAGCGCCATGGGCTATGACTGGTGGCAGTGCGGCGGCTGGCGTTTTGAGAATGCGGGCGACCCGCTCTCCACCAACACCACGGTGACCAGCACCAACTATCTGACCGACCCGGGCATGCGCGGCGCGTGCAACAACTTCAACACCAATTACCCTTATGCGTTATACCTCTGGTACAACAACGAACACGCCAAGGGCCGCTACGGGCACCTTTGGTCGGTCGGCAAGAGCACGGCGCCCAACAATGACTACCCGCATCCCAACACCTACCCGACCAAATCCGGCTACGGTGACGGCTACATTCACAATTGGTGGGGCTATTACGACGACCAGGCCGACAAGTGGCAGGCCTACCTCGGCGAAGCGCCGCAGAACTGGTACTGGCCCGAATACGCCGATTCCGCCTCGCTGGAATTGCCGCCCTATCACGAGATCGTCTGGGCGATGAACAATGCCCACGTCTACAGCATCTGGGCCCATTTGACGGCGACCTCGCCGGCCATGTTTACAAAACATCTGCCGTTCGACCTGCTGACCGGCGTGAAAATCGGCGGCGTGGCCATGCTGGGCGCCGATGAAACCACGTCGTTCCAGATGTGCCTGAACCTGTACAACCGCGGCTACCAGTTCGCCGGATTTGGCGAAAACGACACGTTCTACAGCAGCAGTCCCCTGTCGCGCAACTACACCTTCATCTACTGCCCCATGGTCACCAAGACCAATTTCGACTTGAACGTCGTCATCGACTGGGGCTGCCGCTCCAACAAGACCATCTCCTCCAGTGGCGCGCTCGCGATCCTCGACGCGGACAACGGCGCGATCACCATCGGCGACACCCTCGCCGCAGACGGCGCGAACCACACCCTGCGCATCCGCGCCTGGGCCAACCCCAAGCCGGGCGACGTACTCGCCAATGTTTCTCTGTACCGCAATGGGAGCGTGCTCCAAAGCTGGACGCCGAACAAGACCAGTTTCGAAACTAATCTCGTCGTGGCCGAGACGGCGCGGGCGTTCTACCTTGTCAAAGTCAACGACAATGTCGCCACGCGCAAGTGCATCACCAGTCCGATCTACTTCGCGCCCGACCCGGCGCATCCACTGCCGCCGATCCTTAAAGGCAATATCGCCGGCGGCGTGTATGATTACCGCGGCAACGTGATCGGCAACGCGCAGGTGGACCTGCTCTACACCGGTGCGCTGTACGCGACGACCAGCGCCAGTGCGGCAGGACACTACAGCTTCAGCGAGGTGCCCGTGGATTGCGTGCTATGGTTCCACAACAGCGCCGGGCTCGACGAGCGTCGCTGCCCGATCCTGCACGACGAGCGCATCAACGACTATCTGCTGCGCACAATCACCGGGCAATTTTATTACGCCGGCGGCGGGCTCGGCAATGTGCTCGATCCGAATATGTTCGAGGTCCTGTCCAACATGATCCGCAGCTGCACCGTGAACCTGCGCTCGCGCAACTATGTGCCACTGGCAAAATTCGACGACACTGGTTGGGACGGCTGGACCTTCGGCACTTCCTACCAGGCCACGCTCGATACCGCCAAGGCCCGCCAGGGCAACTGCGTCAAACTCGTGCGCAACACCAGCACGTTCTGGAGCTCACTGCTGTACCAGCGCAACGTGACCGCCATGGCCGACTGGTCGAATGCGGTCGGCTTGATCATCGCGCTGAATCCCGCCAGCGGCTGGCCCGGCAGCTCGAAAATCTATCTGCAGTTCACCTGGCGCGTATGGCAGGGCGCGACCAGCAACGATTTCTACCGCAACACGCCCTTCATCCAGGCCGGCGATCGCTGGCACGAATACTTCATGCCGCTCAGCAGCAATCTCTTCTTTGGCGACAAGGTGGAATTGTCGGCGGCGGTGCTGTTCACCGGCGCGTCCGGCGCGACCCTCTACATGGATGAACTGCGTGTGATCACGGCCAAACCAGCCAGCCTGGCGCCCACCTTGCTGGCGCCCGCCAACAACGCCTTCATCGCCACAAACCGGCCGCTGCTGACATGGACCTGCGACGAGCCCTCGGCGACAAACTTCAGCATCGTGATTGACGACAGCGCCCCGGTTGCGGTCGGCACGGCCATGCAGTTTCAGCCCACCGCGCCACTGGCCGAGAGCCCGCACACCTGGTTCGTCATCGCCGGCAGCAGCAGCGCGAGCGCCACATCGCCGGTGTTCACATTCACCGTTGACCTCACCCCACCCAGCCCCGGCAGTGCCGCATTTACAATGCCGGCCGGTGGCGAAATGTGGCTTGAGGGCACCACCCACACGCCCGCCTGGACCATCACGGGCATCGCCGACGCGCACCTCGACAGCAACAACTTTTCATTGGCCTACTTCCTCAATCCGGGCTACGCCATCATCGCGCCCGCGTTCAATGGCCTGACCGGCGCGTACGCCTGGTTTGTCGCGGGTCTGCCCCAGAGCTATTCCAACACGCACCTGCGCCTCACCATTCGCGACCAGGCCGGCAACACCGCTTCCATCACCAGCCCGACCCTGACCTTGATTGATCAAGGCAACGTGCAGACCTCCGCCTGGCGCTATGTCACGGTCTATCGCTTCGACGATTCGTCGCTGGCGGGCTTCCGCAACGGCAGCCGCGCGGCGGTCAGTTGGGAAACCAATGCGCCGTTCGCCGGTGCAGGCTGCCTGCGCGCCACGCTGGTCAACAGCGGCGTCTGGGTCAGTTCAACCTACAAGCCCGACGTCAGCCCGGACGCCAATTGGCGCCAAGCCACGCGCTTGCGCCTCAAAGCAAAGTTCCCTGCCGCGCCGGGTTTCCCCGGCCTCAGCCGGTTGGACATGATCTGGCTGTTCTGGACCAACAACGTCGAGCATCGCCAGACGCTGACGCTCGACAACACGTGGCGCGAGTACGAATTCACGCTCAACTCAAATTTCTTCCGCACACCGCCAGTGACCATGACGTTGATCCTGCAGCCGTTTGGCGCCCAACTCAAGATCGGCGACACCTTCTGCCTGGACGAGATCGAGGTTTACACCTGGGACGAGGTCGTGCCGGAACCGGCGACGTTGGCCGCGCTGGCGGCCGGCGCAGTCGGCATCGCCACGCGAAGACGCGCGCTCACGCGGTAATTCATTCGACGCGGTAGTCTTGCCACGGGTCGTTGCCTTCGCGGAGCGCGGCGCACGCGCCGAGATAGCCGCCGGCGCTCCACGCCTGGCGGGTTCGGCCGCCCGGCCGGCCGCTGACGGCATGTAGCCATTCCGCAAAATCCGGCGCGGCATCCTCGCCCCGTGGCACGCACACCGCTTGTTCGAGCCCGCGCAGCACCCGTTGCGCCGCCTGCGGCCGGCCCAGCCGCTGCAGCGCGATCACCCACAATCCGCCGATGAACGGCCAACAGCCGCCATTGACGTATTGATGCGGCCGGCCCAACCCGAAATTGTGATACATGTCCATCCAGTCCGGGCCACCGGGATACGCCACCGGATCCACCGCGCGGCAGGGAAAGGGCAGATCAATGCCGACCATCTCGCCGTAGTCGAGTATTTCCGCAGCGAAGCTTTCATCCGCAATGCCGGACAGGACGGCCAAGACGTTGCCGAGCGTGTCGAAATAATGACCGCAGGCGCGATAGTCCACCCACGGCAGGTAATGCGGCAGATTCATGAACGTGCCGACGTGGGTGAGTTTCTCGGCCGCCCAAAATTGCAGGCCGTGCGCAAAAGCCCAGGCGCGGTCCTGATCAACGCAATCCAGCCGGGCGCGGAAACGGATATTGATGCGTTCCTTGAGCGCGGCAGCGTGGGCGGCGAAGGGCTGGGCGTCATAGCCAAGTTTGGTCGCGAGGCGGGCCATGGCGCGGTTGCAGATGGCCAGGACAACGCAGAGATAGAGCGTCGTGCCGCGATTCGAGTAGAAGTCGCTCCAGTCAACGGCGCCGGGGATTTCGGGCAGGCCGTCGTTGTTGATATCAAGACCGGCAACCCAGCCAAAGCTTCTGACTAGTTGCGGCCAGAACGGTTTGATTTTCGCACCGAAGACAGGCTCGAGAGTGGCCAGCCGGTCGAGGGTAAGCGCAGCAAACAGCGATGCGTCGGCTGAACCATTGCACCACGAGTCACACGCGCCATTGTCGACATTGACGTTGTTGGGGATTAGGCCCGCCGGGTTCTGCGCGTTGAGCAGCGACACCTGGCTGTTGAACACGGTCTCAAGAAATTCGCGCCCGACGGCCGTGCCCGCGCCCATGAAGGCAAAGGCAAGGTCGCGGCCCCATACCTGGCGATAGCCGCGTGCGCCGGCGCTGGCAGTCAAGCCGCGCGGCCCGGCACAGTCCTGCAACACGCGCAGCGCTGCCTGGAAGGTCGTCTGCATCAGTACTTCTCCTCAGGGTGTGAAATGATCAGCGCGGCACGCGTACGCAGTGTGCTGGCGCGATGGTCGCGCGTGTGCCACAGATGTTTGCGGCCAACGCCGCGGTGCCGGTGTTGGTCACGGCCACGCTGGCGTGAGTGATGTCAACCAGCACGGGTGTGCCGTGCCAGACCAGCGGAAAGGCGAGCCGTTTCCACCGCTGCGGCAGATGCGGCGTGATCGTCAGTATATCGGACTGCATCGCACTCAGCACACCGGCGAAACCAAAAATGGTGGCCTGCCACGTGTTGCCGGCGGCGGCGATATGAATGCCTTCCTCCGCGTTACCTTTCTTGACATTCAAGTCCAGTTCCGCGCTGCGACGCCAAAACTCATAAGCCTGCGCCTCCAAACCGAGCCAGGCGGCAATGCTGCAATGCGTGCCGAAGGACAGCGATGAATCATGGGTGGTCAACGGCAGATAGTAGTTCCAGGCGCGCAGCATTTCCTTGGCCGTGAATTCGTGCGGGAACAGCGCCATCAGCATGAGCACATCCGCCTGCTTCGTGCATTGGCTGCGAAACATGCGCTCCTGCGGCACCTGCCAGCAGAACATGATCCGCCGGTTTTTCCACAAGGCCTTGACGTTCGCCGCAGCCAGTCCCTCGAATTCCTCACATTGCAGCACCAGTGTGCCATCCTTCGCGCGGGGCATGGGCAGGGCGGCGGCGGTGCGCGCAAACGCGCGGCATTCGGCGGGCGGTGCGCCGGCAGCGCGGCCGACCGCGGCGGCCGCAGTAAGCGCGAAGGCGACGAGCCGGTTGGTGTAACTGTTATTGCTGGTCATCGGCGTGAACTCGTCCGGGCCCATCACGCCGAGCAAGTGCGGACGCGGGTCGCCGACGCGACGGTCAATCCGGCTGAGCCAGTAACGCGCAGTTTCGAGCAGCACCTGCGCGGCCGCGCCACGCAGGTAGCACGGCGTGTTGGTTGCGCGCGCATAATGCACCAAACCGTAGACGACATCGGCGGTGACATGCACCTGGTGATCCTTGAAGACCCACGGGCCGCAGCATTCATCGCCCTGGTCGTCCGAGGTCCATGGATAACGTGCGCCGGCGTATTTGTACTGCGCGGCCACACGCTGCGCGCCGGGCAGGGCCTGGATGCGGAAGTCGGTCAGCGCGCGCGCGCTGTCCGGATCGGTGTACAGGTAAAACGGCAGCATGAACATTTCCGTGTCCCAGAAAAACAGACCCTGATAGAGCTCGCCGGCATAGCCCTTGGCACAGATGGCGACGCGGTCATCCCCACGCGGCAATGCGCGCAGCAAGTGATAGAGGTTCACGCGCAGGGCGCGCTGCGCCCGCGGGTCGCCCTCGATGACCACATCCGCGCGGCGCCAGCGGCGTTCCCACGCGGCGGTGTGCTCGGCCAGCAATCCATCGCCGGCCATGCGCGCCGCGTCCGCCAGGACGCGGGCGACCGTGCTGGGCGCGCGATCGCGGCTGGTGCAAACCGCCGTGCGTTTTTCAAGCGCGACCTCGGCGCCCGGCCGCAACCGCAGCGCGGTGCGCAGCCGCGTGCAGCGCTCGTCGTGTTCCACCTGCCATGGCACCGCCGGCGCGGCGAACACCGTGCGCATTGCAATGGTGTCGCCGCGATTCGTGCGCACGACGCAATCAATGCCGTTGGCCGCATGCCGCGCCAGCGTCACCCGTTCAAACATGTCATGATTATTGGACGTGACGCGGGCGTCAATGCCACCGCGTACCGTGACGGTCACGGCGCGATTAGCCGACAGGAACAGCCGTTGCAGGCACAACGCGGGCCGCGCCGCGCTGACGAAGCGCTCGAAGCGCAGGCGCACGAGCGCGCCGGCGCGGGTATGCCAGACCAGCGTGCGCGTCAACACTGCACGGCGCAAATCAAGCGTGCGACAGTACTCGCTGATGTGACTGCGCCCCATGTCCAGGCGCTCGCCCTGCACGTTCAGGGCGAGTTCGAGGAAGAAGGGCAGGTTGACGATCTGCCGCCGCAATGACGGATGCGTGCCGAAAATGCCCGGCACGAACGTTCCCCATTTGACCTTCGCGGGCGGAGCGTCGCCCCCGCCGCTGGCGCGATCCTGCGGCGCGTCGGCCAGATGTTCCTCAAACGAGCCGCGCACGTGCAGCCGCTCGCTGCCCAGCGTGAACAGGCCTTCATAGGCCTTGGCGGTCGCCCTATCAAACGATGATTCAACGATGGACCAGGTGCTGTTCATGGCGTCACTGCAGTTCGAGGATATGGGTCTGGTACTTGTCTGATGCCAAGGTGATTTGGCGCGTGCCCGTGCCGAGCACGGCGCCGCTGAACGCGTCCACCACCGTGCGCGGCTGTGGCAATGTCAGGATGCGCGGCCCGGACGTAGTGGCGTGGAGTGCGACGAAGGATTCATTGGCATAAACCACATCGTCCTGATCGGAATAAATGTGAACGCCCGCCTGGCGCGCCAGCATGCGCAGGACGCCGCACGGCACGGCCGGGGCCATGGAGAAGACCGATGTCCAACCCGGCTGCTGCTTGAGCGCGAAGCCCACATCACCGCTGCGGGTGACGCCCAATCGCTGCGCCGCGGCGTCCGTGACGACCAACTGCGGCGAGAAGAAGTGCTTGTCGCGCGGCGCGTTGGTGATGACCACCGCATCGGCCACACAGCCCAGACGCAGATCGTGATCGGGATCGTAGCCGTACTCGGTATGCCAGAGATGGCGCGGAACCACCGCGTGCTCCAGCAGCGTGACCAGCGCCGGCACTGCGTCGTGGCGCGCTTCGACGCGCATGCTGATCAGGTTGGCCGTGTGGGCCGGATCGGCGTCGCCATCGCGGATGAAGCCAGGCCAGACGGTCCACAGCACGGTGGCGCCATTGCGCGCCAGGCGTTGGTGAATCGCCGCGACCTGAGCGGCGTCCATCACCACGGGGCTGAGAAACAGATAAAAGCGATAGTCCGGCACGGGCAGCGCGCAGATGTCTGACAGCAGGTACGCGTCGTAGGGTGCGCCGACATAGCCGAGTTCAAAGAGGACTTGATACAGAAACACCGGGCTCAGCAAAGGCGAGTTCTCGGCGAGGTAGTGGAAGAGGCGGTCATCCACGACCACCGCGATGTCGACGCGCCGCGCCGCGGGACGCGTGCAGCAGCGCGCGTCAATCGCATGCGCCTGGCGGACAAACGTCTGGAGCGCCGGATCGCAATACCAGCCACCCCCCAAGTCCATGAACCACATGGCGTGGCCGTTGATGAAGTTGCACGCCCAGTCGCGCCTGAGCAATTGAACGCTTTCGCCGGGCGTGGTGGCCAGCACCGCGGCAGTGGCTTTGCGAAATTTGCCCGCCAGATGCGTGGAGGTGTCGATCTCGTCAAGGTACACCTTGCCATGCGCCGTGACCGTCGCCGCGGGTACCTGGGTGCCATGCACGCCGCCGAGCATGCGATTGTCATAGTGACTGGGAGCGATGATGAAATCAACGTCGGCGCTGCCCAGCACGCGCTGCATCCGGCCTTGCGCGCGGCGGACGGAATACGCGCCGGTGACGGTGAAGGTGTAGCCGTAGAACGTGCCGATGACCTTGTGCCGCTGCGTGCCGCGCTTGGCCGCGGCGGTCCAGGCCAGCAGCGTGTCTGCCAGCGCATCCGAGAGGCATTCGCCATAGTCAATCACCCGGCGTCCGTGCGACGGCAGCCGCACGGACAGCGTGCCCGTGTCGCAGCGTTCGGCGCAGGAGGGCACGCACGCGGAGGCACGCGTGACGTCGGCGCACGCCCAGGCCTGTCGCAGCGCCGCATCAGTGCCGTACTTTTGTGTCAGCCAGGCGCGGAAGTAGTGCAGCATCGCCGGCGAGTAGTCGCCGGTGTAGGCCGGATCGGAATAATAGCACGACCACATGAACCATTCGCCGCAGGGCCCGCCACCGATGACATAGCCGAAAATGCGGTCGCCGTAGTTCTCCTCGACATGGCGCGTCCAGCGCTCGATCGCCTCGGCGGCATGCCGGCGATACAGCGCGGAAGCCATTGAATGCGGCTTGTAGGCCGGCCAGTCGAGGCATGTGCCCGCTTCGCCCTGCTCGCATTCATCGGGATGGGCATCGCCCCACCCGTCTTCGCGAAGTGTGGCGTCCCATCCCGTCGGCAGGCGTTGTTTGAGCAGCGTGGTCAAAGATGGATCCGCAATGCGGTTGTAACAATAACCGGGCCAGGCACGCAGGATGAGCAGCGCCTTGGGATTGCAGGCCAGATGGCGTTCGATGTAGCAATCGGTGTTGTGATAGTTGTAGGTATCGTCGCCGACCCAGCCGAGCGGCGTGAACGGATGCGTGTCCCAAATGGTGACGCCCGTCGGCACCATGTCCGCGATGCAGCAGACGTTGGGCGACACGAACGTCATCGGCACCGGCGCATCATTGAGAAAGAAGCGCGGCTGGCCGTTCGCGCGTTTGACGTGGGTGTGCATGAAGCTGGTCGAGTGCAAAGGTTAGCGATGCATGTCGGAAGATTCATGCACGCGGTCGTGATCCGGCAGCAGCAGACCGAAAACAGCCATGGCCTTGGCCATCGCGTCGGCCGTGCCTTCGTCCATGGCGATCGCGAAATGGCTGTCGACAAACATCTGCAGGGCGGCGAATTTCTTTTGTAGCGGCGGATACGCGGTTTCGCGGACACGGAAGCCGTCGCCTTCGTAATGCGGGCCTTGCACCTGCATGCCGTCCACCACTTCGCCGAGATGGCTGTAGCGGCTGTTATGCAACGGCGCGCGGACCGTGCGCGCGCCCAAACCGACAATGAAACTGCGGTTGAGCGGATTGGCGCCAAGCGTGTAATCGCAGGTGCGAATGATCCACTGCCGATAGCGCGGCGCGCCCGTCAAGTGCCAGGCCCAGATCACTTCGTCAAGCCACTTGGGCTGGCCGCCGGTGCCCCAGTTGATCGGTGCGTTGGGATGCCTGATGAAGGCGTACGCCATGCTGCCAGCGTTGGCGATCCACGCGTCCGCGCGCGTGATGATGGCGGCGCGCACAGCGCGCTGCAGGCGCGCATCCACAACGTTGCTTGGGCAGCGCGCATAGGCCCACGCCGCGCGACGTTGATCATAGTTCTTGTACTCGTCCAGTGCCGCCGCGGGATTTTTCGCCCAGACGCAGGCGGCCGCGAAATCGGCGCGGTAGCGCGTGGCGCCGGTCGTCAGCAGCAATTCGGCCGCGGCATAAGCCTTGGGTGAATCGAAGTGGCGCAGCATCTGTTCGGCGTTCGCCGGCGGGTGCGCGCAAGCCCAGTCATAGGCCCGCACCGCTTTGTCCAGGAACGTCGCAGCCCTTTCGCGATGCCCGAGCGTGACGAGAATCCGCGCCGCTTGCGCCAGCGCTGCCGCAAAGACAAACGAGCCCTCGGCGTCCTTGGCGTAGGCATAATCGCCCAGCACATCCAGTTCGACGGTCTGGATGAAATTTGGATCGCCGTTCGACTCGGTGCCGTCGAACACGCCGCCATCGCGGTCTTGCAGGCCGACCCACAGCCGCAACGCCCACGCGGCTTCGTCAAGGATGTCCGGAATGCCGTTGGTGTTCTCCGGAATGCTCTGCTGCCCATCATAGAACTTCTGTGGTGCCACCTCGTAAGCGTCCATCAGCGCTTGTGCGACATCCAGGTGCGAACGCGGATTGTAGTCGCCCGCATCGTGATGGCCGCCCCGTATTTTGAGCGGCGCATGGGCGCGGTCCACCAAATGCGCCAGCTGCTTCCATTCATGCGGCTCGTAGCGCACCTGCGTGGTGGGCACGACGCCATTAGTGTGACACGCAATTCGCCGCCATGCCGAGTATGGCGGCTTGAGCTCGATGCCGCAGCGCTGGGCGAACATGGCGCCACTCTGGACACGAAAGGCCCGTTCATACACGCCGTTGCCGACAGCGAAGCCGATACTGCGGCCGACCTGCGGCACGCTGACAAAATACGCGCCGGTGCCCGCGAGCGCCGTGAAATCGAGCACGTAGACGTTTTCGCCGGAGTAATCCGCCTTGTCGTAGCCTTCATCGCACGCGCCGGACATGTGTACCAGGCGTGCCATGCCCGTGAATACCGCGGCGCCGCTCGCCTCGTCGCAGACATAAAACACCGGCGGCGGTTCAAACAGCAGCGCGGGATTGGCCGGCGCGGCCGGGCGCGCTCCCCTGCCCTGCTCCGGGAACGAGCCCATCCAGCGCCCGAGATAGCCGACCTTCGGGCCGTCCGGCACATAGCCGATCTGATTGACCTTGAGCGAGGCGCTCAAGCTCGCGCGTTCCCGGAATGTGATTGCCGCATTGTCCGCCGCGCGCGTCACAACCGGGCTGACGGTCACCGCAATCGCATCGCCATCGCAGAACGGCCGCGCCAACTGCAGAAACACGTCATGCACCGGAATGGCCTTGAACGGCCAGCCCGCGGGCAGATACGCATCCACTTTCGTAATGCGCCCCAGCGCCGTCACCGCGGCAGCAGCACCGTTGATGCTGACCTGATAGTTCGACGCGACCGCACCGGCGACCGGCGCAAAATTCGGACCGAACTCCAGCGCCACAATGCCCGGCCCCACCGGCGTCAGCGCGCGCAAGCCCAGCACGGCAAGGTCAATGTCGGACGTCAGTGCGGGTGCCGTCATGTCCTCTGGATAACGGAACTCCTGCGCCGTCCGTGCGCCGGTGATCATGGTTGCGTGCGCGCCTTGGGCAAGGACATGGTAGACGCAGCCCGACTGCAGTGCCTGCGGCAGCGTCAAGGCAACCACACTCCGCTCAAAACGCTCAAACCCGCAGCCCGGCACTGCCACGGCCTCCTGTTCCGCCCGCACCGCCGCGCGCACCGGCTGCACGAACTTTTCGTAGGCATAGGCCGGATCGTCAAAACTAATGATGCGGTACGCCGCGGGTTCGGCACTCGCGTCGCGATTGACGCTCAACCCAATCACGAGTGTCACCGTGTTCGATCCGGTCGGCCGGGCCACCCGCACGCCCAGCGACGCGCGCACGGCCGGGCGATTGTCCGTCGCGGCGCGGAAGGCATCCAGCGGCGTCGGCGTGGCCGCCGGCTGTGTCGAAACAGGTGCAGTGCGTTGTACAAGCGTGGTGGATGCCGCCGGCGTTTGCACACGCGGCGGCGGCGCTTGCCGGCATGAGCACAGTGCCGCCACGCACACCAGCAGCACGCCGCAATGCAAGGCCGAACACAACAGCCGGCGCCGTGGCATTATCTTCTTCTGCCGCACCCGAGGAACGTCAGCGCCATCATGGCGGTCGTGACCACGGCGGATTCCGGCAGCGTCACGGCACTGTTCGAGACGCTTTCGGCCGAATGATTGCCCATGCCGTCGAAGGCCCTGACTGTGTAGGCATAGCGCGTGCCCGGCAGGAGTCCGCTGTCGGTGTAGTTCGTCTCCCCCGCAGTGCCGGTACCAACACCGTCGCGAAACACATCATAGCCCGCCACAGCCACGTCGTCCGTGGAGGCCGACCACGCCAGCGTCATTTGCGTGTTGCTGACGGCGATGGCCGCGAGGCCCTGCGGCGCAGTTGGCGCGTTGGTGTCATTGGCACGCATGCGTTTGAAACCGCCATAGCTGGGATAGGCCGGCTCACTAACCAGCCGCACGCTCGCAAGGCCGGGCGCCTGCCAGAACGAGCGCTGCTGCTCATTGCTGCCGGGCACGCGCACCAGCGCAACATGATCCACAATGATCGTGCACGCGACCGCCGACTGGCGTTGGAAGGGCGAGAGAAACGCGACCGCAATCAGATCCTCGCCCGTCAAGGGCAGGTTCTGCATGAAGCGGTTGCTGTAGCTGCCCATGCCGTACGCGCACTGGAAGTCAGCAAATGGAATCACCAGCGTGCGCCAGGTGTCCTTGGCCACGTGGCGCCGCGCGTGATAGTGCGCAAAGGACAGGTCCGTCAGAAAACGAATCGTGTAGTAGGAAAGGTTGCAACCATAGCCGATGTCAGGGCCGGCCAGCATCTCCGGCGTCGGGCCGAAGCGGGCCCAGTCGAAGGGCTGGTTGGTGGGCGCGATCATGATGAAGAAGTCCAGCGGATAACTCTCGCTGGAACCGTACAGCGTGGCGTTCTGCCCGCCCTGGGCCTTGAGCGTGAAACTGACGGCATTCGCGCCATTGGTGCCGCGCGTCTTGATGGCCACCCACGACATCTCCTCCGCGAACTTGGCCCGCGCCGACAGCGAGGCGCCGCCGATGCTGCCTTGCCCAACGTGCGTCAACACCGCCGGCTCGCGCGCCACGGGCGTGGTGCTGAGCCACGACATGGCGAAGTCGCTCGTCTGATTCTCCGACATGTACAGCGTGAACGCGTTTGAAATGTCTTGTTCGAAATCGGCGATGGTCATGACCTGCGTGACGTCCTGCGTAACAAACTGCGGGAAGGGCTTGCTCAGCCCGGAGGCAATCAGTTCGATTTGATCAATTAAAAACTCGCCCGATGAGCCCTTGAACATCGTCACCCGCGGCGCTTCCTGCACCCAGCGGGTGAAGGCGATCAACGGTGACGCCGTGCTGTACGACGCGCGCCGGTAGTTGCGTATCAGGGGCACATTCAGCGGCAACTCGACCGTCACCCATTGCGGCGGAACACCGGTGGCGAGTGTCGCGTAATCGGCGTACGTGTCGCTGTTGCCACAGTAGATCGTGGCGGTGCCAACAGTGATGATCAAGCGGCCGCTGAGCACTTTCACGCGCAGGCGGATGGTGTCCGCCTCGGGCGGAAAATAGGCTGCGCCAAGCGTGTGGACGTCATAGTAGTCCTTGGCCCAGGTCGTGTTGGTGATCGTGACTTGCAGGCAGCGCGCGCCATAGGGCGTATCGCTGCTGAACGCCAGCGTGATGGGCGACTGATAGCCGGCGCCGGGCAGTGCGCCGGATTCGTAGTCCTGGATGACCGCGACGCGGCGCTCTGCCATTGCCGGCGCTGCCAGCAACAGGACTGCGCCGGCGAGCACCGCGACGCGGCAGTACCAAGGCGCCGTGGTGCGCCTGCGCGCGTGCCGTGCCGTGCTGTGCATGTCTTCCCCGATAGTCGTGCTACACCGATTTATTAAGGCGATCGCCGCCGGACAGCACCCGCTGCGCTGTACCGTCTTTATGGTAGCATTGTCCGCGCCGGCTGTCAAGTGATAAACCGGTTGATATTTCAGCCCATGATGACGTCGACCTGATGTGTTTTGCCGTCACCCAGTACCGGCACCAGCGCGGTGCGCAAGCGTTGGCCGTCAAGATGCACACTTTTCACGCCAGTGCTCACGCCGCGCGGATTGTGAATGACAATAGCGTAGGTCGCGCCGCGAAAGACGCGCCGGACATGCACCTTCTGCCAGTGGCGCGGCAGGCACGGCGCGATGCGCAGTCCGTCAAACTCGCGCTGCACGCCGAGGATGCCCTCGACCAGCGTCAGGAAAGCCCATGCTGCCGTGCCGGTCGCCCACGCCCCGGTGTTGCCGCGCCCGGCCAAGGTGGCGTGCTCATAACCGACGCGGCAATTGGTGAATGCAAACGGTTCGGCGCAGGCGTTCTGGTTGCGCGGCGATGAATCCGCGCCGCCGCCCGGCATGATCGTCGACCATAAACGCTGGGCCGCGTCACCATGGCCCGTCGCGCAATATGCCGCAATCAGGAAGCACACGGCATGATTGTAGACCGAGCCGTTTTCAATCGCACCTGGGCCAAAGCCGGTCAAGGCGCCAATCCCGCGCACTTCATCGCGATAGGCCGGCCACAGCAGTTGCGGGCCGAGATATCCATCCATGTTTTTCTCAATGACGCTGAACAGTTGCTGGGTGCGTTCGGCGGTATTGATGCCAGCCAGCACCGACCACGTCTGCGGATTCAAGAATACTTTGCCCCAGCGATTGCGGGCCGAGCCGATCCATTGGCCGTCATCATTGATCGCCGCGCGATACCAGCCGCCGTCCCAGCCATGCTTCTTGATCGCGGCCGTGAGCGTGGCGGCCATGCGGCGGCATGCGCGCGCCTCGCGCCGGTCGCCCACGAAGGTCGCCACCTCCGCCCAACACTTCAGCGCCTGCACCGTGGCGATCGACAGCCAGACGGATTCGCCCCGGCCCTGCACGCCCACTTGGTGCATCGTGTCGCACCAATCGCCGTGATGTATACGCACCAAGCCGCGCGCGCCGCGATCATGAAACAGGAACCGCAACGCGCGCCGGACATGCTCAGCCACCGAGCCCGGCGCGCGCCGCGCGCGCGCCGGCGCCTGCGGCAGGAACGGCAGGCGTTGTTCAAGAAATCCCATGTCGCCCGTTTCCTTCAGGTAGGCCGCCACGGTGCGCGCAATCCACATCGGGCTGTCGGCGTAAAATTCATCCTTCAATGCGGCGGCCACGCCGCCCCATGAGCGCACACAGCGGCCCGATGCATACTGATGTTGCAAGGCCTGCTCAATGTTCCGGCGCGCCCGCCCGGGGTCGAGCGCGCAGACGCCTTCGGCATCTTGCAGCGTATCGCGAAAGCCATGCGAATAGATGCGCGTCCACGCTGCATTAAGCAACAATTGATACGGCAGCCAGTAATTCGCAATGCGCGCCATTGCGTGGTCGGGCAGCTCGACCTGCACGGTCGAGCAGGCGGCGGCCCAGTGCGCCGCGACGGCCGTGCATGCGCGCGCCACCGCGCCACACGGGCTGAGATACTTGCGCCGCAGCGCCAGTACTTCGCTGCGCGTGGCAAACACGCCGGTCATGAAGGTCACGTCGGACCCGCCACCGCCGGCCACGGTGGTGTCGGTCGCAAGCGCGGCGAGAAACCGGTCGTCACCGCATTCGGCCGTGTTGGCGCAGCGCCCGTTGACGACCGCCGCCGGTCGATCCCACGAACCATTGCCGATAAAGGCGGGCTCAAGTCCGTCATAGCTGCTGACCGGCCCGCCCGTCAGCAGAAACCCATTGTGCGCGGCATGCTGGCGTTCAAGACTCTTGCAGTAAAACAGCATGCCGTTGGCCGCGCGGTCAAAATCACCGGGCGTCGAGTACCAATTGCCAAAGCGCGTGGTGAAGCCGCCCAGATCGAGATGATTGGCGGCAAACACGCGCAGCCGCCGGGCGCGCCGCGTCGTATTCTCGATCCGCACGCGCCAAAACTCGACCGGCGCGACGCGCGGCACCACGATGGTCAGCACCAGATGCAAACCACGCGGCCGGCGATGGAACTCGATGCTGCCGCGGCGGACGATGACTTCGCCGTCCTGCTCCCAATCGAGCAAGTCCCACCACGCGCCCGTGTCGCGATCGCGCACAAACACTTTGCGCGGCGTGTGCGCCCGGCGCAGTTGCGTGCGGTGATGGGCATCATCCTTGAACGTGGCGATGCCGCGGCCGGCGGTGTCAATGGCACTGATAAAATGGTCGTTCCACAAAAACACGCTCCACGGCGCGGGCGGCCGGCTGGTGATGTGGTAGGCATGGTCGGGTGCAAACGCGCCGAAGCGGGACGCATAGGCGTAGGCAGATGATGGTTTCATGAGCGTAGTATGGCAAAGGGCGCGGTTGAAGGTCAAACGGTGTATTACCGGGCGCAGGCCCGCCGGCGGCGGCACGCGGCGGGGCGCGCCCGAGTGCCTATGCCGAGGCAGGCCAGCGCGCCGACCGCCAACACGCCGGGCTCGGGCACGGACGACGCAAAGCGGCTGGTCCGGAGGCCGAGATCCAGTGCGCCCGTTGCCGGCGCCCACGCGGCGCGGGCCGTTGCGGAAATATAGCGCGGCGCGTAGTACCAGCCGCCGCCGCGCGTGACGGTGTTGGTTGCGCCGCGCACTGGCGCGGCCGGCCCTTTTGGAAACAGGACCGGACTGGCCGCGTAATAGGCGGGATCGTACCAGTCATTGCACCACTCGCGCACATTGCCGATCATGTCATACAAGCCAAAGGCGTTTGACGCAAAACTGCGCACCGGCAGGGTCGCGGGCCACAAAGCCAGCGTGGTGCTGCCGGTGGCATTGCACTGGGAGAAATCCATGAAGTGGCCCCACGGGAAGGCCTCGCCCGTCGCAGCCCCGCCCGCGGCATATTCCCATTGGGACTCGGTGGGCAGATGGTAGCCCGCGTTGGTCATCGCCGCGCTGTACCAATCGCAGGACCAGTCGCTGGTGCTGTACAGCGGTATGAAGCCGTCGCGCGCCGACAGATAATTGCAGAACAACACCGCGCCAAACCAGGTGACGTTCACGATCGGATGGTTGCTGCGCGACGCAAGCGCGGGTTGCCACACGCCGGCATTGTTGCTGAGCACCTGCGCCTGCACGGTCAGCCAGGCGACCGGCTCGCTGCCCGCGCCATTGAACCGGACCACGGCATAACAGGCATTGCTGGTGCCGTCATCCGTGGCGGGTGCCACGTAAAACCAAGTTGGCCGTTGATTTAGCATCTCGCAGAACTGCGCGATGGTCACTTCGGCCTCGCCCATCAGGTAGTGCCCGAGCATGACTGCATGCACCGGCAGTTCGTCGCTTTCATACGGCGCGCCGGAACACACCCGCGCGCCCATGCTGAACGTGTTGGATGGCAGCTCCCGCATGAGCATCGGCAGGTCGGCGCGGGCAACGCGTGCCAGGCACACCAGTGCAGAAATCAGATGGAGGCGCGCGTGTTTCACATCTCACATCTCAAATCACGGCATCCAACGATAGCCATACAACTCCTGCAACGGTTTTGGCGCGCGATTGGTCAAGCCGTTGCCCGGCCGCCAGCCGGGCGGCACCAGGCAGCCGTAGCCGACCACCTGATGAATGATGGTTTCGGACACGGTGTATTCACACACGCCCGCCGCGCCTTCGATGCACTGATAATTGCGCCAGGCGGGTATGTTGCTGCCCTGGCTCTGACCCGGGACGTCGAACGGCGGCGGCAGAAATGAGACGGCCACCGTCTTGGGATTGGGATACGGCATGCGCGTGAACGACGAACTATAATTAAGCGCATAGCCGCGCATGCGCCAGTCATAGGTCGAGCTGCCGATTGGCGCGTACATGGCAATGCCCGGCGACGGCTCGTCAATCCCGTCGTACATGCTGACAAGGTGCAGCAGCGAGACGGTGTTGTTCCAGCCCAGGCCGGTGGTGAAGATGAAGCCCATCGGCCGGCAGCCCAGCATGAAGTCGTTGACCAGGATGGCCTTGGCCAGGTAGTTCGAGTCGCCCGTGAGGATGAAGGCGGTCATCAAGTGCTGGCCATCACGCTCGAGGGTGCTGGTGCCCCAACTGCCGGGGCTGTCGGTGGTCTGGCGGTACGTCCGGTTGGTCAGCGCCAAGAGTGCGTTTGCCCGATCCAGCACATTCTGGCGGCACTCGTTGCGAATCGTGCTGCTGACGGCGGCCGGCGCCGTGCGCGCCATCAGGAAACAAGCCAGCGCGCTGGTGTCTTCGCGGTCATGATGCAACGCCGCATACGTGGCATTGACCAGCGTGGCATAGCTCGCCGCGCCCGAGGCAAGATACAGGCAGAACGGCGCGCGCCACTGCCACGGGCTGCGCTGGTAGTGCGGCGTGACCGGGAAAAAGTCGGCCGGCTCGTCGTAGCGGTACTCGCGCAGGCGGTAGACGTAGGGGCTCGCGCGCGCAAAACTCACATAGACATTCGGCGCATCGGGCGTGACGCGATACTCCTGCATGGCGGGATGCGCCTTGAAGATCGCGTCAATCGCCGGCGTATACTCGGATGTCGGCAGCCAATATGAAATGTTGCGCACGCGATTTGACACCTTCTGCGAGAACTCGTAGGCGTTGGACGCGGAATGAAAATAATCATTGGCTATGGCCGGGTTGAAGGGCTTGATCGCCCATGAGAACAAGGCCGCGGCAGCTGAGTACAGCAGCGCGCTGTAGCGATCCGGATAGGCGGCGAAGTACAGGTTCTTGTCCAAGTACGGCAGTGGCTGCTGTGGATGCGATTTGGCCTCGAAGCGCACGGACGTGCCGCCATCCGGCCGTTGCGACGTGCGATAAATGCGCAGCAGCCAGGCAACTTCGTCGAGGATGTCGGGCACGCCGTTGCCGGATTCGTCCATGTTGCAGGTGCCGTCCACCAGCGCGTTGGAATTCATCAGGTAGGCCGAAATCAGGCTGAAGGCGCCTTGCAAATGATATGGGCGCTTGTCGAAATCCGCGGCGTCGTACCAGCCGCCGAAGCAGTTGGTGATCAGGTGCAAGGCATCGAGTTTCTGAACCCATTCCGGCCGCGAGGAAGGATCGGCGTAAAACGCATCGTAGTTTGTCTCGCCGGGAATGGCGCGCATCTTCCACATCTCGGCGGCCGCCTGCTCAAAGTAACCGATCACGCCAGCCGTGTTCACGCCAACGGCCCCGGCCCAGTCTTGGTCGACGGATGCGCAATGCGACCGGTATGTTTTCAGGTGGCCGGCCGGCCGCGCCCACATCAAGCGGTTGGATGTCACCGCGAAGCCGCTGCGGTGCTGGTACAGGCCCTTCATCACCATGTAGAATGGCGCGCCGTACACATCCGGGCCAACTTTGAACGGCCACGAGCGGCCCACGCCGGGCACACTCAGGTAGAATGTGCCCGTACCCCTGAACGCGCTGAAATCCATTTGGTAGACATATTCGCCAATCCGCTCGACACTGGCCGTTGACGGGTCGTAGCGCAGCGTGACCGGGCCGCTGAACACCGACGTCACTGCCGCGTCGGCCATGAGGTTGAAGCGCGCGTTGGTGACGGCCGGGAAACCAATCGGTCCGTAGGTCCCGCCCCACGCGCCCATGTAGGCGTACTTCTCCGGCGCCCAGTCAAGGTAGCCGACTTGATTGGCATGCATGGCCCAACTGATCGAGCGTTGCTCGTCATATAGGAAATTGCCGGAGATGCCGCTGCCAAGCAAGACCGTGTAACGGCAGCCGTTCGACAGTGCCGTCGGCAGCTTGATCCATGAGTAGTTCACCACGTGGCACAGGCCGCCAACTGGATCGCCGGATTGCCGGTCACGCCATTGGCGGATGCTGTTGATGAAACGGCCTAGGGCAACCGGCGGCTGCGGCGCCGCGTAGGCCGGATCATCGGGCGAACTGACGCGGAAGAACGCGGCGCTGTTCAACGGCAGGTCGTACTTCGGCCGCACGACCGGCATCCAATAGTCGTGCATGTCGCCGACTTTGAGCGGATACTCCCACGCGGCCGACACGCCGTTGACATGATTGCTGTAGATCAACGCGTAGCGATTGGTGATGCCGCCGCCGAAGGCGTACATGTCGGTCTCGACAATGTCGGCCCAATAGTTCGACATGAAGTCGTTGACAACGCAAATCCATTCGTGGTTGACGACATACACGTCCGTCACGCCGCCCGTGCAGCTGGCCGTGACAAAGCCATACGCAGTGGTGGTGAAGCCGGCCTCGGCCGGCGTGCGCACGGCGCCCAGGACGAACGCCATGGCCAGAAGCGCGGCACACTTTTGCAGGTGGCCCGCCCGGTCGTGGTCAATCAACATGTATAATTCCCTGATGATTCATCGGATGGTTGAGTATACCATAACGGGCGGCGCGGTGTCAATGCCATGCCGCGCGATAAAACGGTTTATTAAAGGCATGCGGCGCGGCGCGGCGGTGTTGACGCATGCATGGATATGTGCTACAATAAAGACATGCCACTCATCCACATCAACCGGCTGTACCGCTGCCGCCTCGGACTTGCGCTTGCATGTCTTGTCTGCGGTGTGTCGCGTGCGCACGCCGTCCCGACCACCCTCACCGTCGAGAGCAAGAATTATCTCAGCGTCGGGTTTTCCGGCACGGTGTCCCTGGCACAGTTGACCCTCACCGGCAACTACAGCATCAGCAGCCCGACTGATCCGAATTATGCGGTGGCGCGCCGCCCCGTGCGCGTCGGCCGGCGCAGCCAATTGCTCCAGTTTCCGCGCTATCCGAACTATTCGCTGAACGCGACCAATGGCCATTGGGCCTATCTGGAACTGCCCGCCGCGCTGGCCGATGGCCACGCCTACACCGTGCGCGTGCAGAACGTCGCCGGCGCGACTATTGATCTGGGGTGCCGCCGCGACGACGCCGGCTTGCGCAATGGCAACATCAAAGTGAACCAGGTGGGCTATCTGCCGGATGCCACTACCAAATTCGGCTACTTGGGCGGCTTTCTTGGCAACTTGGGTGCGCTGCCACTGGCGTTTGCCAGCACCGCCTTTGTCTGCCGCGTGGCGGACGGCGTGGCGGTTTTTGCCGCACCCGTCACGCTGCGCGCTGATCAAAACAAGAGTTATACTAATCCGGCCTATGTCGAAAAAAGCATGACCGGCGAGAGCGTCTATCAATTCGATTTCTCCGGGCTGACCAACATGGGCAGCTATTATATTGCCGTGCCCGGACTGGGCATCTCGCCGCCGTTCTCGATCAGCGCCGACGTGTACTGGCAGGTGTTTACTAATGTGGCCCTGGCTGTCTATCTGCAGCGCTGCGGCATCGCAATCAGCAATCCGTTTTCAGCCGTGTTTCAGCACGGCGTGTGCCATACCCAGGCGATGGAACTCACCAGTTCGTCCGACATTGACGGTTTCATCACCGCCGGCACCGGCCTCGGCCAGTACATGCACGGGCTGCACGGCGGCTATCACGATGCGGGCGATTACGACCGACGCGTCTATCACCTTAATGTTGCGCGCCAGATGCTCGACCTGTTTGCAATGCTGTCGAACAAAATGACCGACACCCAATGGCACATACCGGAGGCGGGCAATCACATCCCCGATGTGCTCGATGAAGTGAGCGGGGGTTTGAACATCTGGTTTCAACTGCAGGATCCGGTCGACGGCGGCGTGCGCGGTGGCACCGAGCGCCTTGCAGAAGGCGGCATGGACGAGCCGGTCGCCGACCCGCGCCTCGATTATTATGTGTTTGGCAAATACCTGGTCAACAACAACGGCGTCGTGCAGGCCTCGGCTTGGTTTGCCGCCGCCGCGGCGCAATTGGCGCGCAGCATCTTGCCCTATGACGCGGCCCGCGCGCAACAGGCGCTCGATGCCGCACGCCGTGCCTATACCTATGCCGTGGCGCACGCCGCGACGGGCGCCGACCAAGCCGATGCGGCCGCCGAATTGTTCTGCACCACGGGCGACACGGCTTATCAGCAGGATTTCCTCACGGCGGGCGTGTCCGAATCGTTTTCCTATGCGCAATGCACCCTGCCCGCTGCCGATGCGGCGGCGAAGTCGGCCTGCCGCGCGTACTGGCTTGCGCGCGCCAGCGACGCCGTCACGTGGGTGAACACCTACAACAGCTATCGCTGCGCCCGCAATCCCTACACCCAGATCCGCTTTGGCGGCGGCACCGGCGGCCATGGCTACACTTGGAACTTGTGCAAAGGATTTGCCTTGAGCGGCAATGTCAACTATCTCGCCGCAGTGCAGCACGACTGCAATTACCTGTTGGGCTGCAATCCGCTTGGCCGCTCGTGGATCACCGGCGTCGGCAGCGCGCCACCCGAATTTTTCCTGCATCGCCAGCTCATCATTGATGGCCGCACCAATATGCCGCCCGGCTACCACATCTACGGCCCGTTCGTCAAATCGAGCAATAGTGATTATTACGGCACGCATTACGAAACGTTCTGGACCAATCTCTATCCCGCCACACTTGCGTATCCCAAGCTGCGCGCCTACGTGGCGTCGGAATGGATGGCGGGCATGAACGAGTTCACGATTACGGAGACACTGGCGCCCAGTTTCTGCGTCTTCGCCTTCGCGCATCTGGCGCCGCTGCCGGCGCCCACGCCGCCGCCCGACCCGCTGCCGCCGGGTATTCTGGTCATCACGCCGCCGGCCGGTGCGACGGTCACGTCCGCACTGGCGACGGTCAGCGTGCGCGTGGATGACAATCAGACGGTCGTGGCCGTGCAGATTAATGCGCAAATGACGACGGGCGGGCCGCTCTACGCCAGGACGATCGTGTTTGACGAAGGCACCAATTGGCTGCAGGTGGTGGCACGCGACGCGAGCGGCAATGGCTCGACCACACGCTGGTGGGTGGTGAGTTCGCTGCCGGAGCCGGCCGGCGGGCTGCTGGCGTTGCTGTGCGCCGCGGCGCTGCGCCGTTGGCGCCAATAAAATCTCCATGCCGTGCGGCGGGGCATCCGCTGCGCTGGCGCATTCGAGGCGCAGGGCTATTTGTTCCTTGGTCCGATACTTCGGACGCACGGCGCGTGCCTTGGGGACGGTCAAGCCGGCGGTTGGATCGGTCGCGGTGTATTGGCGCTGATTCTACTTGTAAACTATTTATGTGCAGGGCTTTAGAAGGGAGAGCGGGGGACGGGACTCGAACCCGCGACCAACAGCTTGGAGGGCTGTGACTCTACCAATTGAGTTACCCCCGCAAGGAAATTTGTTTTGCCAGACAAAACAAATCTACATGGCAAACAAAAGTGTTTAACGCTTTGAGAACTGGAACTTCTTGCGAGCGCCGGCCTGCCCGTATTTCTTGCGCTCCTTTTCGCGCGCGTCGCGTGTCAGCATGCCGGCCGCCTTGAGCTGTTTGCGGGTCGCGTCGTCAATCAAACTCAGCGCGCGCGCAATGCCGTGCCGCACCGCGCCGGCTTGGCCGGAGACGCCGCCGCCTTGGGCGTTGACGCGCACATCGAAACGGCCGGCCAACTGCGTGACCACAAACGGCGAGGTGACCATCGTGACCAGCGACTCGATCGGCAGATACTGCGCGACCGGCGTATTATTGATGACAATCGTGCCGGCGCCGGGCGTGAGGATCACGCGGGCCGTGGAACACTTGCGGCGGCCGGTGGCAGAATACGTGGCGGTGAAGACACGCTCATCCCGGCGCGGAATCGGCGTGACCACCGGTTGCGGCGCGGGTGTTTCAGTAACGAGGGACTGGATATCAGGATTGTCGGTCATACGCGAAAATGAACGGGCTCACATTAAGGAAGGACAACGGGTTTCTGGGCGCCATGCGGATGGGCGGCGCCGGCATACACTTTTAGTTTTTTGAACATGTGCCGGCCGAGCGTGGTTTTCGGCAGCATGCCGCGCACGGCGTGTTCGAGGACCCGCTCGGGATGCTTTTTGAGGACTTCCTGCACGGTGCGCACGCGGAAGCCGCCGGGGAAGCCGGAGTGCGAGTTGTAGTGCATGTTTTCGGGCTTGCGGCCGCTCAGGTGCACTTTCTCGGCATTGATCACGACGACGAAATCGCCGGTATCCACATGCGGGGTGAAGGTCGGTTTGTTCTTGCCGCGCAGAATCAACGCGATCCGCGTGGCGAGGCGGCCCAGCACCTGGTTCTCTGCATCGAACAGGAACCACTTGCGGGTGATGCCCTCGTTTTTTGCCAAAAATGTTTTGTTCATAGTAGAGTTCATAAAGCAGTATTACTGTTTAGAGCCGGTAAGTATAGCAAAACTGGGCGCAGATGTCAAATCGGGTCGGCATCGACGATCAATTCAACACCGGTGACGCGGGTGGCGCGCACCACCGGCATGATGACTTCAGCCAGTGCGGCGCGCACGGCCTGGGTTTTGATCGTCAACTGCCAGCGGTGAAAGCCATGCGCCAGCGCCAGCGGCGCGGGCGCCGGGCCGAGCACGCCGAAGATGCCGTGGCGGGCGATGTCGCGGCGGGCCAGTGCGACCGTGAGATCGTTGGCCAGGTCGCGGGCGGTGGTGATCACGGCGGCTTCGTCGCGGCCCTTGGCAAGCAGATTGACAAAATGGGTAAAGGGCGGATACGAGACGTCGCGGCGAATGCGCAATTCGGCATTGGCAAAGCCGTTCCAGTCGCCGGCGACAGCCATGCTGACGGCGGGCGCCTCCGGCGCGAACGACTGAACGATGACGATGCCGGGTTTGCTGCCACGGCCGGCGCGGCCGGCAACTTGGGTGATCAACTGGCAGGTTACCTCGGCCGAACGGAAGTCCGGCACATGCAGCGACGTATCGGCGTTGATGACGCCGACGACGGTGACATTCGGGAAGTCGAGCCCTTTGGCGATCATCTGCGTGCCGAGCAGCAGGTCAATCTCGCCCAGCGCAAAGGCGTTGAGAATGCGGGCGTGGCTGCCGCGCGTGCTGGTGGTATCGCGATCCATGCGGGCAATGCGGGCGTGCGGAAACAGATAGGCCAGATGCTTTTCCACGCGTTGGGTGCCGAAGCCGCACAAGTTCAGCTTCGCGCGGCATTCCGGACAGACATACGGTGCGCGGTACTCCTCGTGATGGCCGCACAGGTGGCACATCAAGCGTTGGCGGGTGACGTGATAGGTCAACGAAACGGCGCAGGTGGCGCAGCGCTTGACAAATCCGCAGGACGGACAGGTCAAAATCGGGCAATAGCCGCGCCGGTTCAAGAAGAGCAGGGCCTGCTCGCGCTGTTGCAGGCATTCCTCCAAGGCGCTGCGCAGCGGGCGTGAAATGACACTTAGTTGCGGCGCGACGCGGGCTTCGTCACGCATGTCGACCAGCGTGATGGCCGGCATGGCACGCGCGGCGACGCGTTCGGGCAAGCTCAGCAAGGTGTATTTTTTCTTGCGCACGTTGTAGATGCTTTCCAGCGCGGGTGTTGCGCTGCCCAAAATGACCGGGCAGGCTTCGAACTGGGCGCGCACAACGGCAACATCGCGGGCGTGATAGCGCGGCTGTTCCTCGGCTTGCTTGTAGGTGTGCTCATGCTCCTCATCGACGACAATGACGCCGAGATCATGGATGGGGGCGAAGACCGCCGAGCGCGCCCCGACCACAATCCGCGCAAAGCCGTCGCGAATGCTCCACCATTGGCGGCAGCGCTCGAATTCGGTCAGCTCACTGTGCAGGACGGCGACGCGCGCGCCAAAGCGGGCGCGAAAGCGCTCGACCGTCTGCGGCGTCAGCGCTATCTCCGGCACCAGCACGAGCGCCCCCTTGCCACGCTCCAGCGCATCGTGGATCACCCGCAGATACACTTCCGTCTTGCCACTGCCGGTGACACCGTGCAACAGAAACACGCGAAACGTATCCCGCGCGGCCAGAATGGTCTGCACGGCGTCTTGTTGCGCGGCGGTTAGGGACGGCGCGCCGGCTGGCACCGTGCTGTCCTCGGCCTCACCGCACCAGTGTTTCTCGAGTGTAATTGTGAGCCAGCCCTGCTGTTCAAGGGCGCGCACCGTGGGCACCTGGCATTCCGCCCGCGCGGTCAATTCGCTCAGGCGCATCAGCCGGGGCGCATCCGTTGACGCTGGCTGCCCGACGGGCGCGGCATAGAATTCGGCCACCTGTCGCAGGATGCCTGCCTGGCGTGGCGCGCGCCGGCCCAGCGCGGAGGCCTGCGCGCGTAATTCCTCGAGCGGGCGCGCCGGCCGCACCACGTGGACATGCACGGCCGCCGCCGTGCGATGCCGCACCGCCGCGGGCAGGCAACTGCGCAAGACACTGCCCAAGGGGCTGGCATAATATTCGGCGATGAACTGCGCCAGCTTCAGCAGCGCCGCGGTCACGACCGGTTCCGGTTCGCAAACCGCCAGAATGTCTTTGTAGGTGATGGCGGCATCGGCGGGCGGGTCCAGTGCGATGACATACCCGGTGCGGGTTGCGCGGCCGAGCGAGGCCCGCACCCGCATGCCGATGCAGATCAGCGCGGCGAGTGACGCCGGCACACGATAATCATACAAGCGATCCAGGCGGCCCTCGAAGGCCACACGCACACGGGCGACAGCCGCAGGTTTTTGGGGTTCGGGGTTCAGGGTTCAGGGTTTGGGTTTTCGGTAAATTCTCGCGCGACGCGATAATTTATCGGCGTGGCACGTCAAGAACGGGCGAGGAACTCGAGCACCTTTTTCATATCATCCCACACATTCCGGCGATGTTCGGGCGTGTAATTGCGCAACAGATACGCGGGATGAAACGTGGGCATGACCGGTATGCCGCGGTACTGGTGAAATGTGCCGCGCATGCGGCTGATCGGGGTGGCCACGCCGGTCAGAAAATGGGCGGCGTAGGCGCCCAGCGCCACGATCACGCGCGGCTGCACGATCTCCAGCTGCACGTTCAGAAAGGGCGTGCAGTTGGCCACTTCGTCCGGCTGCGGCTCGCGATTGTTGGGCGGCCGGCACTTGAGAATGTTGGCGATGTAGACCTCATCACGGGACAAGCTCATGCCCTTTTCGATAATGGTCATCAGCAACTGCCCGGCGCGCCCGACGAAGGGAATCCCCTGTTTGTCCTCGTCCTGGCCGGGCGCTTCGCCCACGAACATAATCTGCGCATCCGGACTGCCACAGCCAAAGACGAGCCGGGTGCGGTTGCGCACCAGCGCGGCACAGCGCGGGCAGGCGCTCATGAAGGCCTGCAGCGCGTCGAGCTGTATGCGCTTGTCGCCGGGCGGGCGCACAAAGCCGTAGTTGCCCGCCGTGTCACCGGCATCAGCATCATGCAGCAAGGCTGGCGCGACGACCGCCGGCGCGAGCGGCGCGGCCGTGGTGGTTGCAGGTGTGCGGGAGGGCGGGAGGGCGGAAAGCGTGGGCAGCGCGGCTGCGGCGGAGGCAGGAGGAGCGGCGTGGTGGAGTAGTGCAGGAGTGGGCGGCGCGGGCAGGCGCGTGAGGTAGAGCGTGTCATAGTCGCCTTCCGCCGCCGTCTGGATCAGGAAATCGCGCAGCTGCGCGTGCACGGATGGCGCGGCCATGTCAGCTCCGGCGCGGGCCGTGCGGCCCGCGCGATTTTTGATCGCGGGCGGCATCCGTGGGCCGCCCGCGCGTGCCCCACAAGCGGGTCACATCCAGCACGCCGAATTTTTTGAAGCCGGCCAACGTAATGATGGTCAGCACAAACAAGACAATGCCGGCATATTGATTTTTCTTCAGGGCCAGCACGAGGGCCGCCACGCCCAGCAGCAGGCAGAAGCCGTACAAGACCAGCACGGTTTCCGGATGCGACAGGCCGCTCTCCATCATTTTGTGATGGATATGTTCGAGGTCCGCTTGGAAGGGGTTACGGCGGCGCGCGGTGCGGCGCAGAAACGCCAGCACCGTGTCCAGAATCGGCAAGCCCAAGGCAATCACCGGCACGATCAGGGCGACGGTCGTCGTGCTGATTTGCGCGCTGCGCACGGCGGTGCAGGCGATCAGAAAGCCGAGGAACAGGCTGCCGGCGTCGCCCAGAAAAATCCGGGCGGGATAAAAATTGAAACGCAAGAATGCCACCGCCGCGCCCAACGCCGCCACGCTGGTGATCGCCGAAAACACAAAGAACGTGTATTGCTCTGGGCGTGTCTGCATCAATTGCAGCGAGTTGGCAAAGGTGACACCGCACACAATCAGCACGATGCCGGTCGCCAGACCATCCAAGCCGTCCGACAGGTTGACGGCATTGGTGATGCCGACCAGCCAGACGATCGTGAAGAGCAGGGCGACGATCATCGGCAATTCGAGGGTTGGGCCGAACGGATTCGTGATCTTGCTGATGACCAGGTCTTCATGAATGACAATGCAGGCCGCGACAATCTGAAACGCGAATTTCGGCAGCCAACTGGCGTGGCGCACGTCGTCATAGACACCCAGGCCCAGCATCACCAGCAGGCCGGTGAAAATCGCCACGGATTTTGCGCTGAGCAGATCCCGGGCGACAATCGGGCTGAGCAATGCCGCCAGCCCCAGCGCGACGGCCACTGCAATGAACATCGCCACGCCGCCCAGCTTGGGCACCGCGCGCTGATGAATGTGACGCGCGCTCGGCCGGGCCATGGCGCCCAGACGTGGTGCCAGCCGGATCAAAACCAGCGTCAGTCCATACGTCAAGAGCAAGGCAACCACAAACACGAGCGCATACAGGGTGTAGCTGATCTCGCCCTGCCGGCCGCTGAACAGTTGCTGCAATCGTTGGAGCTGATTCATACCAAGTCATTCATTATACAAAAAATGGTGGGCGTTGCGGGATTCGAACCTGCGACATCCACCTTGTAAGGGTGGCGCTCTAACCAGCTGAGCTAAACGCCCGGATCACGCCGTGTCACCGATGCAGACGGCACCTTAACTATGGGCTGCACGCGCGGCGCGCGCCGGCGGGAGAGTATAGCAAACCCGGCGGTAAAGCACAACCGGCGGAAATGCCCTGGGACATGAGCGGCATGATCAGTGCGCCCTGTCGGCGCGGGTAGGATGGACATTTTTACGCCACGCCACGTTGATGGAATGCGACCTGTCATGCTGGTTGTATGTATGCATGTCTTTCAGTATCTATCAGCCTTGCAGCCACCAGGTTTCACGCGGCGCCGGAGCTGGGCATCATTGGAGATTTGCTATTTGCGGTGGAGTTCACTACACTAATGAACAGTATGTCAACCATGCCAATAGATAGACTGCGTTTTAATGCTCACGGAGCACACGATGAGTAAGCCGCCGACATGCAACACCGCCCTTCTTGCCTGGGTTGACGAAGCCGTCACGCTGTGCACGCCCGAACGGGTGCACTGGTGTGATGGGTCTGACGCCGAATACCAGCGCCTGTGCGATGAATTGGTGGCGCACGGCACCTTCACGCGCTTGGACCCGGCGCGCCGGCCGAATTGTTTTCTGGCACGCTCGCATGCCAGCGACGTGGCGCGCGTCGAGGACCGCACTTACATGTGTGCGCGCAACCGTGCAGAAGCCGGGCCGACCAACAACTGGGCGGACCCGCACGAGATGAAAGCCACGCTGCGCGGCCTGTTCAAGGGCTGCATGCGCGGCCGGACGATGTACATCATCCCCTTTTCAATGGGTCCGCTCGACGCGCCGATTTCAAAAATCGGGATTGAGATCACCGACTCGGGCTACGTCGTCACCAACATGCGGATCATGACCTGCATGGGCCAAGCGGTGCTGGACAAGCTCGGCGCGAAGGGCACGTTCATCCCCTGCCTGCATTCGGTCGGCGCGCCTTTGCAGCCCGGCCAGCAGGACGTCCCGTGGCCGTGCGAGCCGGATCCGAACAAAAAATACATCGTGCATTTTCCCGACGAACCCTCGATTTGGTCCTACGGCTCGGGCTACGGCGGCAATGCGTTGCTGGGTAAAAAATGTCTGGCGTTGCGGATCGCGTCGGTTGTGGCGCGCAAGGAGGGCTGGATGGCGGAGCACATGCTGATTCTGTGCCTGACCTCGCCGCAGGGCAAGAAGCACTACATCTGCGCGGCGTTTCCCAGCGCGTGTGGCAAGACCAATCTGGCGATGATGCAACCAACCCTGCCGGGCTGGAAAGTGACCTGCATCGGCGACGACATTGCCTGGATGCGCATTGGCGCGGATGGCCGGTTGTACGCGGTGAACCCCGAGACGGGCTTCTTTGGCGTGGCGCCCGGCACCTCGCAGCAGTCAAATCCGCATGCAATGGCAAGTTGCATGCGCAACAGCATTTTCACGAACGTCGCCTTGACGCCGGATGGCGATGTGTGGTGGGAAGACATGGGCGTGCCGGCGCCGGCCAGTGCGATTGATTGGAAAGGCAACGCGTGGACCCCCGACTGCGGCCGCAAAGCGGCCCACCCGAATGCGCGCTTCACAGCACCGGCGGAACAATGTCCGGTGATCGATCCCGATTGGCAAAATCCCGCGGGTGTGCCGATTTCGGCAATTCTGTTCGGCGGACGCAGGCCGAACACGATCCCGCTCGTGACCGAAGCGTTTTCATGGGAGCACGGCGTGTTCATGGGCTCGTCCGCCAGTTCGGAAACCACCGCAGCAGTGCTCGGTCAAGCGGGTGTCTTGCGCCGCAATTCATTTGCCATGCTGCCGTTCTGCGGCTATCACATGGGCGACTACTTCGCGCACTGGCTCTCGATGGCGCAGCGCACCGAGCGCACCAAACTGCCACGCGTGTTTTTTGTGAATTGGTTCCGCAAGAATGCCGAAGGCAAATGGCTCTGGCCCGGCTATGGCGACAACAGTCGCGTGCTGAAATGGATTTGCGAACGTATGGATGGCGGCGGCAAGGCCATCACAACGCCGATCGGCTATGTGCCCGCGCCCGACGCGCTGGACGTGACCGGCCTGCAGCTCAGCGCCACGGCATTGCAGGAATTATGCAGTGTGGAGCGCGCGCGCTGGCTGAAGGAAGCGGACGACATTGACGCCTATTACGCGACCTTCGACACGCACCTGCCCGCCGCCCTGCGCACACAATTGGATGAGCTGCGCAAACGGCTGACGCAGTCGTCTGCAAACGACAAAACGTGTTGATTGACGAACTGCATCCAAGGAGCCGGTCAGAACTTTCTTTTGATTGGTTTGACTGCTGCTTTATTCAGGTCCGACCCCCATGGCATCAAACGGTCTTGTGTTTCATAGAGTGCATGCCGGTCGCGCAGGGCAAATGTCTTTTGCGGGATACTTGCGCAACGCGAAGGCGGGCTTCTGTGCTGTTGGTCGTGTTCCGCATTTGGAGCGGGGTTTCGGGTTTGCTCCCGCTGCACCCCGTTGCTTTTTCCGACGAAAATCCATGGGGAACCTGATTGTGAAACTTCGCGCCAGCCAATTGCTCGCGACAGTAGAAATACGCCGTCGTGTTGCCGGCGGTTTCCATGAGCTGGCTGACAACATCTGTCAATAAACCAAGTCGCGCGTCAATTCCCGCCCCCGGTTCTGCCCGTTACTCAGCGACGATTTCCTTAACGGTGCTTGTCTGTGCCTTGCCAAGTCCGAAGCCGACAATACCCTGCGCAAGAAAGACAATGGATATGCTCATGATTACGGCGCTGCTGTAGGAGCCGGTGGCATCGGCAATCCACCCGCCAAGGCCGGGACCTGTCAGACCGGCCAAGCCGTAGCCGAGAAAGCATAGTGGATACAATCGCGGGAACAGGACAACACCAAAATACTCAACAATCGATGCAGCATAGACAACGAAACACCCGCCAAATCCCACACCGCTCACCAAGGCAGCTAGCAGCACCACATTGGTCTGCGGCTTTAGCAGAAAAGGAAATAGTGCGACGCCGAGAACGCCCAGCGAGAGTATGATAGTCGTCTGCGAGCCAAGTCGGTCATGAAGCTGTCCCCAAAAAATCCGTCCGACGGCATTGCCTATTGCAAACAGTGTAATACTTAGTGTCGCGCAGCGGCCGTCCAGGCCCATGCTCAGTGCCAAGGGTTTCAGATTGCCCACCGCCAACAATCCCGCAAATGTACCCGCAAACATGCCAAGACAAATGAGCCAGAACGTCGCCGAAGCGAGGTGCGTTCCGATGCGTTGTGGCGCACTTCTCGCGCTGCTGCGGTTTCTTCTTTCCGGCTCGCTCATAGCCATTGCACTGACAAACGCCACACCGCCAAGGACGATACCCACAACACGGAACACGCTCAGGACATTAATGTGGACGCTATCGAGCAGGAATACCGTCAAGGAACTAAGCAGAATCGCTCCGCCACCGAAGCCCGCCACCGCAACACCGGTTACCAGTCCCTTGTTTTTGGGGAACCATTGCATTCCTACCGTCAGCGGGCAGACGTAGCCGAACCCGATGCCTGCTCCGCTCACGAGGCCCAGGCCGGCGAGCAGCGCGGGGAAACTCCCGCCCGAGAAAGAAGCCAGGATATATCCCGTCGCAAACAGGATGGCGCCCACTCCCGCCGTCACGCGCGGCCCATGCTTCTGCAGCAGTCGCCCGGCCGGGATCATCGCCATTGTGAACACCGCGATCATGACCCCGAATATCAGACCGCACTGTCCCTTGGTAAGTCCGTAGCTGCTCGTCAAAGAAGGAACAAAGGCGCTCCAAGCGTAGATACCACCCAGAATCGTCTGCAAAACGACGCCGGCTGCGAGCACTATCCATTTTCGCATTGTCCCGCCTTCAAAAACGTTTCTGTGCTGACCGCCCTGATCAGTCGGTCGTTAATAGCCGCTCCTAATCCTGTGTTCGGTACGCGTTGAGCGACAATAAGGGAAAGCCCCATGCCATCAAATGCCTGGATGGCGCGGTTGAGGTTGCCAGCCGCTTCTGCCAAATCGCCGTCTGGGCTCAGACATTGAACTGGTCCCCGGAAAGAGCAGGTGCCGGAGCGGAAAAGAATAACGCCCACGTCGGAGCGGGTTGAGTAGCAGTCGATGTTTTCAACGACCGCAAGCGGCGTTGACGGCGCGCAATGTCTGGACAGCATGCCGGGGCTGACGGAGCTGTTTTTCCGCGTCTTGACGGCATACCCGTTCTGCACCGGACCGATGACGGCTTCAATGTCCTGCTGCGTTACAGCTCCCAGACGCAGAAGGACAGGGCAACGACCGGTTAGCGACAAGACCGTTGATTCGATGCCCACTCTGCAAGCCCCGGCGTCGATCAGGATATCGTCGTGGCTGCTCAGCTGATCCTTGACATGCCTGGCCGTAGTGGGGCTTGTACATCCGAAACGATTCGCGCTTGGAGCAGCGATGGGTATCCCGGCAAGACGGATCAGTTCGAGCGACCACGGGTTTGCCGGCATCCTGAGGGTCACCGTCGGAGTTCCGGCCGTCACGATGTCAGGTATCCTGGCCGATTTCAGCAGGACTTAGGGTCAGCGGTCCCGGCCAGAAGTTCTCGATCAGCGTTTGTGCTTGTTCAGGCACGTTGAGCACGAGCGGCTGCAGGTGCTGTTTGTCAGATACATGGACGATCAGCGGGTCGTGAAACGGCCTGACCTTGGCAGCGAAACTACGCGCCACGGCATGCGGATTTGACGCATCCGCGCCCAAGCCGTAGACTGTCTCGGTGGGATAGACGACCAGACCACCATGCCGGATCGCATCCGCGCCCGCCCGCAGAGCGTTGCAGAGATCCGCCGCGTGATTCGGATACTCGGCAATCCATGCTGCCGCGTCGGAGAGCGTATGGAACACGAGCTGGTCGGGCGGCAGTTCACCGAGCTGTTTCCGGCCATGCCCCGTCAGCAGGTACAGGCCGAAGGTCCCGAGCGTGGCACCGGTTAACACATCGTGTGGATGATCGCCGATGAAGAAGGAGTGGCGCAACGGCATCGGGGAAAGGCGCATCTGCTGCGGAACGCTGCGCACCCCGACATCCTCAATCAATGTGCCATCGCGATCCAGAAAGATTGCCGGACGAAGCTTACGCATTCGTCTTGTCTATGAATTGCTCGTAACCATGAATATCCCCGTTGGAGAGGCAGTAATCAATGATGTTCCTGCCAAGCTCGTCGAGGTCTGGCACCAAGGAATTTTTGATTTCCTCATGAAAGAACTCTGTCAGAATTCTGGCCCCTTCATCATAGGCATCCTGGCCGACTTCCGGCTGCGTATCAACCTGCAGAAACCACCGCGGAATCATCGTGCCTTCGATGCGCATGTTTTGGAGCGCATAGCCCAACAGCGGGCAGCGAGATGGGACGAGTTGATCAGACTTGAACTGGGCATGACCACGCCTTGCAAGGTAATCCCGCGTCAACCACTGCGGCATGAACCCGGTTTCCCATGCGCCAATATGCTGATTGGGAATCAGGATGTAACGGGTGTGGCTGGCTTCCACAAACTGCCGCAGCAACAGGTTGGCCTGCTCCACGCTTCGTCCGGTGGCGAAGGGCCAGTAGCTCCCGACGCCCTCACTGCTCATTTTCTCCTCTTCAACAATACTGGGATTGGAGTACCCTCTGGGCGAGACAAGACGCCACAACCAAGCCAACGCTGGCGGTAACAGGTGGAAAAGGCCAAGGATGCCATAGCTAGGATGCTGCTTCGTGCAGGGCGGTGTGCGCACACCGAACGAGCGAATGTCAACCGGAACGCTTTCGTTTACCACGCCCGGCACAATATCTCTGGGAATGATGACCCGGGGGTTCGGACACGGCTCGCCTGGCGCATCTTGAATATGGTCCCAGATCAGTGCGGTCCCGCCGGGCACAGCGTCGATGTTGAGGAACAGCAATGGTCGGGGAGGTGCAATGCTGATGCGCTCAAGATCGTGATCGGTTCCGTATGCAGCAATATGATTCACGCGGACAAACCAAGCGCTTTCCGCATCCATCAGCCATAGTCTTCGGTCGCCCCTCTGGAATGATGGATGGCACAGTCCCATGTCGTCACAGACGGGATGCAGATCGCAGGTGCGCTGAATCTCAAGATAGCGTTCCTCTTGCGTTGAAACATTCCGCCCCAGCAGCAAACGGCCATCGGACAGACGGTGCGGCTGTTGCAGCATCTCGCTCTTGCCGCCCCCGCTGGCGCCCTCGTGCATGAAGCTCACGATGTTGTCATACGGCGTAATGACTTGAACGGCAGAGCAGTGGGCCGTGACCCAGTTGCCTTGAACCCCCACATGGATGAGCGCGCCATAGACGCCTTTCTTGGCGCTTGGACCGGGGTATAAGTTGTATGAGAATATCTCGTGCACACCGACCCGGTTGTGCACCACCATCTGTTTGCCGCCGAAATGGGTATGACGAAATGGCGGCGCCACGTAGATGATCATCACCGGTTTGAACGGCCGCTGTAATTTCTCAATATTGACGACACCCTGTAATAATCCGAGGCCAAAAGCGAAAAAGCCCGCGTTGGCCGGGCAGATTGCCAGGGCATCCCCGCCCAAACCGGGTTGTCCCATTTCAAACCCGAACACCGCAAGATCCTGGCCTGCAAGCCAGGTGAAGGTTGCCTGTCGCAATTCCTCGAAGGAACCGCCAAAGCGGTCCTTGAAACGCTGCTTGTCGGATGGCTGTTCGTCGGCAATAACCATGCAATGCGGATCGCGCCGCCGCATGTATGGCTCCGCGTAGTTGACGCAGATGCCGTTCTTGACGCGGACGACCGTTGCCTCATCCACGGTCCGGCCATCCGGCAGTTCGTAGGAAACCTCCCATTGCTGATCGTTCCTGCCGCACGCCAAGTCCTCAAGCTCCTTGATCGAGGATGCCAATGTCACGGAGCCGGCTTTCTGAAGGATGCTCCTTGTTTCTTCCGGGAGCAACACGCTGCCTATGATGTCCTGCTGTTTCATTGCTTTCTCTCCTGTTGGCCTTGCGGTTTCCTGATGCCTTTGTCAGCACTCTGCTGTAGGTGTCCACCGGTCATTTTGGTAGTTGAAGCTGCGTCTGCACAGATAAGATCAACCAAGCTCCCAATGAGGCATTGTCGCTCAACAGGATGCCGAAGGTGCAGATTCCTGTGAATCCGGTATGTGTTGCAACGACCTGCTCGTGTCCGTATGATACATCCGGCTTCCGCCAGATCTGCGATGATCAGTTGAACGGCACGTTCAGTTATGCCGACTTCCTTCGCAATGTTGCGCATGATCATGGCGCTGTCGCGAGCGATACAGTGCAATACATGCGCATGGTTGGTCAAGAAGGTCCAGTGTGAAGTGTCAATATGGTCTTTTGGCATGAGCATCTCCGCTCCATGAATCGTAACAGCCGGCGTTTTCGTTCCGTTCCTCGTTCGTGTCTTGTGCGCATGTTCGTGCACGCACAGGGTTATATACGTAATATAATACACGATTTATATTTCGCATGTCAAGTGCCCACGTTGCCTCTCGTAAGAATGTGTCTGAAGCAGTACCATCACGTGGACCTCGCGCCACTAGGCGCACGCCCTGAGCTTAGGCATGCCGACACGCATAGAACTGACCCACAAAGGTTCATCCGTTACTTGCCGCATTGCCGCTGCACCTGCACTGCGCCTCTGAAAGCGGCGCCACAATGCGGACATGCGGCGTGTCAGATCAGCTCGTCTGCCGCAGCGGGCAGGATGCCCAGCAGCCAGGCCAGATCCACAACCGTGGTGCGCGCGCACTTGACAAAAGAGTAATGCTGAAGCGCAGTGGACCAAAACAGTCGCCGTGGGCGACCCAAGTTTCGTCGAGAGGGTGCAGCAGATGTTCCAGCATGCGCGCGCAACATGGCAAATGAACTGTTCAGGGCCGAGCCCAATGGCTCGTCACTTCAATCAGTTTTCCGATCTGGAGAGGGCAGGACAATGGCGCCAATGTCCGTGTTGATCGTGAACGGGCCGATCCCGATGTTCGTCTGCGCCACCGACAGGTACAGCGGCTTGTCGGCGGGGACATTCCGCAAGACGAATCGGCCATCATGGTCTGTGCCGATTCTCTTATAGAAGACACCAGCGTCATCCTTGACACTCCCCATGACTCTTGTTTTCCCCTGCCGGTCGGTCACAACGACTCTGCCGCGATACCCGCGGCTGCCATCTTGGCGGTCGACTGTGCCGGTGATGGTCAGGTCGCCCGTCTCGAGCACGATGGTGCCAAGATCCACATCGCGGTCCACCACCGTGAACCATATTGACGTCATAATGAAGCCATCACTGTTCGAGACCGGGGTCAAGACCATTTGATGTGAACCGGGGAGGAACCCTTGTCCACCTGCATACGCGGTGAGATTGACATTCCCATAAGCACGTTCAATGAGAAAGCTTAGACCGTCTTTGCCGCAGAAAGAGACACCTGCTTGGATATCCATGCCGTGCTTGTCCACCAGTCTGCAACAGGCACGGTAGGTGGTACCTGTGGCAGGCGGCGGTGTTGCCATGCAGTTGGTCATAGAGTCAGCATCCGGCGGCTGCACTTGCAAATCAAGATACGTTGGCCCATACCAGCCCACAAAAATGTTTGTCGTGCCCAACACAACAGAGACACGGTCGGTGAAATCCGTACTAGGCAACCAAATGTAGGCGGACACTTCGTACATGCCCGTGGCTGTTGGTTCGACGACCCATTCGTTCTTCGACAGCTCCCGATATCTCTCGAGTTCGAGCGGGCCGCTGCAATACAGTTGTGCCTTGGCGATGGGTGGTTGCAGCCGCACAACCAGTTTGTTGCAGGGACAATACAGATTGACTTCGGTCTCAGTACCCGCCACAAGTTGGATGGGCTCGCTTTTGCAGATGCTGATAGAGTTATGGGGGGTGACGAGCTCAAGCTGCACCGGCGACAAGTGGACCGGGTAGTCACTCAGCCTGAGAATCCCGTTTGTCACGTAGTTCCCACTAATGCAGCTCTCATCCTCCTTGCCAAGCCGTTCCCACAGGTGGATGTCGAATTCATTTGTTGCCAGCCGGCCGTTCGCATCGAACACACGGACAAAAATGTTGGCGCCGGGCGAGAGCCGGACGACAAGCCAGGCATCGCCACCATAGCTGGTGCGCCCCGCTGTCTGGCGAACGCAGCCTGGCGATGAGAACGAAAGCCCAAACGCAAAGCGACCGCTACGGATCTGGAATTCGCCGTTCTCGTCAGTGCTTGGAGAGCATGTGACGTAGTCGGTGAAGTCCCGCGGATCCTTATACTCCAAGGCAATGCTCACGCCCGGAAACGGCATGTCCATGCCATTGTAGACAATGCCTTTCAAAACAGTGCCTTCCTCGAACCTGATGTTGCAAAGCCTGTATTCTCCGTTCGTCATTGGCAGCATGTGTGTGGATAAACTAAGAGTTGGCGGCACCCATGCCGGTTCATATCCTTCAGCGATGAATCCGACATTGTAGCTGCCTTTTGCGATTATGGCGGAACAGTAGCGGCCGTCTGGCGATATTGCAACCGGGATTTGCAGGATTTCCTTGTTGTCTCTGGTGTACCACATGGTGACGTTGGTGACGGGACTATTGTCCGGGCCGGTGAACCGGCCGGTGAAGTATCCGCCTTCTCCCACGGCCTGCAATTGCACTGTCGTATCGGTATTGGTCAGGCTGCATGCGGCGTAGCTCAGGAAGCCTTTGGGCGCGGTCTTGACGATTACGTTTGTCCATGCAGCCGCGATGCTGAAGGCGAATGCGCCGGTCGCATCGGTGCGTGCCCAGGCACCCGAGAGTGCAAGCGCGGGATTGCAGGCGTGCGTCTGCGCGCGGCCGTAGACCGCCGTCACCAATGCCTCGGCCCATACCAGCGCGCCGGTTGCAGGTTGACCACTCGCATACGTGACCTGCCCGCGCACGATCCGGTCTTCGCGTTGTGTGACGGCGTCAGGGACGACTGCGACACTGACACGCTTGGATTCCGGCTGCGGCGGCGGAACGACCGCGACAGGGTTTTGTATACTGCGGTGCGCCTGACGGTGGTGCATCAGCGACAGGCCGACCGTGAGCACAATGGATGCCGCTGCGGCAAGGAAGACGGCAGACCGCCATGGGAACCGGAGAACGGTCGGCGAGTGCCGCGCCTGGTCGAGTTCGTGAACATACGGATGGGTGGCGAGCTTGGCGCAGAACTGGTCGAGCGTGTGCTCGATCGCCGCGCGCGTCTCGCGCGGCGGCTCGGCAGCAAACATCGCCGCGATGACAAGTTCGAGCGGGTCGGCCTGATACATGGTGCCGTTGCGGGTATTGTTGGTGGTCATGACACTGTCTCCATTTCGATCATTGCGCCCAGCAGGTCGCGCAGGCGGGCTTTGCCTTTCGACACATGCGACCGCGCAGTCTGCTCGTCGCAGCCAAGGACGCGGGCAATTGCGTCAAACGGTTCGTCCTCGACGATCCTGAGCAGGACGGCCTGCGCCTGCTGGGCTGGCAGCGAGGCGATGCCACGCAGCACCGCCTCCTCGATGTTTCTCGCCGCAAGCTGGGCGGCCGGGCCGGGCGTGGTGCTGGGCAGCCAGGCGATTGACTCGATGTCTACGCGGCCATGCTGCTCGCGCACCCGGCGGCGCAAGCTGTCGTATGCGGCGCTGATGCAGACGCGCAGGATGTATGCCTGGGGATTGGGATGGCGATGAATGCGTTCGAGGTCGTTCCACACGGCCAGCAGCGCGATCTGCATGGTGTCTGCCGCGTCATGCGGGTCGGCCACGATGCGGCCTACGGTGCGCACCATGCGGTCGCGGATCGGGCCGATCATCTCGTTAAATAATCGTTCGCCTGAGTTCATGTGTGTCCAATCATGCGCACATTGCTGTGCGCCCTATAGTATAAGCGATTTTCATCTTCAAAATGTGTAAAGGCAGGGAAAGGGTCATGCGCTAATCGGTGCATTTCAGATTATCACCGCCGGTGGCGGGACTAGCCCAGGGTTAGCGACAGATGCGGGACGTCGCAGTTGCTCCCATTTGCAGCAAGCACTCCGCAATCTGTGCAATCGGTATTTGGCGCAGAGGCGGCATTCGCGGCGCGGTGGCCGCTCCCTTGCACGGTATTCGGTAATCAGTATTCAGTATTCGGTGGCGAGGCAGAGGCGGCACGCGCGGCGTGTCAGATCAGTTCATCTGCCGCGGCGGGCAGGATGCCCAGCAGCCAGGCCAGATCCACAACCGTGGTGCGCGCGCGAATTTCATGCATGTGCAGCACGGCGTGGCGCATGCGTGCGTGATCGCAGCCAATGTCAGCGGCCGTGCAGGCCGCGCCAGCTTGCGCCAGGCAGTCGGCAATCGCGCGTGACGAGCGCAAGTGCGGTGCAACCGTCGCCTTGACTTGTTGCCACTGGGCGGGCTGGCGCAGCATTTCCGCAAAGCGCGCCAAGTGCGCCTGTTTGTCGTGGTATGCCGCGCGCACCGCCGGCGCGAGCGGTCCCCAGAATTGCGCGTCAATGTCGGCCGGCGGCGCGTGCACGCGCGGCGTGTCAATCGCCATGATGCGCTCGTAGATGCGCGCAGCGATGATTGTGCCAATACCGACCTGGCGACCATGCAAGTCATGCGGCACGCCGTCAAGCGCACTCATCATATCGAGCGTGTGACTGAAGAGATGCTCGCCACCGGACGCCGGCGCGGAACTGCCGATCAAGGTCATCGCCAAACCGGAATACAGCAAGGCATCAAACAAGGCCATGACGGCCGTGCGATCGCACGCGCGAATGCGTTCCGGATGTTCCAAATAGAGCGGTTCGACATCATTGATGATTCCGGCGCAGAGCGGGCAGAAATGCTCGCCGACGACCTGGCTGTTCAGCCGCCAGTCCGCGGCGCTGATCGGTTTGGCAATGACATCGCCCAAGCCGGCGGTGGTCATAGCATACGGCGCGTTTAGGATAACATCCGGCACGGCAAAGAGCGCCAGCGGCGCGCGGGCGCGCACCAGCATTTTGACGCCGTTGATTGTCGGCGCGACATTGGCGGCCGTGTAGCCATTCATCGAGGCGGCGGTCGCGACCACCAAATACGGCCGCTCACGCTCGAAAGCCAGCCATTTTGTCAGATCATTCACCACACCGCTGCCAACGGCGACAAGGATATCTGCCTCGGCCACCACGTCCGCCAAGGCGCACTTGGTCGGTTCATTACAGACCGGTGTGCGTCCATCGCGATCAGGCACCACAACCGCCTGCACTGCGCAACCCGCGCGCGCCACCTGCGTGGCCACTGCGGCGCCTGCAACCGCCTGGGTGCGCACATCCGCAACCACCGCGACGCGGCGCGCGCCGCGCCGGCCAATCAGGTCAATCAGCCGGTCCAGCGCATCATCCGCCACGACTATTGCTTGGGTCGGCGCATGATGGCGCTGCCCGCAGGCACAGGCAAACGGTGTGTCAAGAAAACGCGCGTAGCTCACGCGTCAATCTTCGCTGAAATTTGATTGAAACAATTTTTCAAGCGCGTCGAGCATGGTAGACCCATCCGCGCCAACGGCGCGAAAACTCAATGCGGTGCCCTTGGCTGCCGCCAGCATCATCACGCCCATGATTGATTTTGCATTGACTTCCTCTTCGCCGTCGCGCGCCACAAACAAATCGGCTGCAAATTGATTGGCAAGTTGCACCAGCAGGGCCGAGGGCCGCGCATGCACGCCCAACCGGTTCGTCACCGTGATGATCCGTACTGTCGTGAACTCCTGATTCATGCGCCGCAGACTACTTGGCCGGATAGTTCATGTTGGCCAGCAACTGTTCGTTGAAACAGCGCGCCACATTAAAGCCCAGTGATTTGAGTTTTGCATTCTGGGCGGCGGTCTCGATCAGCAGCGCAATATCGCGCCCGGGCTTGACCGGGATCAGCACGTTTGGCAGCCGGACACCCAGGATTTCAATATACTGCGGATCAATGCCCAGCCGGTCGTAGCTGACGCCTTCCTGCCACAGTTCGAGGGTTACCACAAAATCAATGTGCTTGTACATGCGCACACTTTTGACGCCATACAACGATTGGACATTGATGATGCCGATCCCGCGAATCTCCATGTGATGGCCAATGCGCGGATTGGCATAGCCGGTCAGCAAGCACCCCTCGCAGACGCGCAATTTGACCACATCGTCCGCCACCAGAATGTGGCCGCGCTCAACCAGGCTCAACGCGCACTCGCTCTTGCCGACGCCCGCTTTGCCCATGATCAGCACGCCGACACCATACACTTCCATCAGGGTGGCATGCATTTGGCAGCAGGGCGCAAATTGGTCTTCCAGCCAGACCGAGAGTTTGTTGACCACCCGCATGGTCACGCCGGGGCAGCGGATGACGGGCACATTAAAGGCGTTGCTCAACTCGATCAGTTCTTGCGGCGGCACATAATTGCGGGTGACGATGAAGGCCGGAATGCGCATTTTCATCAAGGTCCGCAAGCAGGTTCTGCGTTCCGCCGCGCGCAGCCGGCGCAAGTAATAAATCTCAACTTTGCCCAGCACTTGCAGACGGTGCTTGGCAAAATAATTGTACCAGCCCGCCAAGGCCAAGCCGGGCCGGTTTATTTCCGCAGCCGTAATCTGGCGATCAATGCCGGCGTGGCCGGCCACCACCCGCAAGTGCATTTCCGCACTCATCGCGTCCAACAGTTGGCGGACCTTCACCGTTTGCACCGCCGTGCTTTGCATGGTCGTCGCCGGCATATAGGTCAGGCGTTGTCCGGCGCCAACTCGCGCTCGTGCTTGTGATGATCCTCGACTTTTTCTTTGAGGCGCCGCATTTGCTGTTCGAGCTTTTCTTCGAGCTGCTGCACGGCCGTGTGGTAGTCCTTGTCACTGGCCAGCGCGGTCAACGTCTTGTTGGTGCGGGATTCGACAATCGCTTCCAGTTCATACAAATACGTGTTCTTGGTCACGATCACGCGGACATTGCGCACGATTCCGTGGAAAATGCGCAAGGCTGTGTCCAGTTTGCGCGTCAGTTCCGCACGCATGTCATCGGTGATCTCGATGTGACGGCCCGTAAAGCTAATGTCCATAAGTGTCACTGCGTGGAGGTTAACGACGTGGCATCATGCAACCTTTCATAATGGTAGTATACCAAAATCAGCGTGCGCGTGCGCGCCGGCATGCGCGGATCGTGGGCGCGGCGCGGCCGCGGCTTGTGCCGAGCGGATACGAGCCGAGAATCTTGATGACATTGCAGTGCGGGCGCAAGCGCAGCAGCGCGCGCTGCACCTTGGCATCCTCGGCGTGCCCGATCAAATCAACATAAAAATAGTATTCCCACGCCTTGACGCGGTTCGGCCGGCTCTCGATTTTGGCCAGATTGATGCGGGCGTCCTTGAACGGCTTGAGCAAGTCGTACAGCGCGCCCGGCCGGTCTTTGATTGAGAAGAGCAGCGAGGTCTTGTCCGCCCCGCTGCGCGCCGCCGGCGCCCGGCCGATGACCAGAAAACGCGTGACATTATGGACACTGTCCTCGATGTTGCGCGCCACAATAGCCAGGGAGAACTGCTCGGCGGCGAGCACGCCGGCGATCGCCGCCGCATGCTGCTCGCGCGCCGCCCGCTCGGCCGCATGCGCCGTGCTGTATACCTCCACACAGCGCGCGCCGGCCAGATGCGTCGACAACCAACGCCGGCACTGCGCAAAGCCCATCGGGTGGCTGTAGATGGTCTTGATCGTGTCGCGCGTGCCGCGGCTGAGTAACTGCTGATGAATGTCGAGCAGCACTTCGGCGCAGATCTGCACATCCGCGTCGACAAACATATCGAGCGTGTGCGTCACCGCGCCTTCATTCGAATTCTCAATCGGGACGACGCCAAAATCCGCATCATGTTTGGCTACCGCGCGGAAGACCTCGGCCGTGGACTCATGCGCGGCAAACGTCTGGGCATGTCCGAAGTGGGCGATCGCCGCCTGTTGGGTGAACGAGCTCGGCGGCCCCATGTACGCGATTGTCAGCGGCTGCACCAAAGCGGCCGTGGCACTGTTGATCTCGTGGAAAATGGTGTTGAGCGCGGCGGGCGGCAGGTGCGCTGTGCGCGCGCGGGTGCAGGGCCGGTCGCGCCGCGCCGCCACCAGCGCCGCGCGCTGGTGCAGCAACGCGACCAGTGCGGCATCGAGCTTCGCAAGGGCCGGCTTCTTCGCGGGCGGGCGGGGTGGGCGTGGTTTCATGGGTGAGCCTGGGTTGCTTTTTTCTGCCGGCGCTCGGCGGCGCGGGTCAGCCGGTTCCACGTGCCGGCCAAGCCCATCGCGCTGCGCACCAGTTTCATTGTCGCGCGCGCCGCCTCGCGCATGCGCTGCGTGCCCTGCACGATAATTTCATCGACCAAGCCCGGCTCGGCCTCATAGCGGGCGTAGCGCACACGCATCGGTTCAAGAAACGCGTTCAGCGCATGCACTAGCTTCTCTTTCACTTCGACATCACCGACGCTGCCCGCGCGATAGCGCCGCTGCAAATCCTCGACTTCATCGCGGCGCGGATTGAACGCATCATGATACATGAAGACCGGATTGCCCTCGACCGTACCGGGAATGTCGGCCCGCACGCGGTTCGGGTCGGTGTACATGCCGCGCACCTTCTTTGTCACTGTCGCGGCGTCGTCGCTCAAGAAGATGCAGTTGCCCAGACTCTTCGACATCTTGTCCTTGCCGTCCGTCCCGACCAGGCTCGGCACGTCGCCCACCAGCACCTCCGGAATCGGAAACACGTCGCCGTACAAGCTGTTGAAGCGCCGCGCAATTTCGCGGGTCACCTCGACATGGCTCTCATTGTCTTTGCCGACCGGCACGAGATGCGCGCGCGGCAGCAAAATATCCGCCGCCTGCAAGACTGGGTAGCCCAGCAAGCCGAACGGCATTTCTTCCTCGCTCAGGTTGGCCGCGCGGGCCATGTCCTTCAATGAGGGAATACGCGCCAAGCGGTTGACCGTGATCAGCATCTCAAACAGCAGATTCAGTTCGTAGGTTTCACACACGGCCGACTGCAGGTAAATCGTGACCTGCTGCGGGTCAATGCCGGCCGCCAGATAATCCAGCACCAGGCCGCGCACATTATCGCTGATTTGATTGATGTCCGCGCGGGTCGGCTTGGTCGTCAGCATGTGCAGGTCGGCCACGATCAGAATGGTTTCGTGGGACTGCTGCAAGGCCACGCGGTTTTTCAGCGAGCCGACATAATGGCCCAAGTGCAGGCGGCCGGTCGGCCGGTCGCCGGTGAGAATGCGTTTGCGTTCGACTGCTGATCCATTCATAGCGTCTGCGTGGCAGAGGTGAACAAGTCCGGCCGTTGGGAAAAATAGAGCGGCGCAATCACGGCGAAGGCGAGCGGGCCAGCCAGCCACAAGCCACCGGCGGCCAGCATTTGCCGCAGCAGGTCGTGCGGCACGCTGACCGTGCCCGCGCCGAGCAGCGCCCAGGTCGTCTCAGTCATCAAGCAGGCCGGCGCAAAGACGCAGGCCAGCAGCACCACGCCCACCAACCACAGCGGCCACCAATGATACCACACCGCGCGCCACGGCAGATAGCTGCCCGAGCGACCGAGCGCATCAAACGGTTGCGCCGCATCAAAGAGCGTGACCTGCACCAGCATGCAGAAGCGGGCCAGGAGCACAATCAGCGGCAGCGTCACGAGGGAGACCAGCAACAGCAGCCCGAGCAGCACCGCCGCCCACCCCGCCGGCGCAAAGATCAGGATCATGACGCGCCCCGCCATCAAGGTCAGCGCCACCATGGCCAGACCAATCATCCAGACCGGCAGGCACGCAAGAATACTGCGCAACGCATAACGGCAGCCCATCCAGATGGCTTCACCGATTTCCGGCTGGGCCTCAATCATGGCCGCGCCGCAATACCAGCTCCAGCTTGCGCACATCATGCCGATGGCAAACAGGCGCACACCCAGCAGCACAAACAGCAACAGCGCACTGGCGCCAGGCATGCTGCCCTTAGCCGCCGTATCTGCCTGCACCAGCACATCACAGGCCGCGCCGGCCAGCATGAGCGCCAGCGGGAGCGCGCCCACGCACAACAGTGCCGCATAGCGCGCCCGCACGAGCAGCAAGCCGCGCCTGAGCGAGGCCAGGATTACCAAGCGCTCGATTCTGGAGGCATGGGTTATCACAGATCGCACGGCACATCAATGAACATGGTTTCGACATCAAACCACGTCGGCAGGCGCTTCAGCAGTGCACGGATACCCACCGTTTCAGTCGCGTAATGTCCGGCAAAGGCCGCGTTCAACTCGTATTCTTGCAGGAGGTGATAGGCGCTTAAGCGCGCTTCGCCGGTGATAAACAAATCCACGCCCTGCTCATGACACGCGGCAATCGCGTCACAACCACCGCCGCTGACGATGCCAACCGTGCGAATCTCGGCCGGACCAAAATCATAGACGCGCGTCTGGGTGCGCAGCGCTTCGTCCAGCAATTCGCTGATCGCGCTCAAGGAATGCGCACGGGTGAAGCGGCCGACGCAGCCAATCGGCTTGCCGTGATACTCCGCAAACCAATTGACCAGCTCGGCACCCACCAACTCGAGTAGTTGAATATTGTTGCCCACTTCCGGATGCGCGTCCAACGGCAAGTGTGCGGCATACACGCCGATGTCGTTATCCAGCAGAAGCTTTGCGCGGGCATAGTGCGTGCCGGTAAGCGTCAGCGACTTGCCCCAGAACAAGCCGTGATGAACGATCACCAAGTCGGCGTGCGCATCGCGCGCTGCGGCAAATCCCTCCAGCGAGGCATCCACCATGCCGGCGATGCGCTTGATCTCGCGTTTGCCCGCCACTTGCAGCCCGTTTTGGCTGTCGTCCGGGAAGGCCGCAATCTGCAGGAATTCATCCAAATGCTCGACGATCTTGGTCAGGGCTTCCATTGCACACTCCTCATATGCCACTGCGGGTTCCGAGAAACTTGCGGGCCTGGTCCACATCCTTGTCGCCGCGGCCGGAGACATTGATAATCACCAGGGCGTCGCGCCCATACGTCGCGCCATGTTTCAGCACTTCCGCCACGGCGTGCGCGCTCTCCAAGGCCGGAATGATGCCTTCCAGCCGGCTCAACAGCAAGAACGCATCCAGGGCTTCCTGATCGTCCACGGATGTGTACTCAACCAATTTCTGATCGTGCAGCCAGGCGTGCTCCGGCCCGATACTGGCATAATCCAGGCCGGCCGAGACAGAATGCGTCAGGTTGATCTGGCCGTCACCATCCTGCAGCACATAACTCTGCGCGCCTTGAAACACGCCGCGCCGGCCGGTCGCAAAGCGCGCTGCATGCTTGCCGCTGGCAATGCCCAATCCGCCCGCCTCCACACCGATCTTGCGAATGTTCCGTTCGGCCATGAATTCGTAGAACAAGCCGATCGAGTTCGAGCCCCCACCCACGCAGGCAACCAGCACGTCCGGCAGGCGGCCCTCGGCCTCGAGAATCTGGCGCTTGGCCTCGCGCCCGATCACGCGCTGAAACTCACGCACCAGCAGCGGATACGGATGCGGCCCGCCCACCGTGCCCAAAATATAATGGGTGCTGCGCACATTCGTGACCCAATCGCGCAAGGCCTCGTTCATCGCGTCTTTCAGCGTTTGCGCGCCCGCGCTGACGGCGCGCACCTGCGTGCCCAGCAGTTGCATTTTAAAAACATTCACCGCCTGGCGCTGCATGTCTTCCACGCCCATGTAGACGACACACTCGAGCCCGGTTAACGCGCAGACGGTCGCCGTCGCCACGCCGTGCTGGCCCGCGCCGGTTTCGGCGATGATGCGCCGCTTGCCCATGCGCTGGGCCAGGAGAATCTGGCCGACCGTGTTGTTGATCTTGTGCGCGCCGGTGTGGGCCAAGTCCTCACGCTTCAGGTAAATGCGCGGCCCGCCCACGTGCGCGCTCAAGCGATCAGCCCGGAACAATGGCGTTGGCCGTCCGACATAGTGGGTCAAATAATAGTCCAGTTCGCGCTGGAATGCGTCGGTCGGGAAATAGGTGGTGAACGCCTGTTCAACCTCCGCCAGGGCCGCCATCAGCGTCTCCGGCACGTATTGCCCGCCATACGGCCCGTAGTGGCCGTTGCCAAAAGTGTGTGTGCTCATTGGGTCTGGGTGTCCATGCACAGGTTTTAGGTCAGTAGGCGCATCAATTGCTGAATGCCAATTGTCAGCAACAGCCACCAGAGCGGCGCCGTCAAACAGAGGAACATCCGCCCGCGCCAGCCCACATATTCATATTCCGTAAAGAGATAGATAAACAACCCGATGCCGCACAACAAGCACAGCAAGCCCCACAGCACACTGCGTTTGAATGCGTCGATGATCAGGCAAATGCTGGCGATGGTCGCGATCAGCAGGCAGATAATGAACCCGATGGTGATCACCAGCGTGGTCACCGCCTGGACGGTGCCGCGGGCGCTGATGCGCGGCCCATCCTTCTTCATAAGGGTATTCAACCAGGCGAACGCCCGCCACTGCTTGCGCGCTTGTTGCTGGACCGCATCGCTGGTCGTCGCGACCAGGAACTTCTGCGTGTTCAGAATCGTAATCGGCCCGCCCGGCGCACTGGCTTTGCCGGCTTCATTCAATTCGCTGTACCAGCGATTATACTCGATCCGCGCGATAATGGTCGTGGACACTGAGTATTCACTTTTGCCGTCGCGGCCGCGCACGTTGACGAACGCGCCGACGCGGTTCGCGTAGCCCTCATCATAGGACCCGTCATGAAATATGATGACGTCCGCGCCGGCCATGCCGGCACACGCCAGAACACAGAGCCAGAGGGCGAGCCGGTGTTTCATAGGTTGCTCCCGAGTTTGCCTGCATGATGGCACCGCGACCGCAAGCCGCACGCGGCACACTGCGGCTTTTTCGCCTGGCAGCGCACGCGCCCATGGGTCGTCAAGCGATGTCCGAAAACGGTCCATTCGTCGCGCGGCACAAGCGCCATTAAGTCACGCTCGATGTTCACCGGATCGGTCTGCTCCGTCAGGCCCAGCCGCACGCTGACGCGTTGCACATGCGTATCGACCACGATCCCCTCGTTCATGCCAAAGGCTGTGCCCAAGACCACATTGGCCGTCTTGCGCGCCACGCCCGGCAAGGTCAGCAAGTCATTCATTGTGCGCGGCACCTGCCCGCCAAACTGCGCCACCAAGAGGGCGGCGGCCTCCATGATGCGCGTGGCTTTGACGCGAAAAAAACCGCAGGCGTGAATCGCGCGCATCAGCGCCGCACGGTCGGCGCCCGCAAAATCCTGCGCGCCACGATACGTCGCAAACAGCGCCGGCGTCACCTGGTTCACCCGCGCATCGGTGCATTGCGCCGACAGCATGGTTGCCACTAGCAATTCGAGCGGGGTGTGAAAGTGCAGGGCACACGCCGCCGCCGGGTATTCCTTCGCGCAATAGGCGCGGACGGCCTTGGCCAGCTTGCTGTGGGATGGTCGCGGCGCGGCGTGCATCACAGGTACGGATCGGGTTGCAGCAGATGCTTGCGCAGATAGTCGGCGACACTGGCCTCCAGCGTCATGCAGGTATGCGTGCAGCCGACAGCGCGCAGATTGGTCACATCCGCCTCCGTGAAATATTGGTACTTGCCGCGTAGTTCCGCCGGCATCTCGACATACTCGACGGTGCCGCGCCGGCCCACGGCGGCGAAGATCGCCGCCGCCACGTCATTCCAGGAACGCGCGCAGCCGGTGCCAATGTTGTAAATGCCGCCCAGCGCCGGCCGCTCGAAGAAATAGGCCATCATCTCGACCACATCCTTGACATACACAAAATCGCGGCGCTGCCCGCCATCGGGGTACTCCGCGCGATACGACTTGAACAGCCGCACCTTGCCCTCGTCGCGCGCCAGCGGAAACGCCTTGTGGATTACACTGCGCATGCCGCCCTTGTGATACTCGTTCGGCCCGAAGACATTGAAATATTTGAAGCCCGTCAGCGCCGGCACCTGGCCCTGGCGCACGACCCACAAATCAAACAAGTGTTTTGAGAAGCCGTACATGTTCATCGGCCGCAGGCGCGGCAAGGCGGCCGGATCGTCGCCATAGCCGCACTCGCCATCGCCGTAGGTCGCCGCGCTGCTGGCATACCACAGCTTGCGCCCGTGCGCCAGGCACCACTGCGCCAGGTCAATGCTGTACTGCGTATTGTTGCGCATCAGGTACTCCGCGTCACGCTCGGTCGTGGCGCTGCACGCGCCAATATGGACAATCTGTTCGATGGCATCGTCCAACCGCCCGGCGCGCAGCCGCGCGATAAAATCATCCTTGTCGAGATACTCGGCAAAGCGTTTGTGCACCAGGTTCTGCCATTTCTCTTCGCCGCCCAAGCGATCAACAATCATAAGGTGGTCAAGCCCCAACTGATTGAGCTTCCACACAAAACAACTGCCGATAAAGCCGGCGCCACCTGTAACCACTGTGTAACGTGCCATACCGTTCCTTATGCGTGTTTGTGGAGCGCTGCGGTTATTGTACCAGCGGGCGCATCGGCGCGCCGACGCCACGCCGCATGCGCGTAATGCGCCAACGTGCTGGCCACATACACCACCACCAGCGCGAAGAACACCGCGCGTTGCGCCAGCAGTTCGCGCCCGAAGGTCAACGCCGCATAACGCGCGCAGACCGCCGCGATGACGGTGTAGAGCAGAGCCAGATTGCCCAGCACCAGCAAGGGCACCTGCTGCTGCCGCGTACCGGCGCGCGGCCCGTACAAGCCCGCCGCTGCGGTCAACGCGACATACGCCGCGCCCGTCATCAGCGCCAGCGTGACATAGCGTTCATAGAGCCAGTGCGGCGCAAACCCGTCGAAGATCGTGCTGTGCGCCAGCGCCAACCGCACCGCCAGCACTGCCCAGACAACCAGCGCCGCATCCAGGCTCATCAGCAAGCGCCCCACCAAGAGCAGCACGCGCGGGTTCGCCGCAGTGGTCTGGCATGGGGCGTTCGTCACTGGCGTTCCAGGACTTTCATTAACAAGTACATTGCCGGCGCCGAAAACAGGAAACTGTCGAGCACATCCAGCGCGCCGCCCATGCCCGGAATATAGCCGGCCGAGTCTTTCACCTTGGCGCTGCGCTTCCAGACCGACTCTGCCAAATCGCTTAACTGCCCCAGCACACTGAGCAGCACGCCCGTCAGCGCGCCCAGCAGGGCCACCGTCCACACCGTGTCCAGCCCCAGCATGTTGGCCGACAAGCGCCCGTAAAACAGCCGCACCGATGCCAGCGACGGCGCCAGCAGCGCCCCCAGTACCGCCGAAGTCAGTATCCCGGCACACGCGCCTTCCACCGTCTTGTGCGGACTGATGTGCGCCGCAAGTTTATGCCGGCCAAAGCGCGAGCCGTACCAGTACGCGGCGACATCCGTGCTTTTCAGCAAGATCACAAAATACACAAAAAAATAGCGCCCGTCCAGTTCGTCCACGCCACGCCACAGAACGATCCGCAGGTTGAACGACAGCAACCAGATGATATACAGAAAGCCGGCCAGCGAGGCCGCCAGCGTGCTCAAGGCGCTGTCAATCTGTCCGCGAAAGGTGATCACCAACGCGGCGGTAAACACCGCCAGATACATCGGGATAAGGGCCAACTCCTCAACCTTCGGCAGTTGGTTCAGGGCCACCAAGTAGACAAAAAACACATAGACGACCGAAAAGGCGCAGCCCCAGAGCCGCATCGGCTGAAAGCCCTTCTGCTGCATCAAGTGGTAGAATTCGAGCAGGGCCGTGATCCCCAGCAGTGAGAAGCTAATCGGGATCAGCACGCTGGTCCAACCGCGCGAAAACCAGACAATCAGCACCATGCTGGTGATCAACACACACGAACTGAATATGCGCAAGCGTAACATGGTAGTCCTAGATGTCACCAAAGCGCCGGGCGCGGCTTTGAAACGCGACCAGCGCGTCATATAAATCCGGCTCGCGAAAATCCGGCCACAGCACGGGCGTCACATATAATTCAGCATACGAAAGCTGCCACAGCAGGAAATTGCTGATGCGCAGCTCGCCGCTGGTTCGAATCATCAAATCCGGATCAGGCACATCCGGCGCGTACAAATGTGCGGCAATGACGTCTTCATCAATCTGCGCCGGGGTGAGGGTGCCGCGCTGCACTTCGCCGGCAATGGCCCGCACGGCATCCGCCAATTCCTGGCGCGCGCCATAACTGAGCGCCAGAATCAATTGCCGGGCTTCGTTCGTGCGGGTCTGTTCGATGCACTCGTCCAGCACCGCGCGCGTCTCGGCCGGCAACATGTCCAGCCGCCCGATCGCGCGCAAACGGACATCCTTCTCCTGCAGCTCGGCCAGGTTGTCGCGCAGAAAACGCCGCAACAGTTTCATCAGGCCCTGCACTTCATCCGCCGGTCGCCGCCAATTCTCTGTCGAAAAAGCATACAGCGTCAGATAGCGGATGCCGGTCTGCTCGCACGCACGCAAGGCCGCGCGCGCGCTTTCCGCGCCGGCCTCGTGCCCGTTCACCCGCGCTTGCAGGCGATGGGTCCGGGCCCAGCGACCGTTGCCGTCCATAATGATCGCCACATGCCGCGGGATCGGTTTGGCAGTGTCTATCTGACGAAGGTCGGCCATACAGAAATTACGGATAGTGAACAAGGAATAGTGAATTGCGAAGTAGTGCGGCGTTGATTTTTCTTGGCCGTTGCGATACTGGCAACAAAAAAGGCAATCAACTCATTGCACTCTATCAGCAATGGTTCTAGTTTCGATTCCGGCTTAATCAGATTGGCTTGCGCGAGAATGCGCAAGCATACGTGGGGTTCGCGCAGCTCTTTCAAAGCAATTTTCATCTTGTGAATGAAATCGCTCGGCGACTCCGCGCCTTGTGCCTCGGCGTAATTGTGCGCCGGCGATGTGCCGCAGCGCACAAGTTGGCTGGCAAAGTGTGTGCCAGCCTGCGTCCGCGGAAGCGCCTCGACCACCGCGATGATGCGCACAGCAACGTTGATCAGACGTTCTTCAAGATCAAACTTTCTCTGTTCCTTCGCCATTCGCTATTCCTTGCTGCTCGGAGTCCCGCCAGCGGCGGGATTCACTATTCGTTATTCTTACAGCGCCACCCGGATGGCTTCGACGATGCCGCTCATCGCATTGAGCGTGGCCAGCACGCTGGCCGGTATGTCTTGGTCAATGCTGAACACGCCGACATTGGTTTCACCCGCCTGCAACCGGTCACAGGTCATGCGATTGATGTTGATTTTGGCGTCGCCCAAGGCGGTGCCGATCTTGCCGATCACGCCCGGCGCATCGCGATGCACCAGGAACAACAGAAAGCCCTCGGGGATCGCATCCACATGAAAATGATTAACGCGCACAATCCGCGGATGCTGCTGATCGTCCCCAAAAATCGTGCCGGCAATTGAGGTCGGCCCGCGCCCCTGCACCGTCGCGTCCAGGCGGATCAAGTTGGTGTAGGCGCTGCGGGCCGAGGTCTTGCGCTCCGTCACCGTTATGCCGCACTCCGCCGCCAGCAGCCGCGCATTCACTTGGTTGACCCCTTCCATGCTGCGCGCCAGCATGCCGCAGATGATCGCATTCGTGATCGGTCGCACATCCGCGCCTTCCAGGGTGCCCTCATAAGTGATCTCCAGCGCCGTCGTCGTCCCGCGCGCAATCTGCGCCAGCACGCTGCCCAGCCGCCCGCCCAACTCCACAAACGGCATTACCTTGCGCATCTTCTCCGCATCCATGCTCGGCACGTTGACCGCATTCGCGATCACGCCGTCGTTCAAATACTTGACCATTTGCCGCGCGATCTCGACGCTCACTTTTGATTGCGCCTCCTCGGTTGACGCGGCAATATGCGGCGTCAAGGTCAATTGCGGATAGTGCTGCAAGCGCGCGTTGTCAGTCGGCTCCTTGGCAAACACGTCCAGCGCCGCGCCCGCCACGTGGCCGGCCTCAAGCGCGTCGCACAATTCTTGTTCGTTGATGATCCCGCCGCGCGCGCAATTTACCAGCAGCACGCCTTTCTTCATTTTGGCCAGCGTCGCCGCGCAAATCAGATTCTTGGTGTCACTGTTCAACGGCGTGTGCACGGTGATCACGTCGCTCTTCGCGTAAATCTCGTCGAGCGTCGCCGGCGTCGCCTCGGCCTCGCGCACGCGCTCGGCCGTCACCTGTGGGTCGTATGCCAGCACCTCCATGCCGACACTCCTGCACACCCGCGCGACCCAACGGCCAATCCGGCCAAAGCCGATCACCCCGATCGTCTTGCCGTACAGCTCGACGCCTTTTAGTGCCTTCTTCTCCCATTTGCCGGCCTTCATCGTCGCGTCAGCCTGTGCAATCTGGCGCGCCAGCGCAAACATCATCGCCACCGTGTGTTCGGCCGTTGAAATGGTGTTGGCCTCGGGCGTGTTCATCACGACGATGCCGCGCCGGCTGGCGGCCGGCACATCCACATTGTCCACCCCCACGCCCGCGCGCCCAATCACCTTCAATTTCTTGCCGGCCGCGATCACGGCCGCCGTTGCTTTTGTCGCGCTGCGCACAATCAGCCCATCATACGCACCGATCAGTTGCAGCAGTTCATCAGCCGACGTGCTCTTGTGCACGTCCAACTGAATCCCGCCCGCCTGCGTGAAGACCTCAGTCCCGCTGGTATCAAAGCCGTCTGTCGCGATAACTTTGTACATGGCTTTCCTTATGGTTGCTGCAGCACTGCTACAAGTTCCTCAAACAAGCACAGATATCCCGGCACGCGTTGATACACTTGATCGGCAACCGTTTCATCGTAGGTATGCACTGTTTCGTTGCGATCATCCATCAAGGCGAGCCATGCCTCTTCATTGTGCAACAGACCACAACGTGTGGCGGCGCGAAAACTTTCACGCGGTGAACGGCACACAAAGCCCTGTTCACGCAGTGCAAATTGCAGTGCTTTCCATGAGAGTTCGAACGTCAATTCAAAGCGCTTGATCGCCGAGTCGCGATTGACAACCGTGTTGGGTGCCGCAAGCACTTCGCGCAAGCGCGCAACCGACGATGCAAGTGATGGCAGGTAATGATTGCTCATGCCGCGACCTCGTGCTGTTCATACAGGACAATACCATGCGCCACAATTACCACATGGAAGTGCGTACTCACCGACTGCATATCGACAACATCGACACTGTGCAGCGTCCGCAATTCTTCGATGTCGGCCCGAATGCGCGCCATAATCGGCTGCGGCAGCGGCGCACTCCCTTCAATCCCCAGATCAATGTCCGAGCCGGCATGCGCGTCGCCGCGCGCGCGCGAACCAAACAGCAGAATGCGACTACACGCTGCCCCCGCATGTCTGCGGATAATCACCACACATGCCGCTATGACTTCGTCCGTCGTCATCTGTCGTGCATCATCCCAGCAAGGTCTTTTGCGCCGCGCACACGCCCGCGCCCGCCGCGAACGGCAGCCCCAGCTTCTTCATCGCCCGCTCAATCCCCGCCAGCGCATTGACCACATCGGCGTCGACCGCGTAGCCCATCATCGCCACCCGGAAAATCCGGCCCTTGGCCGCATCCTGGCCCTCGGCCACAAAAATCCCGTCCTCTTTCAAGGCGCTGATGATCGTGCCCGCGTCAACGCCATCCGGCACCGTGATCGCCGTCAAGGCGTTCGCCGGCCGCTTCGAGTACATGGTCAATCCCAAGGCCTGCACCCCGGCGCGCACGCTCTGCGCCAGGCGCGCATGCCGCGCCAGCACCGCCTCGATGCCATCCGCCAAAATCATGTCGAGCGATGTGCCCAGCGCGCCGATCAACGTGTGGGCCGGCGTGAAGGGCGTGTCGTTCTTGCGTAGCGACGCGCGCGCGGTCGTCGCATTGAAATAAAATTTCGGCAGTTTCGACGTCGCCGCCAGCTTCCAGGCCTTCTCCGACACGCTCATGAAACTCAAGCCGGGCGGGATCATCAACGCTTTCTGCGAGCCGGCCACGCAGACATCCACATGCCATGCATCCGTGCAGATGTCGTCCGCCGCCATGCCGCTGACGGCATCCACCACCAAGATCGCGTCCGTCGCCGCCACCACCTTGCCGATCGCCGCAATATCGAACACCGTGCCGGTGGAGGTCTCAACCAACTCGGTGTAGACGGCCTTGATGCTCGGGTCCTGCTGGAGCAGCGCGGCCACCGCCTGCGGTTCCGGCGCCAGGCCCCACTCGATCATCATCTCATGATAACTGATGCCATAGGCCTTTGCGATTTTGCCCCAGCGCTCGCCGAATTTACCGCCGTTGATGCACAGCACTTTGTCGCCCGGCGACAGGAAATTCACCATGGATGCTTCCATCGCGCCGGTGCCCGACGAGGTGAACGTCAGAATGTCGTTGGCGGTCTTGAAGACCGGATGCAGTTTCTCGTTCACCGCCGCAAACATGTTTTGAAAACGTTTCGAGCGATGATGATAAATCGGCTCGGCCATTTTCAACAGAACTTCCGGTGGCACGCTGACCGGCCCGGGCGTATACAGATATTCTTTTTTCATAGCAGCTCTCCGCAGGTGCAGATTTAGATTAGAAATGAACTAGTACTTGGCTACCTTGCGCATGGGTGCGTTGTCCCGCGCACGGGTGCGGCGGCGCGCCGCCCGCGGGGGCCTTTGTGCGCCAAACGCCAGGGCGACGACGTCTTCCATCGTGTCCACCTTATGAATGACAAGCGCGCGCCGGACTTCGCGCGGCACCTCGTCGAGCTCGGCCTCGCTGCGCCGCGGCACGATCACCGCCGTCGCGCCGGCGCGATGCGCCGCCAGCAGTTTTTCTTTCAGCCCGCCCACGCCCAACACGCCGCCGCCCAGCGTGATTTCGCCGGTCATCACCAGCCGCGCCCGGATGGCCACACCGCTCAACGCGGAATACAATGCAGTCGCGACGGTGATGCCGGCCGACGGCCCGTCTTTCGGAATCGCGCCTTCGGGCACATGAATGTGCAAATCATGTTGTGCAAAAAACGCGGGCTGCAGCCCCAGTTTCTCGCGCTGCTTGCGCACAAACGTCACCGCCGCGCGCGCCGATTCTTGCATCACTTCGCCTAACTGGCCGGTCAATTGCAGTTCGCCTTTGCCTTCCATCACGGTGGCTTCCACTTTCAAAATTTCGCCGCCGGTTTCCGTCCACGCCAGGCCGATCGCCACGCCCGGCGTCGGCGGCGGCAGCTCGCTGTCGAGCCGATGCTTGCGCACGCCCAGATAGGTGCGCAAGTCGGCCGGCGTCACGACCAGACGCGGCGCGCGCAGCGGCTTGGTCACGTAGGCATGCGCCAGTTTGCGCATGATCTGCGCCAGGGTGCGTTCGAGTTGCCGCACACCCGCTTCGCGCGTGTAATCGCGGATCATGGTCAGGAGCAACGGCTGCGCAACGTGCACGGGATTGGGGATGCCCGCCAGGATGCGTTGTTTTTCAACCAGGAAACGGGCCGCGATCTGCACCTTCTCCGCTTCCGTGTAACTGCTCAATTCGATCGTCTCCATCCGATCGCGCAGCGTCGGATGAATGGCATCGCGGACATTGGCCGTACAGATGAATAGCACCTCGGACAGATCCAGATCCACTTCCAGATAATGGTCGTTAAAGGCCCGATTCTGCTCTGGATCGAGCACTTCGAGCAAGGCCGCCGCCGGATCGCCGCGGTAGTCTGAGGCCAGCTTGTCAATTTCATCCAGCAAGATCACCGGGTTGCGCGTCCCGGCCTTTTTGAGGGACTGCACAATCCGGCCCGGCAACGCGCCGACATAGGTCTTGCGATGTCCGCGAATTTCAGCTTCATCGCGCATGCCGCCCAGCGAGATCCGGCCAAAGCGCCGGCCCATCGCATCCGCCACCGCGCGCGCCAGCGAGGTCTTGCCCACGCCCGGCGGGCCGACCAGACATAGCACCGTGCCGGGGTCGTGTTCCTTGGGGCGCGCGCCGGCTTTGCGGCGCACCGGCGTGCGATCCCGCGCGTGGCGCAATTGACGCACGGCCAGAAATTCAAGCACGCGCAGCTTCGGTTCTTTCAAGCCAAAATGCGAGCGTTCCAGCACGCGCCGCGCATGCCGTAGATCGAGATTGTCATCCGTGCGCGTGCTCCACGGCAGCGCCAGCAGCCAGTCCAGATAATTGCGAATGACCGTGCCTTCCGGCGAAAACGGCGGCAACTTCTCCAGTTTGTCAATTTCCGTCTTGGCCACATGCAGCACCGCCTCAGGCATGCCGGCGTTCTGCACTTTGGCGCGGTATTCGCCGCTCTCATCATAATTGCGCTTGCCGAGCTCGCGCTCAATCACCTTGATCTGTTCATGCAGAAAATACGACTTTTGCTGGTCGTCAATCTGCTGGCGCACTTCGCCGTAGATTTTGTTCTCAATGTTGAGCAGCTCAATCTCACGCGCCAGCACCCGGCACAAATCCAGATAGGCCAGTTGCAGCTCGGTGTGCTCGAGCAAGCCCAGCCGGTCGCCCGGCTTGACCGTGATATGTCCGACAATCAAGTGAAATAATTTGACCGGCTCGGTGATCGCGCTGATCGCCTGAAACAAGTCATCCGGCAATTTTGGGTTTTTGCCGATGTATTCCTCGAATAGCGCCAGGGCCGCGCGCGTCACTGCCTCGCCGCCGTCAGCCGGCAAGAGCGTTGCGTAGTCGATCCGCTGCACCCGCGCACGCAGTGCCTGCTGCGCGCTGTCGTACGCGACAACCCGGGCGCGGGCCTGCCCTTCCAGTAACACTTTGGCGGTGCCATCCGATGCGCGTACCGTTTGCAGCACGCGACACAGACAGCCGATCTCAAACAGATCGCCCGGCGTCGGGTCCTCGTTCTCCATCGTCTTCTGCGACACAGCGAACACAATCTTGTCATCCAGCAACGCCAGTTCCAACGCGCGCAACGTCGCCGGCCGCCCCAGCACGACCGGCATCACCATGTCCGGACACAACACCACGTCGCGCAGCGGCACGACATAACGAATGTCCTCCGCCGGCTTGGTCCCTGGCGCTGCCGTGGTTGCCTGTTTCGCCACTACGTCCTCGTTGGTCGTTGATCGTTCATCGTTGCTTGTTCAATTTCAAATCTCAAATCTCAAATCTCAAATAGCAGCTATGCCACCTTGTCGGCGTACACGAATTGCGGCTCCGGCGCCGTGCCTTCGTAGAATTCCTTGGTAATGATGCATTTTTTCAGCCCGGGCTTTTCCGGCGCGTGATACATCAGATCGGTCGTGGTATGTTCCATCAAGGCGCGCAAGCCGCGCGCGCCGGTGCCGCGCTTGATCGCGCTGGCGGCAATCGCCGCCAGCGCCTCCGGCGTGAAATCCAGCTCAATTCCTTCCGCGCGAAAGAGCGCTTTGTACTGGCGCACCAGCGCATTCTTTGGCTTGGTCATCACTTGCAGCAAATCCTCGCTGCTCAATTCCTCCAAGGCAACCACGACCGGCAAGCGTCCGACAAACTCAGGGATCATGCCATACTCAATCAAGTCTTCCGGCCCGGTCTGCTTCAGGGTTTCATACAAGGTGTGGGCGCGGTTGCCATCCGCGCCGCCGTGAAAGCCGACTTGATGCGTGCCGTGCCGCCGGTTGATGATCTTGTCCAGCCCGACAAACGCGCCGCCGCAAATGAACAAAATGTTGGTCGTGTCGACCCGGATGTATTCCTGCTGCGGGTGCTTGCGCCCGCCCTTGGGCGGCACATTGCAGATGGTGCCCTCCAGGATTTTGAGCAAGCCCTGCTGGACGCCCTCGCCCGACACGTCGCGCGTGATCGAGGCGTTCTGCGACGTCTTGTGAATCTTGTCAATCTCGTCAATGTAGACAATGCCCCATTGCGCGCGCTGCACCTCGAAGTTCGCATTCATCAGCAGTTGCAGAATCACATTCTCGACATCCTCGCCGACATAGCCGGCCTCCGTCAGGGTGGTCGCGTCGGTGATCGCAAACGGCACGTTCAGCAGCTTGGCCAGCGTCCGCGCGATCAGCGTCTTGCCCGTGCCGGTCGGGCCGAGCATGACGATGTTGCTCTTCTCGACCTCGACATCGGCCAACTCGTTCAAATTGAAAAACAGGCGTTTGTAATGGTTGAAGACCGCGACCGCAATCGCGCGCTTGGCGGTTTCCTGCCCGATCACATATTGATCCAGAAATTCCTTGATCTCGCGCGGGCGCCGAAACGCAATCGGCGCATCCGCCTTGCGATTGCGCTCGAAGATCTCGCCGCAACTGCGGGTGCAATTCTCACAGATGAAGGCCAGATCGTCGGCGCCGCCTTGAATCAACTGAATGCGCTCGTTGTGCGGCAGGCCGCAAAACGAGCAGGTCGGCTTGGCGCCGCGCTGCTTGCGCGCTGTGGGTTTTTCACTCATCTTTTTCTCTCCCGTCTCAACCTAAAACCTAAAACTTTACACCTAAAACGCAGCAGCTTACTGCTTCGGGTACAGCACATCATCCACGATCCCGTACTGCTTCGCGTCCTCGGCGCTCATGAAGAAATCGCGATCAGTGTCTTTCTCAATTGTCTCAATCGGCTTGCCGGTGCAGTCGGCGATAATCTGATTGAGCTTGTCGCGCATGCTCAGGATTTCGCGGGCCTGAATGCTGATGTCGGCCGCGCTGCCCTGCGTGCCGCCCCACGGCTGGTGGATCATCACGCGCGCGTTCGGCAGGACGTAGCGCTTGCCTTTGGCGCCGGCCATCAGCAGGACCGCGCCCATGCTGCTGGCCTGCCCGATGCAATAGGTGCGCACCGCGCATTTCAGGAAGCGAATGGTATCGTAAATCGCCAGGCCGGCCGTGACCGTGCCGCCCGGTGAATTGATATAAATGCTGATGTCCTTCTCCGGATCATCCGACTGCAGAAACAGCAATTGGGCCACCACTACATTGGCGACATCATCAGTGATGCCCGTGCCCAAAAAGACGATCCGGTCTTTCAGCAGGCGCGAATAAATGTCATAGGCGCGTTCGGTGTGGCCGGTTGTTTCCAGCACAATGGGAACCAGTTGCATGCAGCATCTCCTTACCATCAGTTAATAATGGTTATTATACGGAAACGCGCGGCAAAACACAACTGCTCATTCCCAAAGGCGCGGCATGCCGCGCGGTGATCTCAGCAAGAACGTGCGTGACTGCGCCGCGCCAGCGGCAAGAGGAACAAACTCAGCAGCACGGCGAAAATGATCGCCATGGCCATTAGCGGACTACAGACGCTCGCCAGCTTCATCATTGGCCATTGATGCCAGATCACCGGCACCGGGCTTGGTGTCTCGGCCGGATTCGCGATCAGTCCCGGCGCTTCCGGCAGCAGCCACGCCGCCGCCATCAACAGCAATGCCACGCACACTGCGGTCACGCCAAAGCCCGCCGACCAAAGGCGCAGCCGCCGCACCGTGCTCCACCACAAGCCGTGGCCCACCAGCACAAAACAGTAGCCCAGATGAAACGCGCGCCAGCGCAGAAACGTCGCCACACTGACAGTGCTGCCCGCCGTCAAAAGCCATGACAGCCGCGTGCCTGCATGCCACGGCAGGACGTTGTCCAAATAGGCCGGCATACGGGTGATCACTTGCAGCGACCAGTAGGCCCGCTGATCGCCCGCCAGAAAGCTAAAACTCAGCGCCGCCAGCATCGCCACTTGCCACGTCAGCAACCAAAACTCGTAATATAGCGGCTTGGCGCCGCACTCGCGCGTACAAAGCGAATACAAAAAGCGCACGCCCGTCAGCGCCACCAGGGCGTCACCTGCCCGCGCGTGCAATGAAATGCACCATGCCTGCCACGCGTTTGTGCTGAACCAATGTGCCTGCTGATAATATTGCAAGCCTGGCTGAAAGTCGGTCAGCAGGAGCAGCGCGCTGGCTGGATAGATCAGCAGGAGGAGGGCGACGAGGATTCGGTCAATTATCATTGGTCAATGGTCAATAGTCAATGGTCAATGGTCAATGTGCATTGATAAATATTCTTGCAAGTTCTCATCAAGGCAAAGCCGGTGCAGCTTCCATCGGCTGATTGATCGGCTGCACCCACTCGACGTCGAGCGCGCGCGGCGGCTCGCTCGCCGGACCTTGCACCACAGTCGCAGCCAGCCCGCCTGTCGCATCCGCCCGCACGGCAAACACACTCTGATGACACGGGCAGTAGATGTACGCAACGCCACTCGTGCCGCAATCAGCGCTATTTGTCAATTGTGCCTGACATGGCTGGCCATCCGGCCGATAACCGGTACGCATGGCTACGTCGTTGCTGCTGGCCGTGAATTCGAGTGTGCAGCCAAGATGCGGGCAGATGCGACTCCAGGCCGCGCGCGCCGCGCCATGCGTCACGCCCATGCCCGGCTGACGCGTGACCACCTGGCGCTCCGGCCCGAAGATCACATTTGTCTGGGCATACGCGAAATCCACACGCCGCCAATCATCCGTCCCGGCCGGCAGCGGCACGGCCATGCGCACCGCGCCCAGTTCACACGCGCCCAACGGGCACAAAAAGCGCCAGGCGCCGGCAACAAACCACGCCAGTGCAGTTAAGCCAAGCACGGCCGTAAGCCAGCCGTGCTTAGAAACTTGAAACTTGAAACTTGAAACTTGCGCAACGGGGATGGGCACACCCGCCCTGCCGCGCTTTTCAGTATTTGGTTCAGCAAATTCTCTCACAAAGGCACAAAGTCACGGAGTAAGAATCATGTTTATGGTAGCCGCCGAACAGCGTTCGGCGTTCTGCTGTAGGCGCGAGCGCCGATCTCGACTTTGGCAGCACCGGCATCACCGATGCCGGCTACAAGACTCTTCGGCGCCTGCTCTGTCACAAGTTTCAAGTTTCAAGTTTCAAGTTTCAAGGTTCAAGGTTCAAGGTTCAAGGTTCAAGGTTCAAGGTTCAAGGTTCAAGGTTCAAG
>CAYNJC010000011.1:106328-120249 GCA_964397565.1 uncultured bacterium
GTTCACTGCAAGCCCGCGCACCAAGTCCACCACCCGCTGGCGTTCGTAGTCACCCAGCGCATCATGTGCAAAACCGGCAGCCGCCCGCGCTTGCTCGATCATCTCGGCAATCTCGGCATCGTTCTTGGTGCGCATGGTCTGCCAATCATACCAGACATACGCCGGCGCGCCGGGCAGCACTTCCGTCTTCCAGCGCACGAACAATTCTTTTTCAAGCGCCGCGCGCGGCAACGCCGCCGTCTTGCTGCGCAAGTACATGGCAACATCCCAAGCGTCATCGGCAGTGATGCCCGGCACGCTGCTCACAACAAGCTGAAATACCGCCGTCGGCGCCGCACCGTCAAAGACCAATTCATCCACGGCCTCTTCCAGCGCCGCCATGCTCTGTCCAGAGTGGGAGCGGCCTCCGTGCCGCGATCTCCCGTCCCACTTTTCTAAAGGGGGCAGGGGGATTTTGCTGCAATCCGCATTCTTATCACCCAGCCTTCCATTCTTCCACTCTTGCATTGTTCCCGAGAGCCGCCGCCCGTTCTCGATACATGGCAAGCGCCAGCCATTCGCCGCTTGCGCGTCCACACAGACCGCCGCGCCGTCGCGCCAGCACACCAGTGGAAGCACCAGCAATGCCAGCACGACGGCACACACGGTTTCCTGCACATGTCGCGACCAGCCGTCTGCCGCATTCGCGCAGCGGTGACAATGCCCAAACGTGCGCACGCACGTCCACGGCACCCGCACGGCGATCAGCACATACGCGCCATAGATCAGCGCAAACCCGTAGGCAAGCGCACGGTTTGTGCCATCCGCGCCCGGCGCGAACCACGCCAAAGCCACAGCCAGCATAGTCAGCGCGACCGCCGACAGTGTGCCGGCGAGCCGCGCATTGTCTGGCCGGCAGGCATGACACCGGTCGCAGATGTAGCGCAGCGCACTGCTGAGCATGCCGGCGACGAACAAAGTCTGGCCGATCCTGCCCAGCCACAGCAGCGCTGTGCTGAACGGCAGCGATCTTATGAATTCCACCGAACTATCCGACCCGGCATACACCAGCCGCAGCAGCAGCGCCATCGCCGCCAGCGCCAGCCCGCAGTATCCCAGCTTCAGCCCGCCTTGGGTCCTACACCAATTGAAGATAGCATCTTGCATACACAGACAAGTGCATCAGCACGCTCATATGCAAGCGCTTGAGGATTCCCAATGTTTGCTGAATCCAAACACAGGTGCTCTTGGCGCAACAGCAAGAGGCCGCAACAGTGCGAGATGCCGCGTCCAGGCATTCTGTGCCTCAGCGCAGGATCACGCGCAGTCCGGTATCGCGGATGTACACGTCTTCTCCATGTCTTTATGTTTGTGTGAAAGCTCATTAGGCTGTATACCGCAGCAGGTACCCGTTGTGCAGCACAACGTCCCCCAGCTTCTTACTGTGCCGTTGTCATTGTAGAATCCACTACAAAAGTAGCAATTCCCACTTGCCGGGCACGCAAGCGCCAGCGTGGATGCTATAACAATAATACTGACAACACTGACGGCAATGCAGATTGATTTGTTCTTCATCATACATCTCTTGTTGTGGTTAAGGATGCTCATCGTTGCTTCTCAAATGGATTGTACCCGAGTTTGCGCAATATGGACTCATGTTCGATCTTACCAGTGTAATCCTCCAGTTCGCCCGCGCTCTTTCCGGCTATGAGCCCATCATAAAACGCTTGGAAACGTACGTCAAGGTATGGATATGCGCTCTTTAGTTCAGTGAGAACAGGCGTGATTGTTGATAGGGCTTGTTTCGGCGCATACCATGATTCCGCCATGCATAACATATACGTCAAGGACAGTTGTGCCTTGCGGCCAACATTTTGAAAGGAAGTGTTCTTAACGACACCAAGCAACGCGTCGGCCAAAGCAGGCATTTGCTGCTCGCACACGCTGTTGGGCGCCATGTGATACAGGTCCAGCGCAAGCAATGTTACTGATCCGAGCGTTGAATAATATGTTCTACCTTCCATAGCGTTAAGCACTTCAGGGCGCAAGAGCACCAAGTACAGCGACGCAATCTGTTCGTAATCTTCGGCAACAGCAGTAATGCGTAACATGGGGTTTACTATTTCCAGCAGCCACGTTTTCTCGTCCCCGTCACCAGCAGCAATCTCTAGTATCCTCTGTGCAGCAACTGCCTTGATTAATGCATACTCGTCGCTACTTATGGATTTTGCCTCAAGACGGGTGTTGACAAAGTCGCGCATAAAGTCGGCGTACTCTGGAATACTGCACGAGAGAAGAAAATTCGTGTGCTGCGCTGTAAGTAGACGATTGGTATCATAGCTGAAGCGTGCATACTGTGCCCCCAGCGCCGCACTGAAGTCGTCCATGACCTTGAGCGCACTGTCTAACGCCGGCTCAATGCGGCGCGCTGCATGGCTTACAACCGGCCCGTCACTTGGTACGGCGGCCTGCGTGCTTTCCGCACACGTCATCACCGTGGTACTGACGCTCGGCACCGCGGCGCCAGTTCGTTCATCGGGCCCGCAGCCAGTTAGGCACACACATGACACTGCCGCTGCACATAACATCGTTTTCATACTTGCTCCTTCGCTTGCTCGGCGCCTGTTGAACACAGCGCCGCGACACTGAATGTGACTAGAATGAGGTTTGTCACGATTGTCCGGTAGCCAATTGGCGGCGACCACCTTCCGAAACAACCACACGTTATATCCAGACCAAGCACCTTGACTTTGATTTGCAGCACGGTGAATGCGACCAGCAGAAACAACATTGCGTACAAACTGATGGTCCGTAAGCGCCGCGTACACACCAAGCCGGCCAGTGCAAGTTCCAGAACCGGCAACCCCACCATGACGCTCTTCATTTGCACCGCGCTCAGTGCAACTGGATAGCTCCGCAGTGCGCGTTCGAAGGCATGATTCCATATTACTTTGGTCGCGCCAGAGAAGAAGAACATCGCCGCAAGCATGTAGATACCTACTATGATTATTCGCGTCCAAGACCTCATCTTCACATTCCTTTAATCACCCTAACTTGGTTCATTATAAACGCAATCGCCGCCACGTTCTGCTGGACGGCCGGAATGTTCTTCGCCGTCACGTCGAGCGTGGCGATGTAGTTTGCGCGCTGCGCCGGCGTCATCGTCGGCACGCTCATCTGCAAATCCATCAACAGCCATTCCTGCTCAGTTCGGTACATGATACTTATACCTTTAGTTATCCATCCAGTTATACCTGAATATATGTTAAATCGCCGCCAACGCGAGTGCCGACACTGTGCCGGCGAGCCGCGCATTGTCTGGCCGGCAGGCATGACACCGGTCGAAGATGTACCGCAGCGTGCTGCTGAGCATGCCGGCGACGAACAACGCCCGGCCGCTCCTGCCCAGCCACAGCAGCGCCGTGCAGAACGGCAGTGAGCCGATAAACGCCGCCGAACTATCCGGTCCGGCATACACCAGCCGCAGCAGGAGGGCCAGCGCCGCCAGCGCCAGCCCTCCCTATGCCAGCTTCAGCCCGCCTTGGGCACACAGCCAAGTTGACAAAATCCCCTTATGGCATCCCTAACGCGCGCGATCTTAGATATTTGTGCAATGCCCCGCGCACGTTGAACTACAGCAGTTACCAGCACATTTCCAAGTGTAACCCGTATCTGTAGCCCATTTGCACTCGTGGTCTTTCTTGTTCGAGGAGGTGTTCCATTCTGTGTAAGATCCGAGCAGCCCACCCGTGAAGTTATAGTGGCTGCACGTGACGCTTTTGCCTCCGCCACATGCCTCACATCTGAGCGCAATACAGGTGCACAGGATTGTGACTGCAACCAGCACGTAAGATACTGTAATAACCGACGTCTTCATCTGTGTTCTCCGATTCGTTTTGGTTAAGGAGTCAATCGATTTGCTGCATCCTTCTTGCTTTGATAGTTCCGTTTCCAGTAATCTACTATCTCTGCTTTCATATCATCTTTGTAGATTGAGCGAAGCCGATCTATAGGTATCTGCTCCAAGAGCGTCGGCAGGTACTTGTCCCTTGTGCTTGTCGGAGTCTTGACGTATACCAAGGCGTTGAACAACCCTAAGTTTCTGTTGAGTCTTGATATCTCAGAAGCACCAGCCCATCGGCGCTGGATGCGTGCTGCTTCCCTAAGATAGGCTTCCTCACTGCGCAAAGCCGCAAGCAGTGCCAGCTCATCATCAAGCCGGCCCAACATATTCTGCATACCATCATCACACTGCGTGACAGACTGCTCCCCTTGATCGTCTTGAATGAGTTGCAGTCTCAGCAAATCCATTTTGCGTGAGTACTCATCAACGTCAATCAGTCTCAGGTAGTCATTCATCAGAGTGATAAGCGCCCAGTAACGGATTTCGGGATATGGTGATTCACGCCAAAGACGAGATAGAACATATTCGAACCGCCAGTAGTACTTGTTTGTAACTACGTCACCGTCTGGTTGCAGTCGTGTTTGCATGTGATACGTGTTTCGCAAGATCTCGTGTGACGCGCTTGCGTCGCTCATTACAGCATCAAGAATATTGCTCAAGGCCTCCATGCTCAAGTCTGGCCTGTCATGGATGAGCGCCTCCCTCTCCTCGCTCTGGAGCACCGCCAAGGATCGTGCAAAGACCTCTGCTGATTGCATGGTCGATTTCCAAACGGCATCGCTTGCTGTCTTTGGCTGCACGGACGCGTGAAAGTGACTACTAGTAATGCCTTGCGTTCTTGTTTTGGCATCTGCCGGCACTGTAAGGCGTGCAGAGGTTTGCTGGGTGTGACGCCACGAAGGGCAAAGAAACAGAAAATAGCCGCACCCAGCGAGGATACAAGCACATATGATCAGATGTGCGGCTTTCATGGGACACACTCTCTGACGTTGAAATACGATATTGGAACCATAGTGACCTCACTGAATCATGCGTAATTGGTTCATCACGAATGCAATTGCCGCGACATTCTGCTGAATGGCCGGGATGCTTTTGACAACCGCGTCGAGCGTGGCGATGTAGCGTTGGCGCTGCGGAGCCGTCATGGTCGGCACGCTCATCTGCAAATCCATCAACAGCCATTCTTTTTCGACAAAGCGCGGAATGATGCCGTGAATTGTCAAGCCTTCCAGCCAAAGGTCTATCGCCTCGGATTGCTTGGCTGGTGTGCATTGCGCCCAGAGCACCTGACCAAGTGTATGGTACAACCGGCGCTGCGGTTGCGGATATACAGCGAACACGGCGCGACACAGCTTTTCGGCTTCCCGCAACAGTGGATTCGCCACGCCGTTCGTCAGCACATACTGCGATGTCTCATAAATCTCCACTTTGTTCGGCGCGGCGCGGCGGTACAAGAACTCGGCGCGCCAGCAGTTGTACTCGCTCAGCAGCTTGGGACAGTTCGGCGTCAGTTGCCAGGCCAGGTCCCAATAGCGCTCGGCGATCTTCTCTTGGTCAAGATGCGCATGACTCCGCGCCAGGCCGCGCACAATGGAAACGACCCATTGCACATTATAGGGTTGATTAGTGCTTGAAACTTGAAACTCGAAACTTGATACTTGGGTTTGGAGATTGGACACGAGTTTCGAGTTTCCAGTTTCAAGTTTCGGATTCTGCACTCCGCGCCGCACCGGCTGCACCCAACCCGGCACGGTACTTTCTTCTTCGTGTCTTGGCTGGCGTTTGCTAGTCCCGCCCTGCGGCGTGGATGCCTTCGTGGCCATATCTTGTTCCCAAGGGAAGGCGTACGGCCGCGTCTTCTCATGCAGGTACGCCAGCGCCTTCTCATACTCGGGAATGGCCAAGCCCCACCACTCAGCCTTCTCCTTGTAGCGCGCGATCCAGAATTGAAATACAGCTTTGGCCGGATAGCCGTCGCCGGGCTCAAGCTCGGTTTGAAAGCGCTCCGGCCAGTTGGTGTACATCTGCTGGATGATGCCGATGGCTTCGAGCTTGTCCTCATCCACCAGCGCCGGAATCTGCCGCCAGATCTCAAGCACGCGCTGGTAACACGCGTCGAACGAATCGCGCGGGTATGTCGCCGGCGCAACCCGGGCGATCAGAGACAATGCCATGACAAGCGTAAATGATGATATAAAGGTACCCCAAGGCATGTGAATCACCATTCCGTTGTCAGTGTGTCATCATCGTAATAGTCGTTCCAATCTCCTCTGACATACAAGTCGACATCCACATTGCTGTCTTTGCTGCATCCTTCCTGAGTATATGTGTTCATTGATTTGGCCGCACTGACCTTGATTGGCGATTCAGTTGAGCTGAAGCTTGTATCGCTGGCAGACGCCCAGGCATTATTGACATACTTGAGTGCCTGAACACATCTGCTAGCTCCCAAATAGGTGTATCCTATTCCGTGGTCAATTCTTGGATTCCCAACACGCTCTAACTTGAATATATCTCGGTTCTTGCTGCATGCATACGCGTCATGCAATCCTAGTGTGAGAAGCACAACAACCATAGAGGTTGCACCAACAACTGTGAGAGTGAGTTTTGTTTTCATTGTTTTTTTCCTGATGAGGTTATTGAACGTGAGATGGCCAATTGTGAGCGGCCTTGAGGTATAAATACATTGCGTGTCTGCTCTATGAGTTGGCGATGACGAGTGTCTGGCTCATTTGCCAAGAGTGTATTGCATATCAATTCAGCCCTATCAGGATCAACAAACGCCAGCATTGTTGCCAACTGGAGCTTGGCAAAGACGGCATTATCGTGGTTGTTATCAATGGTCTCACTATAGTTGGCAAAAGTATTATATTGTTGTTCCGCCAAGTCATATTGCTGCAAGCGCTGATACACATAGGCGAGGTAGAATGCCGTGTTAGCGGCGTTGACCTTTGACAAGCCGCGTTCAACACGATCCAGAACGACTTGGTAAAATCCAATCGCCTCCTTGAAATATGTCGCACGCAGGTCGGCGTCTCTTTCATTGTTTGCAAGCTTTTCGTAAGCAACACCTGTTAGGAAACACAGCCTATTAAACGCACCCGGATCTGTCTCACGCTGCATAGCGTTTGTGCAGAGGTTAAGAGCAGCAGAAACTGAACCTTTGTTTTTCATTATGAGATCATGGGCGATGTTGGCAATCTGCTCTTGCGGCAAATGTTCCACAGCATCCATCAACTCATGTGCTTCCGGGATGTGACCCTGGCGCAAATCTTTTAAGGTGTTCAATGCTTTACCGAAGTCTTCACTCATGGCCACCACACGATTGGCCCCATAGTCAGAGTTTGTCGTACTTTGTCTTACTTGGGGTTCTATGCATGACGAAGTGCTCGATGTCACATTAACATCCTTGGATATGCCCGAGAGACTATTTGTTATCGTAATGGTGTCAGTCTCAATCTTCCTATGGCAACTCAGCAAAGAAAAACAAATGATGCCAAGCACAATTACCAAAGCACCAGCGTCATAGTGCCGGGCAGGACGTGAACAACCCCTCAGTTTGACAATCTGAGTATTCTTAATCAGCAGCATTGGATTCTCTCGTGTTTGTTGAGTGCATAGGGTGGACCACATCATTCAATAGCATTCGTCACTGCATTAGTTGTTAGTGCTGGGTTCAGCAGTTTGTCCAATTCCTTGCAGCGGGCGTCAATCTTGGTGACTCTATCTTGTGTGCGTGGACTGGGATGCGTGCGGAATTGGTCGGCGCGGCGCTGCAGCGTGTCGCGATATAGCCGCAAACTGTCGGTGTCGAGTTTGTCGCGGTATTTCTCGATGCGCTCGGCCGCGCACGGCTCCGCGATCTGTGTGAGGTACGGCCAGTTCTCGTTCTGCATGCGGTTGCACCAGATGCGCGTCCAAGCGGCGTAATCGCCGGCGTGCAGGGCATACCACGGATTGCTATATTGACTAACGGCTTGCCGCCAGAGATTTGAGAGTGCGCTAACGTCATGCGCACGCTCGGCCGCGCGCACGTCAAGCTCGAACTGCACCCGTCTGTCATCGGCGAACTGCAGCCATTGTGCGATCTCGGCCACATTGCGCGTTGTCGCCGGAAAGCGCGCTGCCACGCGCCGCACTGCTTCCTGATACGCGCGTATCTCGTCTTCGCTGGCGAAGGCAAACCACTCGTACACTTCGCGCGGAATGTCCTGCGCGCAGGAGTAGAACTCGATTGGTTGCATGTTCTTCAGGCCGCGTGTCCACCATTCAAACGCTGAATGGTAGTCGCCCAGCAAGGCGAACATGCGGCCGCAGGCCGCGTAGGTTATGGCTTGATAGTACGGGCAGTCGGTCAGGAGCTTGGCATACGCATCGGCGGCGCCTTTGAGGTTGCCCTCGCCTTGGATGCCCTTGGCCATGGACTCGCGGACAATAATCATCTCGGGCGGCAGTCCAGGGTGCAGTGCGACAGCAAGTTCCGTGAACTCTTTGCCTTGGCCCGGGACATGCTCCGGCAACATGGACAAATCCCACAACAAAAGGGCATAGCGGCGGGCGTTGCCGCCGCCACTGCCTTCCAGCATGCGCTTGCGCGCGCGCATGCCGTAGTTGTACGCGAGCATCAGATTGGTCTCTTGCGCACCAGATTGACGATACACGCGACAGAACCCAGCTTCGAGGAGAAATTGCCCAGAGCAGCCGTCGCGCTGAAACTCACGCAGGTCTTTCTCGCCAAAGCGTTGCTCGATGTGCTTCAACAGTGCCAATACACGTTGACAAAAGCCATGGTTTCGCTGATGTTCCGCGCGGTTGAACAGGGCTGGCAGCGAATCGCCGGCCGCGGCGCCCCAGAGGACTTTGCCCTGCATCATCAAGTCCCACTCGCCAACGATGTTGGTGGCAACGTGCGTGGTGATGCGCAGCGCGCCGTCTGCCGTGGTATTGGTGTAGGCCGTGACAATGACGTTGGTCTCGTCCGCGCGGACTGGTGTGGCCAAGAAGAGCAGGGCAACGGCGATAGCTGGAGCGATGCAGCTACGGGTAAATCCCCCGGCGCATGCGGCATGCGCCACCCTCCCGCCGCATGGCGGGACGGCCCAAGCGCCGCCAGGGGGACGGCAGCGGCGGATAAATCCCTCGGCCCAATCTCCTCCCGCCATTTGGCGGGATAAAGGGAGTGCCCCGGCTTGGCGGGGGGAGGGATTCTTGGAAAGGGGGACGGCAGCGACGGATAAATCCCCCCCGCGCAAAATGTGCGGCACCCCCATCTCCCTTTCGTAAAGGGAGTACCCCGGCTTGGCGGGGGGAGGGATTTTGTGAAAAGGGGGACGGCAGCGACGGATAAATCCCCCGGCGCATGCGGCATGCGCCACCCTGCCGCCGCATGGCGGGACGGCCCAAGCGCCGCCAGGGGGACAGAAGCGGCTGAAAAATCCCCCAACCCCCTTTTGTAAAGGGGGACATGTGCAGCATTCGCGGCGCGGAAGCCGCTCCCACGTTTTGTGTTGTCCCATGCTGAGCGCAGGTGTGATTCCGACATGCAGTTGCAGATGGCCATCAATGCTGCCGCAGGGCAGTCGATCTCTCCTTCTCTTATTACCTACGCAACAACAATTCATTGCTAAATCTCCTTTGTTAATGTCTTCATGTCATGCTCTGAAAAGCACGTTCCCGCAGTGCACCAAAGCTTCGTGAACAAACCGGATTTGCAGACGCCGCGATGCCACAGCGCGAGTAAGAGAAGCCATCATCTCCCCGAGTCGAAATTCCCTAAATGTCATATGTGACTATTGGCCTGTATATTTCGTCTCAATGGGATGATTCGGGATGGAACCCCAATGTTGCATTGTTCCCTCAAAGTCGGGCAGTTCAACCACTGTATTCGTAGGAACATAAAAAGCGTCAGTTATCTCTTCCTTCTTGTCTGTGTAAGTCTTGTCTATCATTCCTCCACTGGCATTACGCTTATACTTGTACTCTTCTTGTCCGTACGTCACATTTGCTTGGCCAGTGCCCACCGGAAATGTCTTTGGTTCCATTGGGTATTTCATTGTTGCGTATTCCCATGTGCCGCAACAGAGTACAATATTATGAGAGAACGCGAGCAATACACATGCGACTAGTGAAAGGTTGAATGGTTTCATCTGAGCTCCTTCATTTGATTTTTATCATTTGAGAAATCTACTGACTAGAGGAAATACTGTTGAAATGCATAATGTATTTTTCTCTTGGTTGCACCGCTTGATTCAATGTCTTCAATCTCGTTCATGAGTCTAGTCTCAAAGGACCCTTGCACAGATAGTCTTGAAGATTTCTCAAGCAAACTCTTGGCTTCTGCAAACATTCCCTTGCACGCGTATACAGCTGCTAAGGTGAGCTTGGCGTCGTCCTGTTCAGCAGGACCAACGTGCCGTGCACACTCCAGCGATCTAAGTGCGGCGGCTTGACATTCATCGAGTTTGAGCATTTTCCCGTATGCCATTGCCATCCATGAGCAAACGGCACATTCCATTTCGACGGTGTGACTCTCATTTAGATTAATCTGAAGGAGTTCCAGAGCTACCTCATATTGTTCAAAGCGGCGTATGAGAGGATCGGCGAGGCCCACACGCGCACGTTGGACTTCAAATCCGGGCTGCGCATTGGAGATTAGCGAACTAAAGATCTGGGTGATCTGAATCGCATTTGTTGCGGAATCGCCAAATTCAACTGCATAATCGAGACGCGTCTGGTATGGAACAGCCAGATTGCCGACAACGCACAAGATGCTTGAGTAATCCAGACGATTGCTGGCGTTTATCAGCAAACCCAATGCTGTATCAAAACCGCTTAATTGTTGTGTGACGATTGCATCAGCACTTTGAGATGAGCTTGTAATTGGCCTGCGTGAAACAGATGTGACAACGGGAGGAACTGCTTTTGTGCGCACCGGTTTCGAAGTGGCATTTAACGGCGCAGCCGTTTTTGAGAAAATGGCTTGCTTGCCACATCCTTGTAGAAAGACACATAGGCAGACCAGCCAAAGAATATTGCTGATAAAAGTTTTCATCTGAATCTCTCAATAATCGTTATGAGTTCCCAATGGGGCGCGCGCGGCTTCTTTGGCGCTGATAATCGCGCGGATGCGCGCCATGTCATCCTCTTTGGTCAAGAAGGGGAACAGCCGCGTCAGCAGCGTGCGCTCGTTGGCGCACAAGGCCAGCGCGGCCTCATTGCCCTGCACGGGCGGGATCAGTTCGAGTTGCGTTCCCAGGGCGTCGTAGAAACCGCACACTTCGGTGTCGAGCGCCTCAGCCAGCCGATCTACATACAATGCAAACACCGGGTCTTTTTCGACCAACGCGGCGTCGAGCGGATAGAGTGTCATGCATTCTTTGAGAGTGTCGAAACCATCGTGTGGCTTGCCGTTGTAAAACAAGGTCTTGGCGTAGACGGCGTAGGCGGCGCGCGTGGGCCGCTCGACGCGCACGAATAAATCGCGCAAATGCTTCTCGGCGCGGGCAAAGTCGCCATTGTCTAGTGCGAGGTCGGCCAGCGCCGTGGCGCATTCCTGCCAGACGACCACATTTGACACCGCAAGCTGCTGGGCCGCGCCGTAGTAGGCCTCGGCATCCTGATCCCAGCCAATCGCGCGGTGTGCCCGCCCTTGCGCGCAGTAGACTTCGGCCAAGGGCAGCACATCACTCAGGTTCGTGCGATGCGGCGTGTATTCCTGCGCCCAGGCAATGGCGTTGAACGCTTCCGGCGCCTTTTCCCCACCTTGTTGTTCGAGCGCGCGGGTGTAGAGCAGATACCAGAAGACGCCGGCGGGATAGCCGTCGCGGCCGGGCGCATGCAGGATGGGCGGCGCCAGGCTGCGCGCGATGATGTCAACGGCATTGGTCCCATTGACGGCGACAAGCTGTTCGGCATTGGCAAAAGCGCGCGTAGGCCAGATGGGGACATTCGTCGCGCCGCGCGCGCCGAAGACCGCGAGATCGTCGAGGACAATGGCGGTATCATCGCGCAGCGGCTCGAGGCGCAGGCGCAGCCAGCGGCCGGTGACGGCCGCGCGGATGGGCACGACCAGTTGCGCATTCACCGTGCAATCGGTCAGCGTGGCGCACCAGAGCGGCCGGGCGGCGCACAGGCCGTTTGTGCCGGCAGCGTACAGAGCGACATCTAAATTCACGCGCGTACGTGTGAGGAATTGGATTTGGGTTGGCGCAAGCCACGAGACAAAATCAATCGAGAGCTCAAGCGGCGCGCCGGGCGGCATGTGCACGCCGGTGTCCGGCGCGGTGTCGAACAGGTCAAAGATTGTGCCGGCGGCAAAGCACGAGTACGTCCATCTTGTGCTGTCTTCGAGATTGACGCGCGAGGGAGTGGGTGTTGGCGCGATGGTGGCTGCGGCGCGCAAGGGCAGTGGCGCGCACAGCAGCGCGGCGAACAGCAGGCAGATCAGGCAATCTGAATGCTGAGCGAGGAAAGCCGACACATAATTAAGAGCCGGGAGCCGGGAGCCGGGAGCCGGGAGCCGGGAGCCGGGAGCCGGGAGCCGGGAACCCGCTTTTCATTATAGTGTTTCTCAGTCATTTTTACAAGCCGAAAAGACTCAAAAAACGCCTATTTCACTGACCTTTGTGGACACTATAGCATATGTGCGGCCATTTGTCAAATGTGTGCTGCCCGCCGTGTGCTGATGCTGACTGTACTAACGCTGCTCTGCGGCGTTCGTTGTGACTATGGGAGCCGCATCATCTTCCAGCAGTAATCTCTCATTCCCGGCCGCGCGGCGTGCTGCGCGCCGCAATCGCGTTCAGACGATCGTGGCAGTAACCAAGCCGGAAGTCAACCACATCCCGATTCCATTGTGGGTGCATTTGGCGCAGCAGGCTTAAGCGCTGGAAGGCTTGGGCGTAATTGTTACTGGCGGTGGTATAGTCTTTGGCATCCAACGCCACATCGCCCGCGCTGAACGTGCGGTAGATCGCGGTGAATTCGTGGCGCAGCAGCTCATCATCACTGCCGACGGGCGCGACGACCGCGCGATTGGTGGCGCTCAGATCGGCATCCGGGTCCAAGATCAGTTCATTCTTCTTGGTGCCACACGCCGGCATGAGTGCCGCCAGCACTACGCACATTCCCAGCAACACACCCATGCGACGGTTTATCATTGCAGTGCTCCACCTAACGTGAACTGCGGTATGCTGCCCTGCACCATCAGCAGTTCCAGCAAGCCGTCCGATAACTCCGCGATACAGCGGCTCGGTTTCATTACTGCAATTATACCGAAATCCCGATATTGAGGGACGCGTCACACCACTGCGCCAGACACTGCCGCACTTTCATTGTAGTGGGCGTTGACCGCGGCAGATAAGGAGACCGGCCTCGGCGCGGGCGGCTACAATACCGGATGTCTGATGTAGCCGCGCGCGTCTGCTTGGAGTCCCGTCCCGCCAGCGGCGTGGAGCGTGGATGACCGCGGCAGAAAAGGAGACCGGCCTCGGCGCGGCCGGCTACAATGCAGATGTAGCCGCGGGCGTTGACCGCGGCAGAACTGCGGCCGCCCTCGGCGCGGGCGGCTACAATGCGGATGTCTGATGTAGCCGCGGGCGTTGACCGCGGCAGAAAGGAGACCGGCCTCGGCGCGGCCGGCTACAATGCAGATGTAGCCGCGGGCGTTGACCGCGGCAGAACTGCGGCCGCCCTCGGCGCGGCCGGCTACAATACAGATGTAGCCGCGGGCGTTGACCGCGGCAGAACTGCAACCGCCCTCGGCGCGGGCGGCTACAATGCGGATGTCTGATGTACCCGCGGGCGTTGACCGCGGCAGAACTGCAACCGCGCTAAGCGCGGGCGGCTACAATACCGGATGTCTGATGTAGCCGCGGGCGTTGACCGCGGCAGAACTGCAACCGCGCTAAGCGCGGGCGGCTACAATACCGGATGTCTGATGTAGCCGCGGGCGGTGACCGCGGCAGAACTGCAACCGCCCTAAGCGCGGGCGGCTTGTATCTTATTTGTGATGAAATCGACTATGATTACAATGACGCT
>CAYNJC010000012.1:0-45561 GCA_964397565.1 uncultured bacterium
AGTTGAACAATCGCAGCAGCACGTGCTACGCCGTCTGGGGCGCGCAACTGTGGCCGGATGAATGGGCCCAGTGGATTGATGTCCAGACCAACCCGCCACCTGCTCAGCCATGGAATATGTGGCGGACAGGCACGGTACTTCATATCACATGTCCAGAAACAATGGTGGAGATGATCAGATGAAGACTTTTGTTTTCTTTGTGATATTATTGGGCGCAAGCACTGCATCGTCACAACTGGCACAGGCAATTTACTATAGGTCGGCTCTGTTGCCAACCTACGCGCTGGGATTCAAAACAAAAGTTGTTGCGAACAGTCCGCGTCTAGTTATGTTGTACGATGTGGACTTAGACGGGATGGATGACATAATTAACTTTTTTGGGACGGGCATAGTCTACGGATGCTCAACAAGATCTGGGACGTTGTTGACATATGGTTCCTCGGATGTTATTGACTACACTTGGATGGCCAAGAGCAATCAAACGATGGCATCCTATGTCACAGACGTTAATGGTAATGAGGTAATGGTTAGCTTAACCTGGCAATTTCTAAGCTCCGGACTACATTCCGGAAGTTGCGTAATGCAGAACATGACAAACAGACCGAGCACCGTAGTAATTGACCCATTGCCTAAGACTGATGCTGTGGGCATAGTTGATCAGTTGGGTTCTGCTATTTGTGATATTGATAATGATGGATGGCACGACTATGTGTCGGAAGGCGCATATATTATTTATGGCCCAGTTGACACGAACCTTGTGTGGCTAGCAACCAACAGAGTTGACGGCACCAATGGAGTTTACATTAACGGTGCATATTCGCCCGTGTATCGCCTTGGCGATGTCAACGGCGACGGGCGTGAGGATTTGCTAACCAGCGCAGGCATTCTGCTCGGGCGCACGAACAAGTTTCCGTTCGCGCAGGCAACGGCAACGCAAGTCTTCAATGGCACAGACGGCTGGGCGTTGGCACTGAGCGGCGACAAGCAGACGGCTTTGGGCGATTTCAACGGCGATGGCTTGGCTGATTTCGCGCAGCGCGACGGGCGCACGCCTGAGTGGGACCGCCGCGTCATGGTCGTCTTAGGCTCGCGCACCTCGCTGCAGGGTCTCAGCGATGTTGACGGCACCAACGGCATCCTGCTCGGCAAAGTCAATGAATTCAACATCGAGAACGAGTATTTTGCGACGGCCATGGCCGGCTGTGGCGATGTCAATGCCGATGGCTATGCTGACATCATCATCGGCAACGGATTTCTGAACTGGGCCACGTTCAATTATCCATTGCGGGCGTTTGTGGTGTATGGTCGTCCCGTCTGGCCCGGACGTGAACTGGTGCTGACCAGTGCCTGGTTCAATGCGATCAATGGATTCATTGTGCAGGACGGGCCGAATGCGTATGTGCCGGGACCGAAGAGCGGGTTTGGCAGTGTGCTGGGCGGCAAGGGCGACTTCAATGGCGATGGCTATGATGATCCGTTGATTGGCGCGCCTTGGACGATGTTCGTCGCATCGGCCTCGAACGAGTTGTACGTGTTTTTCGGGGGTGAGAGTCCGGCGTGGCCGCCGGGACTGGTGATGCCGGCGCGGGTGGTGGATTCCACGACGGGCGTATGGCAGTACACGAGCGAAACCAACGCGCTGGTCGTCGGCATGAAAGCAACCAACGCGGCCATGTATGCGTGGGTAAATGATACGCGCGCGCCGCAGTGGGATGCGGGTTTTGGCACGCGCTATTTCACGAACGCGGTCGCCTTTGGCACCAATGAGACACTGACCGCAAGCTATTCCTGCAGCAACGCGCTGGGCTGGAGCGCCAATCGAACGGTACTGATCATCACGCCCGTGCCGGAACCATGTGCGCTGCTGGTTTACTTGGTAATAATGGCGGTGGGCCAGCGGCGGGATTGGCATGACGGAAAGTGAGGAATACGGCACATCTTTCGGCGCGTACGCCGACGAGCTCCTGCGCGAGTACTACCGGATGGGCAAAGTCTATGCGGATCACGCAGGGATTGCCACGGTCAATCCGCAACTCCTCACTGCCTATCGCGGCTGCGACATTGCCACGGAGGTGTACACCAACGCATTAATGATCACGCCGGGCAATGGCGGCACATATTTAACGCGCGTGTATCCGCCGCCGGGCGCCCAAGGCGTGATCGCCGGGCGGACATGGATGACCAACGGTGTGGCGTGCATCGCGCCAATCCAGGCGGCGTACAGGACCAATCAGTTGGCAGAGATATTTGAGGGAGATGGAGTGCGGCAAATGGCCATGGCACCGACCAACCATGTCTTCAACTGGTCGGCGCGCCCGCAATTCTTTGCTGTGGGCATCCTAGGGAATCTAGTCTTCCCCGGCGAGACTGCGGCGGAGGCGTATTACCGATATATAGGGTCGGAGAAACTTTTTGATCGCAGGCCGATTAATGGCTGGCTCGACAAGAATGGACTCCTGACAGCTGGCTCGACGAATCTTGTAACGGTTCCGCCCTCTGTTCTGGGAAGATTATACCGACAGTGTAATTAGGAACGACAATGAGAATATCCATATTGCTGGCCTTGACATTTGTGATGTATGCTAATCACGGCATTGCGACAAGCAACATCGTTACAGTATCGGCGTTTCTGAATGAGTCCATGACCATTGAAGGCACTGCGGCAGAAAGCATTGGCAAGGATGTCGCATCTAATGAAAAGCAAGGCATCAATTTACAGCCGACAATTGCAATGGCGGGCAACTGGGGCATGCGCGTTTTCTACGCGGGCACCAATTTGAGTACAGAGCGACAAGAGTTTACATTATCTAACAGTTACTTGTATAATAGCGGCGACTATTTGGGCTCACCTTTTGTTGACTTTGTGAATGATTATAGCGGCACCAACGATTTCGCGCTTACCTACGGTCCTTACTTCATCAGCAATGCCATTACCTTGGGCCAAGGCATCGCCATTCATGCGCTACGGCCTTGGGAAGCAGTGACTAACTACTGGGAATTGAACAGCACAAATGGATTCATAATTGTTGGGACGACTGAATATCCTGGTATAGCTGGCCTGAATGCCTGCATTGACATGAATGAAGACGGGTTCAATGAAATCGCCAGCTTAGTCGGTTCGGGAACTAAATACTATTTGTGTGTTTGGTATGGTGCTAGCAATGCGCAATACGTTCATAATAATGTTGATGCTGTCAATGGCACGAATGACATAGCCATAAAGGATATTGGGCTCTTACCCGGTCAAGCCATTTTCACTTCCGGTGAGTTTAACAACGACGGTCGCGGCGACATCGCGGTTAATACTTCTGCGGGTTTGGCGTTGGTCTGGGGCCGGCAACGCTATGTGAAAGAGTTGTGCGCGACGAATCTTGCGCCCGAAGACGGCGTGATTGTGAAAAACGCGGTGATAGACAAGAACGGCGGCTTTGGCGATGTCAACGGCGATGGCATAGACGACCTCATTCTGCGTGCAGGTGCGATTGTGTACGGCCGCACCAACTGGGGCAGCGCCCCGGATGCGGCAACCATGGGAGTAGGCGAGATTGCACGTCCGGCTGGCGCAATGTTTTACAATTACCCGACGGCGGTGATCGGTGATATCAACGGTGACGGGTATGACGATTGGGCGCTTCAGGCGCGCTCAGTTATGGGATTCTCGCCGACGGTTGAGACAAATAAAACGCTCGTGGTCTACGGGCGCCCGGTCTACCCCACCTCGCTGGATGTGTGGCAGATGAATGGCAGCAATGGCTTTGCGATTCTTAACCCGGCATTTGACGAATTTCCCGGCTGGGTACTGAACGAAGATCCTATCCGCTCGTTTACGCGTGGGGGTGACTGGAACAGTGACGGGTACGAAGAGGCGGTGTTCGGGATGCCCTACTACAGCGTGGCGCCCTACACCAACGGCGGCGGCGTGGTGTGCATCGTGCCGGGCGGACCGAGCCCGGCTTGGAGTCCTTACATATTTGCGCCAACGCTGGTGATGGAAGGCTAATCCAACATCTATTACAGCGATCAGTTGACGAACATGGTGATCGGGCGCAAGGGCAAACGGCATTTGGTGTTGACTGACGCCGGCCCGCCGGTCGCGCAAGACTGGCTGGGCACCTGGTGGACCAACATGATGGTGCGCAGCATCACCAGTGAAACCGCGAGCGTGCGCTATTGGACGACGAACGTGATCAGCGTGAGCAATCCCGCCACGACGCTGGTGATCACGGCCGTGCCGGAGCCGTGCCTGCTGCTCGTGTCTATGGTTTTTTTTCGTGGACTTCGTGTGCTTCGCGGCTCTTGCTCGAACCACGATAAGTCCATGCGACGAATGCAGATGAGTATGATTTGAGGCGTGTTTTGTGGCCTTGCCGGCGATTTTCAGCCACCTATTTCGGCGCTAAGCCACAGCGCATCAGCAACTGATCGGTATTCGGTAATCGGTATTCGGTGTTCAGTGGCAGCAAGCAATGCCGAAGAGTAGGAGCGACCGCCGTGTCGCGAATCTGCCGCAACAGCGGAATACGCGCCTGTATGCCCAAAAATTCGTTCGCTTGGAACGAATTTCCCCGTTCAAACGACAAAAAATGTCGATTGAAACGGTAAATTCTCGCGCGGCGCGATAATTTAGCCTTTTCCGGAATTTCCGTGGGAAAAATCACTGACTTCCCAAGAAGTGAAAAAACGCAATACGCCTGCTGGTGGGGTGAAGACGCAGCATAGGCACGTGGTGTGGCAGCCGGGGTGCATAAAATCCCTCCCCGGCTGCGCCGGTACTCCCTTTACAAAAGGGAGACTGCAGCGACCTCTGGCGCTGTTGCGTCCGCCCCTCCCGCCGTTGGCGGGAAAAGGGGGACCAGAGCGCCGCATGAGTGCCAGACCCGTATTGGCGCGTCTTTTGTGCTGCTGGTCGTGTGGCGCATTGGCAGCGTGGTTTCGGGTTCGCTACCGCAATTCAGCCATTGTCCGCCGCGCACGCAGTACATCAGACGACATTGGATAGCGACTGCGCACACCAATCTGTGGCGTCGTGAAGGCTTCGACGAGGGCGACGGTGTTCTCGGTCGGTGTCTCAGGCTGCAAGGGTTTGGCGGGCGCCAGGATGTAGCTGCCGCCGACGCCACGCCGGACCGCCATAGTGCGCATCCAAGCGTTGGCCGACATCGTCTTCGAAGGCCAGCGAGTAGGGAATCTCGGGCGTTTCTTGGTGGGCGATCTGCTGCAGGACAACGTCACGGGGCGTCATGATGCAGCGTTCCTCGAGTGAGCGGTGCGGCGTTGCTCATCGTCGCCTCGGCTATGCGCGTTGCCGCCGCACGCGTGCCAGCAGGGCCAGTGCGCCGGCAAGCAATGCCAGGCACCCCTCCGGCACGACACTGATGTACACCGTCGCGCTGTCGGTCATGACTGGCTCACCAGCGTCTGCCACGGTGAACACACAGGTGAAGGTGACACTGCTGTACTCCGGCGCGGGAGTGTACGCGAAGGTGTTGGAGATGAACGTCGCGGTCGGCGGCAGATTGCTGGCGGTGCAGAGCACACTGGCGCAATCCTCATCACTCACGACAAGGTTGAATGAGAGATTGGTGTCAAGGCCGATCTCATAGCGGGCGTGATCCAGCGGCGCGACAATCGTCGGCGGGCAATTGCTGGGCGTGACCGTAAACAGCACCGGCACGCGTGCGTCACCGCCGTCCGACGCGACCACGACGGCGCCGCGATACGTGCCGGTCGGCAGATTATCCGTGCGCAACAGCACCGGAATGTCCATGCCCGCGCCCGGCTGCACACTGCCGCCGGATTGTCCCAACGCCAGCCATTCTTCGCCACTCCAGATCTTGATGACCTGGTTCGCGGTCAGATAATTTGCGTCAAAGGTAATCGTGGCATGGACCCGCCGCGCATCCGCCTGCCAGCCGACGGTGCAGCTATTGAGTGTGCCATCCATGCGCTTGTACTGATAGAGCACAACGCCGGACGGATACAAGATAATTTGGAAGGAATACGTGCCGGGCATGGACGTGCCGTAGTGCGGCACATCCACAAACGACACGACCGTGCGCGCCGCCGTCGAATGAAAATAGACTGCACCGCCCGCGCCGGGATTCAGATCATCCCAGAACGGCGCGAGAAACGGGCTGGGTGCAGACGTTGTCGGGAACGCATAATTGGACGCGGTCGCAGTCGGGCCGCCGGTCGAGAGACTGACGCCGCCATTACTGTGAATCCACAGGGTTGAGTGGACGATACCGTAGAACGGGAAAGGATGCAGCAGGGCGTGCATGTCGGAGACCGAATCGTCCGTCAATGGGACGGTCTGGCCCGCGCCGCTGATGTCGATCCACTGATACGGCGGGCAGGCCGGATTGCTGCTGTCAATCCACATATACACATTGGACACGTCCGCGCCCTTGGCAACGCGCACGGTGCCGTTGCTGACCGCCGCCGTAAAGGTCAGGCGCGCCATGCCGCCGTTCGACAGCACCAGCGCAGTCTGGCGGTTGATCCGCTGCGGTGCACTCATCTCGATCTGTGGCGGCAGGCAAACGAGTTGCGCGTGGCCAAGCAACAGCGTCAGGTTGGTTTGATCCGGTGGACAGGTGGTCGCCAGCGGATCGCTGGTGATGAAGCCCGGCGCACCGGCCCGCAAGGAAACAGCGCCGACCGGCAGGCCCGTGATGCGAAACGCCCCGTTGGCATCGGTCGGCACCGTCGCGCTGGCCGCGCCACTGCACATCACGGTTGCATTTGTAATCGCTGCGCCGGTGTCCACACGCCGGACAATGCCGGCACAGACATAGGCGGTCTTGACGCTCACCGAAAACGTGTTGCTCCACACCGCACCACTCGCATCCGAACAGATCAGTAAACAGGGCAGCGTGCCGTCCGCCGGTGCATTGCTGGCGATCACGCAGACAAATGGCGGCGTGTTGGCGACATTGCTCTTGGACGGCACGGTGCCAAACACGGCACTGTTTGAGACGACCACCAACAGAGGCGATTGCGAAAGCAAGCTGGCCGTCAGATTTGTAATAGCGCGATCAAGACCGTTGAACATCGTGGCCGAGACAGCAATCGTCTCGCCTGCTTCCGCATAGCCGTCCGCGTCCCCGCCCGGCGCCGGGTCATCAACGGCGGTGGAGACCAGCACAAGATCACTGTCCAGCAACGCGCCGATGCGCAGATCATCCACATACCATCCTTCGTTCACCACCGAGCTGTCGCTGGTGAAGCGGAAGCGGATGCTGAATGTGCCCGGCACATAGTCCTTCAGTGAGATTACCACGGTGCGGTGCCCGATGTCGCCCGCGTCGCGCGGCCGCAGCAGCAGCCACGTCGCACCATTGTTTGTGCTGATCTCAAGGTAACAGAAGTCATAATTGCTTTCTGTGGCGATGAACTCGGAGAACTCAAGTTGCGCGCTGGTGTCATGCATCGTAATTGGCACGGATTGTAGCAATGACTGCTGGCTGCTGCCATATTGCCCGCTGCCATCATCACCGCAATACCAACTGTACGCGCCCGCCAGCGGACGGCGGGTCGAGCGATGCCAGTTGTCGATGCTGGCCCAGATGCCGGTCGCGGCGCTTTCGGCCGTGTCACCCCATTGACCGACAAAGTACTTGGTGCTGAAGGAGAAATGCGCGCCCAGGTTGTCATTCGTGCGGATGTAGCCAAACTGATCGCGGGCCACAATATCAAATGTATAGCGCGTTGCCATAGTCAAGCCGGTGACCGCGACGGCATGCTGCACTGCGGTGCTTGCGCCAATGCGCCGCGCGCCCGGCTGCAGCAGCACCTCGCCGTCGGCCGGCTCATCGGTATCCCAGTGCAAGGTCGCCTCGCGGTCCGTGATATCGCGAGCGCCGACATTACTGATCTGCGGCGCGGCAGTATCAACCACTGCCACGGTGTCATTGGTCGCAACGGCGCCCGTCTGCGTGTGCACATCCACATAGCGGCCGGTAATGACCACGCCATGCGTGCCTTCGAGCCGGCCATTGCCGGGCACGGCGCTCGTGCCATATGTCACCACCAATTCCTGGGTGAAGATGTGCGGGCGTTGCGCGTCGCGCACCAGCGCCAACGTTTCGTGGTCGCCGGCCGAGGTGGTCAGCACCACGTCTTGCGCACTTGCATTGGTCAGATCAAGGTCGGCAACCGTGACGCGCAGGGTCATGGCTGTGGTGATCACCGCCGGTTCGAGCAACAGCGCGCCGGTCGCCGAACGATACTGGGCCACTTCCAGAGTGGGATCGCCAAAATAATTGTATTGCTCGAAATAGCGGCGGGTGTCACCTGCCGCGCCCCAATAGAGCAGGTAATACTGTTTGGCTTGCCACGTGGTCATGCCAAACTGGTGCAACGCATCGTCGAAGTACGCCACAAACAGCTTTTTTTGCAGAATGTCGTCTTCGTCCCAATAGCTTGTGACGCTCGAGGCCCACATCACGACCGCGGCATTGTTTGCGCCGCGCTGCCATGTTTCGGCAAAACACTCGTTCTGCTCCAGATCGCCCGTCAAGCAAGCAAAACTGCACACAACCGGGTACATGCCAACGTTGTTGAGTGCATTGACATTGGCCTGCGAGAAGGCCGGGCCGTCCGCCCATGATACTTCACTGCCGTGCCCGGAATAAATGCCGAACAGCCGGCCGGTGTTGAACGCCGCCGTGGTTTGCGCCGCAGTCGCACTGTAGGTGTGACAATACAATTTGTCACTAGTGAAGTCATTCGACAGCATGTAGGTGTTGATCGTCCAGTTGTGCGTGCCCTCGGTGATTGCGTAATTGTCCTGGCTGGCCATGAAGACGGCTTTCTTCATCCAGTCGCCGGGCGGGGCGATCGCATAATACATGTTTTTGTCGAGAATCGCGGCCAACTGCGTGGTGCTCTGCGCGGAGAATCGCCCGACTGGGAATTCCGGCTCCCAATCGCTCGCGCCGTCCATACAGCCATAGTACAAATCGGTCGGCGGATTGTCGGTGCCCACGCCGGTGTGGACGGGGATCTGCGCGGTGTCGCCCACTAGCAGGACGGCATCTGGGCGCGTGGCAAGGTTGTTGTACTGGGCCTGAATGAAATTCTTGATGGCGGTGGTCGTTGCGCCGCCAATGCCGGTCGTGTTGGTCAGCACCACGCTCCAACCCAAACTGGTTTTGTGCGTGGCATACGCCTGCATCTGTGCCAGCAACGTGTCGTGGGCAACAATCAACACACGCCCGCCGCTCTGGGCGGTTGTCGTCGCCGTGTGATTCAGCGCCAGTTTTGCCAGCATGGCGTCTTCGCGCACCGACAGCGCCGCTTTGCTGGCGCTGCCACCGTCAAAGCTCACTGCCACGTCCAGCACGGGGTATACCCGCAACGTGTGCTGCACAGAATTATAGTGCACCGGGTTGAGCTCAAGCAGTACCAGACGTCGCCCCGCCAGCATGCCCGCCTCCGTCACGCGTGCGAGGGCTGCCGGTGTAAAGGTATCTGCCGCATACGCCGCCGCATTTAGCGCGAGCTGCGCGCGCTTCGCTTTCGCGGTTTTCACGAGCGGCGCCTGGCGCGGCATGAGCGGATTAGCCATGTGGACGTCTTGTAGCGCGATGGTTGTCGGCAGGCCGATCGCCTGCACATTGATCTTGGCGCCCAACGGCGCGACCAGAATGCGGCGCACGACCGGCAGTTGCGGCGCGCCAATCTCGGCGCTGATGCCCGCGTCTGCCACCGTCAATTCAGTGAAGTGCTGCCCGCGCCACGCCACGTCACTCAATGTCATGCCCGGCACCGTACAGACGATTGTCGCGGTGGTCGGCGTGCATTTTTCAGCCCGCACGGTGACCGGCGCCGCGGCCGCCGCCGGCGCAAGTGCCCAGCGCTGCTGGTCAAAGCGCACCGTTCGTTGCATGCCCTGCGAAAACTCAACCGCCGCCGGCGCAATGTGCTGCAGTGCCAGTGCGCACAGGCCAAGCACAACAATTTCTCGTCTCGGGTTCATTCAGTTCTCCTCATGGCAGTACCGGTGAATTGTCCAGTACATAATAGCATAAGCAGGCCCACGGTGCAATTGCAGGCGCATGCACTAACGGCGGGCGGAGAGCCGCCTCCGTGCGGCGTTTCTGCCGATGCAGTTTGTTCGTTACACCAGTTGACCGGACGGGTGTCTTATCTTATACTATGCGGATGGTGCAGTGGGATATTCCCGCTGCGCAGCTGGTTATCAACGGAGCTTGGCATGTCTTTCTTCTCAGCCGCATTGCTGATGTTTCTGGTCTTCGATCCGGCCGGCAACCTGATTCCCTGTATTGCCCTGCTGAAGGCGGTGCCGGAGCAGCGGCGCACGCGCGTCATTGCGCGCGAAATGTTGATTGCCTTGCTGATTTTGATTATCTGCATGTTTGGCGGGCGCCTGCTCCTGCAAACCTTGCAGTTGGATCAACCGGCACTCGGCATCGCCGGCGGTATTGTCTTGTTCTTGATTGCGGTACGCATGATCTTTCCTTCACGGCACGGCGTGTTTGGCGAAATGACCGGCGGCGAACCGTTCATTGTCCCACTGGCCACGCCGTTGCTGGCCGGCCCGTCGGCTGTCGCCACCATTATTCTGATGATGACCCGCGCGCCGGAACGCTGGCCGGTCTGGCTCGGCGCGGTGTGCAGCGCCTGGGCATTGTCAACCGTGATATTGCTGTGTTCCGCGCCCATCAGCCGCTTGATCGGTCCGCGCCTGTTGGCGGCCTTCGAACGCTTGATGGGTATGCTCTTGACCATCATGGCCTCGCAAATGTTCCTCAATGGCGTGCGCGAGTTCATGACCCACGCCGGCAACTGACCTCATGAAGCCCACCTGCGAGCAGTTGTGCCGCCTATGCCCGGCAGTTGCGCCCGCGTTTGTAACCGCGCATCTGGCATGCATGGAGCCGGATTATTTTGCCTGCTTCAGCACGCCGCAGATCGCCGCGCAGGTGTGTGCCTTGGCCGCCTTGGCGCCCGACACTCCCGTCATCCTGCTGGTCGAGCAGCGTCGCGATGACACACTTGAGTGCACGATTTTGGCCTTTGATTATCCGTATGAATTCTCGCTCATCACCGGCATTCTGGCCGGGATTGGTTTCAGCATTCGCGCCGGCGATGTGTTCACCTCGCGCGCGACCGACGCGGGTCCCCAGTCGCGCCGGCGCATTGTGGATCGATTCATCGGCACGCGCGCTGATGCGCGCAATCCGCGTGAATGGCAGGCCAGCTTGCAGGCCACCCTGCGCGAGGTGATTGGAATTCTCGAACACGGCGGCGGCGAGGCGCTCAACCAGGCCCGTGCTCGCGTCAATGAGCTGGTCGCGCGCTGGCTGGCGCGCGCAAAAGTTGACGCCCGCGCCGCGCTGTTCCCCGTGCGCATTACGATTAACAACGCCCTCTCCGGCGTGACGCGTTTGTGTGTCGTCGCCCAGGATACGCCCGCCTTTCTGTATACCTTGACCAACGCGCTGGCACTACAGTCCGTGCGAATCGAGCGCGTCGTGATCCGCACGACCGATGGCCGGATCGAGGACCAGATTGATGTCACCGATGCGCGCGGCGAGAAGATCAGCGATGACGAGGCCTTGAATCAAATCAAGCTTTCCGTCTTACTGACCAAACAGTTCACCTACTTTTTGACGCAAGCGCCCGACCCGTACGCCGCGCTGGCACGCTTTGAGCAGTTGGTCGGCGCGGTCCTGCGCGCCCCCAGTCGCGGCCAGTGGCTGGACGTGCTGTCCAATCCGCACGCCTTGCAGGATTTGGCGCGCTTGTTGGGCGCGAGCGATTTTCTTTGGGAGGATTTTGTGCGGCAGCAGTATGAAACGTTGCTGCCCATGCTCGCGCCGCAGGTCGAAGGCCGCCGCTTTAGCAAACCACTTGCCACACTCGAGCACGACCTGCAGGCATCGCTGGCGCATGCCGCCACCTTGGCCGAGCAACGCGATGTTCTCAATGTGTTCAAGGACCGTGAGATTTTCCTGACTGACCTGGATCAGATCCTTGATGCCGACCATGACTTCCGCCCGTTTGCCGAGCGCCTGACGGGCTTGGCGGAGCTGATCGTGCGCACGGCCTGCGCCATGGCCTCTGCGCATCTTACCGCAAAATACGGTCTGCCGCGCACGGCGGCGGGCGCGCCGGCGCAGTATGCCATCTTCGGCTTGGGCAAGTTTGGTGGCGCGGCCCTAGGCTATGCCTCCGATATCGAGCTGCTCTTTGTCTACAGCGACAATGGCGAAACCGATGGTGCCGTCCGCACCAGCAACGCTGATTTTTTTCATCGCCTGGCCCAGGAAACCACGCTCAGCATCCGCGCCAAACGCGAAGGCATTTTCCATGTCGACTTGCGCCTGCGGCCGTATGGCAATGCCAGTCCGTTGGCCTCCAGCCTCGAAAATTTCTGCAACTATTACGGACCGGGCGGGCCGGCGCTGGCGTACGAGCGCCTGGCCTTGGTGCGCCTACGCATGATTACGGGCGATGCCGCCTTTGGCGCGCGGCTCGAGCGCGTGCGCGACGAGTTTGTCTACCATGCCGCGGCGATCAATCCCGACGACGTGCTGGCACTGCGCCGTAAACAGTGCGCCGAGCTCGCCCGCGGCGCGCAGCCCAATGTCAAGTTCAGTTCCGGCGGCCTGGTTGACGTTGAATATGATGTGCAGATGCTGCAAGTGCTGCACGGGCAAACCACGCCGGCCGTGCGTACACCGCGGATTCATGCCGCGCTCGAAGCACTGGCACAGGCCGGCATCCTGAACCCGGAGGAATCCACCCGTTTGCTCACGGCTTATGATTTCCTGCGCCGCCTGATCAATGCCATGCGCATGCTGCGCGGCTCAGCCAAGGATTTGTTTTTACCCGCGCCGGCGGCTGATGAATACGCACACGTGGCACGTCGCATGGGCTACGCCGAAACCGAGGCGCTGTCGGCCGCGCAACGTCTACACCTTGATTTCGAGACGCACACGGCCGTCGTGCGCGCCTTTGTCGAACACCATTTTGGGCGCGCGGCCCTGGCCCGTCCGCACATCGGCACGGTCGCCGACCTGATCCTGTCCGAGGCCGTGCCGTCCGACGCGCAGGCAGCCATCCTCCACCATGCCGGCTTTCAGGATGCCGGACGCGCCTATCGCAATCTGCGCACCTTGGCCGGCACCGGTGCCCAACGTGAGCAGTTCGCGCGCCTCGCCATCCTGGCCTGTGATATGTTGCGCACGCTCCCGGATGCCGACATGGCGCTCAACAATTGGGAGCACTTCGTCGCCGTAGTGCAGCAGCATGCCGAGCATTTCTCACAATTGTTATCGCAACCGGCGCGCCTTGAAATTTTGCTCGCCATTTTTGCCGGCAGCCAGTTTTTGGCAGACACCTTGGTGCAAATGCCCGAGTTGTTTGACTGGGTGACGACGCCCGAGGTGGTGCGTGCGCTGCGCCAGCGCGCCGAGCTCGACGCCGAACTGCGCGACATGGCCCGCACGGCAACGCCGGATGCCTGGCGCGCCGGCCTGCGGCGCGTGCGCCGGCGTGAGTTACTGCGCATTGGCACGCGCGACCTGTGGCTGCATGTCCCGCTGGAAGACACGATCCACGAATTGTCACTGGTCGCCGATGCGTTGACCAGCGCGGCGCTGGCGTATCGCTGGCGTGTGCTGACCGATACGCTGGTGTCGGTCGGGCAGATTGACGAGCCCGCGCGGCATCTGTGCCTGCTGGCCTTAGGCAAACTCGGCGGTGATGAACTGAACTACAGTTCCGACATAGACCTGCTCGGTCTGTGCGACGATTGTGTCTATACGGTCCAGACGCGCACCGGCGAGGAATGGTCGCACAAACAACTGTATCAGCGCGTCCTGGATGGTGTCCGCAAGGATCTCTCAGAGATGACGCCGGAAGGTTTTGCCTATCGCGTCGATTTCCGTCTGCGGCCGCACGGCAGTGCCGGCGAGTGGGCGCCCAGCGCCAGCATGGCCATCGCGTACTATCGCACAACCGCGCAGTTGTGGGAATTACAGGCCGCGTTGAAATTGCGCCCGATCGCGGGCGTCCTCCCTATTGGCGAATACTTTCTCGGCATGTTGCGGCAGTGCTTGGTGGCAGCGCATGATCCTGAACAGGTGCGCACCGGCATTGCGCATCTGCGCACGCTGGCCGTGCAGAAATCAGCCGCGGGTTTGCGCGCCGGCGTGGATGTGAAGAATGGTGTCGGCGGCATTCGCGACATCGAGTTTTGTGTGCAGGGGTTGCAGCTCATCCACGCCGGTCACGCACCCCAGGTGCTGCACCGCACCACCCTGTCCGCACTACGCCTGTTGCAGGAGCAGGGCGTGCTCGACGCCGCAGCCGCGCAACAGTTGGCCGAGGATTATCGCTTGTTACGCCGCGTGGAACACTACCTGCAGATTCTCGAGGACCAACAGATTCACGCGGTGCCGCTCGATGGCCCGGCGGTGGCGGCATTGGCACATCGCGTTTGCGGCGGCGCGACCACCGCCGCCCAATTCCTGCACCTGCTCGCGGCGACCATGGCGCGCGTCAAAGAACTCAGCGCCCAGGCGCTGGCACCAGGCGCGGCCGCGTCCGCGCCCGCACCGGCAGCAGCGCCCCCAGCCGCCACTTGATCTTCAGCAGCTCCAGGAAAATCAGCAACGATTTGCGCGCGTTGTAGGTCAGGCGCGATTCCGGATCGTGCGTCCATTTGACGCCGACTTCCTTGATGTGCAGCCCGGCGCGACTGGCGCGCATCAACAATTCAATGTCGAAAATCGCCGAGGGCGACTGCAACTCGCCAAACACGCGCTGCGCCGCCGCCTGCGTGAACAATTTGAAGCCGCACTGCGTGTCGTGAATGCCGTAGAAAGCAATCGTGCGCGTGAGCACGCCGTACAACTTGCCCAGCATCTTGCGCACCGGATGCTGTGTCCGCGCCAGCTGCGCGCCGACATTCGCGCGTGAGCCGATCACAATGTCATACGCGCCGGACTGCAACCAGGGTGCGAACTTTTCGACCTCCTCAATCTCCGTCGAATTGTCCGCGTCCATGAAGAGCACCGCCGCTTTGGTCGCCGCCAGCATGCCGATGCGCACGGCATGGCCCTTGCCGCGATTGGGCGTGTAGCGGATCACGCGCACCCGCGCATCCCGCGCCGCCACGGCGTGGGCGGCGCCGGCCGTCTCGTCCGCGCTGCCGTCATCCACCACGATAATCTCATAATCAGCGCCGCACTGGCGCAAATAGTCCAGGGTGTGTTCCAGTGTCGGCGGCAGGCGCCGGGCCTCGTTGTAGCACGGCATCACGACCGACAGCGCGTGCACTTTCGCATCAGTCATTTCCACACATAGCGTTCAAGATGAAAAATGACTTTGCTGCCGTGCTTCTCGAAGTGAAACGGCATTTCACGATATTCCGCCAGTGCGGCCCGCAGTGGTGGTTGCTGCTCCGGCCGGCAGTAGACCAGCAAAAATCCACCACCGCCCGCACCGCAAATCTTGCAGCCCAGCGCACCGGCCTGGATGGCACGCGTCACCATTGCATCAATCTCCGGCTTGGTGATGCTCTGCGCCAGCGCGCATTTCAGTTCCCAATTCTCGCGCAGAAGCGCGCCGAGCATGTCGTGCGCGCCGGCCTCGATGGCGCTGCGTGCCTGGGCGGCCATTGCGCCAATGCGCTGGAGCTGGGCGAATTTGTCGTCGGTGTTGCGCACCTGCTCGCGCAAAATGGGGTCGGCCTTGCGCGTGATGTTGGTGAAGAACAACATCAGATTACTGCCCAGGTCATACTCGTTTTTGCCGAACGGCATTTGCGTCGTCGTGACGCGCTGATCAGGATGGAACACAAAATGGCACAGACCGCCGTAGGCCGCAATGTACTGGTCCTGCTTGCCGATCGGCTTGCCACACAGGTTGATCTCAATCTCGCAGGCCTCGGCCGCCAATCGTTCGGCCGGCACCTGCACGCCGCGAAACGCATGGAACGCATTCAGCAAGCCGACCGTCAGACTGCTCGACGAGCCCAGTCCCGAGCCCTCGGACGGGATGTCGGCCATGATCGCAATTTCAATCCCCTGCCGCACGCCCGCCATGCGCAGGGCCTCACGCACGAGTTCGTGTTGGATGTCGTCCAGCCGGTCGACAATTTCCTTTTTCGAGTAGCTGAGATAAATTTTATCGTCGAAGCGCTGATTGACAATGACATAAATAAACTTGTCAATGGCGGCGCTGACAACGGCACCCGGCGCGCGCGTGTAAAACGCGGCCAGGTCGGTGCCGCCGCCGGCCAAGCTGATGCGCAACGGTGTTTGGGTGATGATCATGGCGGGAGCGTTGGGGGGTGAGACACATGCGGCCATTCGCGCTCGGCGCGCGCCAGCCGCTCATAATTGCCAATATCGAGCAGATAGCCATTGAGCGCCACACCGTACATTCGCCCAACTAGACGCGGCAGGACCTGCAGCCCAAAATCCACCGGCGGCGCCTGCGTGGGGATCTCGTCCAACACGGCCGGCGTGGCCAGATAAATGCCGGCATTCGCCAAGTCGCTGCGCGGGTGCGCCGGCTTCTCCTCGAAGGAGATGATGCGCCCGGCGGCATTCAGCTCGGCAATGCCGCAGGCGCGCGGCTCGGGCGCATGCCATAAGCCCATCGTGAACGTGGCTTGGTGCGCGCGATGAAACGCGTGCATTGCAGTCAAATCCACATTCGTGAGATTATCGGCATACAACACGAAAAACTCGCGGTCATGTTCGACAAATGCACGCTGCGCCAGCACCGTGCCGGCGCTGCCCAAGAGTGTTTTCTCATCCACCAGTTCAACCCGCAAACCCGCCGGCGTGTGCGCCGCAACATACGCGTGCACCTGGTCCGCCAGATGATGTACATTGACCAGCACTTCGTCAATGCCGTGCGCGCGCAACAAGCGAAACCAGATCGCCAGCAGCGGCTCGCCGCAAATCGGCACCAGACATTTCGGCAGCGTATCCGTCAACGGCCGCAAGCGCGTGCCCATGCCGGCTGCCAGCAGGAATGCCTTCATGCGCAGCTCCCGGTCTGCAAAGCGGGAGCGGTGGTCTGGTCGTCAGTGTCGGCACCTGAAACCTGAAACCTGAAACCTGAGACCTGTGAAGTGCACACCTGCGTGCTTTTCATGGCCACACTCATCGTTTCGCGTCCCGCACGACATTCATGGTCTGCATCGTTTTCTGCGCGTAGGCCAGGATGTCCTCGATGTCAGTCTGATGCCGCAAATACGCGATGTATTCCCGCACACTTTCTTCCGGCGTGCGGCACGGCGCCCAACCGAGTGCCTGCAGCGCGCGGATGTCCGAGACAATATGGCGGGTGTCGCCGAAGCGGAACTTGCCCGGCATGCTGGGCTGAATGTCCTTGTCAAACACGCGCCGGACGATCTCGGCGAATTCGCAGACCGTGTAGCCGCGCCCGCCGCCGACATTATAAACATGATAGTCCGCGCGCGGATCATCAAGCACGCGCAGATTCGCGTCCACCACATCATGAATGTTGACATAGTCGCGCAATTGCCGGCCGTCCTCATACACGACCGGTGCCTTGTCAAAATACATGCTCAGACAAAAAATGCGGCAGGCGCCTGAATAGGCATTGTAAAACGACTGGCGCGGCCCCTGCACGATCGAATAGCGCAGTGCCACGCTGGGTATGCCGTAGCGTTGGCCCAGCCGCAGCGCCACCATTTCCTCGGCTAGTTTGCTCATGCCATAGGCATTCCACGGATTTGCCACGGTTTCCGGCGTGGGTACGGAGACTGCCGCACGGCCTTCTGCGTCACCGATCTCCCAGACCCCGCGTTCCAGTTGTTCGACCGCGCGCGTGCTGGGGCAAAACGTGCTGCCATCCGCCGCACGGTACAGCCCTTCGCCCGCCACCGCTTGCGAGGACGCCACCACCACTTTCTTGACCGGCAGCTTGTGCGCCACAATCACTTCGTACAGCAGCGCCGTCGCCGTCACATTCACATCGAAGAACGTATGGAAATCCGGCAGGTAATCCTGGTAGGCGGCAAAGTGAAAGACCGCGTCAACACCCTCAAGGCATGCGCGCAGCGTGGCCCGGTCGCGCACATCGCCCTCGACAAACTCGGCCGCTGCCGACAGATAGCCCGGCTTGCCTTTCTGGTGCACCGGCTTCTGCAAATTGTCCAGAATGCGGACGACATCGCCGCGCGCCACGAGCGCATCCACGGTATGCGAACCGATGAAACCCGCGCCGCCCGTCACCAAACATTTCATAGTTTTCTCAATGTCTTGATCCTAAAACCGTTCAACCTAAAACTTTTCAACTTCATACATCCGCACGGTTTCATTTGAAAAGAACACGCTGAATTTGTCACTCTGCGCAAATTTCTCCAATCCCTGCCCCGGTTGGTTGAACCGGGCCAGTTCCTTGCGTTCGTGCGGACCGACGATAATGTGCGTCACACCCAGCTGCGTAAAAACGGCTTGGGCCTGGCGCGCGTCCGGCATGGCGAACGCGGAGACGATCGCGCGGTACAGTTGTTCAAGTTCGCGCTGGCTCTTGCTGCCTTGCTGTGCGCCCCATAGATCGGGTAATGCACCCGGGCGCAAATAGTAATGCTGATTGCGATACACGCCATCATACGACGGGATCCCCTGCACGATCGCCTCGGCCGGCAAGCGTTCTTTCACCGCCAGCGCGACTGCGCGCATGATCAGCTTGTCAGCATCGGCGGTCGCCGGTGTGAGCATGCGCAGATATTCCGCAGCCGCTTGCGACAGCGACAGCAGCAGCGCCAGCGACAACAGCGCCCACTGCCAGCCGCGCAGGCCACGTGTCAGCACGTCCGCAGCCCACGCCGCGGCGAAAAACAAGAGTGCCAGTAATGTCTGATTTGCAGCGTTAAACGCCACATTATTACAGGCCGATTTGTCCAATACAAACACGGTGCTGAGGAATGACCCGGCCGCCAGCCACCACCAAAATTGCTGCGGCAACGAGAGCGGCGCATGTGCACGCCGGCGGCGATGCAGCCACACTAGCGCGCCCACACCCAGCAACCCAAATTCAACAAAATAATGCAGCGGCACATCCAGCAGTTTCGTCAATCCGCTGAGCCCCCAGACCCGCTCGGCGATGGCCATGTCCCACACAATCGTCGGCTCGGGCCGCAGAGACTGCACAATGCCCAGCCGCACGCCCGACGCCGCTTCGCTCGACGGCGCGGCCAGTTCGTTCAGATACGGCAATGCCAGCACCAGCATGATCGCGCCCGCCTGCAGTGCGCGGTAAAACAATTGACGATTGCCGCGCCGCCATTGCCACACAAAGAACAAGGCTATGGCGGGGAAGATCGGCACGCACGTCCACATGGATGATCCGATCATGGCGTACAGCATCAGCGGCACGACGTACCACCAGCCCACGCGCCCGATCGGCAGGAAGATCAACAGGGCCAGTGCCAATTCGATATTAATCGCAAACTGGTGATGCGCCGAACCGGCCGCGCGCGCGAAAAGTGCGTGGGACATCGAGCCGTACCACGGCGCCCAGCCATCACTGGCCAACAACCACTGCCGCCAGGTCACCGCGCCATTGTTTGCCAATGCCTGCATGCTGCGCAGCGCGCAGTCCGGCAGCCAGTCGAAACCACCCACCACGGTATAGGCCACCACCGCAATGGCGGCCGCCCGCAGCGAGAACAAACTGCGCGCAACCATGAAAATAAGATAGCTCGCCAACACCCGCGCGACCATCGCCATCAGCAGGTAGGCCGTTTCGATCGTGAGCGCACCGTGCGTCAGCCGCACTGCCATGCCCCACAGCAAATGCGCAAAATAGTAATAGCGCAGCGGACGATGCTCTTGCGGCAAGACTTGCACATCCAGCGGCGGCACGCTCGCGGCACATTCACGAATCAAGGTCAGGTACATGCCGTGATCGTTGGTTTTGTACGGCCACGTCTGCGGCGTCACATGATGCTGATAGCCCGCATACACTGCACCGAGCAACGCGCACAGCGCAATCAGAAAATGCACTTTCCAGGGGACATGTCCACGCGCATCCTGTGGCACTGTCACAGCCCTGCGTTGGAACAAACACGGCACCGCACTTGTCCCTACCAAGGCACTGCCCACCAGCGCCGTGTTGTAGCCCGTGACCAAGGCCGTCAGGTAGCCCACGCAGGCCGAGATGGCACCGCTGATGACGACCGCCAGCACGATCCGCTCCCAGCGTTCCAACGGCAATGCCAGTAACCGCAGCACCGCCCAGCCCGGCAGAACAAGCAACAACGCCAGTATCCCGGGCACCCGCACGATACCCCACGGCAGAAATGCACAAACCGTCACGGCGACAACCAAGATTAGCGCGCGCGCATCCGGCGCGAAACGAATCGGTGCCGCCGGCGCGGGCGGTTCAGTCACACTTACAGATGATTGTCGTGCGCGTTTCATGACAAATGCTGTGGTAACCAACGCAGATTCGCGGCCTGGAGGCCGCTCCCACATTCTGCAAAGTGGGAGCCGCTTCCATGCGGCGATTGCCGCACAGATTCGCGGCACGGGGGCCGCTCCCATCCGCACTCCACGCCTGTGGCGGGACGGGCCTGGCCAAACCAGCACTCTTTAGCACCGACCATCCCGCCGCTGGCGGGACTCCAAGCAGCCAGTTCTGGATTCATCGCCGCCCCTTGATCCAACCAACCAGCCACGTCAGCGCTGCCGTCAGCACAATCACACCGCCCACACTCGACAGCGCCGCGCCAACATAAAACTCGCGCGGATGATAGTCAAGCGTGAGCGTGTGTGATCCCGCCGGCACCGGCACGGCGCGCAACACCACGTCCGCGCGCAGCACTGGCGCCGCACTGCCGTCCACAGTCGCGCGCCAGCCATTGAAATACCATTCACTGAACACGACATAGCCAGGGCCATCCGCCGTGCTGTCCGCGGTCATGCGCGCGTGATCATAGGCGGTCAATTGCGCGCTGCCGCGCGTCGTTGCGTTCGTGAACAGTGCCACATCCATCGCCGCGGCAGGATGCAGCACCACTTCTTGGCGCGGGTCAAACGCGGCGTTGAGCACATACTCGACCGCGTTGCTGTCCGCCATCACCACCGCCGCGGGCACAAACCACACGCGCGGCAGTGCATTGCTGCGCTGCTCGACCGCAATGCCGAACTGCTGTGCAAACGGCCGCGCCCACGCAGGCATTGTCGGGCCCAGCCGTTGCATCTGTTCCTGACTTTGCAGTTGCTGCAGCCGATAGCGTACATTCAGCAAATCGCGGTAGCGCTCGGGATTCTTGCCCTGCGCCATCCGAAACTGCTCAAGATACATCGGCTGATTCATGCAGTAGCCGTTGTAGCAGTCAACTTCCCACGCAACGCTGCGCAGATTGGCCTGGGCGTACGGGTCCCACTCGAACCGAAAGCGCTCGGCCGCCGGGCGCGTGTCCTGCAACTCCTTCAATTTCGCGCTGATCGGATTGTGCGCGTTGAACTCGACCGGCGATTGCACGCTGGCATTGAACTTGTGCCCGAAAAGGAAAAGATCAACAAACACGACCACCACCACACACCATTTGCCTGTCTCGCCGCGCAACTTGCCGAACCCGCTGGCAATGTACACGGCCACCAGCACGCCCACCAGCGCCAATTGCGTCAGCATACCACTATGCAGCACGGCGTGCACCGCATCCTGCGCGGCCGCGCGATCCAGCCGCAGCATCGCGGAGAACTGCGCCTGCCATTGCTCGTCCGGCGCATAGCGAGCTCCCATCACCGCCGCCACAATGACCAACCCTGCCATGAGCGCGCCGAAGCCTAAGCCGCGCCGCACTATCTGCCGCCGATCACACGCCACCGTCGGCCAGACATAATCGAGCAGTTGCGCGCTCAACACCGCCAGCGCGAATGCCAGCAGAAATGAGACGCGCACCGGGTTGCGAAACCCTTTCAAGATCGGCACGAGCTGGACAACGGCATACTGAAACGGCGAGGCAATACCGTACATGAACAGAATGACAAACAGCGCGACACAGAAAAAGAACATACCGCGTGTGTTGCGCGTTTTCAAGAGCCAGAACGGCGCCAGCACGCATGCCATGACCGCGGCGATGCCGGCATAACTGGTGCGCTCCCAATACGCCCAGAAATCGGCCGGTGTAGTGCCACCCCAATACAAGTTCCACAGCGGACTGCTGCCCGGCCCCTCCACGCGGCCGAACAGGGTCGGGATGATATTCGTCAGCAGCATCCGCCACGGCACGTGGTTCTGCACTTCGCGATACGTAGCGGACGCCGCCCGGCTCGATTCCGCCGCATACGCCAGCATCGGCAAGACGTGCACCGCACTCAGTAACAAACTCACCCCGCCAGCCAGTACGGCCAACAACACGACCCGTAGCAGTGCCGCACCGGATTGCGTCCGTACAACCTGGGCCATGCACAACAGCGCATATGCACCGCACAGCAGCGTCATCCAGACATGCCATTGTGGCAGGGCCACCATCGTCGCCACGCCGTACGCCGCGCCGGTCAGTACTGCGATGGCCAGCGTCTGCAGGGTCAGCGTCGAACGTTGCGTCAGATAGGTAATGCCCGCGAGAATCCACGGCAGCCAACTCACGCCGGCGATCGGATTGCCGGAACAAATCCGCAAGACCACCCCGGCGGAAAAGCCAAACAAGACACTGCCAAGCAGCGCCGCGGCCGGCGTCTGTTTCATTTGGCGCAGCAACAGCCACAGGCCGAGCATGGCCCAGCCGACATGTGCCACGCAGATCAGCGCAAACACATGTTCGGCGGCCTTGGCTGAACTGGCAAATGGCACCAGCGCAAGATACGGCGGGTAGAATGCCGAGTGGGCCACTTGCTCGCCGAGTGGCCGCCCTCCGTCATGAAACGAACACCACAACGGCAACTGCTCTCCGGCCAGTTGTTTGGCCCAGAACGGTGTCATGACGCACAAGGCATTGCTGTAATCATCCCAAAAATATTTCTGGCCACTCACGACCGGCCAGAAAAACAGGAGCACTGCTACGAGCACTATGCCTGCGGCCGTCACGGTTCCGTGCTTAGAAGCACGTTGGCTCTGCTGCGCGTTGTGCGCGACAATTTTACGCATGGTACTCCAAGTTAATTTCTCAAATATATTGTCAGGTCGAATTATAGCACAGCGCGCGAAAATTCTCAACACGCGTGCCCGCCCGGCGGTAGTGGCGCAGAACCCGGCGCATGTGCTACAATAGGTCCGGCCACTGCTGCGCAGCAGTGGGACAGTTACCTATAACACACGCACGCGCTTTGCAGCAACGCCTAGATGAAACCAATTGTAATCTCACCGCCGACCGTCCTTTTTGAAAACAAGCACGTCCGGCTCTACTCGGTGCAGGCAGGGTTTGAAGGATCTAACAAGACGTATTATGTCGCCGATCGCGGCGTCCGCGTCGGCGTTATGTTGCAACGCGACCACAAGGTTCTGTTGGTCAAACAATACCGCCATCTGATCAATGACTACAGTTGGGAACTGCCCAGCGGCCGCGTCGGCAAAGGTGAAACGCTGGAGCAAGCGGCGCGCCGCGAGTGCCTTGAAGAAACCGGGTTTGAATGTGGCCGTGTGACGAAATTCTTTGCATATATGCTCAGTAATGATGTGATTGACGCGCCCGCGCACCTTTATGTCAGTTCACGCTTCAAGAAGATCAAAACGTTTGACAACGCGGAAATCAGCCAAATCAAGTGGGTGCCTTTCGCGCAGTGCCTGCAGGACATCTTTGCCGGCAACATCACCTGTGTGTTCACCATTCTTGGGCTGCTGACGTATGCAGCAACAAGAAAGCCGGATGTGTTTTTGGCGCGCCCTCGTCGCCGCAAATAGTTCCGCGCTTCGTTTGACAGCTCTGGGGCTTTGTGTTATTATATTTGCCATTATTGTTTGTCACTAGTAGGGATGTTCCCGACGGTGCAGGAACCACACGGATGAGCTATTGTGCGACAGCGACAACAGTCATGACTGCTACCCGACCAGGACGACCGGCAGGCCGCCTGCTGTTGGCACACAGCACGTGCTGTGCGAACATGATTGTCAGCGCGTGCCCTTATGTGCCATGGCAAGCACGGTGACAGCAACCGCACCAACGGTGGCCAGTATTGTCATTTACCCCGCCGCCGGTCAGCAGGATTCTGCGCAACAGTATCTGAGCGCGCTTGCGGCGTATAGCAAGTCTCTCTTGGGAAATCTCGCGCACGACGCCCAGCAGCAACATGTCGTGCTCACCAATATGAAGACCGGCCGACCCGCCGTGCACTATGACGGCGCGCTGCGGGTGGACGAATGCTGGCGCAAAGGCAGCCTTCTCTACTGGTGGCACATACTGCGTGCGCTGCGCACGTATCGCGCCGTCAGGGTCGTCCACCTGCAGCATGAGTTCAATCAATTTGGCCCTTTCCTCACCATTCCGTTCATCCCTGTCATGATCGGGCTGATCCGCTTCATCCTGCGGAAGAAAGTCGTCATCACGTTTCACGAGGTCATCCCGCCCGAGCGATTGAGTCAGACATTCCTGACCAAGTCCGGCATTCCCGTTCCTGCATTTCTGGCGCGCGGGTTGCTCGTCAATTACTACCGACTAGTGGCGGCGTGCGCGAATGTGATATTGGTGCAGGACGAGATTTTTGCCGACGCGCTGCGCAGCATGCGCATCCGGCGCCCCACGCGCATTGTGCGGATCGGCACGGATCAGGATGTGCCCCTGGTGGCGCGCGCCAGCGCGCGGCGTGATCTGGGCTATACGGATGCTGATCAGGTGCTTTTTTTCTTCGGCACATTGGACTGGCGCAAGGGCTTGGACCTGTTGCTGGATGTCTTCCAAAAACTCCCTCAGGCGCAGGCACGGCTCATGATCGCCGGTGGCCAACCCGTGCGGATACGCACCACCCGCGACTATCAAGCATGGCACACGGCATTGCAGCAACGCGCAACAGCGCTGGCGCCACGCGTGGCCTGGCACGGGTTTATCGCGCACGACCAGCTTGCCCAGTTGATGGCCGCGGCTGATCTGGTGGTACTGCCGTATGTGGTGCCACAGCGTGTCAGCGCGGTCCTGAACCTGGCCGCGTCGTACGAGAAGCCCTGCATTGCCTCGCAGCACTTGGCGGGCCAAGCAGAACCGGTCACGCTGTTTCCCGCTACTGCCGAGGGTTTGGCGGCAAAGATCACCTGGGCGTTTGCCCACCTGGACGAGCTCCAGCACGCAGCCCTGACGTTCAAAGCCAAACACAACTGGCGTTTCAGCGCAAGCGTGCTGGAGCAAACATATCAAGAACTGTTGGCGAATCCCGCTTAACTTAATGAGGACGAATGATGCGCACGACCTGCCGACTATCTGGTAAGGCATTGCAGCCGGTGATTGACCTCGGGGACTTGTATGTCTCTAATTTCTACCCGCAGCGCGATGAGCGTGCGCCGCGGGCGCCCTTGCGCCTGGGGATCGGCGCAGAATCCGGCTTGCTGCAACTCATGGACTCAATTGAGCGCGCGCCACTTTATCGCCAGTATTGGTACCGCTCAGGCACCAATCAAACGATGTGCCGGCAATTGAGTGCCGTCGTGGATGGCGTTTTGGAGTGGATCCGCCCACGCCGCGGGGATGTGATCCTCGACATTGGCTGCAACGACGGCACGCTGCTGGCTTGCTATCCCGCCGCACTCGAGCTGGTCAAAGTGGGCATCGACCCCGCGGAAAACCTCGCGGCGGAAGCGCAAAAGCATTGTCAGTTTCACGCCGCCTCGTTTTTCACCAAGGATGCGTTTATGTCGCTGACCGGCGGGCGGAAAGCTCGCATCATCACCAGCATCGCGATGTTCTATGGTCTTGAAGATCCCCATCGCTTTGTCGCCGACGTGCACGACTGCCTGGAGGATGACGGCCTCTGGGTTCTGCAACTCAGCTACACCCCGTTGATGATCATCCAGAACGCATTCGACAACATCTGCCATGAACACCTTGAGTACTACACCCTGATTTCCTTGCAGTATTTGCTGGAACGCCACGGGCTTAAGGTGCTGGATGTCGAGTTTAACGATGTCAACGCCGGCAGCTTCCGGGTCGTCATTACCAAGGAAGGCAACCCCCTCAACGATGCGCCGGTGTTCTTACGCGACATCGGGCAATATCGCTATCGTTCAACTTTGACGTACGAACGCGAGCTGCAATTGGACAACCCCGGCGTCTATCAAGACTACATGAAGCGCTTGCACGTGCTCAAGCAGTCAACCTTGGATTTATTGGGCGATTTGCGGCGCAAAGGCAAGAAAGTCATGGGCTACGGGGCCAGCACCAAAGGCAACACCCTGCTGCAGTTTTACGGACTGGGGCCGGATATGATTGAAGGCATTGCCGAGCGCCAGCCGCAAAAATACGGCTTGCTCACAGCGGGATCCTGGATCCCGATCGTGAGCGAAGATGACATGCGGCGCCGCAAACCGGATTATCTGCTGGTGCTGCCGTGGCACTTCATGAATGAGTTTATCGCCCGGGAGCAGCCGTTTATTCGCGGCGGCGGGCACTTCATCATTCCGTTGCCGGAGCTTCAGGTTATCTGACGGTGCCCCGGGTCGGCTTGGTCACGCGAGCGGGCCTAACCAGCCAACCGCCAACGCGTTGGCAAACGGATACGGCGCATTGAACGTGGCGGCGCGCACTGCCGCGTAGGGCGCTTCAATCCATGTGTTCGCCCAGGACACGCGCCGCAGGAACAACATTTTCCCGGCCGCCAGTTCTCCGGCCGCGAGCAAACGATCAAACACCGCATTATAGCCCAGCGGCACGGTAAAGAATAAAACGCCCTGCGGCTTCAGCAAGCGGCGCAGATGCGCGATGGTGCGCATCAGTTTGGCGTCATCCCGCGGTTCTTCATCCCAGCCTACATGTTCGAACGTCGAAATACTCACAATCAAATCATACTGTTTGCCGGTCTCAACCGTTTCCGCATCGGCGCGCATCAATCCCGGATACGTTGATTTTTCATACTTGTCCACGACGTCATGGTGAACCACGCCATAATGCGACAGCACATTGCCCACTTCCAGCACTGCGCCGGCACCCGCGCACGATTGCACGACTTGCCACGCGATTGGTATTTCAACACGCCGTTCGTTGAACGCGGTGAAATTGTACCAATGCGTGAAGTAGTGGTAGGACTGCCCGTCGCAACAAAACTCGCGCGGACCAGCACAGATACGGGTCAGCAGCCAGCCAAGCGCCCCGCGCACATACTGTAACTTGCAGCTCATGCCGCAGTGCGGATCACTTGTTTCACCACATACAACGGCCGCCCTTTCACTTCCTCGAATATCCGTCCAACATATTCGCCAATCATGCCGAGGAAAAAGAGCTGGACACCGCCGAGAAACAGCATCGCGACAAATTGTGACGTCCAGCCCGGCAGCAAGCCCGGCAACTGCAACAAGCGCGCAATCACGCTCCAGACCATCATGCCCAGACTGGCAAGCGAAACGGCAAAGCCAATCCACGTCGCCACTTTCAACGGCAGCGCCGAGAATGACGTGATCGCATCCCAGGCAAACTTGATCATTTTGCGATAGGGATACTTGGTCTCGCCATGCGCGCGGCTGGCGCGCTCATACAGCACGCCGGTTTGTTTGAAGCCGACCCAGCTCACCATGCCGCGCAGAAAGCGCGCATGCTCCGGCATGCGCTTGACGGCCTCGACCACCGGGCGCGTCATCAAGCGAAAATCGCCGGTGTCGAGCGGGATCTCAATGTTGGTCATGGCGCGCAGCATGCGGTAGAACAGTTTCGCCGTTATTTTTTTCATGAAGGTCTCGCCAACCCGCGCCGCGCGCATGCCATACACCACGTCAAAACCCTGCTCCCACACTTTCAGCATTTCGGCGATCACTTCCGGCGGATCCTGCAGGTCCGCGTCAATCAAGACAATTGCGGCGCCAGTGGCCTGGTCGAGACCCGCGGTTGTCGCTGCCTGATGCCCGAAATTGCGCGACAGCATGACCCCGACCACCCGCGCATCCGTGTGTGCCAACTGCGTGATCGTCGCTTCCGTTCCGTCATGACTGCCGTCATTGACCAATACCAGTTCGAGCGTGTACGGCAGCGCCGCAAATACCGCGCTCACCCGCGCATGCAGCAGCGGCACATTCGCTTCCTCATTGAAGCACGGGACCACAACGCTGATCGTCTTTGAACTCATACCGCAATTCTACCTAATCTACCCTGGATATGCAACACATCAGCGTTACATTGTCGTGCGGCACGCCAGTTTATGACGCTGCCGTCGGCCGTGTCAAGCGTGCCCGTAGCTGGCACGGCGGTTGCCGGGTGCCGGGTCTGGTTGCAGACACCGACGCACCGATCATCGGCCACTGGCCACTGATCACCGGGCCGCAGGCCGCTGCATGAAAACGCCTGGCTGGGTCGGCATCGCGCCGGCGAATTTGTACACCAGCTTGGTTTTGTAGGTATGCTTGCGCTTGTTGTAGCGCTCGGTGTACGTGATTGTTGCCGTGGGACTCTTGTAGGTATACACCTTGCCGTTCTTGGTCACCAATTCGAACGGCCCACTGACGATCTCACGCGAGCTGACATTGATAATCGCCAGTGCCCAACTGCTGTTGAGCAACGTGCTCCATGGGCCGGGTAGTTGCTTGCAGATCAGCGTGTCCTTCTTCTTCGTATCGCGCATCACCCAGGTCTTTTTGTCGGCGAAATTGGCCGCCAGCAGGGCATAGCCGGGCGTGGAGCCACACCATGCACCCGCCGCAACGTCGCTTTCTGCACGCACCCAATAATAGTAGACAATACCGGGCACGGCCGTGCTGTCGGTGTAGTTCGTGATTGTGATATCTGTGGCGATTGCCGTCGCCAGATTGGTCAACGGACTGTCGGCGCGGTAGACACGATACTTCGTCGCGCCCTCGACGGCTGCCCATGTGATGCCAACCACATTGGTACATTCTCCAAGAGAGGCCGCAATACTGGTTGAAGGCGCCAGTTGGCGATAGCCGCTGTCCGGCGCACTGGCATCGCCTTCAACGCCGTTCTGCTGCGCGATCACCCAGTAGAAGTGCAGCAGGCCTGGTGCAACAGTTGCATCATTACAGACTGTGCTCGAGACGGCGACAGCGATGGTTGCGGCGCTGGCACTGTCGTTCGTCATGGCGCGCAGGATGCGGTAGGATGCTGCGCCGGGCGCGGCCAGCCAGGCCAGTGCGACCTTGCCGGTGAACGTGCCGTCAGAGGCCGAAAGCCCGGTTGGCGTGGCGGCCTTGCGCGTGATGATGACGTGGTCACTTGTCAACACATCAAGTGCATTTGTGCCATACACATGTATGGTATTGGCGCCGACTTCAAGACCGATTTCAGGCGTGGTCCAGGCCTGTTCAGCAGGAAACGAATAGACAAGACTATTGGCGGCATTTGAGGCCCACAGCATGCCGATGGCGCCTGCGTTTGTGCCGGCAATCATGACCGTGGTCAGATCATAGGAAACAAGCGCAGCCGCCGATGTTATGAACATGCCGCCAGGCAACGCTCTGTAAAGCGCCCACATCTCATTGCTGGTCAGCGCTTGGTTGAAAAAGTACACGTCGTCGATACAACCGTTGAAGTACCTGCTCCACCCCGCATGGCGGCCTATGTACATGTTGCTGGCCGAACCGGGCATCGCGAAATTGTCCGTGGTTTGCGCAACTTGGACTCCGTCAACAAAGAGCGTGTATTGATTGCTGTTGCGAATCCCGGTAAGCATATGCCAGACAGCATCTGCCACATTGGAGGCGCCCTTGACATCAACGCGATGGTAATCTGCATCCACACAGAGATCAGCACGGCCACCGTCGGTCATGAGCGTGCACCAGCCCATGTTGTAGTTTTCGAGTTGTCTGCGCGTTACAATCACATGATCACTGCCCGCATACGTGGTCTTGATCCAGGCGCTTTGGGTGTAGGCATTGGGATTGTTGGAGAGGCCGGCACTGCCGATATTGATGTACGCACTCACCCCGTTGAACTGCATCGCGCCATTGGCATTACCCCAGCGATCAGTTGCATTCTGGGTGTTGTAGGCGATGCCGTTGTTGCCATTGCCACTCATATCTTGAGCAGTGCCATCCAAGGGATAATACGCCGTGAGACCGGCCGCAACTCCGGCTTTGGAGTCACTGCACAACACCAGCACGATACTTAGCAGTACAGCGAACAATGTTGCGCTGTTCGGGCATTGCAGATGCACGCCCGACTTGGCCGGCATGGTGCGGTGATCGCAAGAATTCGCCTGCATGTGTTCGCCTCCTAGAAGATCATGATGGATTGCAGTCAACCCTGTCGCTATGGTACCACGAATGTCGCACAATGTCAAGTGGTATCGACTAAGCAGCGCCGCGTTTAGTGGGCACCGTCGGTCGATCCAATCCCGCCCGCCCTCTTTCTTTTTTCCAGGGGTTTCCCTATAATACACCAGTTGTACGGTTTTGTTTTAATGGTACCGGGTTCTGCCGATGAAAAAAGTGCTGGTTGAACAATTGCGCGATGGCCAGGCCATCAATGATTTTTTCCTGGTCGCCGAGTGCGAGCGCAAGAGCACGCGCGATAATCGCATGTTCCTTTCGGTCGTCCTGGCCGACGAGTCCGGGCGCGTCAACGCAGTTGTGTGGGACGGCGCCGAACGGCTCGCTGGCGTGCTCGCGCCCGGCGCGATCGTGCGCGTGGACGGGGCCTGTGCCAACTACAAAGGCGATCTGCAAGTCAAAATCAGCGACGCGCGCGCTGTGCGCGTCACCGATAAAATTGACCCGGCCGACTTTCAGGCCAAAACCCCGTTCGATATCGAACGCCTCTTCCGCGACCTGCTCGAATGCAAAAACAGCGTCAGTGATGCGGCCCTGCGCGCGCTGTTGGATGCCATCTTTAACGAGCCGGAATTCACCAGCATGTTCAAACAACATCCGGCCGCGCGCCGCATGCATCACGCCTATGTCGGCGGTTTGCTCGAACACACGCTCAGCGTCACCCAGGCCGGCCTGCGCCTGGCCGAGCACTATCCGTATCTCAATCGCGACCTGCTCGTCACCGGCGCGCTACTGCACGATGTCGGCAAGTTGAAGGAACTCTCGGCCGGCTTGGCCACCGAATACACGCCGCAAGGCCAGCTAGTCGGCCATCTGACGATCGGCAGCGAATGGGTCGGGCGGGTCGCTGCCAAGCTCGGCACGCTCCCGGATGAGCTGCTCTGGCAGGTGCAGCACATGCTGCTCAGTCATCACGGTCAACTCGAATTCGGCTCGCCGGTCGTGCCGGTGACGCTGGAAGCGTTGGCGTTGCATGCGCTCGACATGCTCGACGCCCAACTGTTCCAAGCCCGCAATGCCATCGAGACGGACACGGATGACCGCACCGATTTCACCAAGAAAGTGTTCGGCCTTGATCGCAGTATTTACAAACGCGTCTATGCCGCCCAGCCGGCTGGCAGCACGCCCGCGCCGCTCGGCAAAATGCCGACCGTGCGTGCCCTCGATCTGCCCTCGCAGCCCCAGCAGGAGAGCTTGCTGTGAAACTTGAAACTCGAAACTTGAAACTTGGTCCTTGAAAACTGAAAACCGAAAACTGAAAACCATGCTGCTTGCCGACCGTCTGAAACTGATTGACGCCTCGGGCATTCGCAAGGTCTTTGACCTCGCTGCCACGATGAAGGACCCGATCGACCTTAGTATTGGCCAGCCCCATTTTGATGTGCCGGATCCGCTGAAAGCGCTCGCCATGCAAGCCATTGACGAAGGCTTTAACCGCTACACCATGACCCAAGGTATTCCTGAATTGCGGGCGGGCGTCTTGGGCCAGTTGCGCGCCGCCGGTCGCGTGCCAGCCGACGATGCACTGGATGTCACAATCACCGCCGGCACATCCGGCGGCCTGCTGTTGGCGATCTTGGCACTGGTCAATCCCGGCGATGAAGTCCTGTTGGCCGACCCCTATTTTGTGATGTACAAGCATTTGGTGAACTTGATCGGCGCAACCCCGGTGTTCATCGACACCTATCCAGATTTCACGCTGACGGCTGAGCGCGTGCGGCACGCGCTAACCCCGCGCAGCAAGATGCTGATTGTGAATTCGCCCAGCAATCCGACCGGCGTCGTCCTGCCGCCCGACGTGCTGCGCGGGATTGCCGAGGTCTGCAACGCCCACGGCATCTGGGTTTTGTCCGACGAGATCTACAGTGCCTTCTGTTACGACGCGCCGTTTTGCAGTATCTTTCCGCTGCTAGAACGCGGCCTGTTGCTCGATGGATTCTCCAAATCGCATGCGATGACCGGCTGGCGCGTCGGCTATGCCGTCGGCCCGCGCGCCGTGATCCAGGAAATGAACAAAGTGCAGCAATACACCTTTGTCTGTGCGCCCAGCATGGCGCAGAAAGCGGCCGTTGCCGCACTCGACCATGACATGCAAACGCAGATGGCCGCCTATCGCCGCAAACGCGACATGGTCTACGAAAGTTTGCGCGCACAGTATGAACTCGGCAAGCCCGGCGGCGCCTTCTACGCCTTTGTGCGCGCGCCCGGCGACAACGCCAGCGCGTTTGTGCAGCGCGCCATTGCGCATAATTTGTTGGTCATTCCCGGTTCGGTGTTTTCCGAACGCGACACGCATTTCCGCCTTGCCTATACCGCCAGCGACGAGACCATTCAACGCGGCCTTGCGGTATTGCACGAACTGGCATAGGCGCGGCGCGGCGGTTGCTCCCTTGCTCGGTATTCAGGGTGCAGGGTGCAGCGGCATATCGAATGTCCAATCCCGCCTTTGACGGGACTCCGAGCAGCAAGAAATGTCCAATATCCACGTTGAGTAGTGCCTCTTCACATTCTTTCCTTCATCATTGGTAATTCCTTGTTCGATATTGGATATGCATCAGCGTGCAGGGTTCAGGGCAGCAGATTCGCGGCACCGATGCGCTTGACCCTTGCCCATTCTTACTGTATACTCGCAGAATGATAGTATTCATTACAGCGGTCGTGGTCGGTGTGGGAGTGCTGCTGCTGGGCGTGGCGCTGGCACGCCAGCGCCGGCGGCGCCGGGCGGTGGCCGCGCCGTTTCCGCAACCATGGTGCGCCATTCTGCGGCGCGAGGTTTATCTCTACCAGCACCTGCCGGACACGCTCAAAGAGCAATTGCACAACGATATCAAACTATTTTTGGCGGAGAAAACGTTTGAAGGCTGCGGCGGTTTGACCATCACCGACGAGATGAAAGTCATCATTGCCGCGGAAGCGTGCTTGCTGTTGCTGAACCGCCCGGTGCGCATGTTCCCGCATGCGCGCGCTATTTTGGTCTATCCCCATCCCTACGTGGCCGATACGGTCGTGCCCTTGGGCACGCACTACACCACACAGCCGAGCGTACGGGCGGGCGAGTCATGGCAAGGCGGCGATGTGGTGCTGGCCTGGGATTATGTGGCGCGCGAGGCGGCCTCGCCGGCCGACGGACAGAATGTCGTGCTGCATGAATTCGCGCATCAACTCGATCAGGAAGACGGGCACGCCGACGGCGCGCCGCGGCTCGAGTCGCGCTCGCGTTATGCCGCCTGGGCACGGGTCTTCAGCGCCGAGTACCAGCAGTTGCTGCATGACATCGCACATCATCGCCCGCATGTGCTGGACGAGTATGGCGCGACGAATCCGGCCGAATTCTTTGCCGTGGCGACAGAAGCGTTTTTCGAGCGGCCAGGTGCGTTGCACAAGCGCGACCCGCTGCTGTACGAACAGTTGCAGCAGTATTACCAACTCGATCCGGTCGCTTGGAGCACCGCGCCGGTGACCTGACCGACACGTGTTTTGCTTTTTTGGCCCGAATGAAGTACTGCATTTTCGCTATAAGGTAAAGCCCTGCGAAGGGCGGCGACACGCTGTATGGTAGCCGTCCGCGCTGAGGGCGGCCGCTGTTCTGCCGCGGCCATCCGTGCCGTTGGCGGGATCCACGCCGATGGCGGGATCCACGCCGATGACGGGACTCCAAGCAGCTCCCCAACCAGCTCCAAGCAGACACCCGCGGCTACGCGGAAAGGCGCGGCAGTATCTGGCGCAGTGGCGTACCACGTCCACAGCGCGGAATTTCAGAAGGAAATACCCCGCCCTTGACACCGCCCGCGAAAAGTAGTATACTGGAGTATTAATTCTTATTTGCCATCACACACCCCTTGGAGATGAAGATGCAGCTCCCTATCGCTTCACGCAGTCCTCTGTTCTCGTGGCTTGTTGCCTTATTGGTCGTGGCGACATTGGCTGCGCCAGCCCGTGCGGCGGCCGTTGCCACCGTGCGCGGTGACGCACTCACCATTGCTTCCGCGCCGTTTCAGGATACCTGGGACGCCATGCGTGCGCGTGGTCACGCGCACGATGAGCTAACGGCGACTGACCGGGCCGCGCCGTTAGGCATGCCCGAAATGTATGCCACCGAACCGGCGCCGCGCACGACGGCAAGCCAACCCGGTGTTGCCGCGTCCGCACGGCGTGCGCCGCAAACTACCGGCACCCTCTTTAACGCCCGCAACGACACCGGCTGGTTTCCGCCGGATACCATGGGTGCCATCGGCCCCACTCATTTCATGGAGGTCATTAACGGCAATGTCACCATTTATTCCCGCACCGGCACGCAACTGAGCGATGTGCCCTTGGCCACCTTCTTCACGGTGACGATTGGCAGCGTCACGTATCCACGCGGCGGCGCGTTCGATCCGCGCGTCCTGTATGACCGGCGCAGCGGCCGCTGGTTTGCCACCGCCATGGAGTTCGGCATCGGCAACACGAGCAATGACGTGATTCTGGCAGTCTGCCGCACCAGCGACCCGACCAGCGGCATCTGGGACAAATATCTGCTGCCGATGCATGTGGACAGCTTCGGCGGCACCAACTATTTCACTGACCACTCAACCATTGGCATTGACGACAACGGCGTCTATTTCGGCACGCGCATTTTCCCGAGTCCCGGCTCGTCGTTTGCCAAGATTCTGGCCACCGCCAAAGCGCCGCTGATCGCGCCGGCGCCCGCGATTACCACAATTTATCAATGGAGCAACATTGGCGATATGTACTCCACGCCGCAGCCGGCGCACAACCATGACGCCGTCGCGCCGAGCGGTCGCGCCTGGATTGTCGCGGCCTCGCCGTATAGTTATGCCGATATTCAGTATCGCCGGTTGACCTGGAGCGGCATTGTTCCGACGCTCGACGGTGCATCCAGCACGCTCAGCACGCCGAGTTTTGGCATGCCGCCCGACGCGCCGGCTAGTGGCAGCACGACCGCGGTTGACACCGGCGATATGCGCTTGCAGAACACGATGATCCGCAACAATCGTTTGTGGACGTGCCGCTGCATCGGCGTGAACAGCAGCGGCGGCGCAACCGGTGTCAACCGCGCGGCCGCCGAATGGCTGGAACTCAACGTTGCGACGGCCACGCCGTCACTGGCGCAAAGCGGGCGTGTGTATGATCCCACTGCCAGCGATCCGCGCTGTTACTACTATCCTTCGATCATGGCGAACGGGCAAGGCCATGTGGTGCTCGGTTTCTCCGGCTCGAAAAGCACGGAGTTCATTGGATGTTACACCTGCGGCCGGCTTGCGACCGATGCGGCGGGAAGCATGGGCACGGTGCTGCTGTTCAAGGCCGGGCTTGCCTCGTATACCAAGCTGGACACTATTTCTCGCAACCGCTGGGGCGATTACAGCGCCACCACACTGGATCCCAACGACGACATGAGTATGTGGACCATTCAGGAATATGCCAACACACCAGCCAATACCTGGCGTACCTATGTTGCCAAAATGCTCTCGCCCGCGCCTGCTCTGGTGAATCCCGCCACCAATGCGCTGCAGGGCACCACGGCGTTTTCCCTAGCACTGACCGGCACGGGATTCTACGACCCGGGCGCGGGCTACACCAACCGCCTTGCCGTCGCGCTCACCGGCGGAGCGCCCAACGGCATTTCCGGTTACAGTGTCGTCTATCTCACGCCGTCGAATGTCACGGCCACGTTCGACATTAGCGCCGGCGCAAGTCCCGGTGACCGCACCATCGTACTGACCAATCCTGATGGTCAATCTGCCAGTGTCGCCGGCGGCTTGGTTGTTGTGCCGGAACCGGCCGTGTGCCTGGTCTTGCTGGTTTGCGCCATGGGCTGCCGGCGTCGCACGCGGGGCACGCAACAAATGCCGCACTGACATTCCCGTTGCAGGCATGGCGGGCGTTTCACACTCTCGTCTTGCTGAGAAAAATCATGTGCGACAAATGGTTTTGCAGTAAGATGTTTGTTGATCTGGCCGCGGGGTCTTGCTCAATCTCATTCACCCACGATCCCGCCAATGGCGGGATCGTGAAGGTTTTTGATAGTGCCTCCCCACCGCCCTTGTGTCGGCGGAAAGAGAGATGGGGAGAAAGGCCGGCAAGGTTCATGTCAAGAATGTGGGAGCCGCCTCCGTGCGGCGAAGGCTGCGTATGCAATTGAATCGCGACACGGAGATCGCTCCCGCTCATTGCAGCAACAAGCCGCCAGAAGCGGTGTCGTGGGCCGGGCCGGCGGTTTTGCAGATGACGAGGCCGGTGGCCTCGTCTGCTTCTAGCGCGGCGCGGTCAAGCGGCCGTAGGCTTCGCACAGCGCCCGCGCGCCGTTGTCTTCCCACGCCAGCGTGCCAAGCTGTTCACGCGCCCGGGTCGCCAACGTGACGCGCAGGGCATCGTCTGTGAGCACCCGCGCCAGCACGGCCGCCAAATCGTGTTCGTCACCCGGCCGGGCATACGCCCCGGCTGCGCCCGCCGTCACGCGGTTCTCCGGCAAATCGTACAGCACTTGCGGCAGTCCGCACAGCAGGTAATCCAGTACTTTGAGCATGGTTGAGGCGTTGTTCATCGGCCCGGGCGGGTCGGGCGTGACGCCCACATCGCACTGCGCCAGCCGCGCCAGCATGTCTGTCCGCGACAGAAAGCCGGTGAAGCGCACCTGCGCCGCCACCTCCAGTTCGTGCGCGAGCTGTTCAAGCGCGGCGCGTTCCGGCCCGTCGCCAATCAAGATCAGCGACACCTCCAGGTGATGCGCGTCGCGCAAGCGGCGCACCACCCGCAGGAGCCCATCCACGCCATCTTGTGCAGCCATGACCCCGACATACGCCACCGTCAACGGCGCGGCGTGGCGCGGCAGGTGGCGCGGCGCCGTGGCAATCTCCGCGCGCGTGGGCGCGGTTTTCACCGTGATGAGCTTGTCCGCCGGATAATGATTGCGCTCGAGGGAAACGCGCCGATAGCTGTCATTGGTTGCCAGCACCATATCCGCGCACCCGTGCGAGATGCGTTCCAGCACGAGACTTAGGTGATACAGTCCGCGGTGCCACCAGCGCAACTGCCGCGGCGCCTGGCATTGTACTTTTGCCAGAATAAGCTCCGGGCACAGATCATGATGATCGAAGACAAAACGCACGCCGCGCACCCGCCAGAACAGGCCAATCAGCCAGAGCAGGTCTGGCGGATTACAGGCATGAATGACATCAACGCGCTGGCGGCGAAAGACACGGATGGAAAGACGCAGCTCATGCCACAACGCGGCTGCATATTCAAGCGGATACGCATACCAGCCGCGCGCTTCGCACGGCAAGGTGTGGCGCTCGATGTGAATCCCGTCCCTCAGATCGTGGCCCGCTGGCCAGGCCACCGATGCCGGTGAAATGACGCTGACCACATAGCCGGCGTCGCGCAGGGTGCCGGCAATCAGCCACGCGCGGAAATCCGCCGGCACCGGCAGATTCTCAACCAGCAGCAACACATGCGCGGCACCCGGTGCTGGTGCGCGCGACTGTGTCTGCGGCGCGGGTGGTGCTGTCACACGCTGGGCTCGATGGAAAGCCAGGTCGTCATTTTCGTGTGCGGCTCGACGCGGCCGCTGGCGCACAAGGCCGTGCACGGCACCTTCACGCCCAAGCGCGGGGAATACCAGCCCAGCGGCGGATCCAGTTCGCCGCAGGCACTGCGCAGAATCAGTGCCGCAGGAAATTGAATGTGCAGGCAATACCCCGCCCCGTACACCCGCGCGGCAGTACCGTCCAACACAATGCGACGATCGGGATGCACGTGCAACAGCAGTTCGACCGCACAGGCATCGGTGCCCATGAAGACATCTTCAATTGCCCAGCGGCGATGCAGCGGGTGCCAGGCAACATGGCGGCGATGCATAATATCACAGCCATTCAAGTAGCCGTCGTGTTCGGCCTCGACGTCAAACTGATCCTCGCTGGCCACCGCATGATGCACAAACACGCGATAGTGCTGTCGCCACAGAAACGGCCCGCACATGCGCGCCTGGTCTTGATTATTGATCCGGAGCGTGTTGTGCGCCCGCGTGCTCTTAAAGTAGGCACGCCACTGCGGCTCACCATGATAGGCGTAGGTGCCGCAATCAATGATGACCGGCTCGCCATTGATGTGCATGGTCACGGCCAGGGCATCGGCGTGGCCATGTGCCGCCAAAGTGCCGAGTCCCAACGGCCCAATATCCATACAGATTTTCGCGCTCAATTCACTGCCCACCGCGCCGGTCCAGATGACATAGCCGCCGGTCGAAAAATCATACGCGGCCGCTTTCACGCCGGCGCTGGGCGTCGTACTGCCGTTGCTGCCGGTGTACCAGAACACTGCCGCACTCACCGGCGCAAAGCGGTTGACCGCGTCTGTCGTGCCCGCCGTTTCCGCCGCCGCCAGCACCTGTGCGTAATACTGCGCATCGCGCGGCAAGATGCCGGTGGCGACTGCGTCGTCGCTGTCGCCGAATTCCGTCGGTGTGGTGGTCCCTACCAAGCAGGCGCGCAAAAACGTCGCCATGCGGTGCACCAACGGCTGCAGTTCGTCCCGCAGCCCGTCGTCCAGCATCAGCGCATTGACCAATAATTCCAGGACAAAGGCATGATAGGATAACGTCTGTTCCTGATGCACGCCGTCATCCGCTACTTGCCGCGCACATTCGTCGCGCAACACCGTGCGCGCATGGCGCAGCCAACCCTGTTCGGGCAGCAGCGCCGGCCACGTGCAGCTCGCCGCCAGCACGCCCACCGCTTCCGCGACGGTGTGATTGTTGGCGCTCGAGTAGCGTGACCAGTGCGTGTTAATAAAGCGCACATGCTGCCGCACGGCGCGGAACCACGCCATCAGCAGCGCGTCCGAGAAGGCCGCCGGCCGCCCGTGACTGAAGAGCAAACGATACAGCCAGCTCCACGTCAGCAGTCGCACGCCGGCTTCAATGCCGGTGCACCACGCCGGGCCGTGGGGATATTCGCACGCGCCCAACCAGTCCTCAAGCTGCCGCGCAATGGTCCGGGCATAGCGTTCGTCACCAGTGACGAAATAGGCCAGCGCCACCGGCATCAGATGCTGGTGGCGGTTCAGCCACCAGACCGGCATGATCGCGTCCGGTTGCGCGCCGGCGCGGTAGTTGATCTGCCATGCCGGGACGCGCGGATAGGTCACGCCGCGCTGCGGATCGGTATACCAATCCATGCCGTCCGTAAAGCAGAATTCGCTGCCCATGATCGTGCAATGCCCGGCGCAGACGTGCTCGGCGGCTTCCAGCAGATCGGCCTGATACGTCGCTGCCAGCGGCGGCGCCACCGCGCCCGTCGCCAGCGCGCCAACACTGCCGTCGGCATGCGCCAGCACCGCGCTGAGCGTCGCCGGCACCTGCTCCCGCACGATCGCGCGCTGGGTTGCACGCCGGCGCACGCGCCGCCAGCCACGCTCACAAAGTTCTGCCAGCGGCATGGCCCGCAACCGATGCCAGCGCCAGCGCCAGTGTTCAAAGTGTTGCATCATGTCCCTCCGTGTTGTGCATGGGCGCACGCCGACACGACGGCGCGAAACTTACCCTGAGCCGTGCGCGGCAGTTCGTCCACATAGCGAAATGTCACCTCGACCGTGGCGCCCAGCCGCGCCAGCAGCGCGGCGCGCACGGCTGTCTCATCGCGCGTGGTATACTGCGGCGCGCGGATGACCCGCAACTCGATCCGGTCCGGCGCGGTCTGCAAAACCTGGGCCGCAATCACATGCTGCGCTTCCTTGAACACATGATCCAGTCGGCCAATGCGCCGCCCGTCCGGCGTTACAATAAAATCGTCTGTGCGGCCGATGATCTGCGCGCAGCCCGGCCCCGGCTGGCCGCACGCGCAGCGCGTTTCCCAGCCAAACGGCGCCACCGCAATGTCCCCGGTGCGATAGCGCAAGAGCGGCATGACCTGATTCACAAAACCGGTCGCCACGATTTCATACACATCATCACCCAACGGCAGATACTCGGTAAAGCCATACTGCGTGTCTTCATGATAGCAGCCGGCCGCGCAGGTCGTCATCCAGCAGACGCGCTCAGCATTGCCGTATTGGGCATGCACCGGGCCGAGCTGCGCGTTGATCAGCGCGCGCGCCGCGGGCGTCACCGTTTCGGAAGCCAGAAACACGGCCCGCATGCCCAAGGGCGCCGCCTGTGTGCGCTGCACATATTCCGCCAACAGCCACGCGCTGCTGGGATAGGCCGCCAGAAACCGGGTCGGCGCGGCACGCAGCGTCGCCAGATACCACGGCAGCGTCCGTTCGCTGAGGTGATACGAGGACAACACCCGTCGGTTGAAAAACACATCGCGCAAGCCAAACGGCGGCCGCCGCCGCGCAATGTCCACCACGATATCACCGCGCAACACGGCCATTTCATCCAACGTCGTCCAGCCGGCAGCCTGATGCCACTGGAAGAATCCGGCCTCCTCGCGCGCCACACAATACAAATCACGGCGCAGTCGCAAGGGGGTGCCGGTCGTGCCGCTGGTATGCGCCGCGACGCTGAAGCGGGCCGGCACCACAAACGCGTCCGGCGCAATCCGCACAACCTCTTTCTCCAAGTACGGCAACGCTTTCAAGCGTTCGAGCGGATTGTCAAACTGCTGCAGGGCCTGCAGCAACGGGGCATAATGGCGCGTCCGCGCCGCGCTGGCCAGCACATCCTCAAGCAGCGCGCACTGGCGCGCCCGCCGCGCCTCCGGCGTCAGTTCGCGATACGCCGCCATCCCGGCCATGCAGCGGTGGAACAATGCGCTGCGCTTCAGCGCATGGCGCGCCATCATCCGCAGATTATAGGGAACTGCTCGCCAGTTCATCGCCTGTTCGCACCCGTCGTCACGTTCGTGTTACAGTTGATCCGGCAGTTCGCCACGCAGCTTCTCATAAAACACATTCGCACCCAGCACCACCAGCACGGCAATGCCGCTGAACACCAGCAGTTTCAGTAAAAACTGGTCCGACGCCGGCACCAGCGTGTTCGGTACAAAGTCAAACTGCACCACCTGCTTGAACAGCACGTTCTGATACAGGTTGGTCAAGTGATAGAGCGGATTGATGCGTAGCAGGGCCGGGCCCAGGCCCCAGGGCATGATCGTGTTCATCAAGTCGCGCGGATACACGATCGGCGTCACCCAGAACCAGACCTGCAGAAAAATCCCGACAATCTGCGGCATGTCCCGAAAATGGGCCGTGATCGTCGCCAGGAACAAACCCACCCCATACGTGAACAGGGCCTGCACCAGCACCAGCACCGGCACCCAGACGATGCTCCAACCCAGCATGTGACCGGTCACAACCATCACGACGATGAACAGCGCCAACATCAGCAGCAAAGTGATCGCGCCACTGATCACTTGGTACAGCACCAGCAACACGTGTGGAAAGGCCACCTTCTTGATCAAATTGCTGTGGGCAATGAAACTGGTGCTGGTGCGCGCGATGGTCTCGCTCAAGACGATCCACGGCAACAAACCGGCACAAATGTAAATGCTGAGCGCATACGGATCGTCAATCTGCTCCATGTGCAAACTGCCCGGCAAGCGCGAGCCCATGATCTTCGCCAAGATCACCGCGAAGATCAGCACCTGGGCCGCCGGCTGCAGCACATTCCAGAACACCCCCACCACCGATCCGGCATAGCGACTGCGAAAATCCTGCACGACCAAATCGCGCAGCAAACGCCGGTACTGCCATATGTCCCGCAAAGCCTTCATGCCATTCTCAGCCTGCTCATTCTGTCTCTGCTCTTAAACCTTAAACCTAAAACCTTAAACTTTAAACTTCGCTGCGCACATGCGGATTCTCGCGCATTTCTTCGTCAATCGTCGTGGCCGGGCCGTGCCCGGGATACACCCGTGTCGCACCCGGCAATACATATAATTTTTCGCGCACCGATTGCTGCAACACGGGCCAGCTCCCGCCCGGCAGATCACAGCGCCCAACCTCGCGCCGGAACAACGTGTCGCCACTGAACAGCAACGGCGGCGCGCTCGCGCTGATGAAATAACACACGCCGCCCGGCGTGTGCCCCGGCGTGTGCAGCACCGTCACGCGCGTGCTGCCAAAGGTCAGCGCATCGGCATCGGCCATGATCGTGTCGGCCGCATCGGTCACGATATGCGCGCCGAGCATGGTCGACAAATTACGCGTCGCGCTGGTCAGCATGTCGGCATCGGCGTGGTGAATATAGACCGGCACGCCCCACTCTTTGCGCAACCGCGCCACCGCGCCAATGTGATCGCCATGCCCGTGGGTGAGTGCAATGCCCTGCACCGTCAGGCCTTCCTGCTGCACGCGCCGGGCGATCGCCGCGGCGTCCGCACCCGGATCAATGCACAACGCCGCACCCGTCGCGCGCTCCGCCACAATGTAGCAGTTCGTCTCCAGACTGCCCAGTGCCAGCGTGATGACCGCATACGGTGATGCCGGCTTTGTCATGCGGGCTCCTGCCGTTGCGCGGCGCGCGTGGCAATGACCCGCTCTGTCCCGAGCGCAATCTCAAACAACGCGTACAGCGGCACGGCCATCACAAACATGGACACAATGTCCGGCGGCGTAAAAACGGCCGCGACAATCAGCACGATCACAATCACCATCCGCCGATTGCGCGCCAGACGCGCCCGTGTGACCAGCCCGGTGCGCATCAAGAACAGCAGCACCAGCGGCAACTGGAATGCCGCGCCAAACGCCACCAGCATTCCCAACGCAAAATTGACATAATGCTGAATCGTGATGTTGGCAAACAGAAAACTGCTTTCATATTGCTGAAAAAACCGCATTGTAAACGGAATCGCCGCAAAATACGCAAACAAGACGCCCATCCAAAAAAGCCCCAGTGAGAAGCCCGACAAACGGGCAATCCACGTTTGCTCGCGGGGATACAGCGCCGGCGCAACAAAAGTCCATAATTGCCACACCACGTACGGCAGCGCCAGCAGCAAGCCTGCCACCAGCGCCAACTTGAATTGCGTCACAAACGGCTCGGCCGGGCTGAGGTACGTCAAATGCGACAAGGACGCGCGCGCCGGAAACACCAAGATCGTCAGCAGTCGGTCTTGAAAGGGCAACGCGATCAGCATACCCACCGCCAGCCCCAGCAGTGCACGCACGACGCAACTGCGCAACTCGGCAATGTGCTCGAAAATCGTCTTGGGCTGATCCGCCAGCGCGTCAGACGGGCCGGTTTTTGTCGTCAGAACGCTGCTCATTGGCGGGCTTGGTGTCATCATCGTTCGCGACGTCGCTCTGCACGTCCTTGACGGCTTTCTTGAATTCTTTGAAGGCCTTGCCCAATGAGCGCGCCATCTCCGGCAATTTGGCTGACCCGCCGAACAACAGCAGGATCGCCAAGACCACCACAACTATTTCCCACATGCTCAAGCCAAACATAGTGTGCGCTCCGTCGGTGATGCACATCCGTTGACGTGCGACTGTGCGCTAATAATATAGCAACGAAAGTATAGCACCTTTGCGCGCCGGCGTCAACCGCCTGAATTATCGCGCCGCGCGAGAATTTCCTTCAAACAAATTCATCCGCACAATCGACATTTTTTGTCGATTGTCGCTGCGCCTGGCGATCGCGGCGTCATGGCAATTCATATTCTGTCACAAAAGAGCGCAAGGAACGCCGGCCTGGTTCGTCCCGCCAACCGCATGGAAGCGCCACGCGCTCCGCGCGGGGCATGCTTCTCCAGAGTGGGAGCGGCCTCCGTGCCGCGAATTTACCGTCCCCCTTTGTCAAAAGGGGGTGGCCGCGCCGCGCGGTCGGGGGATTTTGTTGCCCGCCGCCGCCGTGCGGCGATCACTGCTTCCAGATGCGCAATGCGGAGGCCGGCTGGGCGCATGCGCACGGATGATCCCGTTGGAGTTCACGCGTGAGCGAATCTGGTATGTTCAAAGTCACGCTGAAGCTTGTACTCCAACTGCGGCGCTGGCGCATACTTGTCTCAAACTCATGTGCTCAATCACGCTGCCCCTCCCGCCGCACAAACAGCAATTGCGGCTGGTCGGCATGATTTGACATTTCAAAGCGGGTTTGCTATACTCAATAAACATCAAATTCGTGAAGTATCTATACGGTAGAATAACAGTTCACGATAGGAGCATCAAGCAATGAAAACAGGGATCATAATTATCTGCGCAATGCTGATGGGCACACTGTGTTTCGCGCAAAGCATCAGCAATCCCAAAACGATAGCACTCACGAATAAACTGAGCTCCATCATCATTCCGAAAGTTGATATTCGTGATGCAAATATCGCGGACGCAGTTCAGATCATCACGGCGCTAGCAAAGGAGCATGATGCAAAAAAGACCGGCGTAAAGATTGTGCTCATGGATAAGAAGAACAAGTCCAAGGTCATCATGAGTCTCCAGCAAGTCTCGCTGCACGATCTTCTGAATTACGTGGCCCAAGCCAGCGGGCTCGTCGTTGAGGTGCAGGATGATGTCGTTGTCTTGACAAAGCCCAAGGAAGAAAAGAAATAGGCCAACCAGAGGCCGAACTGGAGGGGATTGGCGCGATTAGTTTTCTGTAAGTTCCCTTATGCAAATTTTCATGTGTTGTGTGCGGGCTTGCATTCCGGCAACCAAAACCGTACACTGCACGTGATGCATTTCGCAACCACTAGAGACGCGCTGGCATGGGCAGCGCAGCAGCTTGTGCAGGCCGGCATTGCCAATGCCCGGCGCGAAGCGCAATGGCTGCTTGAACATGTCCTGCTTCTGCCAGCCGACGCAACGTCGCTTGTGGCCGACACGCCGCTCAACGTCACGCAACAGACCGCATTCATCGCACTGGTCGAACGGCGCGCCCGGCGCGAACCGCTGCAATATCTGCTCGAAACGGTTGATTTTGCCGGTGTCACCCTGCGCGTCACCCCCACCGTCCTCATTCCGCGGCCGGAAACGGAGTTGCTGGTCGAACACGCCGCCGCCGCCGTGATCAATCGTACGGCCCCATTGCAGTGCGCCGATCTGGGCACCGGCAGTGGCTGCATTGCCATCGCCCTGGCCACGCGCCTGCCGCGCGCGCACTGGTGGGCCTGTGACCTGGAGAGGAACGGGGTCAGGCAGAGAGGAACGGGGTCAGGCATGGAGTTTGCAGTTTATTGCCGCCATGTTTCTGCGGAGTTGGCCCTGGCTCCTGCTTTGCCGCTCCACCGCTTTGCCAGCAAAGCG
>CAYNJC010000012.1:45661-119677 GCA_964397565.1 uncultured bacterium
CAGCAAAGCGAACCGCACTCACGCTAATCCCGCCCAGCGTGTGCCCGATTGTCTGAGAGAGGAACGGGGTCAGGCATGGAGTTTGCAGTTTATTGCCGCCATGTTTTTGCGGAGTTGGCCCTGGCTCCTGCTTTGCCGCTCCACCGCTTTGCCAGCAAAGCGAACCGCACTCACGCTAATCCCGCCCAGCGTGTGCCCGATTGTCTGTAGACTCATCCGCGCACTACACCACCGTTGTGCCGCCCACAGCAACACCCGCCGCGCTTCGCTCCGCATCCAGCGCCGCTGTCGCAGGGTGCTCTCGTCAACGTTGTAGGTCTCCGCCACGGCTGACACCACTTCTTCCAGACTGCGGGCGGTCAGTCGTCGCCGGTTGGGTTCCGCCGTCGCATCGCGAACGCCCGCCTTCACCAGCATCCGCCGCACCCGTTCGACAAACCGTTCACTGCCCAAGATACTTTGCGCAAGCGTCTGCTCCTCAACACTCGGCAGGTCCTTCAACAAGCCTTCTTCCACAAACGCCGAGTAACTCCGTCGCTGCGCAGCCGCCGTCTTCCCGAAACGCGCCAACATCTCTGCCATGTGTATGTGTAGAAATGCGCCGGGCGCTGCCAGCCCCAGATAGGCACGGTAACTGCTCCACTCATACGTGCGCGCCACCTGACGCATATCCTCGATATTCTTGCTTACTGCCTGCGTTCGCGCGGCGTTCAAATGGATGTAGCGTGTTATCTCCGCACCATACGCATCCCGTTCCACGACAATCGCCTTATAGCGCCCTTGAAACACGTGACCCGTGCGTTCCCGCCGCCGATTGTACCAAGCGCTATAGGCCGTCAATAGTCGCTGCATATAGCGTCCAAGATTCGGCTGGTGCGTATGCAGAAACAGATGCACGTGATTAGTCATTAAGCTGTACGCATGCACGTCCACGTGGAACAACGCGCAGTATTCCTCGATGCGTGTCAGAAACCATTCGTACTCTTCGCGTGCGGCAAACAATGTCCTGCCATCGTCGCCGCGCGCCATGACGTGGTACCAGAAATCTTTGCCTTCGATTCGCAAGGGGCGTGCCATATGACACCAGTGTAGCATATTTCTCTTACAAACTGCAAACTCCATGCCTGACCCCGTTCTGTCCCCGTTCTGTCCTGACCCCGTTCTGTCCCGTTCTGTCCTTGTCCCCGTTCTGTCCCCCGTTTTCAAGGATCCGTTGGTCACAGCCGCGGCGATAGACCGGCTGGTGCATCACGGCCTCATCATCGAGTTGAACCTGGCGAGCTACCGCATGGCGGCGGCACAGCAAGCGCGGCATTCACGCGCGCCTGACCAGCAAACAAGCACCGCCGCAGCGCACCCCGACAACGAGGCAAGCCAATAAGTCCAACGCACCCACGCCGGCAAGGAGCAATGCGAGGGTGTCGCGCGCGCGCGCGACACGCGTGTGGTTTATTATGTTACGCACCAGACACCGTTAACCTATACAGAACAGCTAACTTTTCCGCTTGATTCATGCAGGCAAGTTTTGTATACTATTCATAGGGAATTCTAATTGCCGATAGACAACAAACTGCAAACTCCATGCCTGACCCCGTTCTGTTCTGCCTGACCCCGTTCTGTTCCCCGATGCGTTTGATCAATGCTGTGCGATTATTTGTGTAACTTGACAGCGCCTGAACCTGTCTTTCTTTTCATTGTTCTGACTGCCGTTGTCGGCGTCGGCTTGGTCCTTGACGTGTCAGGCGTGCCGGTGGACGGCGGCGGGCATGCACAGACGCCGGTGGTCATTACGAATTTTCCGTATGTCGGCGTGACTTTGATGGCACGCAGCGACACGGCGCCGCGGCCGCTCAAGATCAATGTGGTGGATATCGATCTCAGCGCGCCCGGGCTGCGCTTTCAGCTTACGTCGCACGCGGGTCGGCTTGATACGGTCTGCATGTCAACGCTGGCGTTCCTGAATGAACGCAAGGCGCAAATGGCCATTAATGCCCACTTCTTCGAGCCGTGGCCCATGACTAACAGTGACCAGGCGGCAAATCTGGTTGGCATCGCCGCGTCGGACGGCCAAGTCTACTCTCCGTTTGAAGACAATCCGCCCAGCGCATTTGCCATCCATCCGAATGCACCCGGGCTGAACCTGGACGCCCGCAATCATGCGACCATTGTCCACCGCGGCAGCAATGCGTTTTCCACGGCGGAACCCGTCAGGCTGTGGAACACGGTCAGCGGGAACGAGCATATCGTGTCGAACGGCGTGAACATCGCCGCACGCTCGGTGTGGAACACCAATGCCAATCCGCGCACGGCGATTGCGATTGCACCCGGCAACCACCTGTTACTGGTCACCGTGGATGGACGGCAGACCAATGTCAGTGAAGGCGTGACCGTGCCGGAGCTGGCCGACCTGTTGATCCGCGACTATCGCGTCGAGCATGCGCTGTTGCTGGACGGCGGCGGATCGACCACGTTGGTCATGGATGCGCCAACACCGCATATTGTGAATGTGCCGGCGGCGCAGCCGCCGCGCGCAGTTGGCAGCAGCCTGGCCATCTTCGCCCTGCCGGCAACCGTTGTCACCAACCCGGCAAGCAGAACGAGGGTCAGGAATGAATGGCACTAACTTACTAATGAATGCGCTTTCTACTTTGCAGCGTCCTTATAGCCGCCCGCGGTGAGGGCGGCTTCTGCAGCCGCGGTCATCCGCGCTCCACGCCGCTGGCGGGACGGGACTCCAAGCAGGCGCCCGCGGCCACAATGGGCATGACACCTAGTAAGCGCATTCATTAGTAAGGATGCCGACGGGCATGTGGTTTCGGACGATTGTGGTGCGGTGGCACATACATTAGATGGCGTGGTTTGTTGAGTGCGTTGTGTGCTGTTGGTCGGCGTTTGACGGCGCGGGGTCGGCGCGGCTTTGATGCAGGCGCATGACGCAGGCAGCGTTGCGCGCGGTTGCACCATGCAGTCGCGCGTCATGGCACAGTATACCCAGTGTCTCACGAAAAATCTAACCCCTCAAAGCAGCACTCACAGCCCCAGTAACTAGGCCGAAAGAGGTGTTTGCGTTAGTGCCATTCGCGCCTGACCCCATTGCTGTCCCCGCGCGGCCGTCTTCAGTGCACGTCGCCGGAACTGGGCAGAGACAAGCTGCGTGCGGCAATCATGCTCGGTCCGTCTTCTGCTGCCGCTTCAATCGACATTTTTTGTCGTTTGTCGCCGTGCCTATCAATGCGTGGCGTTGTGCATACTGCCGCAGCAGAACGGCCACGAAAGCGCACAAAGACTGACAGTATTGAAATCTGGCTTGCCCCAGTCACCAGTCATTCCTGATCCCCGTTCTGTCCCTTATTGGTGCAATATTAGGCCTGCCAATACAAGAGATAACACAAAACACAGCATTAGAATAACTAACTGCTTTATCTTCTTGCGCAATGCAATTGCTAATGAGACGATCTCGTCATCAGTTGAATAGCCAGCGCGTAGAAGCCAGCGCCAGACCAAGATCGTTCGTTGCATATACGGTCTGTGTCGGGAAAGTTGTTGCCACAATCGAGGACGTTTTCGTTTGATGCATTTTATCAGACTGCGCTGCAAGAGCCAGCCGCGCAGCCATACCAAGAAAAACACTAGTGTCAAAGATAACACCAATGCAACTGCAATGGAATGCAGCAAGAGCATGTTACTAATGAGTGCGCTTACTTGTTGGCATTTCAATTGTGGCCGCGGGCGCCTGCTTGGAGTCCCGTCCCGCCAGCGGCGTGGAGCGCGGATGACCGCGGCTGCAGAAGCCGCCCTCGCCGCGGGCGGCTACAAGGATGCTGCAAACTAGAACGCGCACTCATTAGTATGTTTCAGGCGGGGGAATTGTGCCGGGCGTCTGCAATTAATATTTTAGGAAGCTTGCGCGGCCAGTTCCAAGACGCGCAGGGTTTCGCGCGTGCAGCGCTCGATCGTCAGTGCGGCTACCTTGTTGCGCGCGTGGGCCGAGAAGGTGGTGCAGCGCGTGCGGTCGGTCATGGCTTCGCACGCCGCCGTCAGCGCGTCAATTGCCTCCGCGCGCGCGACCACAAAACCGTTGACGCCCGGCGTGATCATTTCGGCGCCGCCCGCCTGCCTGGTCGTGATCACCGGCAGGCCGCAGCACAAGGCCTCGCCAATCACATTGGCAAACGAATCGTACCAGGTGGGAAACAGCAGCACGTCCGCGCCGCGATAGAAATCGGCCGGATTGGCGACACGGTCGAGCCAGAGCGTGGTGAGCCGGCCGGCCGTGCGGCGTTGCAACATGGCCTTGCTGCGGGCGTGCGCTTTGCCGATGACAATCAATGTGAAGGCACGCGGGTCGCGCGTGCGCAAGAGCGCTGCGATGCCTTCTGGCAGGCCTTTGCGCACATAATTGTTGGCCGCGAACAGCACCAGCGTTGTGTCCGGATCGAGCTTGTGGTCGGCACACAACTGCGCGCGGGCGTCTGCCCGGTTGCGCTCGTGGAATTCCTCAACATCAAACCCGTTGTAAACCGTATGCACCCGCTCCGGCGGCACCTTGTAGTATTCCAACATCAACTGCCGATCCATCTCGGAAATGGCAATGAGCTGGCGATAATTGCCGGGCGTGTACATGGCGCGCTCGAATGCCAGTGCGAAGTGCACGCGTGGACGCAACAGGTGCAACGGCAGCAGGCGCCCATACTTCCGCTCATACCAATAGCGATAAATGCCGCCGCCGAAGCGATGCACGTCCTGCGGGCACAATTGCGTCAGACCGAACCCTACATCACAGCGCACATGCCGGCACAGCGCCGCGTGCACCGCGCGCGAAAACGCATACCATGGATGGCGCAACGAGCGGCCGGGCGTGACCTGTACCAGTTCGATCGGCAAGGCCGCCGCGCCCGCGTCCCATTCACGGCAGAAGACGGACAGTTCATGCCGCCCGGCCAGCAAGCCGCGCAGCAGGTTGCGCGTGAAACGTTCGGCGCCACCGCGGGCCAGCACCAGACTTTGAATCATCAGCGCGATCTTCATTTGCGATCGTAGATTTTGCCAGGCATCACGCGCACCAAGCCTTTCAGCTCGAGCATCAACATGGTGGCGGTCACTTTGTCAATGCTGATGTCGCTGCGTTGCGCCAGTTCGTCGAGGGTCAGCGGTTCGATCAGGATTTCATACAGGCGTTGTTCCAGCACATCCAGGACCGGCGCGGGCGGCGCGGCCACCGGCACGTCCTGGCGCGGCTGCGCGTCGCGCGGGAACAGGAACGAAAATTCATCGGCAATATCATCCACGTTACGCACCAGCGTCGCGCCGTCACGGATCAGCCGGTTTGTGCCCATCGAGGCGCTGCCGTTGACCGGCCCGGGCACGGCGCAGACGGTGCGATTGTACTCATTGGCAAAATGGGCGGTGATCATGGCGCCGCCGCTGTCGCGCGATTCAACCACCAGCAGCGCCCGGCTCAGCCCGGCAATCAGGCGGTTGCGCAAGGGAAACGAGGCCTTGCCATGATAGCGCTTGTACGGATACTCGGTGATGACCGCGCCGGTTTCGGCAATGGCGTGATAGAGTTGCTCGTTTTCGCGCGGGTAAATATAGCCAAAGCCATAGCCCAGCACGGCGATCGTGCGGCCCTTGGCGTCGAGCGCGCCAAGATGCGCGTGCGTGTCAATGCCGCGCGCCAGGCCGCTAATGATGGTGAAGCCGCGCGCCGCCAGTTGGGCCGCCCACTTGCGCGCAATCGCGCTGCCATAGCCGGTCGGCATGCGCGTGCCGACAATGCCAATGCTGGTGGCGTCCTCGGCTTTCAGCGTGCCTTGCACATACAGCAACAACGGATGATCGTAAATCTCGCGCAAGAGCGCCGGATAGTCGGCGTCGGTGTAGGTCAGCAGGCGGATGTTCTCCTGCTTGATCACCTGCCAGACCTTGTCGAGTTTGACTTCGTTGTCCCAGTTGCGAATGCGCTGCACATTTTCGCTGGCAATATTGGCGGCGGCACCGAGTTCGCCCGCGCCGGCGCGGAAAATGGCGGCGGGCGAGCCAAAGCGATCCATCAGGCGCCGCGCGGTAATCGGCCCGACCCGCAGATGGTTCAGAATCAGCAGTGCGTCAAGATCGGTCATGGGTGCATTTCACATTTCAAATCTCAAATCTCTGCCTGCGCGGCGCGCAGCGCGGCACGCATGGCTGCCACCGGCGGATCATTGACCAGCTCAACCTGGCCGACCGCGCGCGGCAGGACGAAGCGTACGGAACCCGCGCGCGTTTTTTTATCACGTTGAAACGCGGCCAGGACCAGGTCGAGTCCCAGCGCCGGAAAGCGCACGGGCAAGCCGGCTGCTTCAAGCAGCGCGCGCTGACGCTGCACCAGCGTTATCGGGCACAGACCCAATTCACAGGCCAGCAACGCCGCGGCATGCATGCCCAGCGCCACCGCCTCGCCGTGCGCATACGTGCCGTAGCCGGTCACTTGCTCGATGGCATGGCCAAACGTGTGGCCATAATTCAGGATGGCACGCAGGTCGTTCTCGCGCTCGTCCGCAGACACGACGCGCGCCTTGATCGCACAGCAGCACTCGATCATGCTGCCGACCACCGTGGGCACCGTCGGTGGCACTGCCGTGATCGCGCACAGCAGCGCCGGCGTTTCACGTTCAAGCCGGGCAAACAAGTCGGCATCGGCGATCATTCCGTATTTGATCACCTCGGCATAGCCCGCCCGAAATTCTCGCGCCGGCAACGTCTGCAAGGCACCCCAATTGATATACACACAGCGCGGTTGGTGAAACACGCCCACCAGATTTTTGCCCAGCGCCAAGTTCACGCCGGTCTTGCCGCCAACCGAGCTGTCGACCATTGCCAGCAGGGTGGTGGGTATTTGGACGAATTCAATCCCGCGCATGAACACGCCGGCGACAAAGCCGGCAATGTCGCCGACGACACCGCCACCGAGCGCGACGACGAGGCTGCTGCGATCGAGCGCCGCCGTCGTCATTTGTTCAAGCACGCGTTCGGCCGTGGCCAGGTTTTTGTGCGGTTCGCCATCCGGCATGACGATCCAGTGCGGCGTCGCGCCCGCCGCAACCAGCGCGGCTTGCACCGGCGCGCCGTATAATGGTTGCAGGGTGGTGTTGGTGATCACGGCACAGCGCCGCCCGCGCACCAGTGGCGCCAGCGTTGCGGTCAGCGCAGCAAACGACGCGCAGCAGTGGATGTCATACGAGCGCGCACCCAGCGCGACAGATATTTTGGTTGCTTCACTCATTCACATCTCCATCGCTGGCATTCGTGACCGGGCCACAGTAGGCCAATTCGCTGATTTCGGCCAGGCGTCGTTCACCAATGCCGTCAAATTGCAGCAGCTCGACCAGTTGTTCAAAAGGCTTGCGCCGGCGCGTCGTAATCATGATCTGCGCGGTCTTGCGGCTGATGCCCGGCAAGCCATCGAGTTGCTCACTCGTTGCTAGATTAAGATTGAGCCGGGTCTCCGGCGTCGTCTGCAATTGCGCCGTCTGCACGGCGCCGGTCAGTGGCAGGGTCAGCACATGCCGCCAGTGCGGCCGGCTCTGCTGATAGCGCACCACGCTGACGACAGTAACGGCCACCAGCACGATCCACAGCGCCACCAGTTCGTATCGTCGGCGGTCCATGGCGGGCAGGCGCGCGCGGACTAGTTACGGTAGTAGGCGTTGGTGCCGTACAAGCGCGGCTCAAAGCCCGGCACCGTGTGCCATTCCTTCAAGAACACTTCCACGGTTGGCCGGAAAATGCCGAACGGCACTTTCGAGCTCAGGTACAACGGCGTGCGCGTCGTGGCTTCAAGCCAGACCACAATGTCTTTGTCCAAATCCAGAAAGCCCTTGAAAATCTCGTTGGGCTGCAGATTCAGGGCTTCAAATTTCAGGCGCACGGCGTCGAAGGTGCCAATGCCTTTCACCACAAACGGCCGGCGCTCGACAATCGTGCAGCGCAGATGGAAGACGCGTTCGGTCTCGATGACTTTGATCTCGATATTGGTGCCCACCACCGGGTCGACCAGGCGCCGCGCCCAAAACGCCGCGCTGAAAACGTCAAACACGTCCGGCGTGACCGGCACCGTGCGCCGCAGGCGGTATTGCCCGTCACGTTCGAGGCGTACGTACTGCATTTGGTTGTTGGGCCAGTCGAACAGCAGCCGCCGCCCGCGTCGTTCCGAACCAAACTGCTCGATGTAATGATAGACCGCTTTGTCGGACTGGACCGCAATATGCGACGTGACCCGCACGTCGGCCACATAAAATTTGAAATCGCCCAGGCAGCGGCCGTTGAACTGCACCGTCGGCGCGTTGTTGTAGACGCCGGTGGTGATGTCCATCCAGACCGTGCCGATCGGGATAAAGCCGATGAACTCGGCATTAAACATGAGGCGCTCGCCGATCGGATAGGGCGGTGCGGCCAACGCCTGCGCCAGCAGGCCGGCGGCCAGGCAACTGATGATGACAATTGTTTTCATCGGGAACAGAAAAGCTCGCCAATGGGCATCAGCGAGCTTTTCAAACAAGATACGCTACGCAAGTCCGGTGCGCTTACCAACGGCTATACTCGTCTCCGAATAAGGCGTATTCATGCACATTGTCAATGGTATCCTTGACATGCTTGCCGGAACTGGCACAGCCGGTCATCAGCATCACAGTCGCACACAAGAATGCCAACAGCAGGATCAAACTACGCATAGGGCCTCCTGAGAGGTAAAACTTAATGACAAAACCAAAAAAAAACTATACTGGTGGCAAGTATAGCAATTGCCGCGTGGTTTGTCAAGCGCGCCAGAAAATCGGGAATATTCAGTCCTGCAGCGTTTTGAGATAGATCACTTTATCGTCGCCGGGTGCATAGAAATCCGGCAGGCGGGCCGCCTCGGCATACCCGTTTTTCAGATAGAAAAAGCGGGTGGCATCGTAGCGCGCCTGACCGGATGTCTCAATCACGATCAGCCGGCCGTGCCGTGCGCGGATCAACGCCTCGGCGTGGCGCAGCAAGAGCGAGCCGACACCGCATCCTTGACTGGTCGGCGCGACCGCGATCCAGTACAAGTCAAACGTGCCAAGCGTGCAGGGCGTCGGGCCGACGCACACCCAGCCAACCGGCGCGGCATCAGCGACCGCCGCGAACGATTGATAATGCCCGGCCGGCCCGGCCTTCAGCGCCTCGTCAAACACTTCGGCGGCAACCTCGATTTCATCCGGCCTGAAAAAGCCGGTCGCGCGCATGAACACCAAGGTTGGTTCGCGATCGGCGGCAACAGCATAGCGAATGACGGGCGCGGTGGCGCTCATTGCGTGCGGACTCCTGCATTACGGATGAGAATGGCGATAAACTCTTGGTAGCTGATGCCGGCATGCGCGAGGGCCGCGGCATAACCGCCGTCGGGCCCAATGTCCGGATTGGCGTTGACTTCGAGCACCACCGCCGCGCCTTCATCTACGGCGCGGAAATCGACGCGGGCGTAGTCATTGCAGCCGGTCGCCCGCCAGGCCGCGCGCGCGATGGCCGCGAGCTGATCGGCAAACGCCGCGCCGATGCGCGCCGGCAGTACGCGCGGCGTGCGCACATAGGCATCACTGGCATAATGCCATTTGGCGGCATAATCAAGCAGCGGCCGCTGGCCGGGTGCAAGCGCGTTGAAGTCAATCTCGGCGATCGCCAGCACCTCGACGCGACCGGCGCGTTCGAGCAGCGCGGCTTGATATTCGCGATTGCCATAGAATTGCTCGATCAAGGCCGGCTGATGAAACTGTTCGTGGACAAACCGCACGCGCGCGAGCACGGCCGGGCAAGCCGTATCAAACACCGAACGCTGCGCGTCGATGCCTTCGCTGCCATCGGTGCTGAGCGGCTTGACGATCAACGGCCCGGCGGGCAGGCGCGCCAGCAGCACATTGTCCGCGTTGCCGGACGCGTCGGACAAGTCCGACGGATGCACACAGATGCCCACCGTCACCGGTACACCGCTGGCCTGCAGCACCGCGCGCGTGCGCCATTTGTCCAGAGTCAGCGAGAGGCAAGCACTGTCGCAGCCCGTGCAGGCTTTGCCAAACGCCGCACAGACGGCCGGCACGTATGGCGCGGTGTCACGCGCGCGACCGAGGCATTCAACCAGATTGATGACGGTCGGCGCGGCGGTTGCGGCCAGGACGCCCGGCAGATCGCCCAACGTGCGCAGCCCGGCGCTCTCCACCGCCACCCCGCGCGCGCGCAACGCCGCGGCCACTGCCGCCACTTGCTCCAACACCTCGGCATCACTCTCGGGGCACAAGGCGCCGCTTGCTGCCGCGCCCGGCTCGTTGTGCAGAATCAGGATCATGCGGAATGGAGCGCGGCCCAGACCCGCTCGGGCGTCAGCGGCAATTCATTTTGTGAAATGGACAGCGCATTGCAAACCGCATTGGCGATGGCCGGCGCGACACCCATCAGCGGCTGCTCGCCAAAGCCTTTCGCACCAAACGGCCCGTCGGGAAACGGATGCTCGACAATCAATGGCACAATCTCCGGCATGTCGCAGGCGGTCGGAATGATATAGGTCGAAAAATGGGGATTGAGAATGACCCCGTTCGCCTGCACGATTTCCTCCGTCAAGGCATAACCAATGCCCTGCAACGTGCCGCCTTCGATCTGGCCTTCGACGCCGGCCGGGTTGATCGCCTTGCCGACATCATGGGCGGCCGTGACGCGCAGCACGGTCGTCGCGCCGGTGCGTTCGTCCACGACTACCTCGGCAATGTTTGTTGCAAACGAGAAAACCACGTAGGCATCGCCTTGACCGGTCTGCCAATCGTAACTGAGCGGACGCGACTGTTGCCAGCCCTGCGCGCTCAATGGCACACGCCGCACGGCACACTCGTGCACCAGTTGCGCAAACGACAGCGCGGTTGGCGCGCCATCGGCAAAGACCTGCCCGTTGTGCATGCCAATCTGCGGGGGCGTCCGGCGCAGCACTTCGGCCGCCACCGTGTGCAGGCGCTCGCGCAATTGCCCCGCCGCGTGCAACAAGGCATTGCCCGACATGGTCGTCGCCCGCGAGGCGACCGTCGGGCCGGAATCCGGCACGCGGGTTGTGTCGGTCGGCAACATCGCGACGCTTTCAAACGGCACGCCCAACGCCTCGGCTACTATTTGGGCAAGCACGGTTTTCATGCCCTGGCCTATCTCGGTTGTGCCCACCGCAAAGACAACACTGCCGTCATGATTGATCTGTATCGTGGCGCCCGTGCGCGCCAGGTATTCGCCGCCGACGCCCAGCCCGACCCCATAATAAATAGTGGAAATGCCGCGCCCGTATTTCTGGTGGGGGTCATTCGCAGATGGCCGCGCCACGGGATGCTCGCGCACGAAGGCCAGGGCGGTGTCCAGCGTGTCCGTCGCACCGACACTGGCGTGCAAGGTCTGGCCGGTGATGGTGCTGTCGCCGGCGCGCAGCAGATTGCGCCGGCGCAGCTCGACCGGGTCACGCTTGAGTTGCCGGGCCAGCTCGTCCATTTGGCGTTCGGCCGCAAACAGCACTTGCGGCGAACCAAAGCCGCGAAACGCGCCAGCCGGCACGTGGTTCGTCGCCACGGCATAGCCGTCAATCCGCACGTTCGGACAGCGATACGGCCCGGCCGCATGCACCACCCCGCGGAACAACACGATCGGGCTGAGAGTCGCATACGCGCCGCCATCCACCAGATACTCGATCTCGACCGCGCGCAGCAAGCCGTCGCGATCCGCGCCATATTTCGAGCGGATGACGGCCGCATGCCGTTTGCTGGTGCAGCTGATGTCCTCGTCGCGCTCATAAATCAGGCGGACCGGGCGGCGCGTGCGCCACGCCAGCAGCGCGGCATGCGCCGCCGGCAGCGACGGCACATCTTCCTTGCCGCCAAACGCGCCGCCAGTGCTGGTCTGGGTGACCTGCGTCGCGCCCAGCGCGCTGCCGAGGACGGCCGCCACGCCTTCGCGCACGTAAAACGGGCATTGCATGCTGCCGAAAATCTGGATCACGCCACCGGGCTGCGGCACGGCCAGCATGCCCTGCGTTTCCAGATAGGCGTGTTCCTGCGGCGGGGTGCGGTAGGTGTGTTCGACGACCGCGGCGCACTGCGCGAAGCCGGCCGCCGGGTCGCCGCGCGTTATATGCAATTCTTTGAATATATTGTTTTCTTTATATATACGCGGGGCTTCGGCCCGCCGCGCCACCACCGGGTCGAACAGCGCCGGCAGCTCCTCGTACTGCACGGTCACCGCCGCCGCCGCCGCGCGCGCCTGCGCCTGCGTCTCGGCCGCCACCAGTGCCAGGGCCTCGCCGACATAGCGCACTATTCCATCCGCCAGACAGGGCTGGTCGTCAAAGACAATCGGGATGACATTCCGCCCGGGAATGTCGCGCGCGGTCAGCACGGCCGCCACGCCCGGCAACGCGCGCGCCGCCGCGACGTCCAGGGCCAGCACGCGCGCATGTGCCTGTGTACTGCGCACGACCGCGGCGTGCAGCATGCGCGGCAGGCTCAGGTCGCTGACATACCGTTCGCGTCCGCAGACTTTGTCCGCGGCATCCGGTCGCGCCGGTGAATGTCCGACAATGTCGAATGCAGTCGTCATGGTTTGTGGTCCGATCTGTCGGACATGTCCGACTTGTCTGACTCGTCCGACTGATTTGCCAGCCGCGCCAGCGCGCGGCGCAACAGTTCAGCGCACATCGCGCGCCGGTACGGCTCGTTGGAGCGAATGTCCGTGATCGGCCGTGCCGCTGCGCCCGCGGCCTCGGCCGCTGCCTGAATGACGGCGGCGCTCAGCGGTTGCCCGCGCAGCACCTCCTCCGCCGCCTTCACCCGCAGCACGGTTGGCGCGACCGCGCCCAACGCGATCCGGCTGTCCTGCACCAGGCCGCCCACCAGCAACACCCGCACCGCCACTGACACTTTTGAGATCGCCAGCGCCGCACGCTGCCCCAACCGCGCGAACACCCCACGCCAGCCCGCGCGCACCGGCACCCAAATCGCCACAATCAGTTCGTCATGCGCCAGCACTGTCTTGCCGGGCGCACGGCAGAACTGCGCGACCGCCACGCGCCGCGTGCCCTGCGTCCCGCGCAACTCCAGTTCGGCATCCAGTACGATCAATGCCGGCAACGAATCCCCCGCCGGTGACGCGTTGGCCACATTGCCACCCAGCGTGCCGCGATTGCGAATCTGCGGCGAACCGACCTCGCGGGCCGCCTCGACCAGCACGTCCGCATGGCGCGCCGTCAGCGCGGCGCGCTCAATCTCCGTCCAGGTGCTCAACGCTCCGAGCCGTAGCCAGCCATCTTGCTCTGCCATCCCGCGCAGCTCGGCCAGCCGGCTGATCTCCACCAGCGGCGGCCATACGAGCTGGTCTTTCAGCCGCACCAAGACGTCCGTCCCGCCTGCCATGACGCGCGCGTCCGGCAGCGCCTGCAACAGCGCGCTGGCTTCGGCACAGCTGCGCGGGGTCTCGATGCGCATGTCGGTCACAGCAAATCTTCAATGGCGCGGTCGCGATCGCGCGATTGCTGCTGCTGTTCGCCAGCATCCCGGCGCTGTCGCAGCGACTCATCATACAACGCGTGTTTGTACAGCACGGTCACGATGTAGGTGCGGTCGCGCTTATTATCCCACTGCGTGCGAAACACCAATGAAATGGTTTCGTTGATTTTCATCACATGCTGCGGCAGCGCCTGCTGTTCGTTTAAGGGCTGCGCAGTCGCTGACGGACAGGTCGTGTCATAGTTTTGCTTGAATCCATACTTTTGTTCCAACGTGGCAACAATCTTGTCGCGCTCGAACAAATCCGTCTTGTAAAATGTTGTTTCGATGCCGACGACGCGATCGAGGCACGGGCCGAATGTGCCGAAATACAGCGTCAACTTGCTGCGCACATCCACGTCGCTGGGATACGCGACAAACAAGCTTGGCAGCACCGTGCTGTCGAGCGGCACGCGCGTGTTGCCGAGCTTGCGCGCGACCTCGTTCTTGGTCATGCCAAAGGACACGCCTTTGACACTGACCGGCGCGAGGTCGCCCCACAGGTCTTCTTGTGCCGTTTCGGCGGGCTGATTGGTCGCGACCGCCACACCGGGCACATCCACCCAGATGGTCGTCGGCCCGGCCACAGCCACGCTCACGCCCATCACTAGCACGCCACTCAGTTGATACAGCTTCATTGTCATGTCTCCCTGCCTGATTGTGATTCGCGCGCACGCGCCACCTGGATCATTTGCGCCACAATGCTAACGGCGATTTCCTCAGGTGTCTCGGCGTTGATGGCCAGCCCGATCGGCGCCTGCACGCGCGCCAGCGCATCCGGCGCCACGCCGTCTGCGGCAAGCTGTGCGAAAATCTGCTCGCGCTTGCGCGTGCTGGACATCATGCCTAGATAGACGTTCGTGGTGGCCGAAATATTCCGCAACACCAACGCATCGGCCATGTGGGCATGCGTCATAATCGCCATATATGCATCCGGCTGCGGCTGCAGCGCGCGCGTGCTTTCTGCATACGGCGCGGCACACAACGTCTGGGCCAGTGGAAACCGTGCGCGCGTCACCAACTCGGCCCGGTCGTCAAAGACATGCACGCAGAAACCGGCCGCGGCCGCGGCCTGCGCCAGCGCCACACCGCAATGCCCCGCGCCGAAAATATACAGATTGCGACTGTGGCCCAGCGGCGTGAGGAACACGCGCATCTGCCCGCCGCACAACATGCCGCGCTCAGCCGGCGTGGCGGCGTTCAGTTTGAACAGCTCCAGCCGCGGCGTGCCTTCCGCCAGGACTGCGCGTGCCGTATTGATCATATCCGATTCAATCAAGCCGCCGCCAACCGTGCCGCTGCTGTGCCCGTCGGCGTAGACCAGCATCTGTGCGCCGGCCTTGCGCGGCGTTGAGCCGCTGGTCTCGACCACTGTGGCCAGGCAGACGCGCTTGCCCGCGCGCACGGCATCCGCCAATTCGCCAAATAACGCAACGTCATTCATGGTTTGCCGGCCTGTGCGGCGCGGCGCACGGCCGCAATGATTTTTCGGTAACCGGTGCAGCGGCACAAATTGCCGGCCAGTCCGCGTTTGATCTCGTCGTCCGTTGGCTGCGGCTGCTCGGTCAGCAACGCCTTCGCCGCCAGCACCATGCCCGGTATGCAAAAGCCGCATTGCACCGCGCCTTCGTCCACAAAGGCCTGCTGGATCGGTGCCAGCTGCCCCTCGTGTTCGAGTCCTTCAATCGTGACAATCTCGTGCCCATCAGCCTGGCACGCCAAGATCAGGCACGCGTTCACCACGCGCCCGTCGAACAAGACGGTGCAGGCGCCGCATTCGCCTTTGCCGCAGCCCTCCTTGGTGCCGGTCAGGCCGCACTCGTCGCGCAGCAGGTCAAGCAAACGCTTGCTGCCGGGCGCCTCGAGCGCGACCGCCGTGCCATTCAGTGTGAAGTGTAGTGTCATGCTGGTTGTGTGCTGGCGTTGTGGCTGCACGCGCAATGCGTGCGCGCACCACGTATCATTCCTTGATTATACCCGTGCCGCGCCGGCGCGTCAAGCGCACCGGCCGTCCAGTTCCGGCGACACGCTCCGCAGGACGAGCCGATTGGTTCTTTGTTAATTTTTTTCGCCGCGAAACAAATTAAGGTGCAGCAATGCAGCCACCGCACGTCAGCGGCACGGGCGTGCCGCGTTCCCTTCATGCTGCGCACCGCGAAAGGAACGCCGATCTCCAGATCGGCTGAAGACCGCCGCGATCGCCGTATCGCGGCGCACTTGGCGGGATGTGGAAATCCCGCCTACACTCAGCGGCACGGGCGTGCCGCGTTCCCCTCATGCTGCGAAGGGAACGCCGATCTCCAGATCGGCTGAAGATCGCCGCGATCGCCGTATCGCGGCGCACCTGGCGGGATGTGGAAATCCCGCCTCCACTCAGCGGTACGGGCATGCCGCGTTCCCTTCATGCTGCGCACCGCGAAGGGAACGCTGATCTCCAGATCGGCTGAAGACTGCCGCGATCGCCGTATCGCGACGCACTTGGCGGGATGTGGAAATCCCGCCGTCACTCAGCGGCACGGGCGTGCCGCGTTCCCTTCATGCTGCGTGCTGCAAACGTGCATTCGTATCGCAGGCTGGCACTAAGATCGGGAACATCAATGCCCCTTCCGCAATTTATTCATCCAGCAGTGGTGGCGGTATGCGCGGCATGTGCTGCTTGCCTTCGATGAGCTCGCGCTGCAGGCCGATATACACATGCCCGCGATACAAGTCCACGCCTGGATTATGATATGGCCAATATTTCTTCCAATCGCGCATGGTCTGAAACGAGCGCTTGAGCTCAACAACCGCCTCGTCATTGGTGTACCACGTCAGTGCGCCAACAGCAGCCGTCACCCACTCGGCCCAGTTGTATTTGTCGGGGTTACGCGCAATCTCCAAGAATATCGGCAGACAATCCTGGCGATGATACTTGGGCAATCCGTCCGTCCACTTAGGAATAATTCCCTGACGCAATACCGAATTTGAAGGGATTTGTTCATTCAACATAAGATATGCGCGCAATGCATCCGGATGCTCCAGAGACGTTAAATAACCTATACATATGCCTGCGCGATGCATGCTATCGGTGCTTTGTGAACAACTGATAATAGCGGCGATGTGCGGTATCAACGAGCGGAATCTCAAAGAGCTTATCGCGGTGAGATAATATCTCTCATGAGGCCAGTTAGTAACGGGCAAGCTGGCTTCTAGAAGAAAGTCAAAAGCGTCTGTTACCGCTATTCTTTCTGCAGCTTGTGTGAAGATTAGTCTGTCTGCCAAAGCAACGGCACCCTTCTGAAGCCATTCGATTTGCTCAAATTGCGTGACACAGGTAACAAATTCGTCTCTTGTAAGAGTTTCAACTTGTCGGCTCTCACCCGGATTGTTGGTCAACCTTGCGGGTGCTGCAAAGATATTCGATTTTGTGGCTGCTTGGTCTTGCAGACAGGTTGGTCCTTGACTTGCAGCAGGAGATTGTCGGCCACAAGGACAGCATTTTAGCCATGTGTACACAGTGCATAGCCCAGCAATAAGAACCAACAGAAGACTTGCGATTAAGGTGTGCTTCTTCATTGCTCGTTCACAGGCTACTTGGTCACAATATGCATGCCATGCGCATGCTCACCATTCCCACGCCGCCGAGAGCATTGCCAGATACTGTTCGTGCGGCACAAACTCGGGAATGCTGTTGCCCGAGCCAAGTGCGTAGCCGCCGCGCGTGGCTGTGCGTTCGAGCATGGCCCGGCTGCGCGCGTACACTTGCGCCGGCGTGCTGCGGCACAGAAAATCGACGTCCATGCCGCCCAGCGTCGCAATCCGGCTGCCCCATTGCTCATACGCCTCCTCGACCGGCACGATCGTGTCCTCATACGAATGGCGCGCGTCGAAACGCATGTCCTCGATCACATCCTCGATGATCTCGCGCGGATTGCCGCAGGAGTGCAGGATGACCGGCTTGCCGTGCGCATGCGCGCAGGCGACAATTTTCTTGTGCCACGGGAAAATGTACTTGCGCATCTGCGCCACACTCAGCATGGTCTGCGTCTTGAAACCCCAGTCATCGTTTGAGACGACCGCGCCGACACTCTGATAGCCAAGCAGAATCTCATACAGCCGCAGCAGGCGCACGCCAATGGCATCCACAATGTTCTGCACCAACTCGGCGTCGTCCACCAGCATATAGCACAAATTATCATACCCAACCAGTTTGATCAGATTCTCCAGCACGCCACCCGGCCCGAGCGGCACGAGCTTCATGCCGGCCGGCAGGATGCTGAGGAAAAACGCGTCGGGCAGCACATGGGCCGGCTCGGGGAACTGCCAGGGATAGGCCTCGAAACTGGCGCGGTCGGTGATTGTCGGCGCGTCATTCAGCGAGATCGTGCTGGCTTTGTGTTTGTCGGCGCACGGCAGCGCCCAGATGTACATGTCCCATGAAAAGGCGTGATCGTAGCCCAAGGCGGCGAAGGCGCGGATGATTGAGATGGCCCGCGCGCGTGGCGTGCTCATGTCCGCGCTCACACCCGCGGCGAACTTATAGACAACGTCATTCATAAACAGTTCGTACAGCACGGGTCGTGGCGGCACGGCGCGCCGCAAGACGGCCAGCAGATTTTCAAAGCACGGCGTGCGCCGGCAGGTGCCAAGATCATTCCAGGCCGTTATCATCGTGGTGCAAAATAGTTTGTGGTTACGCAGGCATCGGCATAATTATAGCGTCTTCAGCCCATTATTGATATACTACTGCGCAAATTACTGCTCTATGTAATGTTAACCGGGGAGTTATATTGATGCGCCAACTTATTCGCGCTGCCTTGTTTGATCTCGACGGCGTCGTCGTTTTCACCGACAAATATCATTATCTCGGCTGGAAGCGCCTGGCCGATGAACAGGGCTGGGCCTTCGACGAGCAGGTCAATCATCTGTGTCGCGGCATCCCGCGGCTGGCCTCGTTGCAGGTCATTTTGGATCACAACAAGCTTGCGCTGCCGGCCGCCGAAAAAGAACGCCTGGCCAATGTCAAGAACGAGTATTACAAGGACCTGCTCGCGAGCATCACCACCGCCGATGTCTGTCCGGGCGTGCTGGGTTTTCTGGACGCGCTGGCGCAGCGCGACGTGCCGCTCGGTTTGTGCTCGTCGAGCAAGAATGCCGGCGCGGTGCTCGACGCGTTGCGGCTGGCCAACTATTTCCGCACGGTAGTCACGGGCCACGACATTCAGCGCGCGAAACCGCATCCGGAGATTTTCTTGCGCGGCGCGGCCGGCCTGGCGGTCGCCCCGTTTTTCTGCGTGGTCTTCGAGGATGCCGAGTCGGGTGTTGCCGCAGCCTTGAGCGCCGGCATGCACTGCGTCGGGGTCGGCACACCGGAGTTGCTGCCGAACGCACCCGCCACGCTCACCGATTTTGCGACGATTGATCTGGCGTGCCTGCTGGCCAGCGCGCGCCCGCAGGTGCGCTGACCGCGGCGTATCTGGCTGCACCTATATGAGAAAAACGGTTTGCATCAAACCGTTTTGCACAAAACGAATGCGTGGTGCATTCGTTTTTCTCTTACTAATGAATGCGCTTGCTTGGTGTCATGCCAATTGTGGCCGCGGGCGCCTGCTTGGAGTCCCGCCAACGGCGCGGATGACCGCGGCTGCAGAAACCGCCCTCACCGCGGGCGGCTACAAGGACGCTGCAAAGTAGAAAGCGCTTTCATTAGTAAAAGAGCTCCGACCGAAGTCCACATAGCGGCATGGCCCGCGTTCTTGCCGCGCCGGCGCAGTCTTGCTATAATTTGATATTGCGGCTTTTCGGCCGCTAACCTCAACGGAGTTTGCAATGAAGCGCAGACCAATCTGGCATGTCATGCTCATGTGTACTGTGCTGCTGTTGTTGTCTTCCTGCTGGCGCGACGTCACCGGTTGGTTTTCCAGCACGGCGGACACGACCAGCACAACCGGCGCCGCCAACACCAGCGCCGCGCCCGCCACACAAACAGCGGCAGCAGACATCCTGCCGTTTGGCGTCACTATCGGCGGACAATCCGCCTGCGTCTTGCCGCCGCTGGATCAGTTTGGCACTTTGGCCGGGCCGGTCGCGCCCGATGCCGTCATCAGCGTCGCCGCCAGTGTGGATTCGGTCATCATCAACGCGTTCCCCTGCGATGTCAGCGGCACGGTCGACAGCGCTGCGCAACCGGCCATCATTGTGATGCAAAAGACGACCTCGGCGAAATTGAGTGATACCCTCGACAAGAAACCGTTGGCACCCGGCAAGTACATGCTGAATGTGGTGGCCGGCCAGTTGGGCACCGCGCGCCTGGTGATTGACGTGCAGTAACGCACGCAACGAACAACACTATTGGAGGAGCAGTCCGAGCGCCAATAGCGCTGGTGTCAGCACGGCCATGGCTGCATTTGCCGCCAGTGCGCGCGTGCTGACCTGGGTCTGCGCGATGATCTGGCGCGTCTCCCACATGACCACCAGCGCCAGCGGCGCCGGCAGCAGCGCCAGCGCCACGCCCTGCGGCAGGCCCGCACCAATCCCCACCGGTATGGCGGCATAGGCCAGTGCCCACGCCAGCCACCACGTGCGCATGCTGGCCGCGACACCCCGCACAATCGGCAGCGTGCCGCGCCCCACGCGGCGATCCGCGTCCAGGTCGGGAATCTGGTTTAACAGCAACAGATTGTTCGTCAGGAAAAACACCGGCAGCGCGGCCAGCAAGCCCAGCCACGAATAGCTGCCCGACAACGCGAATTCACTGCCGCACACCATGATCGGCCCGAAACCGAGCCCCGGCGCAAGCGTGCACAGGCGCGGCCGGCGCACCAACCACGGGGTGTACAGCAACACCAGCGCCATGCCCGCCAGGCCGACCGGCAACAAGCCCAGGCCGCGGGTCACCACAAAGTACAGGCCGATGCCGCACGTCACCAGACACAAGGCGATGCTGAGCGCCAGCGCCAGATGTGCACGTTGCGGCTGGCGCGGCAACGTGCCGCTCCCGCCACTGAACGGCGTACGCGTGGTGAGCGCATCCAGGCCGCTGCGAAAATCGAAATATTCATTCAAGACATTCACGCCGCCATGCGCGCAGACCGCGCCGAACAGTACCAGCAGCGTGTCTGCCAGCGCCACGCTGCCGGTCTTGCAGTACGCGATGGCCACGCCCAACCCCGCGCAACTCAAGGCCAGCAGCAGGAACGGCGCGCGCGCCACGCTGCTGCACGTCGCCACCAACTGCAACAATGTCATTGGCCATTCTCCATGTCGTATTGTAGCGAAAACGGTTGTTTGCCGCCGCTTGCCGCTTGCAGGGTACGGGCTGTTTTGTTACCATGTTTTCCAAACAGGATTTTCCGCGCAGGTGCACTGCGAATTACGAACCAACGGTGAGACCAACATGCCCGCCCACATTGGCTTTGACAACGCCCTCTATCTGCGCGAGCAGACCGCCGCCATTGTCGACCGCGTCAAAGGCTTCAACAGCAAACTTTATCTCGAATTTGGTGGCAAACTGCTGTTCGACTACCACGCCTCGCGGGTGCTGCCCGGCTTCGATCCGAACGTCAAGATGCACCTGTTGCAGCAGCTCAAGGACAAGGCCGAGGTCGTCCTCTGCATCTTCGCCGGCGACATCGAGAAGAAAAAGATGCGCGCTGATTTCGGCATCCCCTACGACATTGACGCGCTCAAAACCATCGACGAATTACGTGAATGGGGTGTCACCGTACGCGCGGTCGTGATCACCCGCTACGACGGCCAGCCGGCTGCCACCGCGTTCAAGAGCAAGCTCGAGCGGCGTGGCCTGCGGGTCTACACCCACGGCTTCACCAAGGGCTATCCGACCGACGTGGACATGATCGTCAGTGAGCAAGGCTACGGCGCGAACCCGTACATCGAAACTGAGAACCCGATCGTGGTTGTTTCCGGCCCCGGCCCGGGCAGCGGCAAACTGGCGACGTGTCTCGCCCAGCTCTACCACGAGCACCGGCGCGGCATCAGCGCCAATTATGCCAAATTTGAGACCTTCCCTATCTGGAATCTGCCGCTCAAGCACGAAGTGAACGTGGCCTACGAGGCCGCTACCGCCGAACTCAAGGATGTCAACCTGATTGACCATTTTCACCTTGACGCGTACCAGACCGTGGCCGTCAATTACAATCGCGATATTGAGGCATTTCCCCTGCTGAAGCGGATCATCGAGCGCATCAGCGGCCAGCCCTCGTTCTACAAATCGCCGACCGACATGGGCGTCAACCGCGCCGGCTACGGCATTGTGGACGACGGCGTCTGCCGACGGGCCGCCGCGCAGGAAATCATCCGGCGCTATTTCATCTATGCCTGCGAATATGCCATGGGCTTGGTTGAAAAGGACACGGTCGAGCGGATCGAACTACTGCTGGACAATCTCACTTTGAAGGTCGAGGACCGCAGCGTGGTGCAGCCGGCGCACAATGCCGCCCGCGCCGCGCAGGCAGCCGGCAAAGGCAATGACGGCGTGTACTGCGGCGCCGCCATCGCGTTGAAAGATGGGCGCATCGTCACCGGCAAGAATTCACCGCTGCTGCACGCCGCCGCCAGTTTGGTGCTCAATGCGGTCAAGGTGCTCGCCGACCTTCCCGACCGCCTTCATCTGCTGCCGCCCGATGTCACGCGCTCGCTCAATCATTTTAAGAAGGACGTGCTCAAGGGCAAGATGGTGAGCCTGGATGTCGAAGAAACGTTGATCGCGCTCAGCATCAGCGCCACGATGAATCCCGCCGCCGCAACGGCCATCGAAAAACTCAAGGAACTGGCGGAATGCGAAGTGCATTTGACGCACATGCCGACGCCCGGCGACGCCGCCGGTCTGCGCAAATTGGGCGTGCGCTTGACCAGTGATCCGGAATTCCCGTCGAAGTACCTGTACCTGAGCTGAGCGGCAGGCGCTGAGCGGCAGGCGCTGAGCGGCAATAGCCGCTGAAAGCGGCTCCACAAAACCATTTGCCGCAAATGGTTTTTCTCAGCAAGAAGAAGGGAGCCAGCCTGTCACTCCGTTTTCTTGCTGCGCAGCTTGTCGGCCAGGGCCGGGTCGTGCAGTGCCAGAATCTGGAGGGCCAGCCAGGCGGCGTTTTTTGCGCCGGGCTTGCCAATCGCCACCGTCGCGACCGGCACACCGGTCGGCATCTGCACGGTCGCCAGCAAGGCATCCAAGCCGCCCAGCGTTCCGGCATCGATCGGCACGCCAATCACCGGCAAAATCGTGTGGGCCGCCAGCGCGCCGGCCAAGTGGGCCGCCAGGCCCGCGCCGGCAATCAACACTTGCAGCCCGCGCGCCGCCGCCTCGCGGGCATACGCCGCAACCTTCGCCGGCGTGCGATGCGCCGACATGACCTGCATCTCATAGGCGATGCCGAACTGGTCGAGCACGGCCGCGCTTTCTTGCATGACCGGTTCGTCCGATGCGCTGCCAAACACTATGCCGACAAGAGGAGTCATGGTGGTAGGGGTGCAGGGTTCAGGGCTGCTTGGAGCTGGCTTGGCTAGTCCCGCCAGCGGCGTGGATCCCGCCAGCGGCGGGATTCAGGGTTCAGAGAAAAGTGATTTTGCTGAAAAACCATTTTGTACAAAATGAATTGTGGCAATTCATTTTTATAGCATTGGATAGTCATCAGGGTGCAGAGACGTCACGAGGCGGTGGTGACGGTGAAGGCGTCGGTGCCGGCTTTCTGCGTGAAAATATCCAGTTGAACGCCGTCTTTGGATTCCCAGGCAAAGTTGCCGATGAACACTTCGTTTTGGTCATTTTTTTCGAGCAGCAGGGTGGTCGAGCTGCGCATGGCCTCGGTGACGCCGTCCATTTCGGGCGTGGCGACGACCAGGGCAATGCCGAGCCGCGAGGCAAAGCGCAGCAGCTCGTCGCGGCGCGCAGAGTCAATGCCGTAGAAGGCCTCGTCAAACAGGAGCGTGCGCACTTTCGAGCCGATCTGGTTGAAGAGCAGCGCGCCCATCGCCATAATCAACAGGTAGTTCGGCACGGCCTGTTCGCCGCCCGAACCCAGCCGGCGAATGTCATTGGTCAATTCGATGCCGTTTTCAGCGCCGACGGTTTTGACATGCAGTTGATAATCGAACCAATGGCGGTAGTCCAGGAATTTCGGCAAGGTGCCATCGGGCTGCAAGCGCAGTTGTTCGAGGCGCGACTCGAAGAAAATTTTCAGTTGGTGTTGCGATTCCGGATCGATCGCGCCGGCGCGCCGGACAATGCCGTAGACCTGCCGGTATTCTGGTTTGATTTTTTGGGTGAATTTGTATTGGGCACGGCCGAAGGTCAGGCCTTCCAGCATCAAATTGACCGCGTTCAAGCTTTCGCGCAAGCGGTACAAATCGCGCGTGTATTGATTCGAGAGGTCGCCCAGAATGGTTTTCTCAAGAAGTTTTCTGCGGCGCTCGCTGACCGCGCTTTCGAGTTTCTCGACTTCCGTGACCAGGCGATCCAACAAGGCCGCCGCCATCTCGTTGTTCTGGTCGCGCAGTTCATTCCGAACTTCATTGTAGACGAACGCATATTTCGCCCAGAGCAGTTCGTGATGGAGCAAGCCGCCGCGCCCTTGGTGGGTTTTGTCTTCAAGGCCGACCAAGCTGCCGATCTCGCGGTTGATCGCGCGCTCCTGCTCGCGCACCAGCTCATTGAGCTGCGCGGGCCGCAAGCCGCGCCCATCGCAGACGACATCCACGTAATGATTCAGGTCTTCTTTGTGCTGCGGCGCGACTTTGGCCTGCAACGCGGCACGCTGCGCGGCGAGCTGTTCCTGCAATTGCCCCCGGCGTCCGTCGAGTTCCTGCACCTGGCGGCGCGCAACATCGAGCCGCTCGGTATGCCGCGCAATCAGCTCTTGATGTTGATCGCGCTCGCGCTCGAGCTCGCGCAGTTGTTTTTTGAGGGTGTCAATCTGCTTGCTGATGTCGCCGGTCGTCTGCGCGCTTTTGTTCGCGCGAATGGACTCGATCTGCTGGGTTAATTGCTCGCACAACTTGGTGATGCGCGCCGCGGCGGCTTTCACGCGGGTGATGCGTTCCTTGATTTCCTGCGTTTGCTGCGCGGCGTTCTGATGCTGCTGCAGACGGTGGGCCAGCAGCCACGGCAACACGCGTTCCTCGATCGCGCCGCGCACGGCGCTGAACGCTTGCTCTGCGTCGTGCAAGCCCGCCAGGTGGGCCGTGACATCCTGCGATTGTGTGCCAAGTTCGGCCAGGCGTGCGCGCCGCTCGTTGAGTTGCACGGCGATGGCGGCATGCCGGCGCGTGCTGCCCAACAGTCCGCGCGTCGGCAACGCCAACTTGCGATACGCGCGCCCGGTGTAGGCCACGCCATCCAGTGCAAGCCACTGCTCGCCGCGCGCGTTGCCGGCCACATCGGCCAGCGTGACGGCGCCCACATTTGCCTCAAGAAAGCGGCTGACGCGTTCGTTGCCACCGGCATCCAACAGGGCACAGATCGAATTCTTCGCCGGCGCGGACGGCGCCAGTTTCTCGAGCGCGGCCGTGTCCGCAATCGTGATGCAGGGGTAGCGCGCGCAGGCAATCGCGACCACCGCCTCGAGCTGTTCGGGCGCGACAAAGACGGCGCCGAGAAAGGCCTCGCCCAGGCACGCTTCGAGCACGTCGGCAAATCCGGCCGGGGCATTTTCGCGCGTGTCAATCAAGCGATAGAGCGGCGACCATTCGATGTTTTTCGAGTCGAGTTCGGCGGCAAAATCGGCATAGCCCGGCACACTGGGCAGGAACTCGACGGCGTGGCCGGCGCCGATCGTTTCGGCTTCAAGCGCGGTGGTGGCGCGCGCGAACTCGGCCTTGCGCAGCAGCAGCGGTTGTTGCTGCTCGCGCAGCCGCGCGCGCACGGCATCCAGCTCGCGCAACACCACATTCTGCAGGCGGCGCAGCTCATTCGTGTTCAGCGCGGCATCCAGCGAAACCGCGCGGCAGCTTTCTTTCAGCGCGGCCAAGGCGCCGTCGGCCGCCGTCAGCATACTGGCCGGGACACTAGCCGGCCAGGTAATGCGGTCCAAGGCCTTGAGCATTTCCTGGAGCGCCTCGTCAAAGTCAGCGCGGGCGCGTTTGGCATCGCGCGCCAGGGTTTTCTCCTTGCTGGTTTCGGCCTCGATCTCGGCCGTGCGCGTGGTCAGCTCCTGCTGGGCGCGGCGGCGCTCGAGCTCGAGCCGCTCCATTTCCTCGAGCAGGCGGGCGGGTTCGCCAATGCGCAGCTCATTGAGCACGGCGCGCGTGCGCTCGACCTGCGGCAGGACGGTTTCGAGGCGCGTGCGCGACTCGGCGATAGCTTCCTCGTTGCGGTGGATGGCACGCTGAATCTGGGTTGCCTCGCGGTCGACATTTTCGAAACTGAAGCGGATCTGAATGTATTTGTAGCGTTCGATGGCCTCGCGCGCGCAGGCGACACGGTCGAGGACCGCCATGGCTTCTTCGAGCAAATCTTTTTCCTGGTGGAGGGCCTTGAGGTCCACCTCGATTTTCTCGAGACTCTGCAAGGTTGTCTCGATGTCTTGAAACACCTGATGATCCGGCGCGGGCAGCAGCAGGGCGAACAGCCCTTCAAAATCGCGCGCTTTGACCACCAGTTCCTTGTAGGATTTGCTGGCCTTAAGCAGATCGGCGAAGCGTTCGAAGTTCTCGCGCCCGCCAAACAGGCGATTGCCAACTTGGGTGCGATAGCGGCCGATGTCGTAGACATGCGCTTTGCCGACTAGCTCGATCAATTCACGTTTATCGACCGGGCGATAGTGCGCGGCGGCGTCGGTGGCCGCGGCGCGCACCGTCAGCGGAATTTCGGCCAGGGCATCATCGACGACAAAGCCCCACAGTTCCGGGCGCTGATCGAGGCCTTGGACAAACGCGCCGACGCCGAGCGTCAGCGTTTGCTGCGTTTTGACATGCTGCAATTCAAGGACGGCATAGCCGATCGCGCCGCTCTCGCGCCCGATCTTGCCGGACTCGAAATCATGGCGCAGGATCACGCCCGCGAGCGTGCGGCCGGACTCGGCCCGCGCGCCCATCACGGTGGCCGCGTTGTAGGTCAACTGCTGGCCGCCGGTCAGCACCAGTTGAATGGCATCAATGATCGTCGTCTTGCCGGTGCCGTTGTTGCCCATCAGGAACAAGCTGCCCTGCATGGCAATCGTCTCGTCAACGAAGTTGTGAAAATTGATCAGGCGCAGGGTGCGCAGCAGGTAGCCGCTGAAGTGGTCGAGAGCTTTGTCGTCGGTAGCCATGGAAAATACGCGCGGAGGTCTAGAGTTCGGTTGAAGGGGCGGAGCCGAGCGCATCGTCGTCGTCAGTCTCGGGCGGCGTCTCGGTATAGAGTTTGATGACTTCCTTGAAAATCAAGATATCGGGCCGGTAGCAGTGGCTGCCGGGCAGGAATTCATACATGACATGTTCGCGCATGCCGGCCGGCAATTGCTCATCGCCGGCGGCGTCTTCTTTTTCGACCTGCTCCAGAAAGCGATATTTGATCAGCTTCGGAAAGAGCGTGCGGCAGGCTTCCAGGACGACCCGATCGTGGGGGCTGAGCGCGCCCAGCTCTTCCTTGAAGCGGTCGAGGCAGTATTGCACGAAGTCGGCCAGCAGGAAGCGGACGGCGCCCTCGTCATCATAACTGACATTCAAGTCGCGCAGCAATTTTTCGTAGAACTCGACCAGCAGCAAGAAGACGGTGCACTCGTCGCGGCGGGTGAGGTCAAACATGTCGCGCTGGCTGGGGCGCAGGGCGGGGTTGCATTCATGCGGCTTGATCAGGCGCGCGACGCGCCGGTCGGTGTATAGTTCCCAGCCGAAATAGTGGGCAAAGAATTGCTGCAGGTCGTCGTGATGGCCGCGCAAATAGTCGAACAAGTCCGGGTCATCGGTGCGGTAAAAGAAGGGCGCTTCGGTCAGGATATTCAACAGGGCGCGGACGTAATGCACGTTGAGCTGGTCGAGCGAGCGGTCAGCACCTTCAACAAAGTGGTCGCGAGGTTCCATAAGCAGGCAGGGGCGGCGCGGTCAGGCCGATTCGGGTGAACGTTCAAAGAAATAATCAGGGCTGCTAAAGTCCCATTTTTCGCCGTGGAAGCGGGCCGGGTCGGCGGTGCAGGGCGGCGGCATAATGCGATAGGACAACTGGTCGCGGTTGCGCTTGCGGCCGAGGGCATACGCCTTGACGGCGTCGAGATAGTGGCGCACATCGGCCGGCGCGACGAGGCGGGCTTGGGCGGCGCGGGTGGCGCGCGCCTCGGCCAACACGCTGGTGTGAATGAAGCGGCCGAGGCGCAGCAGGCGCGCGCGCTCGAGTTCGCGGGTGCGGTCGAGCGAGCCGGTTTTTGGGGCCAAGATGCTGCCGAGGAAGGGCGGGCGCGCGACGCGTCTGCGCCAGTAAGTCGGGCGTGGTGGCGCGGCGCGGCGCGAGGGCGTGCCGCCGCCCGTGTCGTTGCGCAGATGCGCGCTGCCGATCAAGTCGTTCAGCCAGACGGAGACCTGCGCCAGCGCGGCCGTTGCCGGCATGCGCATCACCTCGCGCGTGCGGGTGCGCAAGGCCTGCATGCGAATGTTGCGCCGGCGGATGTCTTCGAGGTACTGGCGAATCTTGCGCACCAGTGCGCGGACATGCTCGTTGACCCGCTGGCATAGTTCAGCGAACAGGCCTTCCGGCGCAAAAAACGGGATCAGCTCGGTCAGCAATTCCTCGGCCGTGCGTAACTGATCGGCCCACGGCCCGACCAGCGGATTGGCCAGCAGATGTTCACGGGTGGCTTGCTGCGCCGTCTCGAGCAGGCGGCGCGCATCGCCGTCGCCCCAACTGCGCAGACGCCGATGCACCTCCGGCCCCAGCTTCGCCACCCGCTCCAAATATTGATCGACGTAGCGATCCAGCCAGTCAATGATTTCGGGCAGCGTCTCGTATTGGAACGGGGCCGTGTTGAAGGCTGCAATGCGCGCGCCAAACTCGGTGATTTCGGTGGCGATCAGGCGGCACTTGCCGTCAATCTCGACAAAGCAGCGCGCCAGCCGCCGGAGCTGATCTTCGTCGAGACTGGCGTGCTTCTCACGCACGTGCTCGGCACGTTCCAGCTGTTCCTCGATGTCCAGCAGATGATCTTGATCCAACAAGACGCGTTCGAACTGCCGCGGCGCCCGCAGGCTGACCAGGCTGTCGAGCAGCACGCGCGTGTGGTCCGCCACGCGATAGAGAAATTTCTGCAGGCGTCGATCTGAAATGCGCTGCAGGCGATAGGGTTCGAGCCGGCGCTCGAGATTGCCCCAGGCGACCAGTTGATCCATGTCGGTGCGAAACATGGCCAGGGTGTAATCCGCGCTGGTCTGTTCCTCGACCGTCGGCTGGACCGCGTCGTAAATGTCATTGTGGTACTTCTCGATCTCATGCGCCTTGCGCCGCAGATAGAGAAAATACAAAATCGTGGCATACACGGCACGCCGATCGGAGCCCAGCCAGGCATACTGCTCGGCCGGCACAATCCCGATAAACGGGGCTTGCGGCGCGATGTCGCGAAACAAATCGAGCTGTGGCGCGATCTCGCGAAACAGCTCACGCTGCGGCGCGCGCGCATCCGGCATCGGCATAAGGTTGTCAGGTATCTCGGTCATAGCATCGCGGAATCAAACCAAAACCAGCACTATCAAAACGCAAGATAGTGTAGCAAATGATGCGCGAAAACGCAACGTGTGTAATTCTTTCGCGGCGAAAGAATTAAGGGTTGATGAGAATCTCGCGGCCAAAGAAATCACCGCGGACTTGTGCAACGTGGTGCTACACTCCAAAATTCTTTCGCCGCGAAAGACTATCAGCGGAAGTACTCTTGCATAATCTGCCCGCCGGCCCGCGTCCGGCGTCCCGTCGGCACCAGCAAAATCTCGACCGCGGGCGCGGCCGCCGACGGCAACTGCGCCGGCACCAGCGCGACAATGTACGCCGCGGGCATGTGCACCCAGGTGGTCAGCAGCAGTTGAGTCTTGTAGATCGCTTTTTTCTTGTTGTACTTCTCGGTGTAATTCACGGTGGCGACTTTTTTCAGCTTGTACTTCCAGACCGTTTTGTTTTTGTTGCTGGTCATGGTGTAGGGTCCGCAGATGGTTTGCAGGGTCGCTGCATCTTTGACGACCAGGTTATACCCATTTCTGAAATACGGGCCGAGGAGCGGGGTAAGCTCCTTGCCTTTGAGTTTGTCACTGGTCTTGCCGGGCTTGAACACCCACGTGGCGGCGGCCACGGGCTGCATCGGCAACACGTAGCCGCTATCCGGCAGGCTGTAGGCGCTCCAACCGCTGGTGTTGCCCGCGCGCACCCAGTAATAGTAGCGCGTGCCCAGGGTAACCGCCATGTCGACAAATGCATTTGACGGCGTCTGCAGCAGTTCGACCGGCGCACCGTTGGTCGGCGACGCCAGCCGCGCGAGCGCGTACCACTGCGCATCCCGCGCGCTGCTCCAGGTGACAATGATTTTGTTGGTGTAGGTGCCGTCGCTGGCGCTGATGCTGGCCGGCACATCCGGCAGGGGTGGCAGACCGGCATAGCCATAATCGCCGCCACCCAAGGTGCCCCAACCATAGCGGTTGTGGCCTTTGACCCAATAGTAATAGCGCGTGCTCTGCGCCAGCGCAACGGTGTCGGTGAAGCATGGCACGGTGTTGTCGGCCGTGAGCTGCTCGGCCTGCGCGGGGTCGGCATTGGTGGTGCGGTAGACGGCGTACAGGTCGGCCGCGTCCAGCGCGTTCCAGCCCACGACGATGGCGTCCGGGGCTATGCCTTTGCTGGCCGAGACACCCGTCGGCGCCGGCGGCATCGGCAGCGAATCGGCATATTCATACGCGCCCATGTCAACCGTCTCATATAAGATCCGCGCATGACAGTCAATGTCCACCGCATTCGTCATCCACTCCTGATTCTGACCGGCATTGATGCAGGGCGATTGCACCGTGAGTTGATACGCGCCACCCGCCGCGCCGACAAAGAGCGGATTGGTGCAGAGCGTGCCCAACGCCAGATATTCGGCGGTGTCGAAGCGCGGGTCATCCGTGCAACAATACACCGGTAGCACCCCGATGTCGGGCATCTGCGCCGCGCCCGGTGTGCCATTGAACGCGACGATCGAGTTGCTGATACTCGCGATGGCACCGGCGATGCCAACCGAGCTGTTGTTGCGGATCGTGCAGCTTTCAACGGCGCCATACGTGCAGTTGTCCAGCCCCTTCTGGTTGCTGTAAATGACATTGTTGCGCAAGGTGCCGCCGCAGCCATAGAGGCCACTCATGCTGTTGTCATACACGTGATTGTTCTGGATCGTCCCGCTGCAGTACACAATGCCATAGCGGCAATTGCGGATGGTATTGCTGACCAGCTCGCCATCGCAGGCATCAATCGCACTGGCGATCATGGTTGGCGATTCCGACGGCCCGACGAAATTGTAGAGGAGGTTGTTGGCGATGGTGGCGCGCGTGCCTCTGCCCCAGATGCCCCACCAGGCGTTGCTGCCGGTCAGGGCAAAGCCATTCAAGCGGCATTCCGGCCCTTCCGTGCCATCGAAGATAACCACTTCATCATATGGTTTTCCGCAGCGCAAGACGACCGAGGCGACATAGCTGGCCGAGTTCGGGTCAAAACTGTGGACATTGAGATTCTTGCCGCGGAAATAGACTGGCCCGTAGTACGTGCCGGGGTAGACCTCGACTTCGTCGCCACTGCTGGCAAATTCCACCGCGCTCGAGACTGAATTGAACTGCAGCCCGGCCCCGACTTGGTAGAGCGTCGCATAGCCGCTCGCACAGCACACTAGCACACTCATCAGCATCGCACGCATACTTTCTCCCCGTGTGTCGTCGAATAAAGGCAGACCGGCACCGTAAAACAGTGCCGAACAAAGTTAGTATAGCAAAAGCGCGCCGGAATTGCTATACTTTCTTTCTGATGCTACGCTTGGTAAATGAACATTTATGCACCCGCTGACTGACCACCAATCCTGCCGTTTGCGGTTGACCCGCGCCGTCGTCTGCGCGGCGGGTTGGCTGCTGCTCGCGCTGGGGCACAGCCACGCGGCCGCGCCCAGCCCAGCCCTGCAGTCGGCGCAGGCGCACGTCGACCTCGGGCAGTTTGTCGCCGAGATGCGCGATTTCGAGCGCGCCGCCCAGCACTTCGAGGAGGCGCTGGCCCAGGCGCCGCGCTCGAAGGCGGTGATGTTCACGCTCGGCGCGCTGTATCAGAAAATCGGCGCGCTCGACAAAGCGGCGGCGGTCTACACCAATCTGCTGGCGCGGTTCCCGAAAGACGCGGACGGGTACGTCTGCCTCGGCAACGTGCGCCTGCTGCAGGAGCGCCTGCCGGAGGCGATTCGGGCTTACGAAACGGCGGTCTCGTTTCATTCGACGCACGCCCTGGCCTTGCGCAATCTTGGTTATGCCTACTTGCGCGACGGCGATGCGGCGCTGGCCGCGTCCTATTTGTCGCAGGCCACCAAGGCAAATCCGACCAATGCCCTGGCTTGGTTCGATCTCGGCATGGCGTATTTCGCGGCCGCCAAGCCCCACACCGCCCGGCGCGCGTTCCGGCGCGGGCTGCTGATGAACAATAGCAGCGAGGCCAAGCTGACGTTCACCGAGGCGCTCGACCAGCAAGTCGGGCCGCTGCTCGACCAAGCCATCGCGGCCTATCGCAGCAATGATTTTGCGGGCGCGGCGACAATTCTGGAGGCGCTGACCGAAGCGTACCCCGAATATGCCCGCGCGCAGGCCTATCGCGGCCATGTCTATAATCACCAACGCCCGCCGCGCACGGCCGAGGCCGAGCAAGCCTATCGCGCCGCCTTGGCCGCGCGCGCCTTCACCACCTTGTCGCCCGACGACACGGCCGTGGTCTTCGATAGTCTCGGCATGCTACGCTTGGACGTCAACGATTTTGACGGCGCCGAATATTTGTTCCGCGAAGCAACCTTGCAGGAATCGCGCTACCCCGTCGCCTATTTCAATTATGGCCTGATGCTGGCCCGGCGCGAATTGTTTGCCGCCGCCGCCGTCGCGTTTGCCGATGCCGCCCGACGTGATCGTACGTTGCTGGCGTACACCGCGCGGCACCCCTTGTTGGGCCCGTTCCGTGCCTCGGTGGCCTACACAAATCTGCTGGCAACCATGTCCAACGAACCATGAACCAGCACGCATGACACCCATTCATTTTGGCACCTCCGGCTGGCGCGCCATTCTCAGCGACGAATTCACGTTCGCCAATGTCGCGCGCGCCCTGGACGCGATCACCCTGTTCCTTCGCCGCGAAAAGCTGGCGGACCGGGCGGTGGTGATCGGCAGCGACACCCGCTTTCTCTCTGATCAACTCCGCCAGTTTGCGGCCGCGCGTCTCAGCGCGCATGGCCTCGATGTGCTGGTCACCGCGCGCGATTGCCCGACGCCGGTGATTGCGTTTGTGATCCGCAGTCGCGGCCTGGCCGGCGGCATCAATTTTACCGCCAGTCACAATCCGCCCGAGTATCAAGGCCTCAAGTTCAACCCGCACACTGGCGCGCCGGCCGACACGCGCACGACCACGGCCATCGAGGCGTTGCTGGATGTGCCCGTCCCGCCGGTCGGCCGCAGCGGGCAGATCGCGACGATTGACCCACGGGCGGCGTATTTCACCGAACTGGACAAGTTCATTGATCTGCCAACGATTCGCGCGGCGCGCTTGCGGGTTGCCTGCGATGTGCTGTACGGCACCGGCCGCGGTTATCTGGACGAGTATTTGCGGCGCGCCGGGGCGGACGTGACCGCCTTGCATGACTGGATCAATCCCCTGTTCGGCGGGCGCCGGCCCGAGCCCGCACCCGAGAATCTCGAGGAGCTGGTGCAACGGGTCAAGGACGATGCGCTTGACCTGGGGCTCAGCACCGATGGCGACGCCGATCGTTTTGGCATCGTGGATCGCGGCGGCGTGTTCTATCACGCCAACCAAGTGCTGTGTTTGACCGCCTGGCATCTGTTCCGCAATCGCGGCAAGCGCGGGCGGATCGTGCGCACCGTCGCCACGACCGGCTACTTGGATCGCATGGCGGCCTATCTGGGCGTGGAGGTGGTCGAGGTGCCGGTCGGCTTCAAATACATCGGCCCGCTGATTGATGCCGGCAATGTGTTGGTCGGCGGCGAAGAAAGCGGCGGGCTTTCGATCGGCGGGCATCTTCCCGAAAAAGACGGGATTCTGGCCTGCACCATGATGGCTGAATTGGTCGCGCATGAACGCAAGAGTCTGACGCAGATCTGGGCCGATATTGCCGCCGCCATCGGCCCGCTCTGGACCGACCGCGTTGACCTGACGCTCACCCACGCCGGCAAGCAGCGCCTGCTCGACACCCTCGCCGCCGCGCCGAAGGATCGCTTCCTCGAGCGCGCCGTCGTCTCGTTCAACGGTAGCGACGGCTTCAAGTTCCGTTTCAATGATGCCGAATGGGTGTTGATCCGCCCGTCCGGCACCGAACCCATTCTGCGCTGCTACTTCGAGAGCGACACGGCTGCCAAGGGCGCACGGATGAAAGACGCCGTGCAGCACTTCGTCGCAAGCGTTCTGGCGGCACCGTGAACGCACCGCACCCTGAGGCAACACGGTGAGCGACGCGCCCATCCGTCTGGCCATCATCGGCAGCACCGGCTCGATCGGGCGCAATGCGTTGGATGTCGTGCGCCAACACCGCGCACGTTACACCGTGGTCGCGCTGGCCGCCCACAGCAATGCGGCGGTGCTGCTCGAGCAAGTGCGTGAGTTTGCGCCGCGCGCGATTGGCATCATCGACCCGGCCGCGGCGGCGACCCTGCGCGCGGCGCTGCCGGGCCGCGCGCTGCAAGTCGGCCCGGCCGCCGTGGCCGCCATGGCCGGTGCGGACGATACTGATACTGTTTTAGTATCAGTTAGCGGCGTGGCCGGGCTCGCCCCGGCCCTGGCCGCCGTGCGGGCAGGAAAACGCCTGGCGCTCGCCACCAAAGAAGTGCTGGTTGCCGCCGGCGCGCTGGTGCTCGAGGAAGCCCGCCGGCATCATGCCGAAATCCTGCCGGTCGACAGCGAACATTCCGCCATCTTCCAATGCATGCAAGCCGCCGGCACCCAGGGCTGCGGCAATGTCGAGCGCTTGATCCTGACCGCCTCGGGCGGGCCGTTCCGCACCCGCACCCGTGCCGAATTGGGCGGCGTCAGCGCGCGCGAGGCGCTGGCCCATCCCACCTGGCGGATGGGCAGCAAAGTCTCGATTGACTCCGCCACCATGATGAACAAGGGGCTCGAAGTCATCGAAGCGCGCTGGTTGTTTGACATCCCGGCCGCGCGCATCGCGGTGGTGATTCATCCGCAATCGGTGGTGCATTCGCTGGTCGAATTTTGCGACGGCAGCATGGTGGCGCAGTTGTCCTCGCCGGACATGCGCACGCCGATCTTATATGCCTTGAGCTACCCCGCACGCCACCCCTTGCGTGTGCCGCGGCTGGATCTGGTGCAGCTGCGCGAATTGACCTTTTTCGAACCGAATCACGCGGTCTTCCCCTGCCTGGGCTTGGCCTATGCGGCGCTCCAGCGCGGCGGCACCGCGCCGGCCGTGTTGAACGCCGCCAATGAAGTCGCCGTGCAACGCTTCCTGCGCGATGAAATCGCCTTTCTCGACATTCCCTGCACGATCGAAAAAACGCTGTCGGCGCATACCGTCGTCAGTGCGCCGACGTTGGAGGATATTCTCGCCGCCGATGCATGGGCGCGCGGCGTCGCCGCCGCAACCGTCTGTGCCACTCCGCACACTGCAAACCAAAACCCGCACCCAACCTGATGATACTATCCCTTTTGATTTTTCTGGCCGTGTTAGGCGTGATTGTCTTTGTGCATGAGCTCGGTCATTTCTTGGTAGCAAAATGGGCGGGTGTGTACGTGGACTGTTTTTCGTTGGGCTTTGGGCCGCGCCTGATCGGCATCACCATTGGCGAAACCGAATACCGTCTCTCGGCGATTCCCTTGGGCGGTTACGTGCGCATGGCCGGCCAGAGCGACACGGCCGAAGATGTCGAGCGCGAAGCGGCCGAACGCTATGCCCAAGTGCCGGCCGCGCGGCGTTTTGACAAGAAGCCGGTGCTGACGCGCATGGCGATTATCGTGGCCGGTCCGTTGATGAACTTGTTGTTCGCCGTGCCCGTGGTGTTTGTCTTGCTGGTCACTGGTGAGCAGCAACCGTTGACGCTGGATGCCACCACCATCGGGCGGATCTTGCCCGCCTCACCAGCGGCTCAGGCCGGCCTGCGGCCGGGCGACCGGATGCTGACCGCGAATGGCGTCCCGCTTTATTCATGGCAGCAATGGAAGCATAGCGCGCTCGCCAGCATCGGCCAACCGCTGCCGCTCACGTATCTGCGCGGCATGCATACCAACACGGTCACGGTCACGCCCCGGATCGACGTTGCGCGCGGCTTCATCGGCATTGGGGTGGACCAGCTGGAGCGCGCGCAGGTTGTCGCGATCGGGTCGAACACGCCGGCGGCGCGCAGCGCGTTGCGCGTGGGGGATGTGATTGATCGCCTGATTGGGGTGCGGGCGCAGACGCTCTCGCGGGATGCGCTGCTCGATGCGATTCGCGCGCGGCCGAACATTCTGCTGAAACTGGGGGTCACCCGCGTTCCGCCCACCCGCTTCGTCACGGACAGCACCCACGGCACGACCACCGAAGTGCTGGTCACACCGGAGCGCATCGGCCGCCTGGCACACTGCGACGTGTATGGCGATGTCATCCTGGTGGCCGACGATGCGCCCAGTAACTTTGTGGCGCGCAGCGGCGACCGGTTGGTGCGCATCAATGACCGGGTCGTGGCCGCCAACGAGCTGGACGCGTACATTCGCGCGTTGCCGACCGGCGCGGTGGCGGTCGTGCTTGAACGCCTCGAAACCATTCGTTGGCGCATCTTCAAGCGGCGCAGTCTGACCAACGCCATCCTGCGCGTGGCCGACAGTGGCATGCTCGGCGTGCAGCTCGGGTCCGCCGAGCAGCGGGTCTACTATCGCCCGCGTGCGGCCCTGAGTCAGAGTGTGCGCGAGAGTTATCAGATGGTGTGTGATACGCTGCGAAGTTTTGTCATCATCGTGCGCGAGCGGATCGGGATCAAGGCCTTGTCCGGGCCGGTTGCCATTGCGCGCATGACCGGCGCCGCCGCCCAGAGCGGCTTCGACGTGCTGCTGCGCCTGGTGCTGCTGATTACGGTCAATCTTGGCATCATCAATCTGGCGCCGCTGCCGGTGCTGGACGGTGGCTGCTTGGTGCTGCTGCTGATTGAAGGCGTGTGCCGGCGGCCGTTGCCGCTCGCGCTGCAAATCTGGATTCAGAAATTCGGTCTGTTCGTCCTGCTGGCCTTGCTGGCCTTTGTGATGTACAATGATATCGTGCAATGGTTGGAGAGCAAAGAAACTTTGTGCGTTGGGTTGGGCACGGTGTACGACGCTCTTGCCCGCCTGCGCCACTAACTTGTGCGAAGGTGACCTGCCATGTCAAAAAAGAAACCGGCGTTTGAACAGTCCTTGCGCGAACTGGAAGAGGTTGTCGCCAAGATGGAGCACGGCGAGTTGCCGCTCGACGAATGCGTGCAGTACTACGAGCGCGGCGTGAAGCTGGCCGCCGCCTGCGCGCGCGAGCTGGATGCCGCGCGCCAGCGCATCGAGCAATTGCAGAAGAACGAGCAGGGCGAGCTCGCGACCACGCCGTTCGCGCCCGACAAGTCCGATCCGTCCGATCCGTCCGATTCGTCCGATCCATCCGACACATCTGACCCATCCGCATGACGCAGCCACGCGAATCGATTGACAGTCCGGCCGCCTTGCGCACGCTTGCACCGGCCCAGTTGCCGCACGTCTGCGCCGATATCCGCCAGTTGTTGATCACGCACCTGGCGCAGACCGGCGGGCATTTGGCCTCGAACCTCGGCACGGTCGAGCTGGCGGTCGCGCTGCACTATGTCTTCGACACGCCGCGCGATGAGATCGTCTGGGACACCGGCCACCAAGCCTATGCCCACAAAATTCTGACCGGGCGCCGGGCCCAGTTTGCCACGTTGCGCCAGTATCAGGGCTTGTCCGGCTATCCCACGCCGGCGGAGAGCCCCTATGACACCTTTCCCGTCGGCCACGCTGGCACCTCGATCTCGGTCGCGCTCGGCCTGGCCAAGGCACGCGACATGCGCGGCGGGCTGCAGCATGTGGTGGCGATCATTGGTGATGGCGGCCTGACTAGTGGCCTGGCACTCGAAGGCCTCAACAATGCGCATGGCTGCAAACGCCTGCTGGTGATCTTGAATGACAATAAAATGTCCATTTCACCGACCATTGGTGCGCTGGCGCGTCACTTTAGCATGCTGGTCGCCAATCCCCGTTACCGCTATTTGAAGCACCACCTCGGCCGCGCACTTGAACGCATTCCGCTGATCGGCCTGTTCCTCGCCCGACTTGTCATCCGGCTGCAGGGCGGCATCAAGCACATCATCGCCCCGCAAAATGTCTTTGAGAATCTGGGCTTCCATTATCTTGGGCCCATTGACGGGCATAACATCGCGGAACTCGTTTCGATCTTGCGCTCGTGCAAGGCCGAGCCGGAAATGCCGGTCCTGCTGCATGTCATCACCCAGAAAGGCAAGGGCTATGATTTTGCCGAGCGCGACCCGGAACGCTATCATGGCGTCACGCCCTTTGACGCCTGCAGCGGCGAGATGCATCCGCACGACGCGCAGCCGACCTATACCGATCTGATGTCCGACCTGTTGCATGACGTGGCCGCGCGCGACGAGCGCATTGTGATCGTCTCGGCCGCGATGTGTGGCGGCATCGGCATGACCCGCTTCGCCCGCGAATTTCCGACGCGCTTTGTCGATGTCGGCATCGCCGAACAACACGCCGTCACGTTTGCCGGCGGCTTGGCGGCGCGCGGCCTGCGCCCGATCGTCGGCATTTACTCAACGTTTCTGCAGCGCGCCTATGATGAAATCGCCCATGATGTCTGCATGCCGTGCGTGCCGGTTGTGTTTATTATTGACCGCGCCGGCCTGGTCGGCGGCGATGGCAAAACCCATCACGGGGTGTTTGATATCGCCTTCTTGCGGCATCTGCCGCACCTGCGTATTTTCATGCCGCGCGATCGCACGGCCATGGCACTAGCGCTGCAATTCGCGTTGCAGGCCAACCAGCCCTGCGCCATTCGCTATCCGCGTTGCACGGTGCCGGAGCACGTGGTTGCCGGCGGCCTGGCGCCGTTCGCCGCGCCCAGTGTGACGCACTGGGAGGTACTGATGCCCGGCAGCGACGCCGCCGTCTTGGCCATCGGCCACATGGTCTTCTATGCCGTCCGCGCCGCGCAACTGCTGCGCGCGCAAGGCCTGTGCATCGAAGTTGTGGACGCCGGCGCGCTCTGGCCGCTCGACACCGCCACCCTGACCGCCGTGCTGGCGCGCCATACCCGCGTGGTCACGCTCGAGGATCATATCATCACCAGCGGCTTTGGCGCGGCCGTCGCGGAATTTGTCGCCGGCCGCGCGCCGCACGCGCGGGTCGAGCGCATCGGTATTCCGGATTGCTTTGTCGAACACGGCAGCCTGCCGGAACTGTATGCCGAGTTGGGCTGGCAACCGGAGCAACTGGCTGAACGCATCGCCACCATGTGCCGCGCCCAATGAGCACTGACCGTCGCATGCCACGCACGCTCCCGCGCAAAATCGCCGAGCATCTGCCGCGGCTCGAACGCGAGCAACTCGAACACTATTTGCAGCGCGCGATGGAAAGCGACCAATTGCTGCGCTGCATTCTGGAGACCATCACCGAGGGCGTCATTGCCGTCAGCGACCAGCACAGCGTGCTGTTTGCCAACGCGGCCGCGCGCGATCTGCTGGGCGTCGCCGAGCAGGACATGCACGGCCAGCCGCTGGCCGAGTGCATTCGCGATGCGCAACTGCGCGCGGCCGTGCGTGGCGCCGATGCGCATGCGCATGTCACGCGCGACGTGCAGGTTGCCTATCCGCGGCATTTGGCGCTGTCGGTCAGCATGATCCCCTTCACGCCCGACCGCGACACGCCGACCGAGCGCGCCCTGGCGTATTTGCTCTTGCTGCGTGACGTGTCGAGCGAACACGCCCTGCGCGCCGCGCGCGAACGCGAGGCGCGTCTCGAGGCGCTGCGCCTGTTGACCGCCGGCGTCGCCCATGAAATCGGCAATCCGCTCAGCGCGATCATCATGCACACGCAGCTCATGGCGCGCGAGCTGGCCAAGTGCAAGCGCAGCCCCGCCCTGCAGGCGCTGGCCCGCACCAACGCGATCGTCCGTGAGGAAAGCGTGCGCCTGAAACGGATTGTGCGCGATTTTCTCGAAGCCGTGCGCCCGGTCGGCTTGGATGCGCATCTCGGCAATGTCGCCGATGTGCTCGAAGACACGTTTGAATTACTCTACGCCGAAATGGCCGACAGAAAAGTGGCCCTGATCAAAAAACTGCAGCCGGTGCCGCCGACCGTCTTGGACGCCGCCCAGCTGCGCGGCGCGATCATCAACATCGTGCGCAACGCCCTGGACGCGATGCCCAACGGCGGCACGCTGGACGTGGCCCTGGAGAACCGCGGCGATTGGCTCGAACTGCGCTTCAGCGACGATGGCTGCGGCATTGCCGCCGATGTTCTCCCGCGCTTGTTCACGCCGTTTTACACCACCAAATCACACGGCTCCGGCCTGGGGCTGTTCATCGTTCAACGCGTCGTGCACGCGCTGGGCGGCAGCGTGCACATCCGCAGCGAGGCTGGCGCCGGCGCGGACGTGACGATCGAACTGCCGGTCCGCACCCAAGCTGCCACCAAGTCGTTGCCCTCACCCCCAGCCGTGCTGCCCCATGCAGAAGTCAATTCTGATCATTGATGACGAACCGAACGCGCGCGCCGGTTTGGTGCGCATCATGCAAGACCTCGGCTGTCTGGCGCGCGAAGCCGGCGACGGCGCCAGCGGGCTCGACCTGTTCCGCGCCCACGGCGCCGATCTGGTCATCACCGACTTGCGCATGCCGGGCATGTCCGGCCTGAGTGTCCTCGAAACGCTGCGCCGCGATGCGCCCGACGTGCCGGTCATTGTCATCACCGCCTACGGCTCGGCCGATACCGCCCGCGAGGCGCTGCAGCACGGCGCTTTTGATTTCATCAGCAAACCGTTTGACCTTGAAACCATCGAGCTGGTCGTGCGCCGCGCCCTCAAGCTGGTCACCCTCGAACAAGAAAACGAGGCGCTCAAAGCGCAGCTGCAAACCGTCCAACAAGTGCAGACGATCATCGGCGAAGCGCCCGTCATGCAACGCGTCTTCACCATCGTCCAGCATGTCGCACCGACCAAGTCGAATGTCCTGCTCGAGGGTGAAAGCGGTACCGGCAAAGAGCTGATCGCGCATGCCATCCACGATTTGAGCGCGCGCCATGACAAGCCGTTTGTCCCGGTGCACTGCGCCAGCTTCTCCGAGAACCTGCTCGAGAGCGAATTGTTCGGCCACGAAAAAGGCGCCTTTACCGGCGCCGCCAGCGTGCGCCGCGGACGCTTCGAATTGGCCAACGGTGGCACGCTCTTTCTCGATGAAGTCAGCACGTTGCCGCTGGCGACTCAGGTGAAATTGCTGCGCGTGCTGCAGGAACGCTGTTTCGAGCGGGTCGGCGGCTCGCACACGATTGACGTGGATGTCCGCTTGATCTCCGCCACCAACGCGGCCCTCGATCAGATGATCAAAGCCGGCACCTTTCGTGAAGACCTGTATTATCGCCTGAACGTGGTCAGCATCAACATCCCGCCCTTGCGCGCGCGCAGCGACGATATCGCCCGGCTGATCGACCATTTTCTCGACAAGGTCAATGGTGAGACCGGCAAGCGCGTCACGATTTCTCACGCGGCCCGCCAGTTGCTCGAAAGTTACACCTGGCCCGGCAACGTGCGCGAATTGCAGAACACGATCGAGGCGCTGGTCGTCTTGTGCGACGGGCACGAAGTCACGCCGCGCGCGCTGCCGGCCCAGATCGTGGGCGGCGCGAAAGCGCCCGCGGCGAGCCCGGCCCCGGACGATCTGCCGGATTTCGATCAGGTCAACTTGGCGGACGTCGAACGCTGGTTGATCCTGCGCACCCTGCAACGGGTCAAAACCCGTGCCGAAGTCGCCCGGCAGCTCGGCATCAGCCGCCGCAATTTGTACCGCCGCCTCAAGGACTACGGAGTGCTGTCGTGAGCAACGTCATGGTTTCGATCCTCCTGCCAGCCCACAACGAGGGCCCGCGCATCTTCCAGAATCTGCAGCGCGTCAACGCCGTCGCCCAGGCCTTGCTGGCCGACGCATGGCGCACGCACGCCGACGCCTTTGAGATCGTCGTGATCGATGACGGCAGCAGCGATGACACCTGGGCCGAAATCGGGCGCGCCGCCGCCGCCCTGCCGTCCGTCGTGCCGGTCCAGCTGGTGCACAATGCCGGCAAGGGCTGGGCCTTGCGCTGCGGCCTGCAACACGCCCGCGGCACCTGGATTTTCTTTATTGACGCCGACCTCGAAATCGGGCCCGAGCACATGGCCGACCTGGCCGCCGTGCTCGTCAAGACCGGCGTGGATGGCGTGCTCGGCAGCAAGCGCGCCCATGATGTTCATGCCCATTATCCGTGGTATCGCCGCATCGTCAGCGCCACCTATGCGCAGCTCACCCGCACGCTGATTCCCCTGCCGGTGCGCGACACGCAAACCGGCTTCAAGCTCTTCACCCGGCGCGTGCTCGACGACGTCGTCCCGCGCATGCTCGTCCGCCGTTATGCCTTCGACATCGAGATGATCTCGATCGCCCACCGACTCGGCTATCGCCTGGCGCAATGCCCGGTGCAAGTCGAATTCAGTGGCAAGCGCGGCAGCGTCACGATCAAGAATATCTACCATATGTTTCTCGACACGCTGGCGGTCTTCTATCGCCTGCGCATCCTGCAATACTATGACAGCTGGCGTCACAAGGATCACTCTCAAAAGCCACGCGTCTCGGTCGTCATCGCCGTCAAACACGACAATGCGTATTTGCGCCAAAGCGTGGAGGCCGTGCTCCAGCAGCCCTACGCCAATGCTGAAGTAATCGTCCTGCCCGACCAGCCCATCAGCGGCTTTGATGCGCGCGTGCGCGTCATCCCGACCGGCCCGGAATTGCCGGCAATCAAGCGCAACATCGGCGCGCGCGAAGCCACCGGCGAGATCATCGCGTTTATTGATGATGATGCCTATCCGTATGGCTTGTGGCTCGATGAGCTGGCCGCGAATTTTGCCGACGCGAGTGTCGGTGCGGTCGGCGGCCCGGCCGTCACACCACCCGAAGACACCTATTGGCAGCAAGTCAGCGGCGCCGTCTACGCCTCGCTGGCCGGCAGCGGTGTCTATCGCTATCGCTACGTCTACGACCGCCGCCGCGATGTGGACGACTATCCCACCTGTAACCTGGCCGTGCGCAAAGCAACGTTCGAGGCCGCCCAGGGCTTTCAGTCCAATTACTGGCCCGGCGAAGACACGGAACTGTGCCTGACCATCACCAAGAAACTGGGCGCGCGGATTGTCTATGACCCGCAAGTTGAAGTCTATCATCATCGCCGCTCGCTCTGGCGCGGGCATTTCAAGCAGGTGACGCAGTATGCGCTGCATCGCGGCTATTTTGTCAAGAAATTTCCGGAGACTTCGCGCCGCTTCGGTTATTTTGTCCCGTCGCTGTTTACGCTGGGCGTACTGCTGGGCTGGCTCTCGTGGTGGCTGCACCCATTGTTTTATGTCTATGTCGGCGTGCTGGCGGTGTATTTCGTGTTTCTGGCAATCAGCAGTTTCCTGGCTGGCCCGCGCTTTATGCCGGCCACGATGCTTGGCACCTTTCTGACGCACCTCGCATATGGTGTGTGGTTCCTGACCGGCCTCGTCGCGCCGCGCCTCAGCCGCCGCGAAGAGCGCCAGAGCAGCACATCTTAACCCTGCGGTAGCCCGGCCGAGCGGCCCGCCGGCAACCATAACAACGCTGCAATGAAGGAGAACGTGCCAACCCAAGAAGGCTACGTCGCGTTTCGCGGTTACAAGATCTGGTATCGTATTGTCGGCGACCATGAAGCGCCGGGCGCGTTGCCGCTCCTGTGTTTGCATGGCGGGCCGGGCGTACCGCATGATTACCTGGAACCGCTGGCGGCACTGACGGCCCGCGGGCGGCGCGTCATTTTTTATGATCAACTGGGCTGCGGCAATTCGGATCAACCTCACGATCCGTCCCTTTGGAATGTCGACCTGTTTGTCGAGGAAGTCGGCGTCATGCGGCGCGCCTTGGGGCTCGAGCACGTCCACCTCCTGGGACAGTCATGGGGCGGTATGCTGGCGCTGCAGTATGCCTTGACCCAGCCCGCCGGATTAGTCAGTCTTGTCATTGCCAGCGCGCCGGCCAGTATGCGCCAATGGATTGCCGAAACGCAGCGCCTGCGCATGGCATTGCCGCCGGAGACACAACAAATACTGCGCCAGCATGAACAGGCGGGCACAACGGCAAGTCCGGCCTATCAGGAAGCCGTCATGGTTTTTTATCGGCGGCACGTCTGCCGCCTTGATCCTTGGCCTGACTGCCTCATGCGCTCGCTGGAGAAGTTTATGCAGAACCCGGAAGTGTACACCACGATGTGCGGGCCGAGTGAGTTCCATGTGACCGGCGTGATAAAAAACTGGGACGTCGTTGCGCGCCTGGGCGAAATTCAGCTGCCCACCTTGATCACGTCTGGCCGCTATGACGAAGCGACGCCTGCGATCGCCGCGACCATCCAGAGCGGCATCACAGGCGCACAATGGGTTGTCTTTGAGCACAGCGCGCACCAGGCCCACCTTGAGGAAACGGAGCGCTATCTCCACACCCTCGACGAGTTCTTGCGTACCGTGGAAGCACGGCATGTATAGCAAGCTCTCCAGGTCGAACACGACGCATTGAATGGATGCGACCGTGGCGCTGCGGCTCTTGTTTTCAGCAGCGTTTCCGTGAACGTTCCCGGAAAATCCGTACATCACTGACGCTCGCGCGGTACGCTTGGGCGCCCAGAATAACTGCGGCACACCCGGCGTTACGAACCCCTTGACATCACGGCATCCTTTTGTTATATTTTGCCACGGGATGCAGCACCGCACGATCAAGCTGATAGTTAATTGGCTGTAAGGACTGTGATGCCATGATCAAGTATCCATGGAACAAGTTTGTCGCGCTCACCGTTATCGTGGCCCCGCTCATAGCTATGCTTTGTGGCGCGACAACCGTTCATTATGTCGATATATTGAATACTGGCCATGACGTGCCGCCCTACACAAACTGGGCGACGGCGGCGCTCACTATAGAAGATGCACTGGCACTGACTGCATCGGGAAGTATAGTGCGCGTTGCCGCAGGCATATATCTGCCGACCAGTTCACTAACCATTACAAATCCAACCGTACGCGTCGAGAGCGTCAGCGGCGCGGGCAGCACGATGGTGTGTGGCGATGGCACGTTTTCGTTGTTTACCTTCATAGCGCCGGGCGCTGCAGTCTGCGGCTTCACATTGACCAATGGTGGCGGTTCGAGCGCCGGTGGTGTGTTGGCCGCTGCGGCAAGCACTGTTGAACGTTGCATCGTGACGGGCAATAACGTACTTGGGAATGGCGGCGGTTTGTTTGCCAACAGTGTTGCCGCGTTGCAGGTCTCTGATTGCATGATTGTTGGCAATAGCGCGGATAACGGCGGTGGTGTCTATCTGCAGAACGCCGCGGCGTTTGTGCGCAATTCCATCTGCGCTTTTAACAGCGCGCCTGGTAAAGGCGCCGGCATCTATGCCGAAAATGCCATGATCGAAAACTGCAGTGTCGTGAGCAACACCGGACAAGGTGTATATCTGCTGCAGGCGCGTGTGTTGAATTCGATTGTGTACGACAACGCCGCGGAGAACATCGCGGGCACGTCCATTGCGCTCACCAATGTCTGCACCATGCCTGATCCGGGCGCCGGCGGAATTGGTGTGCTGACGAACAATCCGCGCTTTGTGAGCGCGGGCGGAGATTTCCGCCTGAGGTGTGCATCACCATGTATTGATCTCAGCACGCCGGCAGGTTGGATGACCGCTGCGGTTGATCAATATAGCAGTCCGCGGGTCAGTGGCGTCGCGCCGGATCTCGGCGCGGCTGAATTTCCCTACCCTTACCTGGACATTACCAGTCATGTGGGTATTGCCAGCGGCCCGACAAATTGGGTTTCGTTCGATGTTGCCTCACTGCTGTTGAGCGGGACCAATCGTTATAGCATAACGACGAACCTCTATGCGAACGCGCTCACAACCAATCTTGTTGTTGTCGGCGGGATGTGGGCGGTGAACCTAGCGCAGGGCGCCACCAGTATGTTTCAGGCGGCGCTGGGGTGGCATGCGCCGGAGGTGCCATTGCAGACGGGCGCCAATGCTATTGTCGTCTTCGGCACCAATGATGTAGACGGCATCACCAATGACATTCTGATTGTTACCCGCGGCGCCGACGGCACCGGCACACCGTTTGTGGACATCACGAACGGCACGAGCGCGAGCGTCAACTTTGACGTGACCAGCTATATCATCGGCGGGACGAACTGGCAGATCGCGGGCGGCACGCTGTGGTGGAGCAACACGCTGGTGGCGGGCGCGACGCAGTTCAGCGCCAGCGGCGCCAACGGCGCGTTCAGCCTTGCGATCAACAATGTGCAGGTGGGCGCGAATGTGATCCGCGTGTACGGGACGAACATGCTGGGCGTGTGCGCCGGCGACACAATCATGATCACGCGCGGCGCCGACGGCACGGGCACGCCGTTCGTGGACATCACGAACAGCACGAGCGTGAGCGTCAACTTTGACGTGACCAGCTATGCCATCGGCGGCACGAACTGGCAGATCGCGGGCGGTACCCTGTGGTGGAGCAACACGCTGGTGGCGGGCGCGACGCAGTTCAGCGCCAGCGCTATGAACGGCGCGTTCAGCCTTGCGATCAGCAATGTGCAGGTGGGCGCGAATGTGATCCGCGTGTACGGGACGAACATGCTGGGCGTGTGCGCCGGCGACACAATCATGATCACGCGCGGCGCCGACGGCACGGGCACGCCGTTCGTGGACATCACGAACAGCACGAGCGTGAGCGTCAACTTTGACGTGACCAGCTATGCCATCGGCGGCACGAACTGGCAGATCGCGGGCGGTACCCTGTGGTGGAGCAACACGCTGGTGGCGGGCGCGACGCAGTTCAGCGCCAGCGCTATGAACGGCGCGTTCAGCCTTGCGATCAGCAATGTGCAGGTGGGCGCGAATGTGATCCGCGTGTACGGGACGAACATGCTGGGCGTGTGCGCCGGCGACACAATCATGATCACGCGCGGCGCCGACGGCACGGGCACGCCGTTCGTGGACATCACGAACAGCACGAGCGTGAGCGTCAACTTTGACGTGACCAGCTATGCCATCGGCGGCACGAACTGGCAGATCGCGGGCGGTACGCTGTGGTGGAGCAACACGCTAGTGGCGGGCGCGACGCAGTTCAGCGCCAGCGCTGTGAACGGCGCGTTCAGCCTGTTGATCAACAATGTGCAGGTGGGCGCTAATGTGATCCGCGTGTACGGGACGAACATGCTGGGCGTATGCGCCGGCGACACAATCATGATCACGCGCGGCGCCGACGGCACGGGCACGCCGTTCGTGGACATCACGAACAGCACGAGCGTGAGCGTCAACTTTGACGTGACCAGCTATGCCATCGGCGGCACGAACTGGCAGATCGCGGGCGGTACGCTGTGGTGGAGCAACACGCTAGTGGCGGGCGCGACGCAGTTCAGCGCCAGCGCTGTGAACGGTGCGTTCGGCCTGTTGATCAACAATGTGCAGGTGGGCGCGAATGTGATCCACGTGTACGGGACGAACATGCTGGGCGTGTGCGCCGGCGACATGATCACAATCACGCGCGGCGCCGACGGCACCGGCACGCCGTTCGTGGACATCACGAATGGCACGAGCGCGAGCGTCAACTTTGACGTGACCAGCCATACCATCGGCGGCACGAACTGGCAGATTGCGGGCGGTACGCTGTGGTGGAGCAACACCCTAGTGGCGGGCGCGACGCAGTTCAGCGCCAGCAGCATGAACGGCGCATTCAGCCTGTTGATCAACAATGTGCAGGTGGGCGCGAATGTGATCCGCGTGTACGGGACGAACATGCTGGGCGTGTGCGCCGGCGACATGATCACGATCACGCGGCAGTCAACAAATGCGCCCGCCATCGAAGTACTGGTCAACTGGCCGCTGCATCTGCAAGCCGGTCAGATTGGCTGGGTTGAATTCGTTGCGCAAACCGGCGTGCAGTACGGATTGTATACTGCCGCCATGCTGACCAATGGCAGCGGCCCGCTGTCATCGCTGATAGCCACTAACACCGCTGCAACCTTGGACTTCAGTGTCGCACAGACGCAGGCCGGTGCACAGGGCCCGCTCTTGCTGTATCTTGCGGCGATGGCGGACATGCGCAGCGCGACGCAGCTGCCGCGCACCAACGTTTTTGTCGCCACAGTTGGGCCGGCGGTACTCAAAGGCAAGCTGCGCTTCTTCCAAATTGTGGAAAGTGATGGTGACATTGCGGAGGTCTACTACGCCGGCCTTGGCACGCCGCGCATGGAAGGCCGCAGTGTTTTTATCACCGGCGCCGGCGTTGCGGATACGCTGTATCTCAAGGTGACGGCACCCAAGAAACCGGCGATCTCCGACCGCCGTTTCCCGCTCGATTGGGTCAGTGCCGCGAACCTCAAGTCCATCAAGTGGCATGGCCAAGTTGATGACATCCACATCTCGAATGTGCTCAAAACGGTCAAGATCAGTGCCGGTTCACTCGGCTTCGCCTACGATCGCCGTGCGGTCAGCCGTCATGGCTTGCAGGTTGGCGCCGAACTCAGATCGGTTACAGTCCAGGCGAAAAAAGCCAAGGACGGCACCTGCTATGGCGGCAGCGCGCTGGGCGCGTTCAACGTCGGGCCTGATGCGAAGGCGAAGGGCTGGATGATGAAGGTCTCCGGCATCTCCTACAAAGGTCTGACCGGCACGGTTTCGACCGTGACGATTGACCTGTGCAGTCACACGCTCAAAGCCTTGATAACCAAGTTTGCCGATGTCATTGGCACGCGCGTTGTCGTCACCAATGAGATTGGCATGCTGGCTGCCAGATCCGCCAACATCTATGACAGCTATGTCGTGGCCCACTTCATGAAGACCATCGTGGCGACGGCCAAGAAGGGCTATGCCAGCGGCCTCATTGCCGACAGCCAATTCTACAGCCGTGGCGGCGACAAGCAGAGGATCGGCATCCGCGCGATCAAAGCCTATCAGTTCGTGGACGGGCACGCAACCAACAGCAACATCTGCCTGCGCAAGACCATTTTCGCGGCCGGCATCATCCCGCCCCTGTGCACCAACAACCTGACCAGCACATTTTCGATCAAGACGCTCACACCGAAAGCGGCGCCGTTGCAGGGCGTTTTCTCGAGCCAGCTCGAGTTTAAGAATCCCCGGTTGCGTCCCGCGCCGGCGGCGCCGAGCTACATCAAGATCATCAATGGCGCCCTGCCCTGAACTTTCGCCATACAGAACTGCACGCCGCGGGCGCGGCCGTCCACGCCGCGCTTGGTGCTTCGGCGGTGAAACGTTTGCCGCCCCGGCATCGCCGCCCGACGGCGGCGCGCACAGTTTCACAGTGGCATTTCAGACACATGCGGGGGGGGCTTGACAAATCCTTTTGTTTATGATATATTAGTAGATCGATTGGATAACTATGATATGAAACTGACCACCCGTAGTGAATATGCCCTGCTTGCCCTCGTGCATCTGGCCCGCCAGGCGGATGCGGGCGTGCTCGTCTCGGTCGAGACGATCGCGGCCGCCCAACGCATTCCGGCCAAGTTCCTCGAGTTGCTGATGCTGACCCTCAAGCGCGCCACGATCGTGCGCAGCGCCAAGGGCCGGCACGGCGGCTTTGCCCTGGCCCGGCCGGCCGCGCGCGTCTCGCTGGCGGAAGTGATCCGTCTCTTTGACGGCGCCCTGGCCCCGACCGAATCGGCCAGCAAGCATTTCTACGAGCCGACCCCGATTGAGAAGGAGCGCCGCCTGCTGCGGGTGTTTAAGGGCATTCGCGACCAGGTGGCGCGCACGCTCGAACACACCAGCCTGGCCGACGTCCTTTAAGTTTTGCGCGTATATACAAGTAACCATATAGGATAACTACTGTATGATCGACACCATCTCCATCCTCGGCGGCCACGGCCGCGACGGCAACCGCGAACCGGTTGAACGCATCGATTTCGCCATGGGCGACGTCGTCAGTATTGTCGGCCCGACCGGTTCGGGCAAGACGACCTTGATCAACGATCTGGAATTGTTCGCCGACGGCACCACCCCGACCGGCCGCCGCATCCTGATCAACGGCGTCAAGCCACCGGCCGAGTACCGCGACAATCCGGCCTACAATCCGATCGCCCTGATCACCCAGCACACCACCTTTCTCTCGGATTTGCCGGTCCAGGAGTTCCTCGAGACGCATGCGCGCATCCGCAGCAAGGCCGATCGCGATGTGGTCGGCCTGCTCGACAACACGCTGGCATTCGCCAATCAGCTCACCGGCGAGCCGATTCAGACCGGCATGCGCATGACCGAGCTCTCCGGCGGCCAGACCCGCGCGTTGCTGATTGCGGACGCCACCATCATCTGCGACACGCCGATCGTCCTGCTTGACGAAGTCGAGAACGCCGGCATTCATCGCACCCGCGCGCTCGAACTCCTGCGCGGCTATCGCAAAATTTTTATATTCGTCACGCACGATCCGCGCATCGCGCTGCTCTCGGACTTCCGCATCGTCATGAAGACCGGCATGGTCACCGACATTCTGCGGACCGACGAGCGCGAGCAACTATACGCGCGCGAAGTCAGCAAGCTTGATGATGCCCTCTGCATTTTGCGCGACAAAATCCGCATGGGCGAACGCTTAACCGGCCACCTTTTGGAGGCATTCGCATGAAACTCGCTATTTGCGCCGGCCCGGCGACCACGGGCAAAACATCCGTCTTACGGCATATGATTCGCAAGCTGATCGATGCCAAGTATCGGCCGGCCTTCCTCAAGATTGACGTGCAATATGCCGAGGAAGACGTCCAGCTCGCCAAGGAATTCGGGATTCCCGCGCGCAAGGTGTATTCCGGCGAGTTGTGCCCCGACCACTGCAATGTGATGGTCCTCGGCGACGCCCTGGAATGGGCGCACAAGACGAACTGCAATGTCCTGTTGGTCGAGACCGCCGGCTTGTGTTTACGCTGCTCGCCGTATGTCGACGGCGGGCTCGGCATGGTCGTGCTCGAGGCGACCAGCGGCATGAACCTGCCCTTGAAGGTCGGCCCGATGCTGTCGCTGGCGGATGTCGCCGTGGTGACCAAGATTGACCGCGTCTCGCAGGCGGAGCGCGAGGTTTTTCGCGCCCGCATTCAGGATGTCGCGCCGAGCGTGCGCATCCGCGAAGTCAACGCCATGTACGGCATCGGCATTGATCCGCTGGTGACGATGCTGTATGAGGCGCCCGACGCGCACGACGACATGGAGCTGCGCGGCAATCCGCCGGTCGGCACCTGCACGATTTGCGTCGGCAAGAAAAACATCGGTTGGCGCGAACATTTTGGCGTCGTCCGCAGTTTGGAAACCGACATCTTCTACCAAGGCGAATAGTGCGCCGCATCTATTTGGATAATGCCGCGACGACACCGCTCGATCCGCGCGTCCTGACGGCCATGCTGCCGTATCTGCAGACGCACTTCGGCAATGCGTCGAGCATGCATGTGTTCGGGCGCGAGGCGCGCGAGGCGCTTGAGCAGGCGCGCGCCACCCTCGCGCAGTGCATCGGCGCGGCGCCGGAAGAGATCATCTTCACCTCCAGCGGCACCGAGGCCAACAATCTGGCGCTCAAGGGCGTCGCCTTTGCCAATGCCGCGCGCGGTCGGCACATTATCACCAGCGCGATCGAGCATGACTGCGTGCTGGGCTCGTGCGCCTGGCTGGCCACCCAAGGGTTTGAGATTACGCTGCTGCCGGTGGATCGCTTCGGCAGTGTCGATGTCGGGCAGTTGGCTGACAGCATGCGTCCCGACACAATCTTGGTCTCGATCATGCATGCCAACAATGAGATCGGGACGCTCCAGCCGCTGGATGCCCTGGCCGCGGTGTGTCGCGCGCGCGGCGTGTATCTGCACTCGGATGCCTGCCAATCCTTCGGCAAGACGCCGCTGGATGTGCGTCGGCAGCCGGTGGATTTGCTCACGCTCAACGCGCACAAGATCTACGGCCCGAAAGGCGTGGGCGCATTGTACTGTCGCAACGGCGTGCGCATCGAGGCCATGCAGCATGGCGGCGGGCACGAGCGCGGCCTGCGCTCCGCCACCGAGAATGTCGCCGGCATCGTCGGCTTTGCCGCCGCCGCGGCGTTGTGTGGCCAGCTCGCCAGCGAGGAAATCCCGCGTCTGCGCCAATGGCGTGACGAGGTCATTGACCTCATCCTGCGCACCATTCCCGGCGCGCATCTGCATGGGCACCCGACGCAGCGCTTGCCCAACAATATCAATGTCACGTTCGCCGGCCGCGAAGGCGAGGGCATTCGTCTCTTGCTGGCGCTGGACGAGCTGGGCTTTGCCGTGTCATCCGGCTCGGCCTGCAGCGCGCACGGCGGCGACAATCCATCCTCGCATGTCTTGAGCGCGCTGGGCCTCAATCCCATTCAAGCGCGCGGCGCCTTGCGGGTCACGCTCGGCCGCATGACCACCCGCGACGAGCTGGACGCTTTCCTCGCCGCACTGCCGTCGGTTGTTCAACAATTGCCTTCCATTAACTCGCTTGCCTAAGGAACTACCATGCCCTCATCGACCACGAACATTGCACTGCCCGGCCTGGACTGCGGCGCATGCGGCGCCAAGACGTGTGACGAATTTGCCGTCACGCTGCAAACCCGGCCGGAACTGCTGAAACGCTGTATTCATTTGAGCGACGCCGCCGTCACCCACAGCGCCACACCGCTGGCCGCGCCCGTGGGCGCGCCCGCGCTTGCCCCGGAAACGACGGCGGCCGCCGCCGCGCATAGCTGCGCCGCCTGCGGCACCTGTGCGCCCAAGCAGCCGCGCCAGAAATGGGTTGATTCACTCGGCCGTGACTTTGACTTCATTCTGGATCTCTTTCCCAACGAGCCCGGGCCGCGCGAGACCATCAAATTGCATAATCCCATGCTGACGCGCGAGATGAACATTCAGGTCGGCGACATTCTGATCGGCCGCCCGCTGGGCATGTCGTGCGGCTGCCCGATCACGCATTGCGGCGTGGCGACCCAGGTGGATCACCGTACCGGCATCATCGTCTGGTGTGTCACTGGGCCGCTGAATCCGCGCCAGAAGGGCTTCAAAGACCTCGGCTATTACTCGGCCGAAGCGTATGAAGGTCTCATCACCGAGACGCGCGCCGAACTGAAAGTGGGCATGCGCTATTGGTTTATGCCGCACAAATGCATGTTGCAGTGGCGCCACAGCGGTTTGGTCAATTTTCTCAACAAGATACCCAAGAGCGGCATCTATCAAGTGCGCCTTGAAGGCCTGCTGATCGGCTGACGTACGGCCGTCGTCCCGGCGGCGGTGCATGCGCCGCCGGTGGGATTGGCTAGTGCCTTAGCAGGCGATGCCGGGATCCACATCCGGCGCGCGTAGTAGATTCCCGCCGGACGTGGGTGCCTTACTTGAACGTGTAGCGTGCCACGCGCCACGTGCCGGGGCCGGTCGGCGCCTGGGCCGTGAAGAAGCCCTTGCTGTCGCGCGGCACATTGGGCTGGTTGGGTGTCGTCATGAACACGCCCCGCATGTTGTAGGCGGGGTCCGAGACGGTCGTTTCAACGCCCTTTTTGTCCACCGCAATCAGCGTGTACGGCGACCCGAGCATGTTATACACCAGCGTCTTGTTGTCACAGGACAAAATGCCCGCACAGGTGTTGACCACCGTCTTTTCGTATATCTTCACCCCTTTCTTGTCAAGCCACACAATGTAGAAACCGCCGCCATTGGTGCCCAGCACGGCACACCCGCCCTTGCCGTCCGCGACAATCTGGTTGATCATCGCAAAGCCATCGGCACTCCACTGGAACGTCGCCGCCGGCACGACCATGGCGGACAGCGACAACAGCAACGCCACATAGGTCAAGAGAGTCTTCATATGCACGCTCCAGCAACAGGGTTAAAGTCATGCGGGCACAGGGCCCGCACGCGCATTGTTCTGTAGGCTAGTATAGCAATTTCGCCGTCAGCTGGCGCAGTTTCGGGAGGATCGCCGGCCCCGGCAGCCGCGGCGCAGTCTGCCGCCCTCAGCGCGGGTGACTACAGGGTGACCGTCACCGTGTTGTCGTCGGCCAAATCCTCGCTGCGCAACAGATTCGACGGATAGGCGCGCCCGTTCAGCATAACGTGCACGACGCCATGTTCAACGCCTTTTCGATTCTTGATCGTGATGCGCACGCGTTTGCCGCGAAACACGCGTTGTACATGCACGATCTTCCACGTCGCCGGTACGCACGGGTCAATCCGCAAACCGTCGTGCTCGGCGCGCACGCCCAGAATATATTGCGTGATCGCCACCAGGTTCCACGCGGCCGTGCCGGTCAGCCATGAGTTCTTGGCCTCACCGTGCGTGGCCGCGTCGCGGCCGGCGATCATTTGCGCGTACACATACGGCTCGCAGCGGTGCACCGCGCTGATCCGCTCGCGTGCCGACGGGCAGATGCGCAAGTAATAATCCAGCGCCTGTGCGCCATGGCCGCACAATGCCTCGGCAATCATGATCCATGGATTGGTGTGGCAAAAGATGCCGGCGTTTTCCTTGTAGCCCGGCGGATAACTGGTGATCTCGCCCATTTCGAGGCGATAGCGCGTGTACGCCGGCTGTTGCAGCACAATGCCGTGCGGCGTGGCTAGGTGCGTTGCAACAGCGTCGAGCGCGCGCCGCGGCCAGCCCTTTGCCGCGCCAATTTGCGCCATGCAGCAGATGCCGTTCGACTCGATGAAAATCTTGCCCTCGTCGCAACTGCGCGCGCCGATCGGCTGGCCGAAATGATTGTAGGCCCGCCGGAACCAGGCGCCGTCCCAGCCGGCGCGCTCGATCGCGCGCGTCATCTGCTGTTCCGCACGCCGGTAGGCGCTGGCGTCCGCCGCGCAACCGCGCAGCGTGGCGAGCTGCTGCATCTCGCGCACCGCCAGCACGAACAGCCCGGCGATGAATACTGACTCGGCCACCTTGCCGTCCTGGTTCGTTAGCGTCTGGAACGACTGGCCCGGCTCGGCCGAGAAACAATTCAAATTCAGACAGTCGTTCCAATCGGCGCGGCCGATCAGCGGCAGCTTGTGCGCACCCAACCGGTCGAGCGTGTAGTGCAGCGCGCGCTGCAAATGCGCATACAGCGTGCCGGCCGCGCGCGCGTCGTTTTCAAACGGAATGCGCTCGTCCAGAAAGGCGCGGTCACCGGTCTCCTTGACATACGCGGCCGTGCTCAACACGAGCCAGAGCGGGTCGTCGTTGAAATTGCCGCCGACATCGTGATTGCCGCGCTTGGTCATCGGCTGGTATTGATGAAATGCGCCGCCGGTCTTGAGTTGCGTGGCGGCCAGATCGCGCAGGCGCTCCTTGGCGCGCGCGGGAATCATATGCACAAAGCCAAGAATGTCCTGGTTCGAATCGCGAAAGCCCATGCCGCGCCCAATGCCGCTCTCAAAATACGAGGCGCTGCGCGACAGGTTGAACGTCACCATGCATTGATATTGATTCCAGACATTGACCATGCGATTGACATGCGCGTTGGGGCTCTGCACTGAGTAACGTTCGAGCAGCGCGCGCCAGTGCTGCTGCAACTCAACAAAGGCACAATCGACATTTTTTGTGGATTGCAATCGACGCACAATGTCGTATGCCGGCTTTTTGTTGACCGCGCCGCTGCGTGTGAACTTTTGCGCGACCGGGTTCTCGGCATAGCCAAGAATAAAGCAGATGCGCTTGCTCGCGCCGGGCGCCAGTGTCACGCGCACATGATGCGACCCGATCGGCGCCCAGCCATGCGCGACGGACTTGGTGCTCTTGCCATTGACCACCACGGCCGGCCGTTCGAGTGTGCCGTACGGCCCGAGAAACGCGTCGCGCGACGTGTCAAAGCCGGCCAGCGGCGCACTGCAATGGAAAAAGGCAAAATGATTGCGGCGCTCGCGATATTCGGTCGTGTGGTAAATCGTGCGGTCCTGCACTTCGACTTCGCCAATGCTGAAATTGCGCTGGAAGTTGGTGCAATCGTCCCAGGCGTCCCACAAACAGAATTCGACGAAGCTGAACAAATCGAGCTGGGCCGGCTGTTTGCGCGTGTTGGTCAGCGTCAAGTCCCAGATTTCACACGCAAGGCCGCGTGGCACAAAGTAGCGCACCGCGCTGCGGATGCCGTGCGCGCGCGACGCAATGCGGGTATAGCCAAGACCGTGGCGGCATTCATAGGCGTCGAGCGGCGTGCGGGTTGGTTGCCAGGTTGGCGACCAGAAAGCGCCGGTGGCGCGGTCGCGCAGAAAGAGGTAGCGGCCGTTGCTGTCGAGCGGAATGTTGTTGTAACGAAAGCGGGTGAGGCGGCGCAAGCGCGCATCGCGGTAGAAGCTGTAGCCGCCGGCGGTGTTCGAGATCAGCGCGAAGTAATCGTCACAGCCGAGGTAATTGATCCACGGCAGGGGCGTGTCCGGCCGGGTGATGACATATTCCGCGGCCTTGTCGTCGAAATGGCCAAAGCGCATGGGTGAACCTTAAAGCTGGTTACCGGCTCTTATGCTACACAAACGCATTCCCTTGTACAAGCGCGCCTCTTCAACGCAAAGGCGCAAAGATGCAAAGGCGCCAGGCGGCGACGGCCGCTAATGGATGCATGCATGCATTCGCAATATTCCCCACCATACATTTGCGCGTTGCGAACAAATTCCTCAAACGATATCCTTACATTTTCGCGCTGTGCGAGAATGTATCGCTGAGCTTGTTATAGAGCCAGGCAAAAATGGCGCCGCACGCCAGCCCATCGAACAGAGCCCAGGCCAAGCCGATGACGCTGCCCACGGGCGAGATCGAGTAGCCGCGATAGACCTTGCCGATCAGCGTGATTTGCCCGGATGCCCCGTCAAAGGCGATGATCCACCATGTCGCGAGGAACAGGCCCAAGCCCCAGAAGAGGGCGAACGTTACGGCAAACGCCTTGATGTTGAGTTTCATGTGCTTTCTCCTTGTTGTGCTCAGGATTGAGCGATTTGTTAATGTTCCCGCCCTGCTGATGCAGGCAGGTCGTCACGGCCGGCGCACGCAGCGGAAGCCGACGCCGCGAAAGGCGCTGCTGTCGGGTGACTCGTCATCGCGCGCCGCGCAGCGCAGGGTGTGGCCCTGGCTGCCCCAGCGGCCGCCGCGCACGACTTTGTAGTAGAAGCTGCCGTCCTGCACCGGCCCGGTCGTGTCTGCCGCGGTTGCGCCCGGGTCTTTGTAATACGTGTCCTTGTACCAATCCCAGCACCATTCATCCAGATTGCCCGCCATGTCGTACAGGCCGAAGCCGTTGGCCATATCCGTGCCGGTCGGAATCTGGCCGCCATTGAAGTAGCAGCAAGGGCTGACTTCGAAATTGAACAAACCGCCACTGAGATAGTAATTGGCCTTGCTGCCATCCAGATGGTCCTGCCAGGCACCGCCCACACTCGGCCACGGGAACACATTGGTGACCAGGCCGCCGCGCGCGGCTTTTTCCCATTCAGCCTCGGTCGGCAGCCGGTAGCCGTTGCGCGTGAAGTCACAACTCCAGTTGGTGAAATTGATGCAGGGCTGCAAGCTTTCCATTTCGCTCATAAAATTGGCGTAGGCCAGCGCGCCATACCAGGTCGCCACAGAGCAGGGAAACCCGTCACGCCCGTCTTTGGCGTAAAACACGCCGTCCAGAAATTTGATATCCGACGCGTAGTTGGCCAGATTGATCAACGTCTTGGGATCGCCCTGGCTGTTCTGCAGCGTGGTCGCCGTGGCGTTCACTTTGCCCTGCGCCAGCGCCCATTGCAGCACGCGACACATGTCGCCATTCGAGACTTCGTGGTTTTGGATGAGGAAGGTGCTGATGTTGACGGGATGCACCGGCGATTCTTTGCTGTCCGTGGTGAAGTATTCGTTCGAGGCGCCCATCAGGAACGTGCCGCCCGGCACGGTCTGAAGCGCATTCGACACGGCCACGCACCCGGGCGCGGAGATGGCGACGTCATCGGCGATGTCCTTGCTGATCCTGAACGTGAACTTATTCTTCTTGGTGATATAGGCGATCTGCACGGTGAGTTTGGTTGCCTTGTCGCGGAACTTATACTTCCAGAGGTTGACCAAGCCCGTTTTCTTGTTGGGTTTGCCCTGCAACGCGCACGGGCCGAAGGCGACTTGCGTTAGCGCGTTCGACTGCAGCACGACGAGCAAATTGGTGCGCATTAGTTCGTCCGCCAGGCTGGGCGTCATCACCAGATTTTTGAGGATGAGCTTGGTCTTGCCGCGTTTGCTGGTGGTCACCGTGGCCGGCTGTGACAGGCCTGCATCGAGCGTCAAGGCACAGAGGGCGAGAGCCAGCACGAACATGCGGTAGCTGCGTTTCATGATGCGCCTCTTGGTGCGGGTTATCAAGCGTTGTTGCAGCAACGTATAAGTATAGCGCAGGCCCCGCGCATTGTCAAACTGGCGTGCTTAAAGTAGAATAGCAGGGTGGCGTGCCCGTGTTGGCCCGGGCGCCAGCACGGTTTTACTTGGCACAAGAAGGAGGACTGCCATGTCGGGTGCGACGGTCTGCAAATGGGTGCGCCGGATAGCGGTTGGCGCGGGCGTGATGGTCTCGGGCGCGGGGGCGCTGACGCTGCCCCGCGGCACGCCGGTGCTGCCGCGCGACGCGGTGCTGCACGCGCAGCTGGCTGGCGCGTGCTTCACGAATGCGCGACTGACGGTCGTGGCGGTGATCGGCCAGTCCTTCACACAGGCGCTGCGCGTGAGCACGCTGCGGGCGGCACCGCAGCCGTGGGCCGCACAAGTGACGTTCAGCAACACGGCGGCGGTGTGCCAAGGCGATGTGCTGTTCTTGTCGGTCTGGGTGCGGCGGGGGGCGGGTCCGGCGCAAGCCGGTAAAGCACGCACGGAATTTGTGTTTGAGCAATGCCGTGACCCGTGGACAAAATCGGTCATGTATGACATTGCGGTCGGGCCGCAGTGGCAGCATATCTATCTGCCGTTCGCCGCGGCGGAGGCGTATGCGGCCGGCCAGGCGCAAGTGTGTTTCCGGGCCGGCGCGCACGTGCAAGTGTTCGAGTTGGCGGCGTTCGAACTGCTGAATTGCGGCGCGACGAACATTCATGCGCTGCCGATTATCAAAGCGCGGTACGCAGGCATGGCGCCGGACGCGCCGTGGCGCGCGGCGGCGGCGGCGCGGATCAACACGCTGCGCAAAGCCACGCTGCGCATTGCCGTGGTCGACACCAATGACCAGCCGGTGCGCGGGGCACGGGTGCAGGTGCGCATGCGTCAGCACGCGTTTGGTTTCGGGTCGGCCGTGGCCGCGCGCTATTTCACGGCGGACGCCACAACGCCCGACGCGCAGCGCTATCGCGCCATGGTCAAGAAATTATTCAACAAGGTCGTGCTGGAAAACGACTTGAAATGGCCGAGTTGGTGCGGCGAGTGGAACGGCCCGGCGGGCCGCAGAGATGCGATCGCCGCGGTGGATTGGTTGCGCGCGAACGGCATCGCCGTGCGCGGGCACTGCCTGGTCTGGCCAGCGTGGGACAACACGCCGCAGCTATTGCGGGCGGCGAGCAATGCGCCGGCGCGCGTGCGCCAGATCATCGCCGAGCACATTCGCGATGAAGTCGGCGCGCTGCGCGGGAAGATCGTTGAGTGGGACGTGATTAACGAGCCGTACAACAACCACGACCTCATGGACCTGCTCGGCAACGCGGTGATGGCCGCCTGGTTTAAGGAGGCCCGCGCGGCGGATCCGGCGGCGAAATTATACCTCAATGATTTTTCGATTTTGTCGGCGCGCGGCCTGGACACGGCCCATCAAGACCACTATTTCAACACGATCAAGTCTTTGCTGCAGCAGGGCGCGCCGCTCGACGGGCTCGGCATGCAGAGCCATTTTGGTTGGGACATAACGCCGCCGCAACGCGTGCTGGACGTGCTCGACCGCTTTGCCGTGTTGCACAAAGAAATCCAAGCGACGGAGTTTGATATCAGCATGACCGACGAGCGGCTCCAGGCCCACTATCTGCGCGACTTCATGACGGCCCTGTTCAGCCATCCGGCGGTGGTGGGGATTGTGATGTGGGGCTTCTGGGAAGGCGCGCACTGGCGGCCGGAGGCGGCCCTCTTTCGGCGCGACTGGAGCGTCAAGCCGGCTGGCCAGGCGTGGCAGGACTTGGTGTTCAAGCAATGGTGGACGAATGCGCGCGGCCTGACCGACGCACAGGGCGGCTATGCCGTGCGCGGCTTCAAAGGCGCGTACGACGTGACGGTCAGCAAAGGCGGCATCACCAACACACTGGCGCTGACGCTGACGAACAACCCAGGCGCAGTGCGGCTGCGACTGCACTAAACGCTGCCGCCGGGCGTCGTGACGGCCGTGACCATCATTCGCGCGAACGTCTAGGCCGACGTGCGCGGTGAGCGGGTCGCGGTGGCGGACCAGTGGTTCGCGGACGTGGCCCGCTTCATGATTGACCCAGCGAGCAACAATGCCGTCGTGGGGTTTGCGGAAGACACCGGCATCTGCCCCTGGGGCATGGCAGGCCGCTTATCCGCGCCGGCGTGTGCGCCGTGCGACCGCGGTCAATGCAATACCTAGCGCAAGACATGCGGCTGGCTCCGGCACGATTTCCGTCGTGGCGACGCAGCGGTTGCCCCACGAATCCACCACTTCGACGCGCGCCGTGTACACCCCGGATGCGGCATAGGTGTGGTCGATGACGTAGGTGGCTTGCGGCCCAACAAACGGCGTGGCATCGCCAAAGTCCCAGCGATAACTCATGGCGAAAGAGCCCGTACCGCCGGCCACGAACGTCGCGTAAAACCGGTAGGTGAGACCGCCCCACTCGACTGCAGCAGCGCTGACGTGCGGCGCGTCATTCAGGTAGTTCCAGAAGGTGCTTAGCAGGCCGGCGCGCGGCGTGGTAAAGGCGCTGCTATTGACGCCTTCAAGTCCGACGCTGGTGTAGACTGCGCGGCCGAGATAGGCCACGCCGGGGTTCTCGAGCGTCGGCTGATTGCGATGGCCGATCGCCACAATGCCGAGTGACACACTGTTTGTGCCGGGGAACACCAGCAGCGGGTTGAACGGATAGTATTCGTTGGTCAGGAAGTCGTGCCGGTTCCAAGGATACGCGCTTAGCTCGCCCATCGAAACCAGATTGCTGGCGCCATCGGCATTGGCGCGCAGATCCAGCGCAATGCCCGCGAACGCGGGCGGCGCGCCGGTCAACGCCACGACGTTCGTGTAGGGCAAGCTCCCGCCGGACACGCTGGCCTGCACCTGCCAGCCGCCCAGCACGTAATTGTGGAAGAAGCTGCTGTTGCCGAGGCCGGAGGCGATTTTTTGACCCATGGCGATGAGCTTCCCGCCGCCGTTCGCGTATTCCGTCAGGCGTTCCATGTCGAGCAGCGTGGGCCATGAGAGCGTGCCCGGGTACGCGTTGTCGCCCGTGAAATAGAGCACCGCTTTGTACTGCGCAAGCAGCGCCGGTTCGGGGACTTTTGCGGCCGCGCCATAGTGTGCGTCGATGTCACACACGTCGTAGGTCAGGTGCAATTCGCCCAGCACGTTGGCGTAATATGCGAGATAATTGCGGGTGGTCGAACCGGGTGCCGCACTGCCGTCATTGTCGATCAGCAACACATCCTTGGAACCAATGCCCGGCGTGACGCGTGCCCAGACGGGGATGTGCGCCTGGTGCAGCGCGCCGCTGATGACCACGAATCCCTGCTGGTCGCCGATAGGCAGGCCTTGGGCGTTGAACGCAACGTGAATGACGCCCGTGCCGCCGGGAGTGATCATCACGCTCGGCGGGGTGACGGTGACACCAGTGAAGGAGGTCAGCGCACCGAAGCCGTTGATGGTGGAGAGCGTTCCCAGCGTATACGTTTCAGCCGCGCCGGCCACGCTGGTGAGCGTCACATCAAGCGTGCGTTGCTGGCCTTGCGTGACCAGACCGAAGCCGAGACTGGGCGGGCCGAGGATCACGCCCGGGTCTGCGGCGCGCGCCAAGTCAAGCCGCCCGGCGCCCATATCGAGCGGCTGCGCCGGCGTGCCGTCCTCGTTGTACATGCCAAGATATTTCGAGGACGACATGAGCGCGGACTTGATGTGCGCGTTGGGCCAGCTCGGATGGATTTGCCGCAGCAACGCGGCGGCGCCCGCCACATGCGGCGCCGCCATCGACGTGCCGGACGCCTGGCCAAACCCGAGGTGCCGCAATTCGCCCGTGACGCCGTAGGTGAAGCCCTGCGACAAGGTGTCCACGCCGGGCGCCGCAAGGTCCGGCTTGAGGACGTTGCCGGCGCCCGGCCCGCGGCTGCTGAACGCCGCAATGCGGTCAGCCACGCTGCCATTGAGAAACGCCTTGTTGCTGATCTCGACTTGGGCAATAGCCGGCAGCGAACTGGTCGACCAGCGCACCATGGCCTCGCCGTTGGACTGGCCAATAAAAATGCAGGGCACGGTCACCGACCCGCCGCTCAGCCCGGGCCCCATATTCATAAGGCTGTTGCCCGCATTGTTGAAAATGATCACCGTTTGTGCGCCGGCATTCTGCGCATTCAGGCACTTCAAACCGAACTCGGCGGTGCCGCGCCGGATCAGCGCGTACTTGCCCGCGAACGTGCCCGCCGGAAACGGATTGACGCCCAGCGGATTCGTTGGCGCCACGATTTCCGCCGCGGCATAGGCGCTGGTCATGGACACCGGCAGCGCGCTGCCAAATGACGCCGCCGCGAAAGCCATGTCGGTTAAGGCGCCCGGCACCGGCAACGGCGCCGTGATGTTGAGCCTGCCGGCGTTGAATCCGCCGGCCGTGCTCGCGGCCGCCACGGTGATGTACTCGTCCGCGGCATGATCCAGGGTGCCTTTGTCCGGCCCGCTGTTGCCCGCCGACATGCTGACAAAAATGCCCGCGTTGGCCGCGTTGATCAGCGCCTGGTCCAGTGGACTGCCGACGCCGCCAACGCCGGTCGGGCCGCCGCCCCATGAGTTGTTCACAACATCCGCGCCGTCGCGCACGATGTCTTCCAGCGCGGCAACGCCTTCCGGCAGGTAGAAACTCTGGTCCGCCGTGACGCTGTAGTAGAACACACGGTAACTCATGATCCACGCCGCCGGTGCAATGCCGCTGATATTGGTGGTGTAGCCAAGGTAGGTTGCCGGCACGGCATTGCCGGCGGCGATGCCGGCCGTATGCACGCCGTGACTGGTGCCCAGTACGCCCGGCCACACGTTCGATTCGCCGGTGATCGGCGGATCCCACGGCCGGAAATAGGCGCGCGAGGCGATGATTTTGCCGTTGTTGTTGTTTGTGTCACCCAAGCCGCCCGCCGGATAGCCCGCTGGATAACTGTAGCCCGCGCCGCTGAACATCGGCGCAAGGTGATGCACGCCGCCGTCCATCGAGGCAACTTTGATGCTCCGGCCCGCGTTCGTGCTGCCGCCAATCGCCGCGCTCAACCACAGGCTCGAAACGTTGATGAGCGGCGCGCTCGCGTAGAGCGTCGGCTGATATGCGCGGTCGCGATACACCGCCTTCACGCCCGGCATGCGCTGCAACACGCGCAGGGCCGACTCGATATTCGCCACGCCCACATCCAGCGCCATGCCATTGAACGTGAGGTAATACGTGTGCTCGATCTGCGCGCCGTATTCATTGATGTAGCGTGCCACGCTTGCGGAGGGCAGCGCGCCGGGCAGCGCTTGCGCGAAGGTTTGCTGCTCTGTCTTGATCTGCGCAATCTGCGCCTGCGCTTGCGGGGTATTGAGGTCAAGCGCGCCGGCGGGCGTGTGGCCGAACGCCTTCACGTCGGCGCTCTGCGCCAGCGGTGGCGTGCTGAATTCGACGATTACGCGCGGCGAGGCATGCGGCGTCTCGATAGCGCACACACTCAGTGCGGCAGCGGCAAGTGACAGACAGCGCAGGTTCATAGTGGCTCCATGGTGGCCGTCATTGAAGATCACGGAGAAACCAAACAGCAAGACCCTTGGTCAGTGTGCGCAAACGTCAGCGTCCTGCTGTCGAAGCGCATTGTTTCATCGTGATCGTGCGGTGCTACATCCTGTGTTCTGTCTACAACTATATCAAACGGATGTCACTAGGTCAAGCGGCGGCGTGACCCAGTTCCGTTGACGATAGCCTCCCCACCGACCTTGTGTCGGTGGAAGGAAAGATTGGGAAAAAGGCCGGCGTGCTCTCATTCAATCTTATTCACCCACGACGCAAGGTCGTGGGGGTCTGGAAGAAGAGACGGGGACGACCGGTGCAGTCAAGGCCTGAACGTGCCTACGCCAGCTTTTTCAACAGCCACGCCATGTTGCGGCCGAGCGTGCGCATCGTCTCGATGCCTTCGTCGTCTTTTTCCACTTCGCCGATTTCACGGCCGATGCCGATGTTCCAGTAGCTCGATCCGACAATGATCATCTCGGCAATGGTGAAGAAATGATTGAGCGAGTCGAAGGCGTGAATCGCGCCGCCGCGCCGCACCGCTACAACCGCCGCGCCGGCTTTGCGCCGCAGCAGCATGCCGTTGGCGCGCGTGACATAGCCGGCCCGATCCATCAATGCCTTGCTGTCCGGCGTGATGTCGGCGAAATGCGTGGGCGAGCCGAGCAGGATGCCGTCGGCCGCAACCATTTTTTCGATGCAACTGTTCAGCAGGTCGTCATCGAAAATGCAGCGCTTGTTCCTGTTCTTGATGCACGCGCCGCAGGCGGTGCAGCCGCGCAGGCGCGCGCCGCTGAGTGAGACCAATTCGGTGCTGATGCCCTTGTGCTCGAGTTCGGTCAGGACGGTGCGCAGCAACAAGGCGGTGTTGCCATCTTTGCGCGGACTGCCGTTGAATGCAACAACATGCATGGGAGTTTTAAGTTTTAGGTTTTAAGTTTTAGGTTACAGCAAGGTGACGACCGGGGTTGTGCCGTCCATGGTGATGGTGCGCACGCCGCGGCAATCAGACGCGACCGGTTGCAGCACGATCCAATATTCGAACGTCAGGGTGCCGCTTGCGGGCAGCCAGCGGTAGGTGCGTTGGCCTTGAAACGTGCCCCGGTCGACGGCGTTGCGCACGCTGGTGGGGAATGGCGTGTTGGCGAATTCCATGCCGCGCACGAGCTCTTTGCCGGCCCACGGCAGTTGCGTGCGGCAAAAATTTTCCTCCCAATTGCCGAGCCAAGGATAATCGGCGCGGCGCCAGACGTAGGCCAGCAGCAGGCCGCGCCGCGGATGCATGGCACTGAACCAGGCGTACTCCTGGCGCGGGTTCATCAACTGAGTGGTGAAATCCGACGACACGCGCTGCTGTTTGGCGATCGTGCGCAAGTCGACCATGCCTTTGACGCCGGAAGCGTTCGGCCAGGCGAACGCGGTGTCTTTTTTGAGGCGCGGCACGCGGCCAAACTCGCCCGGAAACGTGTGCCCTTTCGTGGCCGGCATGTCAAACAGCGTGACGCCTTTCTCGAGAAACGGGGCGCCGAACGACACGTGCTGGCACATCGTAAACGGCCGGTCATGCCGCGCCAGATTCGCCAGCGTCTCCTTGACATGCAGCACGGCGCTGCCGCGGCGCGTGCTGATCGTGCGCGCCAGACACACTTGCGCGACGGGCAGCACCGTCAGCGTGGTGAACCCGGCCGCCTGCGGCCCGACGTGGTGCGAGAGCAAGTGCCAGCGCGCGACCGGCGCCTCGTAATGGCAATCGAGGCCGGCGCGCTGTTCCTCATCCGACGGCTCGCCGAAGCCGGCCAGGCAGAGATTGTGACCGGCAATGCAGGCCAGCAGGCGTGAGTTGCCAAACTGCGCGGCATTTCTCTTGGTGTACTGCCACGGCTCGATCTGGCGCCAGCGCGGCGCCCACAGCGGATTGAGGCCGGGCACCTCTTTGTGCTGCAGGGTGCAGATATGCCCGCCGCCGGCCATCATGCCGAGCGTGATACAACCATTGTCGAGCGTCCAGACGCTGCGACGTTGCTGGTGCACAGTGCGAAATTTCATTGTTGTTCCTTGCGGTGACGGGTGACATGGGCGACGGCGTCGCAAAATCCCTGGGCCATGCGCGCATAGGTCCATGATTGAATGGTGGCGCGGGCGTTGGCCGACAGGCGCGTGCGCAACGCGCCATCCGCCAGCACGCGCTGCACGGCGGCGGCCAGCGCGGCCGGGTCGCGCTCCGGCACGACCAGGCCGTTGTGTTCATCTTCGAGCAAGCCGCCGCGCGCGGCGCCCACGGCGTCGGAGGCAATCACCACGCAGCCTTGATTCATGGCTTCATTGACAATCAAGCCCCACGGCTCTTTGAACACGCGCGTCGTGACCGACGGCACAATCAGCGCATCGGCCAGTGCATAGTATTTGTAGAGCTCGGCATTGGGCACATAGTCGAGAAAATGCACACACGACAAATCATGTCGTTTGCTATCGTCAGACAGTGTCGTTTGCAGCGGCCCGCGGCCGATGATCAGCAAGGCGAGCGGTGGGCCCTCGCGCAGTTGGCGCAGGGCCGCGAGCAAGACCTCAATCCCCTTTTCTTGGTCGAGCCGGCCGACGAACAGCAGCACGCGCTCGTGCGCCAAGCCAAGCGTGTGCCGCAACGCGCTCAGTGTTTCCGCCGCGACAGGTGTGTTGTACACGTCATTGTCGGCGGTGTTCCACGCAATGAAAATCTTTTCCGGCGCGACCCCAAGCGCAATCAGGTACTCGCGCACATGCGTGCCATAGGCGACCAGCGCGTCGGCATGGCGATAAATGTGCCGCACGAGCGGGAAGGTCAGGCGATGAAAGAGTGTGCGCGGGTGGTGCCAGAAGCCGGTCCAGATGATGATGGGGCGGCGGCGCAGGCGCGCGATGCAGTAGGTGAGCGGGACAATGAAACGGCCACTGATGCCCTGAATATAGACATCCCACGGCTCGCGCCAAAGAATGCGGGCGAGGCGCACGACGACGCGCCAGCGCGGCTGTGTGCCGACGCCGAGCGGTACGACCGGCACGTCGGCGCCGCCGCCGCGCGGATTGAGCGTTTCCCAATTTTTCTCGGAGGCGTCGGAGAAAAAAAGAAAGCGCGCGCCAATGCGCTCGGCCAGCAGGCGAAAGAGCTTGACCCGGTAGAACGGGCAGAAGTTGGTGACGACGGCGCAGCGCAGCGGCTTCATGTGGGCATTATACCAAAAAAATTCTTACGCCGCGAATTCTTTCGCGGCGCAAGAATTTATAAACGAGCCGGTGCGGCTCGTCGTGCAGCCATCCCTTCATCCAGCCATCCATTCTGCCAATCTTCCATCACGCCAACCTGCAATATGGTATACTAGTATATCTTAACCTTAATGGACGCTATGAATCAGATTATTGAGTATGTGCGAATCGCGGCGCTGGAATTTCTGGCAACCCTGATGGCGATGGCGCCCTACCTGCTGTTCGGCTTTGTCGCCGCCGGCATCATTTCCGTGCTGGTCGCGCCGGAGCAGGTGCGCCGGCATTTGGGCGGCCATGGGCTGTGGCCAGTGATCAAGGCGGCCCTGTTCGGCGTGCCGTTGCCGCTCTGCTCGTGCAGTGTCATTCCGGTGATGGTGTCCTTATTGAAGCACGGCGCCAGTCGCGGCGCGGCGACGGCGTTCTTGCTCTCGACGCCGCAGACCGGGGTGGACAGCATTGTCGTGACGTACGGCATGCTCGGCCCCGTCTTTGCGATTGTGCGCCCGCTGGCGGCTTTCATTGCCGGCGTGCTGGGCGGCAGTGCGGTGGCGCTGGTCGAAGGCCAAGACGGGGCGGGCACGGACACTGCCTGCACCGATGAGTGTTGCACCCAGACCAACGGCAATCGCTTTGTGCGCGCGCTGCGCTTTGCCTTCGTGACGTTGCCGCGTGATTTGGCTTGGCCGCTGATTGTCGGCTTGACGATTGCGGGCGTGATTGCCGCGTTGACGCCGGACGATTACTTTGCCGGCGCGCTGGGCACGGGTATTGTGCCGATGCTGGTGATGCTGGCGGTCGGCATTCCGTTGTATGTTTGCTCGACGGCGTCGGTGCCAATCGCAGTGGCATTGATGGCCAAAGGGCTTTCGCCGGGCGCGGCCCTGGTGTTTTTGATTGCCGGGGCGGGCACGAACGCGGCCGGCGTTGCGGCCGTGTGGAAGATCATGGGGGTGCGCACGACCGTCATCTATCTGGTCAGCGTGGCGTTGACAGCCTTGACCGCCGGTGGCGCAACGGATGCGTTGATCGGCGTGTTTCACGCCCACGGCATGACCGGGGTCAATTGTGGTTGGGAGACGCCGGTGTGGATTGAAGTGAGCGCGACGGTCTTGCTGTGCGCCGTGCTGGGCTGGGCGCTGCTGCGACCGTGGTGGCAGCGCCGGCACGCGCCGCACGCCTGCACGGATTGCGCCCATTGAGGCGGTGCGGTGGCCGCGACAAGCGCAGGGTTCGGGATTCAGGGTTCAGGGGGAAGACGCAGCGGAATATTGAATATCCAATCCCGCCTTTGACGGGACTCCGAGCAGCAAGGAATGTCCAATGATTCTTTCGCGGCGAACAAATTAATATTCATCATTTCTTCTGCCAGACCCCCACGACCTTGCGTCGTGGGTGAATGAGATTGAATAAAACAGGCGCACCGGCGTCCTTTTCTCAATCTCTGCTTCCACCGATCCCGCCGTCGGCGGGATCGGTGGGGAGCAACACCACAAACAAACCGCCGGATCTGGGAAGAAGACCGGCGCGGCACCATAATTTATTTCGTTGAGAAAGAAATTACCGTATTTGGTATACTTTACACCTTGAAACGGACTATCCTATAGGCTGCATGAGCGTTTACGCGTGGACATATAATCTGCTGGGCAATCCGCTGGGGCTGGCAACCCTGCCGGCCTGGCTGCCCTACCTGCTCTGCCGGCCGAAGTATCGCCGCAGTTTGGCGCGCCGGGCAGGCTGGCTGCCGGCGCAAGACCAGGCGCGCCTGCGGCCCGGGCAGAGCATCTGGATCCACGCCGTCTCGGTCGGCGAGTTTAATCTGGCCGCCACCTTGATCGCGCAGTTGCGCCCGCGCTGCCCGGGTCTGCAGTTCGTCGTCAGCGTGACCACGCTGACGGGCTATGAACTGGCGAAGACGCGGTTGACCGCCGAAGATGTGCTGATCTTTTTCCCGCTTGAGTTTTGGCCGGTGATGGCGCGCATGGTGGCGCGCGTACGGCCGCGCGCGGCAGTGATTGTCGAGACAGAGATCTGGCCCAACTTCCTGTATGCCCTGGCGCGGCGCGGGATTCCTTGCGTGCTGGCCAATGGGCGCATATCCCAAAAATCGTTTGAGCGCTATCGCCTGGCGCGGCCGTTCATGCGCGATGTGCTGGGCTGTTTTACGCAGTGCAACATGCAGACTGAGCACGACGCGGAACGGCTGCGGGCGTTGGGCGCGCCGCCCGCGCGGGTGCAAGTGGCCGGCAACATCAAATTTGACGCAGCCCGGCTGGTCGCCACGCCGGCGCCGGACGCAAGCCTGCGTACCGAGCTCGGCGTGCCCGCAGATGTGCCCGTCTTCCTCGCCGCAGCATTGGACAAGACCGGCGCAGAAGACGCCCTGATGATTGATGTGCTCGAACAGCTGCGGCGCCACACCCCGCGCGCGGCCCTGATCATGGTGCCGCGCCATCCCGAGCGCGGGCCGGAGCTTGCCCGGCTGGTCGAGCAACGCGGCTACCTGCCGCGCCGGCGCAGTCAGGGCGCGCCGTTTGCCGAGCCGCTGCGCGAAATTTTTATTGTGGATACGATTGGCGAGCTGAAACGCTTTTATACGATTGCCCACGCCGTCTTTGTCGGCAAAAGTTTGTGTGCGCCGGGCGGCGGGCAAAACATGATCGAGCCGATTGCGCTGGGCGTGCCGACGGTGTATGGCCCGTACACGGCGAATTTCCGCGGCGTGGCGGATGTCTTGCTGGAACATGGCGGCGCGCGTCTGGTGCGCTCGGCCGACGAACTGGCCGCGACGATCCATGAGTTGTGGCGCGAACCGGCCGCGGCGTGCGCCATGGTGCAGCGCGGGCAAGCGTTCATCCGCAGCCAGCTCGGCGCCACGCAGCGCAATGTTGAAAGTATTCTGGCGGCGCTGAATTTAAAAACGCGGAAGTCTGAACGATGAACGCACAAGTAAAAAACGCGGAATCTGCGCTGACTTCAGCGTTCAGCGTTCCGACTTCATCCTTTCCTGAACCCTGACACCTAACAATGAAGACTATGAAAACAATCCTTGTGCTCCTAGCAGCCGGCGTGATGAACCTGGGTCTGTGCTTTGACTACACTGCCCTGACAAATGTGGCGGCGGGCGTGACGCGCGCGGTGTATCCTGACGCGGATTCCGTGGTCGTGGACGACCTGACCCGCATGGACTACGAGACCAACGGCGCCGCGCGCACGTGGGGCGAGACCTGCGTCAAGATTTTGACCGAGAAAGGCAAGCGTGAGAACCGCACGGTGTCCTTGAGTTATAATGTTGTGTATGGCTCGGCGCTGGTCGAGCGCGTCGAGGTCATTAAACCGAATGGCGCGATCGTGCGCGTGGATGTTGCCGGCCAGAGTCGTGAAATGGTGGATGATGCGCAAATGGGCATGAACATTTATGATCCCAACAACAAATCACTGCAGGTCGGCATTCCCGAACTGGAGATCGGGGACGTGCTGGTCTATGCCATTCAGCGCGTGGATCACAAGCCGCGCATGCCGGGCACGTGGAGCGATTATTCGATCTTTGAGTATAACGCGCCGATCGTGCATGCGCGCCAGGAAGTGACCGGGCCGGCCGCATTGCCGCTGCAGCATACGTTGTTGAAAGCGCCGGTGTCCAACACGGTGCAGTTTACGCAGACGACCAGCGGCCCGACGAACTGCTATGTTTGGGACGCGCGCAATGTGCCGCAGATGTTTCCGGAGCCAAGCATGCCGGCCATGCACACGGTGGTGCAGCGCGCGTTGCTGAGCACGATTCCGGACTGGCAGACGGTCTCGCGCTGGTATGACGAATTGTGCGAGCCGCGCCTGCAGGCAACGACACCCGAGATGACTAACTTTGTGGCGGCATTGACTGCCGGGCTGGCGACGCCGCGCGCGCGCCTGGAAGCGATCTTTCACTATGTCTCCCAGAAAGTCCGCTACATGGGCATCACCACCGAAACCACCGCGCCAGGCTATGAACCGCACGATGTTTCGATCACGTTCAACAACAAGTACGGCGTCTGTCGCGACAAAGCGGCGTTGCTGGCGGCGTTGCTGCGCATTGCCGGCTTCAAGGCCTACCCGGTCTTGATCTACGCCGGGCCGAAAAAGGACGAGGAAGTGCCGCAGCCCTATTTCAATCACGCCATCACCTGCGTCGAAGAGGCGGACGGCAGCTACACCTTGATGGATGCGACCGATGAGAACACGCGCGAATTGCTGCCGAGCTATTTGTGCAATTGCAGCTATTTGGTGGCCAAGCCGGCCGGCGACGGCCTGCGCGTGTCGCCGATTATACCGGCCACGGAAAACATGCTGGAGATCAACACCCACGCACAGTTGAATCGCGACGGCGATCTGCGCGCGGAAGCGACCTTGCAGTTCAACGGCATCAATGACAATGCCTATCGCGGCTTTTTTTCGCGCCTGAAAGAGGATGAACGCCGGCGCGTGTTTGAAGGCATCGTCAAGCGCATTGCACCGGGGGCCACCTTGGATCAATTGACGGTGGCGCCGGCGAACATGCTGGACACGACCACGAATCTGCACGTGCGCCTGGTCTATTCGGCCAAAGGTGTGCTGGTCGCGGGCGCGCGTGCGGCGCTGCTGCCGCCGCTGTGGGTCGGCTCGGCATTTGGTGTGGTCAACATGGTGATCGGGCAGACCGGGCTGGAGACACGCAAGTATCCGCTGGTCACCAAATTTGCGTGCGGGGTGCGTGAGCAGTTTACCCTGCAAGTGGGCGACGCGGTGGGCGCGCCCTTGACGCTGCCGCACTATGACACGTTGGACGGCTCGAATCTGCTGTGGCAGATCGGCATGCAGATGAGCAATGGCGTCTTGCGCGGGATGAGCGACTTCCAGGTGCGCAACGTCGAGTTCACGCCGCCGGCGTATGCCGCCTTGAAAACGGCCCTGAAGACGATCGAATTCGACCGGCGCAAGCGCGCCATCTTTGCGCCGGCCGCGCGCGACCGCGATGCGGATGTGGATCTGCTCGAGCACACGGCGGTCTACGATCTGCGCGCGCTGACGCAGATGGTCGTGACCACCAGCATCCGCAAAAAAATCCTGACCTACAACGGCAAGAAAAGCAATGCCGAATTGACCATGGGTTACAATCCCGTCTGGGATGCCGTCACCCTCGAACAGGCCGTGACGATTACGACCGGCGGCGTCGAGAAAGCAATCGGACCCAAAGAGCAGAACATCATGGATGCCAGTTGGGTGGCCAGCGCGCCGCGCTATCCGGCCAGCAAGACGCTGGTGGCGAACCTGCCGGCGGTTGACATCGGCAGCACCATCGCCTATCGCACACGGCGGGTGTTGACCGGGCGGCCGTTCTGGTCGTTCAGCGAGGCTTTTCGCGGCTTCGAACCGATCGCAAGCCAAACCGTCCGCCTGATCGTCCCACGCGAGATGGCACTGCAGATCACGAACACCAGCGCCGGCGCGCCGGTGTGCCAGGTCAGTGACCAAGGCGAGACACTGACGTACACGTGGCAGGCAACCCAGCAAGCGGCCTTGAAAGAGGAAGATAATCTGCCGCCTTGGTGGAGTTTCATCGAGGGCATCATGGTCTCGGGCGGGCGCTGGCAGGAATATGCGAATGTGGTTCAGGCGGCGCTGGTATTTGCGACCGAACAGCAAGACCAGGCGTGTGCGCGCGCGCAAGCGCTGTGCGGCACCACCAACGCGCCGGCCGCGCGCGTGACCATCATTCGGGATTGGATCGAGAAGAATATCCGGCTGGCCGGGCCGTCGCTGGTCGAACTGCCCTTGGCCTGCGTTACCCCGGCGGATCGCACGCTGCGCGACGGCTACGGCAACAACAGCGACCGCGCCGTGCTGTATTGCACGATGCTGAAGGCCGTGGGCGTGACCCCTGAATTTGTGCTGGCCTCATGGGAGCCAATCCTGAAAGGCGTCCAGAATCCCACCTTGCTTTGTCCGCAGCGTAGCACCTTCAACGATGTGCTGGTGCGCGTGACGCTGGGCAAAGAAACAATCTATTTAAACGACACGGACCAATACGACATTCTCGGCGCGACCGCGCATGATGGACGCTATGGCCTGACGTTGCCGGGCGGTGCGTTAGTAGAGATCGCGGCCCTGCCGGCCGCGCGCGACAAGGACGAACTGCGCTACACGCTGCGGCTGGATGCGCAGGGCGATGCGACGATTACGCGCGCGCAGCGCTTTCGCGGCACGGCCTACGGGCGCTTCCATCAGCGCTTTGCGGAATTGCCGCCCGAGCAACGCCGCCGGCTGTACCTCGAAATGGCGGCCGCCATTTCACAAGCCGCGCGCGCGATCAAACCGTTGGTGACAGAGTATGCGACCTACCCCGGCATCGAAACGTTCACGGTGCAGGCGGCGCGCTACGCCGTGCGCGATGGCGCGTTTATCTATGCCACGCTGCCGGATGGCGGCGCCGGCGTGCCGGGCGTGCGCAGCGACACGCGCGAGAACCCGCTCTATTGGGGCAGCCCGTTGCGGCAGACAACGCGCTACACCGTAATCCTGCCGCCGGCATTCTGCGAGGTGCAACTGGCGCCACGCTCGTTGACGTGGTCGGCACCGATGGGTGGGAAAATCGTGTTCCGCACGGTGCAGCACTCAAATATCGTCGAGGTCGTCCGCACGATTGATCTCAAGCCGGCGATCATTGCTGCGTTCAGCTATCCGGAATTGCTGGAAGTCAACCGCACGTTGGCTCATCCGGCAATGCGCACAATTCTGGCAACCGAAGCGAAATAGGGGTCAGGGGTCAGGGGTCAGGAGAGAGATGAACTATCAACCCTGAACCCTGATGAATATCCAATATCGAACACTCAATATCCAAGTGCGAAGTATCTGCGCA
>CAYNJC010000013.1:0-114099 GCA_964397565.1 uncultured bacterium
TGCCAGGATCACGGGTAAGATCGCCAGCTGAACTGGCTCCCACCTTGCAGAACTGGCTCCCACTTTGGCTGGCAAGTGCGATTGCAGTGTGGGAGCGACTTTAGGTCGCGATGCTGCCAGGATCACGGGTAAGATCGCCAGCTGAACTGGCTCCCACCTTGCAGAACTGGCTCCCACCTTGGCTGGCATGTGTGATTGCAGTGTGGGAGCGACTTCAGGTCGCGATGCTGCCAAGTTCACAGGTAAGATCGCCAGCCGAACTGGCTCCCACCTTGCAGAACTGGCTCCCACTTTGGCTCATCATCAAGCATGATCCCCGGGAAAATCCCATGGCCACGGTGTTATAATAATAGCACGCTGCGCCGCACTGCTCGCGTGCCATGCCTCGGGCGTGCTTGCCAGTTCTTTGCGCACGGGATTCATCTCTATGTATTTGCACACATACATGAGTTGTTTAGTTGACCTGATCCTGCTCTCATAGTACCCTTCCTGCCATGCACAGCCATGCTCCACAAGATATTTTGTTGTCTTGGCGCCGATGAACCCCATCAAGTTGCGCATAAATGCCGGCAAGGTAACATCATTGGTTGGTGCAAACAGTGCATGCCAGTGATCCGGCATCACCACAAAGGCGGCAAACAGCGCTTTACCATTAACAGCGTTATGCAGAAAAGCATTTACCACCATGGACGACCATTCACCGCACAGCACAGCTTTCTTTGGTTGCAATGACTTCGTCACGAAAAAGGTGCCTGGCCCATCCAACAAGCGGTGCAGCCGCAAGTTTGCCGAGTGGGGCTGGTTTGTGCTCATAATGTTGATTATACCAAAGTGGGATTGACTTTGATGCGGGAGCGACTTCAGGTCGCGATGCTGCCAAGTTCACAGTTAAGATCGCCAGCTGAACTGGCTCCCACCTTGGCTGGCAAGTGCGATTGCAGTGTGGGAGCGACTTCAGGTCGCGATGCTGCCAAGTTCACAGTTAAGATCGCCAGCAGAACTGGCTCCCACCTTGGCTGGCATGTGTGATTGCAGTGTGGGAGCGACTTCAGGTCGCGATGCTGCTATGTTCACGGTTAAGATCGCCAGCTGAACTGGCTCCCACTTTGCAGAACTGCCCGCTCAACTGGCTCCCACTTTGGCTGGCAAGTGCGATTGCAGTGTGGGAGCGACTTTAGGTCGCGATGCTGCCAGGATCACGGGTAAGATCGCCAGCTGAACTGGCTCCCACCTTGCAGAACTGGCTCCCACTTTGGCTGGCAAGTGCGATTGCAGTGTGGGAGCGACTTTAGGTCGCGATGCTGCTATGTTCACGGTTAAGATCGCCAGCTGAACTGGCTCCCACTTTGCAGAACTGCCCGCTCAACTGGCTCCCAGTTTGCCGTCGCAGCCCCGATTGACATTCCGGCGGGCACGTGGTAGAATGCCGCATGGACAACGGCATTCAGTTTACGCATGATTACTTTATGCGCGGTGCGCTGCGCGAAGCCGAGCAGGCCCTGCGCGAAGGCGAAGTGCCGGTCGGCGCAGTGATCGTCGCGGACGGCGTGCGCATCATAGCCCGCGCCCACAATCAGATGGAGCGGCTCAAAGACGCGACCGCGCACGCCGAAATGGTCGCGCTAACCCAGGCGGCCGGCGCGCTGGGCGATTGGCGACTGGCACAGTGCACGTTGTATGTCACGCTCGAGCCCTGCGCCATGTGCGCCGGCGCCTTGGTCCAGACGCGCCTCGGCCGGCTTGTCTTTGGCGCGCGCGATTGGCAGCAAGGCGGGGTGTTTTCCAATTTCGGCATCGCCCAGTTTGTCAAGCACACGCATCAGGTGGAGGTGATTGAAGGCGTCTTGGAAGACGAGTGCAAGGCGTTACTGCAGACGTTCTTCAAGAAGCTGCGCACATAATGGTCCAGTCGCAGAACGGCTGGGCCATTACAACTCAGTGTACTTCGCGTTTGAGCCGCGCGCTTTCTCGACGGGATATTTGAGGGCGTTCTTGGCGAGTTTGCGTTCGATCGCCGCGGGCAGGTCAATCTTCAGATTGTCGCACAGTTCCAGCAAGTAGACGGCGATATCGGCGCATTCATCTTCGATGTGACCGCGCTTGGCGGCCAGGACGGCATCAATCGCGGCGCCGTTTTTCCACAGGAACAATTCCAACAGTTCGGTGGCTTCGATCGCGATCGCGGCCGCCATGTCTTTCGGGTTGTGAAACTGCAGCCAGTCACGTTCGTCGCGAAAACGGCGGATAAGCGTGAGCAGGCGTTCGAACTCAGCCATGGCGTCAGCCCTTGATGATTTCTTCTTGGATCGTCTTGGGCACCGGCTCGAAATGATCGGGCTCCATCGAATAGGTGCCGCGGCCGCTGGTGATCGTGCGCACGGCGGTGGCATAGCCGAACATGGCGGCCAGCGGCACATGCGCCTTGATGATCTGCAAATTGGCGCGCGGCTCGAATTCGCGAATTCTGGCGCGCCGGCCGTTCAGGTCGCCAATCACATCGCCCAGCATTTGCTCCGGCACGGTCACTTCGACGCGCATGACCGGTTCCAGCAAAATGAGTTTGGCCTTATGGGTGGCCTCTTTCAGGGCCATCGACGCCGCCAGCTTGAACGCTATTTCCGAACTGTCCACTTCGTGATACGAACCGTCGAACAAGGTCACCTTGATATCCACCAGCGGATAGCCGGCCAGGACACCGCCGGCGGCGCATTCGCGAATGCCTTTCTCGACCGCCGGAATGTATTCCTGCGGAATGACACCGCCGCGAATGGCGTCAACGAATTCAACGCCGGCGCCCGGCTCGAGCGGCTCGACCTTGATGGAGACATCGCCGTACTGGCCTTTGCCGCCGCTCTGACGCACAAACTTGTGGCGCATCTCGGCCGTGCCGGTGATCGTCTCGCGATAGGCCACCTGCGGCCGGCCGACGTTGGCATCCACATTGAATTCGCGAATCATGCGATCCTTGATGATGTCGAGATGCAGCTCACCCATGCCGGCGATAATCGTCTGGCCGGTGTCGTGGTTGTGCGAAATGCGGAAGGTCGGGTCTTCCTCTGACAAACGCAGCAGCGCTTCCATCAACTTGTCGCGGTCGGCCTTGGTGCGCGGCTCGATCGCCAGCGAAATGACCGGCTCCGGCACGTTCAGGGACTCCAGCGTGATTTGCGCGCCTTCCGAGCAGAGCGTGTCGCCGGTGCGCGTCTTCTTCAAGCCGACAATGCCGACAATCTCGCCGGCGAAGACGGCGTCTACTTCCTTGCGGTCGTTGGCATGCATTTGGAACATGCGGCCGACGCGCTCGCGCGTGCTTGTGCTCGAATTGTAAATATACGAACCCTTGTTGATATGGCCGGCGTAGACACGCACATAGGTGAGTTTGCCGACATACGGATCGGCCGCAATCTTGAAGGCCAAGGCGGCCAGCGGCTCGCTGTCGCTAACCTCGCGTTGGACCTGTTGGCCCTTGGACGTCGTGCCGACAATCGGCTTGGACTCGAGCGGCGAGGGCAGATAATCCACGACGGCATCGAGCAGCAGGCGCACGCCTTTGTTCTTGAAGGCCGTGCCGCACAAGACCGGCAGAATTTTTCCTTGCAGGGTGCCTTTGCGAATAGCCGCGGTGATCTGCGCGTCGGGGATCGGCTTGTTCTCGAGGTAGGCCTCCAGCAGCGAGTCGTCAAATTCGGCGATGGCTTCCAGCAGGGCCATGCGTTTCTCCGCGACCAGCGCGACCAATTCCGCCGGAATCGGCTCCTCGGTGTACATGTTGTCCTTCAATTCCTGGCGCCAGACCATCGCCTTCTGGCTGATCAAATCAACCGTGCCGACAAAATTCTCTTCAGCGCCGATCGGCACGCACAATGCAACCGGATTGGTACCGAGCCGCTCGCGCATCTGCTCAATGGTGCCGAAATAATCCGCGCCGACCCGATCCATCTTGTTGACAAAGGCAATGCACGGCACTTTGTATTTCTGGGCCTGACGCCAGACCGTCTCGGATTGCGGCTCGACGCCGCCGACTGAACAGAACAAGGCGACCGCCCCGTCCAGCACGCGCAGCGAGCGTTCCACCTCGATGGTGAAATCCACGTGGCCGGGCGTGTCAATGATGTTGATCCGGTGCTCCTTCCAAAAACAGGTCGTCGCGGCCGAGGTGATCGTGATACCGCGCTCTTGCTCCTGGATCATCCAATCCATGACGGCCGTGCCGTTATGGACCTCGCCCAGCTTATAGGTCACCCCGGTGAAATACAGGATGCGCTCCGTGGTGGTGGTCTTACCGGCATCAATATGAGCCATGATGCCGATGTTGCGCATACATTCAAGCGGAAAACTTCGTTCCATACAAGTAGTACTGATGGGTGATTAGTACGCCAACTATCAATGAGCCGAAAGTATACATAAAACACGGCGCAATGTCAACTGCACCGCAAGCCTGTCGTGAACAGAGTGGTACCGCGGATGTTCGCCGCAGCAACCGGGAAAAGTATAACAATTTCAGCCCCGCCGTGCACGCGTCTTTTTGGATTGTGCTTTGACGACATTTATGGTATACTCTGCCAGGATAACACAACCAAGGATTATTCGTGAACTCAGACCGCAGAAATCATCATATTGTGCTGGTGCCGGGGATCGATGACGTCCTGGCGCGCATGGCGCTGATCAAGGCCAGCGTCGAGCAGCATAGCATGCGTGCGCATGTCTTCGACTATCCCGCGCGCGACTGGACGATTGATCGTGCCTCGCTGACCCTGGCCACCTTCGTCGAGCGCGACGTGCTGGGCGGCGAGAAAACGCATTCGGTCAGTTTCGTTGGCTTTGGCACCGGCAGTTTGGTCGAACGATTCTATTTGACGCATTACGAAATCCTGCCGGCGCGCCGCTGTGTCATCGTTGCCGATCCGCAGCACCCCTCGGACAAATATCGCACGCATAAGCCCGGCTGGCTCGGGCGTCGGCGCTATGGCGCCTTGCTGCAGCAGCTAGCCGAGGGGCCGGCCGGCTTTGCCACTCGCTGCGGCCAACCGCCGATTCCCTATGGCGTGATCGTCACTGGGACGGCCCTGGCGCCGGCGATGGACAAGCGCGACAACCAAGTGGTGGCGGAGTCGCTGTACACGCCACCGGCATTGCTGCATGGCGCGCGCGATGTTGCCTACGTGGCAGAGAAATGCGACCATGTCGCGCGCGACACCGCCGCGCTCGCGCTGATCACGACCTTCCTCCAGCACGGCTGGTTTACGCAGCAGTGAGCCGGCACAGCACGCAGGCGGTGCGCGTCGGCGCACAAGTGATTGGCGGCACCGCGCAAATCAGCGTCCAGTCCATGACGACAACAGACACTCGTGCTGTGCGCGCGACCGTGGCGCAGATTATGGCGCTGGCGCAGGCCGGCTGCGACATTGTGCGCCTGGCGGTGCCCGACGCACAGGCCGCAGCCGCCTTGCCGGAGATTGTACGCGCTGTGCCCGTGCCGCTGGTCGCCGATATTCATTTTGATTACCGCCTAGCCCTGGCCGCGCTCGATGCCGGCGTCGCCAAATTGCGCATCAATCCGGGCAACATTGGCGCGGCCGACCGGGTGCGCGCGGTGGCACAGGCGGCGCAGGCGCGCAATGTGCCGATCCGGGTGGGCGTCAATGCCGGCAGTTTGCAGCGTGACTTGCTGGCGCGCGTGGAGACCGGTGCAATGAGTTTGGGCGCCGCGATGGTTGAAAGCGCGTTGGCGGAGGCGCGCATGCTCGAAGACGCCGGCTGCACGGCGATCGTCCTAAGTGTCAAAGCCGCGCACGTGCCGGCCATGCTCGAGGCGTACACGCTGCTGGCCGAACGCTGCGCCTATCCGCTGCACATTGGCGTGACCGAAGCCGGCACACGCCAGGCCGGCGTGGTCAAGTCTGCCATCGGCATTGGCGCCCTGCTGGCGCGCGGGATCGGCGACACCTTGCGGGTCTCGTTGACCGCCGACCCCGTCGAGGAAGTGCGCGTGGGCCGGCGCATTTTGCAGGCGCTCGCATTGCGCCCGTACGGGCCGGATATTATCAGTTGCCCGACCTGTGGCCGCACGCAGGTGGATGTGATTGCGATTGCAGAAGAACTGGAGCGGCGCGTGGCGGAAGACCCCGCCTTGCGTCAGGTGGCCTGTACCGTGGCGGTAATGGGCTGTGTCGTGAATGGGCCGGGCGAAGCGCGCATGGCCGATCTTGGCTTTGCCGGCGGCACGGATGCGGGCATGTTGTTTCGCAAAGGAGAATCCATCGGCAAGGTCGCCGTGGGCGACGCCGTGGAACGCTTGCTTGATGAACTACGAAGGATGCACGGCGATGGACATGCTCACACTGTTTCATGAATGCGGCGCCTTGCTGGAAGGCCACTTTGTCTTGAGTTCAGGGTTGCACAGCAATCGCTATTTGCAGTGCGCCAAAGTGCTGCAATACCCCGCCCATGCGGCGGCGTGCGGCGCGGGCATTGCCGCGCTGGTTAAGGACACGCCGCTGGACGCCGTGGTCGGGCCGGCGATGGGCGGCGTGATTATCGCCCACGAAGTGGGGCGGGCACTGCAACGGCGGGCGCTGTTCACCGAGCGCGAGAACGGCGAAATGACGCTGCGGCGTGGCTTCGCGCTGCAGCCCGGCGAACGCGTGCTGGTGGTCGAAGATGTCGTCACCACCGGCGGCTCAGCCCAGGAAGTGGCGCGCATGTTGACGGCACGTGGTATCCAGGTGGTGGGTGTGGCGGCGATTGTGGATCGCAGCAATGGCCGCGCGGCATTCGGCGTGCCGTTTCACGCCCTGTTCACGCTCGAAGTTGCAACCTATGATCCGGTCGAGTGCCCGCTGTGCGCGCATGGCATGCCGTTAGTCAAGCCTGGCAGCAAGGGACTCACGTAACGCGCGGCACCCGCAGCTCCCATGAAAACGCACGTTGAACAACTACTGGCGGACGTCATTCGCGACTGGTGGCAGACCCAGAATCTGGCGCCGGCCGAGATGCCGTCCGTCAGTGTGTCGGTGCCCAAGGACAAGGCCCACGGCGATTTTGCCTGCGCGGTCGTCATGGCCATCGCCAAAAAACTCGGACGCAATGCCCGCGCCCTGGCCGACGAACTCTGCCCGCTGGTGACCCAACGTTTGGCGGGCACTGGCACCTGCGCCGTGGCCGGCCCGGGCTTCCTCAACGTGACCCTGGCGGCGGACGCCGGCCTGCGCGTGTTCGCGCAGTTGCTCGAACGCGGCGACCAGCTTGGCTTCAGCAAGCATGGCGCCGGCAAGCGTGTCAATGTTGAGTATGTCAGCGCCAATCCGACCGGGCCGCTGACCGTCGGCCATGGACGCAACGCCGCGATCGGCGACATTGTCGCCACGATGCTGGCGGCGATCGGCTACGACGTCACGCGCGAATATTATTTCAATGATGCCGGCAACCAGATGAATGTCCTGGCACGCTCGGTGCGCACGCGCTATCGCCAACTGCTGGGCAGCGCCGAACAACTCGAGGAAAACGGGTATCAGGGCGACTACATCATTGACATCGCCAAGACGGTGTTGCAGGAGCATGGCGACCGCTTGCGCGACAGCGACGACCTCGCCATCTTCAAGCAGTATGCCGTCGCCGCCACTTTTGCCATGATCAAGGCGACCCTGGCGCGGATGGGCGTGCGGCATGATGTCTACTTCAACGAGCACACGCTGTACACTGACGGCAAGATCCAAGCGACGCTGGCAGAAATCGCCGCGCGCGGTTTGTCGTACGAGCAGGATGGTGCCCTGTGGTTTCGGGCCGCACAGTTCGGCGCCGAGAAAGACCGCGTGCTGGTCAAGTCCACCGGTGAGCCGACCTATCGTCTGCCCGATATTGCCTATCATCGCGAGAAGTTCGCGCGCGGCTACGACTGGATGATTGATGTCTTCGGCGCGGATCATTTGACGACCTATCCGGACGTGCTGGCCTGCCTGGGCGCGCTGGGCTATGACACGACCAAATTGACGATCCTCATTCATCAATTTGTGACGATTGTGCAGAATGGCGAAATCGTCAAGATGTCAACGCGCAAAGCGAATTACATCACCCTCGACGAGCTGATGGATGACGTCGGCGTGGACGCCACGCGCTATTTCTTTGTCATGCGCAAACTGGGCAGCCATTTCGAATTTGATCTCGATCTGGCGAAGAAGCAGTCGCTCGATAACCCGGTCTTTTATGTGCAATATGCGCATGCCCGGATTTGCTCGGTGCTGCGCCATTGCGCGGCAGAAAAACCCCATCTGCAGATTGACCAATTGACCGCCGCAACGGTCAATGGCGCACTGCTTGCGGCGGAAGAGGAACAGGACCTCGTGCGCCATCTGGCACAGTGCGAGGAGACCATTCAACAGGCCGCACTGAGTTGTGAGCCACACCGCCTGACGGCCTACCTCGAGAAACTGGCCGAGTTGTTTCACCGCTATTACAATCAGCATCAGATTGTCGTGGCGGATGACGCGCTGGCGCTGGCGCGAATGGCCTTGGCGGTCATGATTCGCCATGTCCTGCGCAATGGCCTGCAGATGCTGGGCATCACCGCCGTGGAGCGGATGTAACGCAGAAGGTGGAAGTTTTAAGGTTTAAGTTTTAGGTGTTAGGTCTGAACGGTACCCATGCACAAAGATAAACACACAGCGGCGCCGCACCCGATCAAGCCGGGGCGCGGTGACGATGGCACGACCGATTTGCTGGTCGGCCGCGTCGAGAAAACCAATGACCTGATTGCCGTGCTGGGCGCGCTGGATGAAGTCAATGCCATGCTGGGCCTGGCCTTGTCGTTTGATTTGGACGAGGCCTCGCGGCGCGAGATCATTGCGGTGCAGCAATACATTTACCAGCTTTCGGCGCATGTGGCCGCGCGTGGCGCATACGAGACACATCCGCCCCTGACGACCATGCTGGCCATGATTGACAACGACATCATCCTTGCCCAAGAACAGTTTGCCAATGATGGCGGATTCATTCAATATGATGGACGCTCGGGGCCGGCGGCGCTCCAAGTGGCACGCGCCATGTGCCGCCGCGCGGAACTGGCGCTGTGGCATGCAGCGCACGCAACGCCATTCGACCCGGTCGCCTTGCACGTGCTGAATCGCATGTCGCTCTGGCTCTTTTATATGGCGCGCATGGCGAATATCAAATTGGGCCAACACGAACACAAAGTCACGGACACTGCTTCCTAAGGACTACGTATGCAATCATTGTTGACCATGTTCAAATCATTGGTGCGCGCAGCGCTGGATCTGCCATATCTGCTGGCCGACACGCTGTTTCTCGCGCCGGACAAGCGTCGTGTCTTGCGCACGCGCACTATTCTGCGCGTACCGCATCTGCCGCATCGCCGCGGCGGCAAACGCGCCTATGGCGAATGGTGCCACGTCACCGGCATTTTCCAAACGTTGCTGCACGCGCATCTGCCGCGCCCAACCGACAACTGCATTCTGGATGCCGGGTGCGGCACGGGCCTGCTCGCGCTGGCCGCCGAACCGTGGTTGGGCGACCACGGGCGCTATGTCGGTCTTGATGTCAGTGAGCACGACCTGGCCTTTTGTCGCCGTCATTTCCGCGAGCCACATTTTGAATTCGTGCACCTGCCGATTTATAATCAGCAATATGCCGCCAGCCAGGCGCGCGACCGTGTGCGCTGGCCGGTGGCCGACGCCGCTTTTGACATGGTCACGGCCCTGTCGGTCTGGACCCACTTGAACGAAGACGATGCCGTGTTTTATTTCAAGGAGATTGACCGCGTACTGCGGCCCGGCGGCGCGGCGCTGATCACCTTCTTTGTGCTGGATGAGGCCTATCAGCAAAGTCTGCCGTTGCGCACCGACCGCGCGGCGCGCTATCACACCACCGACAAACGCTGGTGGGTCTTCGATAAACCGTGTTCGCCGAGTGGCGCGTGGTTGTGCCCGACTTGGGCGGCGTGCCCGGAAGTGGCCGTGGGCGTGACCCCGCCGGGGCTGGCACTGCTGACCGCCGGCACGGCGCTGCAGATTGAACGCATCTATCCGGGCAATTGGAAAGAGCAGCCGGGCGTCTATTTCCAGGACGTTGTCCTGCTGCGCAAGCGGTGAAGTGGAGCGCCAGGCTCCAGCCTGGCTCTGCGTTTGCGCATAGGAGCGCCAGGCTCCAGCCTGGCTTTGCGTTTGTCCATGTTTTGCGCTAATATAAAGTCCGAACTTGCCTAATGGTTCCCGCCTCATACTGGCATTCGCGCGGCTACCTGCCGCATTTCGAATCAGGCATGCTACTTCAGCATGTGACCTATCACGTGGCGGACAGTTTACCGCATGATGTGGTCACACGTCTGGATGTTGAACTGCGCGATGTTGCCCCTGAACACATGGATGCCGAACGATGCACGTGGCTGGAGGCATGGATCGATGCTGGCCATGGCAGTTGTATGCTGAAGGAACCCGCAATCGCAGAATTGGTCCAAGAATCATTCTTGCATCATGATGGTGAACGGTATCAGTTGCTGGCATGGGTGGTGATGCCAAATCATGTGCATGTGTTGATCCAGCCGCTTGGTGAATGGACGTTGGACAAGATTGTAGCTTCGTGGAAGTCGTTCAGCGAAAGAAAAATCGCAGAATACATGCGGCAGAGGCAGGCACAAGCGGAAACGCAAGCGCAAACGCAGAGCCAGGCTGGAGCCTGGCGCTCCCAGGTGTGGCAGCGCGAGTATTGGGACCGGTTTATTCGGAATGAACAACACCTTAACGCGATCATGAAGTACATTCATGAGAATCCAGTCAAGGCGGGGTTGGTGACAAACGCTGAAGAATGGCGCTGGAGTAGTGCTTATGGGAGCGCCAGGCGCCAGCCTGGCATCTGTGTTCCGCCGCGATAGTGTATGACCGTCCTGCTAGTCAATCCGCCGCTCTACGACTATGCCGCGCTCGATTTATGGGCCAAGCCGCTGGGCCTGCTGCAGATCGGCGCGGCGTTGCGTGCGCTGGGCATCAACGTCGCCTTGCTTGACTATCTGGATGTGCAACAGTACGGCCCGGCCGACACAGCGGCCGACATCGCGCCGCCGGTGCTGAAGAAATTCGGCACCGCCCAATATATGAAACGCAGGGCAGCGCCGCCGCCGCTCGAACCGTTGCCGCGCGCGTGGTATTATCGTTATGGTCTGTCGCATGCCCGCGCGCAAGAACTGCTGTCGGCCGTGCCGCCGCCCAAACTAATACTAATTACATCTCAGTTTACCTATGTGTATCCGGGCGTGCAGGACGCGATCGCGTTCCTGCGCCGATGCTATCCCGGCACGCCGATCTGGCTCGGCGGCATCTATGCGCAAACATGCACGGCCCATGCCGCCGCGCACAGCGGCGCGGATCGCGTGGTCACCAGCACGGACATAGTCGAAATTGTCACGCACGTGGCGCAACAGCTTGGGTGCCGGTGCACCGTGCCGGCCGCGTGGCAAAGCTTTGCCGGCCTGCCGTCGCCGGCGCTGGATCTGTATCCCGCGCTACGCTACCTGCCGCTGCGCACGTCGCGCGGCTGCGTCAATGCCTGTGCCTATTGCGTTGCGCATCAGCTCTATCCGCAGTTTGAAGAACGCCCGTGGCAGCACGTGGCGGACGAAATCGAGACGGCCGGCGCGCGCTTCGGTGTGCGCGACATTGCCTTCTATGACGACGCGCTCTTGGTCAATGCCGCGCGGCGCATTGTGCCGCTGCTCCGCCATGCCGCGGCGCAGCGCTGGCCGCTGCGTTTCCATCTACCAAACGCGCTGCACATTCACCTGATGACGCAGGAAGTCGCCGACGCGATGCGGGCGGCGCGGGTCACGACGATCCGGCTTGGCTTGGAAACAAACAATGCCGCGCGCGTGCGCACGACCGGCGCGAAGTACGCGGCGGCAGATGTTGCGCAGTGCATACAGGCATTGCTGGCAGCCGGTTTTGCGCGCGAGATGATCGGTATGTATATTTTGGTGGGCTTGCCCGGCCAGACCGTTGACGAAGTGCGCGCAACGATTCGCTATGTGCGCGAGGAGTTTGGGGTGAGAGCAAAACTGGCGGAATATTCACCGATCCCAGGCACGGCGTTATGGCCGGCGGCGGTAGGGGAGTCGCGCGTGCCGATGGCGGACGAACCACTCTGGCATAACAACAGCTTGCTGGCCTATCGTTCGCCGGTCTTCACGCCGGCGGTGCTGGCCGCGCTGCGCGCGGCAACCCGGGCAACGTAATGCTTTCGCCGCGTACATGGGTGCTACACTTGATAACCTTGATCTTGTTGTTGACGCCGTCGAGGACGATGGTATAACTGTGGCTCCTGCGCGGAGCGGAGCCGCAAAAACGACGAGTGTGGCGCAGCGCAGGGACCACTCCGCTTAACCGGGTACAGTGCATGTATCCATGAAGACATCTTCATCTGCTGCATCGACGGGCGCAAGGGATTCGCGGATGCCATCCCGGCCGCCTTTCCCAACACCGTCATCCAACTTCTGCATCATTCACACGATCCGCAACTCTCTTTGACTATATTTCCGGTAAACAGTACAATGAAGTGTTCGAGACACAGCATTCATTAATTGTCGAATTGAACAGCGGGATTTTTATGAAAATCCGTGCAACTTGTGTGTGGATGGCAATCTATGCATTGTGCGCAGGAACGGTCCTTGCGGATACGGTTCCACCTATAATCGATAGTGTTAGTCCGGCGGATGGCTTTGTCACGATAGCGACCAGCGTGACGATGACGATCACGGCCCATGACAATGTGATGGTGACACGCCTGACGGTCAACGGTGTGGACGCGACGTACAGCGAGGCGTGGCATTGCACGGCGACCTTGTTACTCGGCTCCAACATCTTCGATGTGGTCGCTTCAGACGCGATGGGCAACGCCGCCACGACAATGGTGACGTATCTGCGCGCCGAGATACCGATCGGCCAGTACCGCTACGTCAACGCAAACAATCCGAATCCGAGCTTTCCGTATGCGACTTGGGAGACGGCCGCGCAGGACATCCAGGCGGCGCTGGACACGACTGTGGACGGGAACACCGTGTTGGTGACGAACGGAACGTACCTGCTGACGTCGGGCATCGAGGTGCAGAATGCCGTCACCGTGCAGAGCGTGAATGGTGCGGCGGCCACGGTGGTGGACGGGCAGAACCAGACACGGTGCTTTCACGTGACGGGCGGCGGCATCATCGAAGGATTCACGATCACGCGCGGCTATGTCGCGAGCGCGGACGGTGCGGGTGTGCAGGGCGGCGTGGTGCGCTGGTGCCGGATCACGGGCAACACGGGCGCGGGATCGAGCCCGCACGGCGGTGGCGCGGCAAACTGCCTGCTGCAGTACTGCGTGGTGACGGACAACGCCTGCGAGATGGGCGGGGGCACGTGGAGCGCCACGGCGGAGAACTGTGTGATTGCCGAGAACACGTCGAGCTATCTGGGCGGCGCGGCGGGCTACAGCACCCTGCGGAACTGCACGGTCACGCGGAACAACGCGGGATGGTATGGTGCGGCGGCCTATCAGTGCACGGTGCGGAACAGCATCGTGTATGGGAACAGCGGCGGCAACTACGGCGACTGTTCGTTCAGCTACAGTTGCACCGACCCATACGCAGGTGGTGACAACATCTGCGAGAATCCGCAGTTCGCGAATGCAACGGCAGGAAACTACCGGCTTCAGGTTTCCTCGCCGTGCGCCAATGCCGGTACTAACGCCTATGCTGTCGGCTCGACCGATCTTGATGGAGCCAGCCGAATCCAACATGGCACGGTGGACATGGGCGCCTATGAACTGGGCGGGCTGTTTGCCGACCTGGTACCTCCAATGATCGACAGCATCAGCCCGTCCAATGCATATGTCACAACCGAGGCAAGCGTGGCGATGACCATCACGGCCCATGACAATGTGAGGGTGACACGCCTGACGGTCAACGGTGCGGCGGCGGCGTATGGGAACACATGGCAGTATATGGCGGTGCTGGGCTTGGGCAGCAACGAGATGAAGGTCATCGCGGCGGACGCGGTGGGCAACGCCGCCACGACGATGGTGACCTATCTGCGCGCCGAGATACCGATCGGCCAATACCGCTACGTCAACGCAAACAATCCGAACCCGAGCTTTCCGTATGCGACTTGGGAGACGGCCGCGCAGGACATCCAGGCGGCGCTGGACACGACTGTGGACGGGAACACCGTGTTGGTGACGAACGGAACGTACCTGCTGACGTCGGGCATCGAGGTGCAGAATGCCGTCACCGTGCAGAGCGTGAATGGTGCGGCGGCCACGGTGGTGGACGGGCAGAACCAGACACGGTGCTTTCACGTGACGGGCGGCGGCATCATCGAAGGATTCACGATCACGCGCGGCTATGTCGCGAGCGCGGACGGTGCGGGTGTGCAGGGCGGCGTGGTGCGCTGGTGCCGGATCACGGGCAACACGGGCGCGGGATCGAGCCCGCACGGCGGTGGCGCGGCAAACTGCCTGCTGCAGTACTGCGTGGTGACGGACAACGCCTGCGAGATGGGCGGGGGCACGTGGAGCGCCACGGCGGAGAACTGTGTGATTGCCGAGAACACGTCGAGCTATCTGGGCGGCGCGGCGGGCTACAGCACCCTGCGGAACTGCACGGTCACGCGGAACAACGCGGGATGGTATGGTGCGGCGGCCTATCAGTGCACGGTGCGGAACAGCATCGTGTATGGGAACAGCGGCGGCAACTACGGCGACTGTTCGTTCAGCTACAGTTGCACCGACCCATACGCAGGTGGTGACAACATCTGCGAGAATCCGCAGTTCGCGAATGCAACGGCAGGAAACTACCGGCTTCAGGCATCCTCGCCATGCATCAATGCGGCGTGCAACGCTGATGCGCCCGGATCGGTGGACCTTGCGGGCACCAACCGGATACTCTTCGGCTACAGTGACATGGGTGCCTACGAGGCCACCATTGTCGCAGAGCCCATTGTCAAGCCGGCCATCATCGATTTCTCCACAAATCAAACTGCGCTCTGCGTGTTTCTGGGGAACCGCGGCAGTCTAACGTACAACTTCACGATTGAAGGCCCCGCCAGCAACGCCTGGTTGTCGATAGCGCCGTGCACAGGCTTCGTGACCAATCACATGCTGGCGATTGCCGCATTTGCCGACCGGTCGTTGCTCGAGAATGGAACTTCCTGGGCCAGCTTCACCATCACGCCCTCGCCGTGGGCCGGCAACGCACATGTGATCTCGGCGCGGGTTGTTGTCGCCGACAATACGGTCGTGGCAAACGCCAATGGCCCGTACGCAACGGACCAGGGATCGCCCGTGAGTTTCACCGCGGCAGGATCCAGCGGTATGGATCTGTCGTATTGCTGGCGCGTCGATGAAACGGTCGTGGCCCCGTTCAGCGGCACCAACCTTGACTATGTGTATACGGACACCATGCAGCCCTGCACCAGTGCTGTGATGGTGATTGTTCGCGACGAGGCCGTGCCTCCGCACGTCGCCTCCAACACAACGACCTTGATCGTGCGCAATGTGGCGCCACGCGTTAGTATCGGCGACTCCCTTGTTGGCTGCATCAGCAGCCCGGTCTGGTTCGTTGCGGTCGTGGTCGATCCCGGCGTTCTGGACAGCCATAAGTATCAATGGGATTTCGATGGCAACGGCACCTGGGACACGGAGTGGTTGGTGTCAAACACGGTGTGCCACCTCTACACCGCGGCCGCCACATATCCCGTCATATGCGAAGTACGCGACAACCACGGCGGCACCGGCACCGACGTGGCCACGGTGTCGATTGCGCAGCCGAACCAACCCCCGGTCGCCACCGCGGTCGTGACGGGCACCTCACTCACGGAAACAAATCTGCACGGATTGGGCCTCACGGTCGGGCTTGATGGCCGCGGTTCATACGACCCTGATGGCGGGCCTTCTCCACTTACATTCGACTGGCGTGAGGATGTCGACAACCCGCTGCAGGGGCTCATTGCGCCGGAACAGGCACATGGCGAAACCGTGTCCACGGCGCCACTTGCCAAGCCGGGTATCTACCGCTTCAACCTTGCCGTGTTTGACGGTGAGTACGTGAGCGGATCTGCGATTGTAACGGTGCGCGTACCCGGATGGGGCGGTCGCGTCATCAGCGCGGGATACATCCCCAACGTCCCCCTGCCCGGCGTGACCGTAACCGTCACAAACCAGTCAACGGCTGCGGAACACCGTGATGTCAGCGACGCGCAAGGGCTGTTCTTGGTTGATGCAGGTGTTGGCACACAACGCGCGCTGCTCCGCCGCGGCACCAAGCTGCAGGAATGTCCAATCTCCATCGGGCCGGAGGGTGAATTCACCGACAATATCTGTTTCACCCCGACGTACTACATTTATGCGGGCCAAGTGGTGACCGGCCTGCCCGGGGCATACGGCGGCATCTCTGGCGCCATACTGGAAGTGCTCTTGGGCGATGGCCAATTCGCCACGACGGATCACGAAGGATTGTTTGGCTTCCCGGCGTTGCCGGAGACGTGGCCGCCCACGGCGGCACCGCACATGGTCCGCATTCAGAAATCTGGCTACGCCAGCCTCCTCAGAACCATCGTGCTCACCAACGACGTGAACAGCGAGTTCATTGTCCTGACGCCCGCCGCCGGCACGGTGCAAGTCACGGGCACCGTATTTGCCCAAGGCGCACTCCAGCGTGTTGCTGAAGTGACCGTCGAGTTCGCCTCGAACAGCACGGCCGTTACAGACACCAATGGCAACTTCGGCCCGGTGAGCATGCCCGCGGGCGAGTACCTGGTGATGCTGAAGAAACATGGCTGGACCAGGATGGCGTTGGCGCCTATCATCCTGGTTCCCGGTGCAACCAACTTGACGATGGAGATGCACGGAAACAGGGTCATTATAGAGGGCATGATTTTTGGTGCTAATGGCTTGCCAATCACCAATGCGGTCATCTCGCGCGTGGACGGGGCAACACGGAAGAGCGCCAACGCCTATCGGGCAGCCGATCCAATGGCTGCATCAGATGCCGGCTATTACCGCTTCGATGCGGCTCAGGGAGCCTGCACATGGAGCGTGACCGCGCCGGGGTGTGAACCGGTACATGTCACCATTGATGCCCATGCCAACACCAAGCAGGACATCATCATGGTGCCCGAACCGCAGGCTGCCGCGATACTGCTGAGCAGCCTACTGCTGGGGTGGCGTCGCCGTCTCGTCAGGCACAGCCTGTACATCCTCTGTGCACGTAGTTAGCGGCACGAAGAGCGCGTTTGTGGTGGACATGCCTGCAGTGGGCGAACCTGCGTTGCCGTTCTAGAAATACATGGGCCGTTTCTTCCTGGAGAAATCCCCCGATGAAAACTTTGATGATGGCTGTGCTGGCATCATTTGCCGCGGCCGCCGCCGTGGCGCAACCCGTCACCAATGGGATTGTGAGCGTCGCGCCGGCGTCGGCGACGCAAAGCGCGCCGATGCATCTGCTGTAGCTGCCGCGCCCACAGGGCGTCCACGCCTGGCGTTGGAGAAACTCGCTTGACTTCTCATCACACTATTCGTATTATATTTCGAGTTCGAGTAACGTAAGCGGAGGCGGTTGGTGGAGCGTTCTTCTTCCAAATCGCATCACTAACAAAGAATGCGCCGGTTGCGCAGCCAGCCACCCGCACTGAGCGTCTTATAGGCATGCCATATGACCGCACCCACAGCAGACGAACTTCTGATGCAGGACACGCGCGGCGAACACGCGGCGCGGTCACACTGGTGGCTGCGGTTTGTCACGGCCATGACGGTCGTGTTCATCCTGCGCGGCTGGATATTTTTGTGCGTTTTTCCGCCGATCGAGGGCTGGGATGAGTATTCTCATATCGCCTATCTGGCCTATTACACTGAACACGGCACGCCGCCGGTCTATTTCAAGAGCAGCGTGCCGCTGACGCTGCGGCCGCTCCTGCTGAGCGTGCCGCATTCGCATTGGGCGTTGAAACATTTGCGGCCGTGGGGCGCCCAGCACTACGCGCAGTTCTGGAGCAACGCCGTGCCCGCAGCGGTCCGCATGCCCCTGCCCGACATCAACCTGTACGAATCCATGCATCCGCCGCTGTATTACCGGCTGGTCAAGCCTTTCTGGCAAGCGCTGGCCCCGCGGCATCCGCTGGGCGCGATCTACTTGCTGCGCATGATCAATATCGTCTGGGCCGGTTTGGCGCTGTGGGTCTTCGGCGTGATGCTCGGTCGCTTGGTGCCGGATCGCATGGCGCGCTGCCTGATGGTCTTGGTCGCATTTTTCCAGCCGCTCTACCTGATTAACGCGGCTCGCATCGCGAACGACGCCTTAGCAATCCTGTTGGGCATGTGTGCCCTGGCTTGCATCATGCTGCATCGGCGTGAGCGCTTCGCGCTCCACGCCGGTCTGGCCGGCGCATGCGTGGCCTTGGCTGTGCTGGTCAAGCAAACCATGTTGACCGTGCTGCCGGTTCTGCCGGTGGCGTATTGCGCGTATGCCTGGCGGTACCGCCTGCGCGGGGGCGCGTTTGTGCGCGGTGCGCTGGCGGGCGTGCTGGTGTTCGGCGCGGTCTTTGGCGTTTCAGCGCTGTGCAATCCGCCCGGCCAGCGCGCGCTTGCCAGCACGCAGGAAGTCCTTATGTTGCGGCAGCGCGGCACCATGGCGCGCGACGTCTGGAAGGCAGTCCGCACCATCAACTGGGCGCGCGAGTTCCGCACCTTGGTCTACCCCGGTCCCTCCTGGATCGGCGGCTGGAGCGCCTTGCGTCCGCCACGCTGGTTGCGCGAAACACATCAGTTTCTGATGCGCTGTGCCGTGTTCGCGCTGCTGATCGGACTGGGTCTGCATGTCTGGCGTGTCTGGCGCGGCGTGCCGTCCGGGCGACAGTTCCTGTTCTCGTCGTGGACAACGCCGCTGGTCTTTGGCTTGACGGCGTTTTTTCTCGCCGCGGGGCTCTTGTTCCATGCGGCGTTGATCAAGGCGACGTGGAATCAGGCGGCCTCCAACCCGTGGTATTTCATGTTTGCCATGCCCATGTTTCTGGCGCTGCTGCTGCAGTGCGTCGCGCTGTTGTCACGCACGGTGATGCTGGTCTATGCCGGCTTGGTCTGGTTGAACTTTGTGGGCACGGAGCTGATCGGCATCTTCTGGCAGATGGCGCCATTTTACACCGCCAGTCACGACCCCCGCACCATTCTGACGCGCCTGGCGCGCCTGCATCCGGCGGGCTTTCAGCCGCTGGTTATGCTGCCCTTGGCACTGCTGGTGGCCATCCTGATGTTCGGGTGTCTGCGCGCCATGTGGCGTCTGGCGCGCGTTCCGTCAGCGCAGCGCTGATACGCACCTAACGGGTGCGCTGGCTATCGTCAAGATTGTCCTGCCCACGAAAGAGATGTGCGCTGCTGTTCAGCACTTCACCACGACAATGAGATGGCCGGCAAACGGCACGGTCCAGCGTTGGCGCGAGAGCCAGTTATCGAGCGGTTCGAGAAGGCGGGCCATGCGTGCGCCGAACCCTTCATGGATCTTATAGAACAAGCGCAGCCAGCCCGACATGCGGCCGTAGCACACGACCTGCTTGTCCGTCACGGCGCGGAAGTCACGGCGCACACGGCCCGGGGTGACAAACGCGCAGTGGATCGGCGGCGGTTGGCCGCGGAAGGTATTGACCAGCTGGTGCAGCACATTATACAGGGCGAAGCCGTCGGTGGCCCAGAGATTGACCATGGTAATGATGATCTGCCCGCCCGGCTTTGTCACGCGCAGCATTTCGCGGTATGCCTGCTGAATATCGTCGTTGCCGAGATAGCGCAGCACTTCGAACGACATGACCACATCGAAGGTCCGGTCGGGGAAGGGGAGTGCCGTGGCAAGACCCTCGACAATGTTCACCGCCGGGTTATGGTCGCAGGCCAGCTTGCGCATGTCGACGGCCGGCTCAACGCCGTCAACCGCGTAGCCGCGCTGCTGGAAGTACCGGAGCTGTTCACCCGTGCCGCAGCCGACATCCAGCACGCGTCCGCCCGACGGCACGTCTTGGAACAACGCATCGAGCACGTCATTGATCTTCTGGCGTCCGTAGGTGAAGCAGTTGCTGTGATAGTCCTGCGCCATGGTTTTGTAGAAACTGTCGAAGAGCCCGGCGGTTTCGTGATGCTCCCGGATGGCGCGCGCGCGCAGTGCGGCGGTGTCATTGGGCTGGGTCATGCAATCTCCTTGTGATGTCGTGCATGGTGAGAATAGTAAGCGTGCCGTCGGTGGTCAAGCGCTGGGCATGGCGCAGAACAGCCTCGAAGCGCGCCAGGTGCCCGTTCATGTCGAACACGAAATTCGACGGATGAAACCAGAGGTGGAAAATGCGGTGGTGGCGTGCGGCGCGGTCAAGGCCGGCTTTAGCCCTGCGAACCTGCGCGCCGGGCGGGAGGAACCGCCGGATGCCGCGGCTGCTGTACCACAGCATGCTGTCCGGAATGTTGACGAGGCCGCTCGGCGCGCGGGATGGCAGCACGGTGCGCGGCGGCAGTGCCAGCGCAACGGTCAACAGATTGAGGACGCGGCGCAGCCCGGCGGGGCGCACGCCATCATACCACCGCGGCGAGACACCGCGATACGCGCGCACGCCGGCCTGGGCCAGCAGCGCTTGGAACCCGACGCAGTTGTAGGGGAAAATGAACGAACTGACCGGCAGGTGTTCGCGCATGTGCAGGCGGGTGAATGCGGCTATATCCGCTTCAATGGCCGCGCGGCGTGTCCGTTGCTCGTCGAAGCGGAGATGGGCGAAGGAATGGCTGCCGATCTCTTGCGCCGGCGTGGCGTGGCACAGCATGTCCACGATGTCCCGGGCGCACCAGGCCTGGCGCTGCGCATCGCGCACCTGGGCAAACCAGTCGGCTTCATCGGCCATTGCGGGCCTCGGGAAATCCGGCAGCGGCGTACCGCCTTGCTCGGCCACGTGGTCGAGCAAAAGATGGCCCACCAGCGCCCAGGTTGCCCGGACATTGTACGTGGCAAACAAGTCCAGCAATCGGCGCACCACTTCGCGCTCGCGATGGACGGCGGCATAGTGCTGGGCGGTCATGGGTATGTCCACCACGCCCCAGGCAAGCTCGACGTCGATCGAAATGGTGAAGATGCCTTTGTCGAACAGCGTGTTCAAGGTATCTGCATTGGGCTATGAGCGGAAGAATGGTGCCAGCGCCCGAGGCTTGACCCGCCGTGTGCGTTGGATTGACTGCCGCAACCGCAGCGTGCGCGGCAGGTGCCACAGCATCGCGAAGTAGGCGACGAGCGGGCACCAGGCCTTGCCGGGCGACCGGCGCAGCAGCAGCACGCTCATCACCAGCGGCATGCCCAACACATACAGTGCGCAGCGGATGAGCAGCGACGCGGGCAGACACTTGAGCCAGGTGTAGAACGCGTTTGCGGGGAAGCGCCGCAGCGTTGCGCCGCTCTTGTGGTGCCACGCGACGCCCGCCTGCGTGCCCGAGTGGACATGCCAGGCGCGCACGGCGGTGGTATAGAGACAGCGATGGCCACGCAATTGCAGGCGAAGGAACAGATCGACATCCTCACCGTAGGCAAAGTAGAGCTCGTCGTAAAAGCAGGGCTCGTGCGTCGCGATGCAGCGGCGGTCAAGCTGCGTGTCTTCGAGCGCGGCGCGGGTGAAAATAGGGCAGCAACCCGCCGGACCAAAGACGTCGCGCTCGCTGCTGGTGTCGCGGACGTCGGTCGTGGCGCTCAAATGGCGCGAGAGCCAAATGCCGGTCGTGGCGACGCGGTCGGTCGGGCCATTGTCCCATTGGTACACAACGGGGGCAATACTGGCGATGTCAGGGTGCGCGGTGAAGACCCGCGCCGCCTGTTCCAGAAAGTCATCAGCCAGGACAATATCGACATTGAGCGGGATGAGCCATGTGCCGCGGGCCATGCGCAGGCCGGTGTTCATGCCCGCTGCGAAGCCGGTATTCACCGGGAGCAGGAGTGTGCGTGCCGGCGCCTGAACATGGGCGGCGAGGTCGAGCGTGGCGAGCCATGCGCGGCTGCCATCTTGGGATCCATTGTCAATGCAAATCAGTTCGAAGGAACGGCAGGTCTGGCGGCGGATCGAAGCAAGGCAGTTCCCCAGATGCTCGCGGTTATTCCAGCTGAGCACCACCAGGGAAAACGCCGGTGGCGCGTCCTTGACACTATTGTTCGGTTCACTGCTCATTTCACAACAAATTGTATTAAAGCTGCGTTTACTCGGGCGCGATCATGAAGGCGCATTGATGGTTCTGTTGCAGCAGCTCAAACGACAGGTAGGCATAGCCGTCGCTGCCCCAGTTGTCGCCCCACGAGTTGCGCACCTCGAACATGCCGCCGCCGGGCTTGTCTTTGTCCAGCTCATAACCGACCGCGATGATGGCGTGGCCGCCGTCCGCCTTCTTCCATGGCCGGATGAGTTTGCGGTTGCCGAATTTTATCGCTTGCGGCCATTGCAGGCACAACGTCACCGGATTACTGGAAGTAATGGCGGCGCACATGGCCTGAAGGTCGGCCGCGGTCAGGCTTGATAGACCAAAGAAGGCCACCTGCACGTTACGGCGGGTGGCGGCATCCGCCAGGGCGTCTTTGTCCGGCCGGCCAACATTGCCTTTGTCGCGATACTCCGCGCCAAACATGTGCTCGGTGGTGTAGCCGTACATCTTGATGCTGTTGAGCACGTCCGCCGGCGTGTAGCCCTCGCTGCCGCCCGTCTTGCCGCGCACGGTATTGGCGGCCCATGAAGTAAAGCGCTCGGAGAGTTTTACTTTGTTGCCGCGCCGCGCGAGGTGGAACTCGAGCGGGTTGATCACGCCGAAGATCAAGCACGAACCGCGGCGGCCTTGATCGCCGACATCGAGACCCAGGCGTTTGTACTCCGGGCGCAGCGAGAATGACGCGGGCAGGGACGCCGCGGGCGGTGCCGGCGCGGCGTCCGCACTGCTATCGGCGGCGTTGCGCTCGGTCGCAGCCTGCAAATCGAGCGCCAGCAAATATGCCAGCGCGAGCGGCGGAATGTCGCCAATTTCCATACTGGTGTGGCTGCGCGCCGACGACAACACGGCGGTGCCCTTGACTTTCATGACATCATCAAAGGAGAAGGTGAGCGTGCCCGGCACGTGCTGGCCGGCGTCATCCACCGTGACGGTGCAGAGCGCCCAAGTCGGTTTGTCAGGGACCGGGCAACGGATGAACGCCGGTTGGGCCGGCGTCGCGCTGATCTCACTGGCGCGCTTCCAGAACAGCTCGGTGTGGAAAAATATCCTGCGCGTGGTCATGGCGTCGCGCAGCTCGAGGGCGATCACTTGCTGGGTCATCGGCTTCTTCGCCGTCATCCAACCTAGGCGCGCCGTGCCCATGCCTTGCGAACAGACCACGTCAATGCCGGCAACGTCAACGTTTGGCATGGCGGCATCCTTGACCAGGCGCACGCGCGTCGGCGCGGTGAATTGATAGCGAATCGCCAACGTGACCTGTTGCCCCAGCGGCACTTCCGCAGCGGCCGGCGCGCAACTTTCGATCATAATGCCACAGGGCACGGTGGCGGGCGCCGGCATGGCGAGGGCCACCTGCGCGCCGTTGGCGCCGGTCAGGGCAATGCGCGCGGCGGACGTGCTGCGGGTGACAAGTGCGGTCGCCAGCATGCGATCCGCCGGCGCAAGCTGGGCAAGTGCCATGGTGCTCTGCCGACCGTCCTGGCGCTGCAACGTGACCGTGCTGCCGTCGCATGTCACCAGTTTTGCGGTGATGGCGCGGCCCTTGACGTCGTGCCAGGCGCGGAACGCATCGTCCGCGACGGCCAGCAGTACCGCAGTTGCACAGGCCACTGCGCACAATCTCATGACAGGACTCATAGGCTATAGTGTAGCAAATGTCACCAATAATGTTCTTTACTGCAAAGAACTACCGTGCAAAAAAACGCCCGCAAGCGTATGCCTGCGGGCGTTTATCATGTTCGCAAACTTTCGGCGAATATTTACTTCCTGCGCAAGCCAGCCAGCGCCAGCAAGCCCAGCACCAGCCCTGCGGCCGGTTCCGGCACAACGCGCCAGCCATAACTGGCATACGTCAGCGGGCTGCAATACGGCAAGCCCAGCGGGTCGGTCTGCAGATTCGGATCGACATTCAACGTGCCGGATTCGTTGGCGACCGTGGCGGGGCTCACCTGAATGAATCCGTTGGTGGCGCCGGACCAGATGCAATCCGCAATTGTGGTGGTCGAGGTGCCCTCGGCCGGATTCCACAGTGAAATTGCATACTGCGACTGGTTCATCATGATGCTGTTTTTGATGATCGTACCATTATTGCCTTCCACGATGACGCCCATGCCGCGCCCCGCGTTACTGATGTCGCGCTGGTTGACCAGGGTGCAGTTGCGGTACGTGGTGTAATGGTAGCATGCATTGTTGAAATCTCTGACGCCAATACCGCCGCCATCCACCAAGCAATGCGTGACGAGCAAGTTCGTGACAGAGTTGTTCCACACCGGCGAGATGCCCGCGCGGTCGACTTGGGTATCAGGGAACTTGACGTAAATGTTGGAAATAACGCCACCCGAGAAGTTATTGATGATATACACCACCGGATACCACCAGCTTGCGCCGTTCAAATCACCTTTGATGGCCAGGCTTTCCACTTTGTTGTTCGTGCCATAGAAGCGCACAATGCGCGCATCCGCCACGGTGGCGCCCGGGGCGGCCGCATCAATGTACAGAATGGTTTTGTCGGGGCCTTCGCCCTTGAAGGTCACGCCAGACAAGAGCACGCCATTGGTCTTGAAGCCCAAGTGCAGTTGCGGCTCAGTCACAGCCAGGCGATTGGCCGGATTGGTGTAAACGCCGGCAAGAATGACGAGCGTGTCATTGTTGAGCAACGTTTCCGTGGCGGTCAGGAAGGTGCCGAATGCGGTTGCGGGCGACAAACCATTGTTGGCATCGCTGCCGGCGGGGCCAATGTAGTAGGTTGCCGCATAGCCGCTGAATACGGCGCACAGGCACAGGACAGAGAGACTGCAGATGAGCTTCTTCATAGGGAACTCCTAAGGTGTTTAAGGTGTTAGAAACCAATCACTATTATTTATCATCCGCACTAGTATAGCATATCTGTCGGCTGAAGTCAAGCGGGGTGAAAAATTGTTGCATGTCAGTAAAAATGTCCGCTTTGTACATGGTTCGTTCCGATGGCCCACCGCGTCCTTTTCAGCGCAGCGGCGATGCCGTGGGCTGCCGCACCTCGTTTCAGCGCAGATGGCGGGCACCCCTTCACGAAGCTGGAAATATGCTACAATAGCGTGTCACCGTGAACAACGGTTGCTCAAGCATTCACGACACGAGAACGGATTATGATCACTCACCTGACCGAAGATTTTCTGCGGGCGATCCCCAAGACCGACCTGCATGTGCATCTGGATGGCTCCCTGCGCATCGGCACTCTGATCGAGCTGGCGCGCGAACAGCAGGTGGCCCTGCCCTCCGCCACCGAGGCCGGCTTGGCCGCGCTGGTCTTCAAAGATCAATACGCCAATCTGGTTGACTATCTGCAAGGATTTCAGTACACGGTGGCGGTGCTGCAGACGCCCGAGGCGCTGGAACGCGTTGCGTATGAATTCGCCTGGGACAATTTCGACGAGGGGGTCCGCTATTTCGAAGTGCGCTTCGCGCCGCAATTGCATGTCAACAGCAAACAGAATATCGAAGACGTGCTGGCCGCGGTGCAGCGCGGCCTGCAGCGCGCCAAAGACGAATTCAACCGGCGCGCGGACGTGGTGGCGGGCAGCGCGCCACCGGCCGCGTGTGGCATCATTGCCTGCGCCATGCGCGCGATTTTCCCGGGCATGTCAGAGCACTATGACCAATTTCTCAATCTGCACCGCTTTACGCGCGCCAAGCGCGTCTTTGCCCTGGCGTCGCTGGAGATGGTGCAGGCTCTGATTTATGCGCGCGATGAACTCGGCCTGCCCGTCGTCGGCATTGATATCGCCGGCCCGGAAGACGGCTATCCGCCGGATGATCATGCCGAAGCGTTCGAACTGGCGCACCGGCACTTCTTCATGAAAACCGTGCATGCCGGCGAGGCCTACGGCCCGGAAAGCATTTTCCAAGCCATCACCCTGCTGCACGCCGACCGGATCGGCCACGGCTACTATTTGTTTGCCGCCGACAAAATCCAGGACATGTCGGTCAAGGATGCCGAGGCGTATGTGCGCAACCTGGCTCAGTACATCGCCAATCGGCGCATCACGATCGAAGTCTGCCTGACCAGTAATGTGCAGACCAACCCGCACATCGGCGACATCCGCAAACACGCCTTTGCCCGCATGATCGAGGAACGCCTCTCGACGACCCTCTGCACCGACAATCGCACCGTCTCGAAAACGAGCATGACCCGCGAGCTGGCACTGGCCTGCGCGACCTTTGGCCTGACACCGGCGGCCTTGCGCGATATCATCATTTATGGGTTCAAACGCTCGTTCTTCCCCGGCACCTACAAAGAAAAACGCGTCTATGTGCGCCGCATCATTGATTACTATGACCAGCTTGCGACGCAGTTCATGCCCGCCGCTGCGCAAGGCTAATCCATGACCATCCCACCCACGATTGCTAGTGCCCAGCCGCGCACGACCGTGCAAATGCGTTTCCCTGACGGCGGCGTCCTCGAAGGTCCGTTGGGGACGACCCTTGAAGCATTTACGCGCGCCTTCTATGACGCACCGTTCATGGTCATTGCCGCGCTGGCCAACGGGCGTTTGCGCGAGTTGACCTACGCGCCGCGCGGCGACGAATTCATCGAGCCGCTCGAGATCGCCAGTTCCGAGGGCATCCGCATTTACCGGCGCTCGCTCTCGTTTCTGCTGGTGACGGCCGCGCAGGAATTGTATCCGCGCGCCGAAATATTCATTGATTACAGTATTCCCGCCGGCGGCTATTTCTGCCAGGTGCTCGGCGACCCGCAATTCTCGACCGAAGAGCTGGCCGAGCTGGAAGCGCACATGCATGCCTTGATCGAACAAGATGATCCGATCACCCGCGTCCAAGTGCCGATTGACGAGGCCAAGGGGATTTTCCGCAGCCGCAACGAAGAAGACAAGTTGCGCTTGGTGGACAAACGCGGCAAAGACCAGTTCATGATGTATCAGCTGCGCCAACGCCGGGATGCATTTTATGGTTACATGGTGCCGTCGGCCGGCTATCTGCGCCAGTTCGCGCTGCGCGAGGTGCAGGGCGGGTTCATCCTCCAATATCCGCGCGCGCATCAGCCGGGCGAGCTGACGCCGCTGCGCGAGGCGCCGAAACTGCACGCCGTCTTTCGCGAGTACGGCTCATGGCTGCGCCTGCTGCACATCGAGGATATCGGCCAGATCAACGAGGCGATCAAGACCGGCCGCGCGCGTGAAACGGTGCTGGTCAGCGAAGCGCTGCATGAGCGCAAGATCGCGCATATTGCCGGGCAGATTGCGGATCTGGATCACCAGGCGCGCCTGGTCTTGATTGCCGGCCCGTCGTCGTCCGGCAAGACCACCTTTTCGAAGCGCCTGGCAATCCAGTTGCTGGCGCACGGCCTGCGTCCGTTCACGCTCGAAATGGATCGCTATTTCCTTGATCGTGCGTTTACGCCGCGTGACGCCCAGGGCCTCTATGATTTCGAGGCCTTGCAGGCCCTCGATTTGACGCAGTTGAACAAGGATGTCAGCGCATTGCTGGCCGGCGCGACCGTGCAATTGCCGCACTTCAACTTCATCGAGGGCAAACGCGAGGCCGGGCCGACCGTGACCTTGGCCGAGGATCACGTCATCATCGCCGAAGGGATTCACGGTTTGAATCCCGCGCTGCTACCGTCGGTGCCGGAAGCGTCCGTCTTTCGGATCTACATTTCGGCCCTGACCCAACTTAACATTGACCGGCACAACCGGGTCTCGACCACCGACACGCGCTTGCTGCGCCGGATCGTGCGGGATGCCGCCCACCGCGGCTGGACGGCGGAAGACACCCTGGCCATGTGGGAAAAAGTGCGCAGTGGCGAAAAACGCAATATCTTCCCGTACCAAGAATATGCGCATGCCATGTTCAACTCCGCGCTGGTCTATGAGCTGGCCGCGCTGAAACCGTTGGCGTATCCCTTGCTGCTCCAGGTCAAATCGTACAGTCGCAGCAATGTCACCGCCCGCCGGCTGCTGGCACTGCTCAACCTGATTGAAGAACTGAGCGCCGACGTGATTCCCGACAACTCGATCTTGCGCGAGTTTATTGGCGGCTCGATTCTGAGCGACTATTTGCCGGGCAAAGTGTGACTGAGGAGATTTGAAATTTGAGATTTGAAAGGTGACATGGTATTCAGCTCGGCTATCTTTCTCTTCTGGTTTTTGCCGCTGACCTTGGCGGTTCATTTCTTGTTGCCGCGCTGGGCGCGCAATACCTGGCTCTTGTTGGCTAGCTTGCTGTTTTATGGCTGGGGCGAGCCGCGCATCGTGTTCTTGATGCTGGCCTGCGTCGGCTATAACTATGTCTTCGGGTTGGTGCTGGGGTGGGTCCGTGACGTGCGCGCACGCCATTGGATTCTGGCCGCCGCCATCGCCGCGAATCTGGCGCCGCTGATCATCTACAAATACACCAATTTCCTGGTGGCCAATCTGAACGATATGCTGGGCTGGTGCGGCGCGGCGCCGCTGTATGTCAAGCATGTCATGCTGCCGATCGGCATCTCGTTCTTCACGTTTCAAGCGATGTCGTACACGCTGGATGTCTATCGCCGCGAAACGCCGGTGCAGTATAATCTGTTCAAGCTGGCATTGTATATCGCGCTGTTTCCGCAATTGATCGCCGGGCCGATCGTGCGCTACCATGACATTGCCCTGCAACTCGCCACCCGGGTGATCACCCTGGATCGTTGCGCCAGTGGTATTCAGCGTTTTCTGATTGGTTTGGGCAAGAAAGTTCTAATCGCCAATACGGTTGCCAAAGCGGCCGACGCAATTTTCGCCTTGCCCACCAACGAACTGACACCCGGCCTTGCCTGGCTCGGGCTGGGGTGTTACACGCTCCAGATTTATTTTGATTTTTCGGGCTACTCAGACATGGCGATTGGCCTGGGCCGCATGCTGGGATTCGAGTTCCTTGAGAATTTCAATTTCCCGTACATTTCCTGTTCCATTCGCGAGTTCTGGCGGCGCTGGCATATTTCGTTGTCAACCTGGTTCCGCGACTACTTGTACATTCCGCTGGGCGGCAATCGCGGGGCGGCCTGGCGCACGCAGTGCAACCTGCTGCTGGTCTTTTTTCTGTGCGGCCTGTGGCACGGCGCGAGTTGGAGCTTTGTCGTGTGGGGCTTGTATCACGGCGTGTTTCTGGTGGCCGAACGCAGCCGGTTTGGCCGCTGGCTGGATGCGCTCTGGTCGCCGCTGCAGCACGTCTATGTGTTGTTGGTCGTGATGCTGGGCTGGTGCCTGTTTCGCGCGGAAACGCTGACGCATGCACTGCAGTTCATCGGCGTGCTGGGTGGCGTCAGTGGCGCCTCGCGGCACACCCTGGGCATGTACGTGACACCGGATGTTGCGCTGGCCATGGTCTGCGGCGCGCTGGGCAGTCTGCCGGTGGTGCCGTGGCTGGTGCGCTGGTGGGAGACCTTCCCGCAGCGCTGCGGCGGATGGTGCGGCGCTGCCTGCACCAGTGCGGGCGCGTGGCTTGGCACGCTCTATTTGAGCGCGCTGTTGCTGCTGTGCGCGATGTTTATCGCCAGCGGCACGTATAATCCGTTCATATACTTCCGCTTCTAACCACATGCAAAAAGGCGCGAATAGAGCGTTGCTGTTGGTGTTTCTGATCGCCATCTATGCGCCGATGATTACCATGTACAGCGGGCTTGCGCCGCGCTCGGCCTTGACGGAAAAACGGCGACTGGCACTGCGCCCGCCCGCGCCGCGCAGCATGGGCGCGGTGCAACGATATCCGCGGCTGTTTGAACGCTACTTTGACGATCAATTCGGCTTGCGCAGTCTGCTGGTGCGGGCCTATATGCAGTTGATGGTGCACGGGCTGCATGTGCCGCAAATTAACAATGTGATTATCGGGCAGGCGGGCTGGCTGTATTATGCCGGCAACGGTGAAATGGCGGATTATCAACGCACGCGCCAGTTCAGCGCCGCACAACTTGCGCGGATTGTCCATACCCAGCAGCAGCGTTGCGATTGGCTGCGTCAGCGCGGGATTGCGTATGTGGTCTTCATCCCGCCCAACAAGAGTTCGGTCTATCCCGAACACATGCTGCCGAGTTTGCCGCGCGCGGCCGGCGCATCGCGCTTGCAGCAAGTGGTGACGGCCTTGCGCACCCGCACTACGGTGCCGGTCGTGGACGTGGAAATGCTCTTCAGCACGGCGCGTTATGCGCGCCTGCTGTATCTGATGACGGATAGTCATTGGAATGACTACGGCGCATTGCTGGCGCAGCAGGTGTTGCTGCGCGAAGTGGCGCGCGCGGTCAGCAATGTTGCGCCCATTGAAACCAGCGCATGCACCATTACGGAAGAGCCGCGCATGGGCAGCGATTTGGCGTTTATGCTCGGCCTGCAAGACACCTATCACGACACCAACGTGCTGGTGTGCCCACTGACCGGTTTTATGGCCACAAATGTGGCGCTGCCGTATGCCCTGCCGAAAGATTACTTGGCCTATGCGACCGAACATCCTAACAAGCAGTTGCCACGCGCGGTGATTTTTCGGGATTCATTTGGCAATCGCAGCAATCCGTTTCTGGCAGAATGTTTTTCACGCAGTGTGTTTTTGTGGACCTATGACTTTGACGCGGCGGTCATCGAACGCGAGCAGCCAGCCGTGGTCATCTATCAATTAGTCGAGCGGGTCATGGATGTACTGGACACGACCAACGTGCTGGTGCGGCCTGGTTCGCAGCGGCGTTAGACGCGGCATCGTGCCTCTCCGCCGATCCCGCCGGCGGCGGAGTCGTGCTGGGTCTTCTGCGCAGATGTAGTCGCGGAACGGCGTTCCGCGTGTGGTGCTTCCCTGAATACGCCGCACGCCGTGCGGCGGCTACGGGCAGAAACGCACGCAGCGATGGGAACGCCGATCATCCCGCCGGCGGCGGAGTCGTGCGGGGGTCTTCAGAATCAGACCTTAACCTTAGAACACCAGCGGCGCGTTGGTCACGAGCGGGATGCGGCGGATGCGCTCGAGCAATGCATCCAGCGTCGCGGGCGCCAGCACCGTGGACGGTGGCGTGGCCTGCAGCAGGTGGGGCAGATTCGAGAGAATGACCGGGCTATTGGTACACCAAAACGCATTGAGGCGCGCAAACATCTCATCGCGGTTGGCGATCGGGTGGGTGGGGCTGATGACATTCCAACGGTCATACGCCGGCGGCCAGTCGCCGTGTTCCGCGAGTTTGTGACACAGCCAGCTGTACGCGATATCGCCGACCCGAATCGGCCAATAGGGGATTGGGTTGGTGACTTCCATCGGCACCTCGTTCTGATCCTGCAGCGCGGCTTGCAGGACAAGATATGACTCGGCATACGGCGTATAGCGCATCGTGCCGAGCACGGTGGCGCGGGCGCGCGGATCCAGTTTGTCGTAGTAGTTCGCCAGCCAGGCCAGCCATTTGTCGGGCGCGACGCGCGCGACAAAGACGACACTGGCGAAGATATTGCTGATGCCGTTGCGCGGCGGTTTTTCCGTATATGGCTCGTGCAGCGCGCAGCCCAGGGCATAGGTGAAGACCGGATCGTTGATGTTGAGATCGTCGCGGACAAAGGCAACCACCGCGCAATCATCGGTGCCGACCGCACCCATGGTGTTGAAGCGCATGGTCCAGACGCGCGCTTCGGCGGCGATTTGGGCCGCGCGCGGGTCGAAGATACCAAAAAACGCACCAGCGGCAAGGGTGTGAACCAGCGCGGCAACTATGGCAAGCTTAACGGTCATTGGTCAACTATCAATGGTTATTTACTTCTTGCGCGGCGAACGAAGTATAGTAGGCATAGCGTGGCATGGGGAACTCGATCGGGCGATAGGCATTCTCGGCATCATTCAAAGCCAGGCACAGGGCACGATCGGTGAGGCCGTCCACAATGCCTTTGATAAAGGCCGTGACCGGGTAGGGCGAGATCACTTCGTTGTTGCTGTAGAAGAAGGTGCCGTGGCGAAAGACATTGAAAAAATACTGGCCGCTGTAGCATGATTTGATGAACAGACGTCGCCAGCGTTGCACCGGCAAGTCGTCCGCGCCGCCACGCACGACCAGACGAATCAGGCGCGGCTCTTCGGTGACGTGCATGCTGCGGGTCGGGCGGAAGCCGCGCCGGCGGAAATGCAGCCGCATGCGTTTGTCGCCGCCCGCCGTGGCGTAGCGCAAGGCGACGGCGCCATCGGGCAGCTCTTCGTAATACATCCAGGCGTCGGCATATTCCTCCGGCGTGCTGGGATCGTCGGCGTAGTCGGCGCGTGCAATCTCAAAATCGGGATTGCCTTGATCGTAGCAGAGGTAGGCCCAGTCAATGCCGACGAGTGGCTCGCCAATGTTCATAAAATCGGACAATTGACGGCAGCCGCCGTGGGCTTGCATGAAGGACGGGCCGAGACCGAAATTGGCGTGGCCATCATAGACAATATTGGCGTTGTCGGTTGCCAGGGCGCGTTGGAAGCCGGCTTGATCGGTGACAAGGTGCACCGCGCACAGGCCGGTGGCGCCGGTCACGATGTAGGTGTCCGCGCAGCGGCCGATGGCGGCCTGCGCGAGATAGGCATACACGTCGGCCGAGGAATTCTCGCCGTCGGCCAAGACCACAAAAATGGTCTGGGTGACGGTCAGATGCGCATCTGGTTGTGCCGGGAGGCCGGCGCAGAACAGCGTGGTGCAAAGGGTCAAGAACAATTTCATGGCGCTAATAATAGCAAGCTGGCGCAAAATGCACAAGTGGCATGTGAGGAAATTCGTTGGGGCAACGAATTTCAATTGCAGCCGCGGAACGGCGTTGCGCGTGATGTGCTGCACGCCGCACGCCGTGCGGCGGCGACGGGCAGAAATGCACGCACGCGGCTGGCGCGATCGTGGGTGGATGCAGTGATCGGTGGTCGGCAGAACAGCAACTGCATTCGCCGCGAATGCAATTGGCGCTTTACTTTCACGCCTGGTTTTGGTATACTGACCACTTAGATAACAAACTGTCAGCACCGGGTTGACAGTGAACGTGCCCTGGACTAGGCGGCCGCACAACGCCGGTCAGCGTGGTCGAGGGCGTAGCGGCTGTTTTCTTGAAAGCAGCGCACCCAAGGTAAGTACTCATGTCTTTCGCCGGCCCCGCGAAACAAGAAGTGATCAGCAAGTACCGCACGCACGAGACCGATACGGGCTCGCCCGAGGTGCAAGTGGCGATCATGACCGAGCGCATCAATCAGCTAACGGAGCATTTGCGTGCGCATCCGAAGGATCACAATTCACGCCGCGGCCTGTTGAAGCAGGTGGCCAAGCGGCGCAAGCTGCTGGATTACCTGCTCAAGATCGCGCACACGCGCTACAAGGCGCTTATTGACGCATTGAATATTCGCAAATAGAAAACACAACGTGTGGGGCCGCCGGGCAACCGGCGGCCACACCGTATACCGAACGACGCAATGACAGGTTCGTGTCCGCAGAGTCAGTTGATCACGTGTCTTTTTTTGGACTACTTCTCTACTGATTTTTTCCCGACACGGATCGCACGAACCTGTTGGCGCGCGGCGCGGTCTGCGGTGGTTTCCAACTGCGCTTTTAGCCAACACCATAAGGTGACCCCATGACAACCCAAGTCTCAACCACATTTCTTAACCGACCACTGACGATGGAAACCGGGCGGATCGCCCGCCAAGCCCACGGCGCGATCTGGCTGCAACACGGCAGTCTGGTCGTGCTGGCGACGGTCGTCTCGCCGGATACCATCCGCGAAGGCATTGATTTCTTCCCGTTGACGGTTGACTATCGCGAACGCTTCACCGCCGTCGGCAAATTTCCGGGCGGCTTCTTCAAACGCGAAAGCCGGCCGACCGAGAAGGAAACCCTGACGGCGCGCTGTATTGATCGCCCGCTGCGCCCGCTGTTCCCCAACGGCTACTTCAATGAAGTGCAAATCATGGTGATGGTGCTCTCGGCCGATCCGACGGAAGACCCGGACACGCTGGCCTTGGTGGCCGCCTCGGCCGCGGTGCACATCTCCGATATTCCCTTTGCCGAGCCGATCGGCGCGGTGCGCGTCTCGAAGATTGACGGGCAGCTCAAGATCAACGTGCCGTTCGAAGAGCGCCAGAAATCAAGCTTGGATATTGTCATCGCCGGCACGCGCAGCAAGATCATCATGATCGAAGGCGTGGCGCGCCAGGCGCCGGAAGCCGAGGTGAATGAAGCCATTCTGTTTGGCCAGCAGCAATTGCAGCCGCTGATCGATATGCAGGAAGAGCTGGTCAAGAAACTGGGCCGGACGAAACGAACGTACACCCCGATTCTGCCGAGCGCGGCGATGACGGCGCTGGTGGCCGGCATGCGGCCGCGGGTCGCGCAAGCCCTGAAAATCGTTGGCAAAACCGAGCGCAACACGCAGTTGCGCGCGCTGCGCGACGAGCTGGCGAGCGCGGCGGCGATCAACGCCGAGCTGGCCGCAGAGAACAAGATGGTGCTGCCGATGGCGTTTGACGAGCTGGTCGGCACGTGCATGCAGGACATGATCCTGAACGAAAAGAAGCGGGTGGACGGACGCGGTCTGGATGACATCCGCACCATCACCAGCGAAGTCGGAATTTTGCCGCGGACGCACGGTTCGGCCCTGTTTGTACGGGGTGAAACGCAAAGCGTGGCGGTGGTGACCCTGGGCACGAGCGACGACGCCCAGCGCATGGAACTGCTCTCCGGCGAGACGGAGAAGAAGTTCATGCTGCATTACTCGTTCCCGCCGTACGCGGTGGGCGAGGCCAAGCCGATTCGCGGCCCGGGCCGGCGCGAGATCGGACATGGCGACCTGGCCGAGCGCAGTTTGCGGCAGGTCATGCCGGACGCGTTCATGTACACGATCCGGATTACGAGTGACATCACCGAGTCGAACGGCTCATCCTCCATGGCGTCGGTATGTGGCGGCAGCCTGTCGCTGATGGACGCGGGCGTGCCGATCAGCGCGCCGGTCGCGGGCATTTCCGTCGGGCTGGTGCAGCGGGGCGAGACGCGCGTGCTGATGACCGACATTGTCGGCGACGAAGACCATTTCTGCCACATGGATTTCAAGGTGGCGGGGACGGCGCAAGGCATCACCGGCGTGCAAGTTGACTTGAAAGTTGACGGGTTGCCGGTTGAACTGATCGCCACGATTCTGGAACGCGCGCGCACGGCGCGCCTTGCGATTCTGGAGACGATGAAAGGCACCTTGGCCGCGCCGCGTCCGGAAATCTCGCCGTTTGCCCCCAAGATTTTGACCATCACCATTCCGATCGACAAGATTGGCGCCGTGATCGGGCCGGGCGGCAAGAATGTGCGCAAGATTCAAGAGCTGACCAAGACCAAGATCGCGATCGATGATGACGGCACGGTTCAAATCGCCGGCGCCTCGACCGAGGAGGCCGAGAAAGGCCGGGAGATGGTGGCCGCCATTGTGGCCGAGGCCGAGCTGGGGGCGATCTATGAAGGCCCGGTGACGCGTATCATGGCCTTCGGTGCGTTCGTCAAAATCCTGGCGGAAAACGAAGGCATGGTGCACATCAGCGAAATCTCGAATGAGCGCATCGACTCGATTGAGGATGTGCTCAAAGTGGGCGATCTCGTCAAAGTCCGGGTGATCGAGATTGATGATCGCGGCCGCGTCAACCTGACGATGCGCCTGCTGGACGAGCCGTTTGACCCGAGCAAGCACAACTCGCGCAGTGGCGGCGGCGGCGGCGAGCGGCGCGGTGGTGACCGCGGCGGTGACCGGCGCAGTGGCGGCGGTGACCGGCGTGGCGGCGACCGCGGTGGCGAGCGCCACCGGCGTTAAGGGCAGCGGGCCGGTGTGAATTGAAGCGCCGGCCGCGCGTCCAATGAGCAGGGAGCTATCGCGATGCAGCACCGACCACAGCTCAAACTGCAATTTCTGCCGCACGGGCAGGGTTTGCCCGTGCCGCAGTATCAAACCAGTGGCGCCAGCGGCATGGATTTGTATGCGGCGGTGGGGGAGCCGGTGCTGCTGCAGCCGGGCGATATTCGCTGCATTCCCAGCGGGATTGCGGTTGAGATCGAGCCGGGTTATGAAGCGCAAGTGCGCGCGCGCAGCGGCTTGGCGCTCAAGCACGGCATCGGGTTGGTGAATGCGCCCGGCACGATTGACGCGGATTACCGCGGCGAAGTCGGCGTGATCATGATCAACCACGGCCGGCTCGCGTTTACCGTTGAGCGCGGCATGCGGATCGCGCAAATGGTGATTCAGCCCGTCTGCCGGGCCGAGTTGGTGGTGCAAGACGAATTGACCGCGACAGCCCGCGCTGCCGGCGGTTTTGGCCATACTGGTCATAAGCGTTGAACCAATGTGAGCGTAAGGACAACGTATGAATCCATGGACGAAGACAGCGCTAGTACTGGGCAGTGTCATGCTGGCCGGCGCTCTGCGGGCCGCGACCAATGCGGCTGCGCTGGCTGACGAGGACGTGACCGTTTTTTCGACGCCGTCGGCGATGGCCCAGGCGCGCAACACGGCGCCCAAAGCGCCGGATGTGCTCAGCGTCAAGCGGACGGTGATGAATGTCGAGCCCAAAGGCGTGACCTTGTTCACGCGCGTCTTTGCCATTGACACAGCGGCCGGGATCAATGAGTTGTTTCAGCGCTATCGCGCGCTGGACAAGCAAGTCAAGGATGCCGGCAAGAGCGCCTTGGCGAAGAAAGTCGAGCAAGCCTTGGCCGCGCCGGCGATCAAGCGCAAGTATGGGCTGTTGCAGCAATCGTCCGCCCATTGTGACCTGATCGGGCCACAGCGGATGCCGATGATGACCAAAGGTAAGCTGATCAATTATAACCCGACCGGCTTGGTGGCACGGGTGCTGAGCAGTGCCGAACGGGCCTATGACAAAACCACCACATTACTGCTGATGCAGCAATTTTTCAATTGGGGCGGCGCGCCGGCGCGCATCTATCTGATTGCGGATGAGGAGTTGTGGGCGAGCATGTTGGCCGCGCGCGCGACGGTTGGCGCAGTGCAGACGGTGGTGGTTGAGCCGGCCAATCGCGAGGTGTTTGTGTATGTCGCGCCGGTGGTGCTTGAATTTGCAGAGCAAGCCGTGGCGACCAGTATCGCGCAGCTGCTTGCCAATGAATATGCCAAAGCGATCACGGGCAAGCCGACGGCAGCGATGCCGCTGTTCTTCACGACCGGGCTGGCTGGCGCGGTGGGCGGCTTGGATGCCGTCCTGACGCGCAATGGCGCGCAGCAAGTTGCGCAATTCACGGTCAGCGGCCGGATGTACAACGTCGGGCGGGTGCGACCCGGTATCCGCGCACCGTTGGCCGAAAAGCGGCTGATGCCGCTGGAAACCCTGGTGACGTTGACCGAGTTTCCGGCCCGTGCCGAAGATGGCTATTACGTCGTGCGGCAGAGTGGCGCGATGATCTCGGTGCTGACCTCGAATGCGCCGCTGGCGACAATTGCCTTGGCGCGCGCGCTGGCGGGCGGCGCTGAATTCAAGAAGGAAATCGGGCTGTCCTACATGGAGATGCAGCGTGACGTCTTGGGCCAGGCGGTCGTGAATGCCAAAGCGAAAGCCGAGGCGGCCAAGAAGGGCGAGTTTCCGGATTATGCCAAGATGGAAGCATATCTGAAACTGGTGTTTCACGAGTTGACGCAAGAGTACCGGACGGAACAGGCCGCGAAGAAGAGCGCAACGAAAGCCGCCACACCGGCGCGTGCGACCAGACCCGCGGCAAAGAAACCCTAACGAACAGGAACGGCGATGAACAGATCTCAGCTTTTTTATGCGACCCTTGTGACGTTGTTGGCCTTGCCGCTGGCGGCCGCGCCGCCCGTGGTGACGTCCATCCCTGAAGGCACGCCCGCCGCGGTGACCAACGCCACGCAGGCCGGCACCAATGTGAGCACGGAAGCGGATGCCAACGAGGTGCAAAACGTTTTCACCAAACCAACCTTGAAAAGTGTGGCGGATGCAGTCAAGGCGGCCCAGTCGGGCGTGCCGGAAGCGGCGGCGAAGGAATTCATGGACATGATGGGCTGGGATGTGCGCACCCAGCGTGGCATCAATGATTTCTTCAAGAATTCGCTGACCTTCACCATGAATGTTGTCCGGCGCGGCAACAGTCCGAATGTCAAGCGGATGATCGAGCTGGCGCGCGCAAATCCGTACGAGATGAAGGAAGGCGAGCATGTGATTGTGTACTATCCCAAGACGATCAGCGCGATGGTTGGCGGCACGCCGGTGCGCAAAGCGTTCGACGAAATTTGCCCGGTGGATCAATTGGTCGGGGCGGCCGATCAGGCCTTTACGCAGACCGCCGACGCGTTGCTGTTCAGCCCGTTTTTGTATTGGGGTCAGAAGGCGCGCGCAAAAATATTTTTGATTGCCGACCCGGCGTCGTGGACGATGATGCAGCGCGGCGGCGCGCGGCCGGCCGGCACGGTGGTCACGGAAGCCGACTATCGCGAACTGTATGTGCATGTCACGCCGCTGACGACGCCGTTTCTCGATCAAGCGGTGGCGTTTGCGATCAGCGAACAGGTGATCAACGAATACAGCATGATTGTCAGCGGCAAGAGCAAATCACAGGCACCGCTGTTTTTCACGCTCGGCTTGGCCGGTGATATCAGCGGCTTAAGCAGTGTGCTGACGGAGCAGGGGCCGCAACAAGTGCGGCGCTACGGCACGCGTGAAATCAGCCCGAAGGACATCCTGCTCTTGCGCAAGAGAGTGGAGGATGGCAAGGCGACGACGGAACAACTGCCGTTACAAGCGTCGCGCCTGATCCCGATTGCCCGCCTGCTGGACGCCACCTCGTATCCGAGCGGGGCCGAAGACGTCTATTACCTGATGCGCCAAGATGTGGCCTTGATCAAATATCTGCGCCAGAACGGGGTGCTGGCCTTTTTGGCGCTGGCGCGCGATCTCGCGGACGGGCGCGCCATGGACCGCGCGTTTGACAACTCCTATGCCAAACTGCGCGCGGACATCAGTGGCAACCCGAGCGTCAGCAAGGAAGACAAGCGCGCGCCACGCGTTAAGAATGATGACAAGAAGGGCGCTAAAGATCGCAGAGCAAAAGAGAAAGAAAGCACGGATGCGTACACACCGGACGATGTGTTGAAAAAGGTGAAAGAGTTGAGGGCACGCGCCAAAACGGCCATTTTCTTCCCGCTGACGGATGAATATCTGCAAGAACAGGCCCGCGACGCACCCAAAAAATAACGACGGTGGTGGACCATGACAAAAGGGCTTAGCCTGCTGACGACGTTTGTGTTGGTCATTGCGGCGGCGCTGGCGCTCACGGTGTGGTACGTGCGCTATCGCGTGCCCTTCGAACGTCAATACAACGCGGCCTGCGCGGCGTGCGACTTGGGGTTGCACGCCCAAGCGCTGCCGGTGCTGCAACGCGCCGTGCGCAAGTTTGCCAAGACGCCGCAGTATCCCGCCGCGGTCTACGCCCTGGCGCGCTGTGAGACGGCCCTCAATCCGACCAATGTGGCGCGCTGGGCCCGCGTTCTAACCGCCACCCAAGATCCCGTGCTGCGCGCCGAGGCGCAGTACTATTTGGCCAGCCAAGCCCCGGACCGGGGCGCCGCGATGGCCGCGTACGTGCGCGAACATGCCGGCACACCGTGGGCGCGCGCTTTCTTGGTTGAGCTGGGCGAACGCGCGGCCACGGCCGGCGACGAACTGGCTGCGGCAGGCTGGTGGCAGGCATTGGTGGATGGCTACGCGAACACGGACGAAGCCACCCGCGTGCGGGAACGGCTTGGCCAGATCAACATGAAACTGCTGTGCTCGCCCCGGCCCTTGCCGTTTACCGGCAAACACATCGTGAAACGCGGCGAGTATCTCAGCACAATTGCCAAGTTGCGGACCAACACGGTTGATCAGTTGCGGCTTCTGAACGGGCTGAAAAACGACACAATCGCGCCGGGCACGTCCCTGCGCCTGGATTACTCGACCTATATTGTGCGGGTGGACATTTCCGAGCATGCCTTGACGCTCTGCCGCGTCTGGCAGGGCGCAACGAACTTTGTGAAATGGTATGCGGTCGGCACGGGCTTGCACGATAACACGCCGCGCGGGACGTTCCGTATCATTTTACGCGAAGAGCAGCCGACGTGGTACAAGCCCGGCAGCGCCCCGGTGCCGTATGGTGCGAAAGAGAATCTGCTGGGCACGCGTTGGCTGGGTCTGGATTGCCCGGGCTACGGCATTCACGGCACGTGGGAGCCGGACACCATCGGCAAGGCATCCAGCGCCGGGTGCGTGCGGATGCTGAATGAGAATGTCGAGGAAGTGTTCGCCATGGTGCGGGTTGGCACACCAGTGATCATTCAAGACTGATGATTTGCGGCGCTTATCGCCAGGTTGCTTGCAGTCCCCCAAAACAGTACACACTCCCAGTAAATATAGGCATCTTGACGCGGTAAAGGCAGCAAATGCACCGCGCCGCGCATGGACACGCACACCCCGATATTACACAATAAGTGAGAGCAAAAGTGAGAGCAACCCCTTGACTTTCGCAGGCGGGTATGCTATGCTGTTCACGTTACAACAGCACTGGGATACCCCACAAACGAGTATCAGCGCCCAGTGGGGGCAAGCCGTGAGGCCGCCCACAACTCTACCCAGAGCTATTGTAACACCACTGGGCGCACTTACTTTGAGGGCACGACATTGGCCGCCACGGGCACACGCGGAAGAAAGTACCAAGCCGGCGCGCACCTTGCGCGGTTTCCGGCCAGGACAGGCTGGTTCATTCGATGGACAGAGCCACGCGGCCAAGCCCTTGTCATTTCCTACACGCCCGCCGCAACCGATCCGCAGCTTGACCTGGCCACCTACTTCGTAACAGTCAGGGTTGCGAAAACCCGCCGCCGGATAAAATGGGCCCGCGGCTGTAGCATCACAACCAAGCCGCCAGCCAGTCACCCGTTGCACGATCACCTCGGTGCTGGGGACTGCATCACCCATGCCGGCGAAAAGCGCATCCACACGCCCGAAGACTGGCAGCACGCTATTGAATCCTACACCGGAAAACAAATCGGCATCCGCGCGCGGCGTGGCAAGCCCGGCAATGTGCGCCGCTGGAAAAAGGCCGGCGACACCCGCGATCAGGCCGAAGTCGCCCTCGGTCAGTTCCTTGTGAACCGCGACAGAGAGAAGGCGGGCCTGCCAGTCAACCTTACGCCGGCGGGGTACACATTCCAACAGTTGACCGAGGAGGCAACCGGCTGGGCGCAGTCCCCGCAATCAGGGTACAGTCCGAGAACGTTACACGTATTTATCTACATACTTCAGAGACTTGCCCGGAACTGGGGTCAAATGCCGGTTGCAGACATCACGCCGGCCATGCTGGGGCAATGGGCTGACAAGCGCGGCACGGAAGTCACAGGCGGCACCCTGGGCAACGATATTAAAGTGCTGCGCACCGTGTTCAAGCTCGCCGTCGCGCGCCAGTACATGACCACCAATCCGACCGCGGGCATGAAAATCCCAAAGCAACGCGCGGCACGCCCCAAGTATCTGACCGAGGAACAGATCGGCCTGCTACTCGAATGCGCACGTGAGGAAGACGCCCGCCGGGTTATGCCGGCGGCATCACCCCACCCCGGCGGCATTTGGGCGTCCGTGGCGGCTGATCGGCGCAAGTGGTACAACACCGACGGCACGTTTGACGCCGCCCGCTTGCGTTTCATGCTCTACAGTGCCATGCGCAAGTCGCAGCTCACCAGCTTGACGTGGCAACAATACGATGCAAAGCGCGGCGCTATCGTGCTCGAATCCCGGCCAGACCATACCGAGAAAAGCAAGCGCGTGATCGTGCTACCCTTGCCACGTGACGCGCGCAGGATCATTGATGGACAGCCACGTGGAGCCCCCTACATTTTCCCGAACCTGCAGGGCAACCGCGACGTGCTGATCGGCAACCGCATGGCGCACATTTTCGCCGCCGTGCAAGACCGCGGCGGGGGACACGTTCACCTGCACCTGCTCAGGCATACCGCCTTAACCGCTCTACTGCGCCATACCCACGACATTGCGGCCGTACAACGATACGCCGGCCACGCGGACGTGAAGACAACCGCGCGTTATGCCTGGGTACTCGATGACGAACTCAAAGCCATGACCGAAGACTTTAACCCGATGAAGGGCGCCGGCGATCGCGGCGCAGGGAAACAATGAAAAAACGCACAGCTGCAAAAGCAAAGCACAGAGAGGCCGTGACAACTCCCGGACATCAGCATGAGCCCTGCCTTACTAACATACCAGCCGCCCAGCCATTTTGGAATATGGACGCGCCGCAGCGCGCCGATTGTTTTGCAGATAGCACACACAACCCCGGAGCGCCGAATCCAGACAGCGTGCTAATCATTTCACGCAACCCAGTAGCAGGCCGGCGCAAGGCCCAGATGCTCATGGGCTATGTTGACTCAGAGCATTTTCATCACAACATACACTACGACATGCCCCAAGAATGGCCGCGCATGACCTACATGCCGCGAGAGGTCCATGAAAAACTGCGCACCCGGGACGGCACGGGCTGGGAATGGAATCCGCCGTTCTGCAATTTTGTGTTGACACTTGATAAACTCACCTCAGAAGAACACTTGATCGTAGTAGACCAGCTGTGCCAGCCTGGCCACCCAATTATCGCTTGCTGCACAGACGCAGTCCAGCCCATGCGCGACAGCTTTGCGCACGTCATCACGCTTGATGCGACGGCGGCAAGCGAGAGCGTGCTCGCGGCAAAGCACTGCGTCAAGTACACCATTGCTGACTTGCGCGCCTGGCATGATGCAGCGCCCGACACGATACCACGGCAACATCAAATACTTCTAACAGAAGCCCGCGTGCGCAGCATTAAGGGAGCTAAAGCACTACTTCACAAGTTAGGGGTTGAGTTTGGCAAAGTGAAGGTGAACGACGACACACTGGGGCGATGGTTCAACCAGCTACCCCATGAGGGGCAAGGCCGGGAACAAAAAATATGGACGCAAGAGGTGCTCATATTGTGGTACTATTACGCTGGCGGAAAGGAAAAGCTGCAACACCACCTCATGTAAGTTCGCGTTTTCTCCCGTCAACTTCCGCACAGCAACCCCCGTATAATCGGGGGTTTTTCTTTATCTTCCGTAAATCTTCCGCAAAGCGTGACAGACAGCCCCGCCATGTGTCAAACTGTTACCGCACGGTAGGCAAGGCGCCAGCCGGCAACACGCGGCACAGCCGCTTAACGATACCAAGTGAAGCTATGGGCAAGATGCTGACTATTCAGCAAGTCGCAGAGCAGACGACCCTCAGCCGACGCAGCGTGCAGCGCCTCGTGAAAACCCACGAACTGCCTCACTACCGCGTCTGTAATCGCGTGCGCTTTTCGCCGGGGGACGTTGATCGGTTCTTATCAGATCGGTTTGTTCCGGCGCGCAGCTGACGGAGACGGGAAAGGGCACATCGTGAGCAAACAACTACCAGACACGTTCACAAGCGCCGCCTGTCATGTGCTGGGCGTGGCGCTTACCTTTTGCGTTACCGATCCCAGCATCACGCTCGACCATTTCACCGATCCACGCCATGCACTGATTTTTGAGGCCATCACGCAGCTTTCAGCCGCTGGCCATCCGTTTGACCTGCCCGCTGTTGCGTTGTCTTTAAACGGCAAGCTCGAAGCCGCCGGGGGCGCACTCTACCTATCAGAACTTGCGCAGACGGCCGCCACGGCCGTTGACTTGCCCCACTACGTGAGCGTACTCAATGGGGAACTGCAACAGCGGCGATCCGAAGTGATCATGCGCGCGCACCTTGAGTCAATCAAGACCGGCGACTTTGACCTTGCGCGCCTAGAGTCTGAACTTTCTGCGATCGCCACACACACCAATGCGCGGGCACAATGGCACACGCCCGTGGAGATTCTGACACATGAATGTGATCCGGCGCATGTGCTGGCGGGGGACGGCTGGCTCAGGCGGGGCGGTTGTACCCTCTTGACCGGCGGTACCGGCACCGGCAAAAGCGTGCTGGCAATGCAGCTGACCGCGTGCGCCGCCGCCGGCGTGCCGTTCTTCCGGGCAATCGGCGGGGGCATCCGTGTACCGAGCCCGTGCCGCGTGCTCTACATCCAAGCCGAGAACGACCTGCCCACGTTGCAGCGGGACCTGCACGGCGTCATGCAGCATGAAGCCTTACCGCAGCAACCCCTGCAAGATAACCTGCGCGTCGTGAGCTATCCAGGGGACACACCCGAAAGGCTGGGCTCGTTCCTCATGCAGGCCGTGCGCCAATTCGCGCCCGACCTGCTTGTGATTGATCCCTACAGCAGTTTTGTCGGTGGGTGCGATTTGAATAACACGGATTCATTTTTTACATTCCGCGACGCCGTGACACCCGCGCTGGCCAGCGCCGCGCTGCTCTTAGTGTGCCATACCCCAAAGCCGACCGACAGGGAGCATTGGACAGCCCGCGAGGGCGTCTACATGGCGGCTGGCACTTCCGCGTTGGCGAACTGGGCGCGCTGTAGCTGCGAGTTGACCAATCCGCAGGCCGATCAGGATACCCGTTACCGCTTGCGACTTTCCAAGAATGCCGAACGCGCCGGCTTGCCGGACGATCTAGGCGGCACGATCCGCCGCGACGTCTATCTCGAACACGGCCACCGCACAGAACCCTGCTGGATTGTCGCGGAATGCCAGCAAGAAGAACGCGAGTTATCCACCGCCGAACGCTTGCGCGCACTACTCGAAATGAACCCGAAGCTGACGCAGCGCGAGGCCGCCGCCATGCTGGGCGTGAATGCTTCTACCATTTGTCGCTACATGCGCCAGTTTAAGGGGGAGGAATGACAGCCATGCAACACGATGCAACAAGAATGCAACACGATGCAACAGGGGGTGAAATGCCAGCTTGTTGCACGTGTTGCAGTATAAATATACTGCATACACGATTGCAACAAGCGCTGCAACAGCATTTCACCTTTAGCGTGCAACAGGCATGAAACAAAGAACATCACGCGCCGATCGTTTTGCAGCCGGGGAATCCGGCGCCGCAGGCACCGCCCGTGCCCTCGGTCGCACCTGCCCGCCGATCCCCGGCCATGCCATGCCGCGGCCACGCCGCATGAGCGAAGCCGAACGCGCCGCGATTGAATCTCAGCGCCGCGAAATATTGAACGCGCTCGACGTGCTCATCCCACCGGCGCCGGCGAATGTGTCAGCCGATCCGACCAGCGCCGGCCAAACGCACGCAGCCGTTGCACCGCCGTGCCACGATCTACCCGCTGGCCTGGCACTACCAGCACCCCCAGCCGCTTATGCCCGTTTTTTCGCCAACGGCGCGCTTGCCCTGGCGCGCCAGATTCACCTTCACCAGGTCAAGCCATGTTTAGCGACGATCTAGAACCCGCGCCGCTGGGTGTGACAGCGCCAGCAAATCAAAGCGCGAATCCAACGCCGGCCAGCGTGCCGCCCGCCGGCACCCGCGCGGCAATCCTTGCCAGCCTCAAAACGATCGACATTAAAGGCAAGGCCTATATTCCCGTGAACGAACGCGTCCGGGCGTTTCGAGAACTGTACCCGGGCTGGTCACTGCTCAACGACATTCTGAGCAGCGACGCCGGCGTCATTGTCATGTGCGCCACGATAAAAGACGAGCAGGGCCGCATCATTGCCAACGCCCACGCCAGTGAGACAATCGGCGACGGCCAGGTCAACCGCACCTCGGCGCTCGAGAACTGCGAGACCAGCGCAATCGGCCGCGCCCTGGGTATGCTCGGTATCGGGATAGACACCGCCATTGCCACGGCCGATGAAGTGCATCACGCCCAGCAGCGCCAGCAGGCCGCGCAGCGTGCGCCATACCCGCCGCCGGCATCACGGCCGCCTGCCGCACCACCACCGCCACCACGCGACGCACAGCAGGAAGGACAGCAGCTAGCCGCGCAAGCTCAGCGACTAGCGCTCATGAAGCAAATCAGCGCCGCGTTCAAGGGCCTCGACAATCACGCGCAGCAGGCCGTCCGTGATCGCGCCGGCAAGTCAACGGCCGACATGAGCATGGATGAACTGCACGAGCTGCACGCCATGATACAGCAGGTCATCACCGATTCAATCTTCTAACCCACGGAATAGGAACGATTATGCACTTGCACAATTTAGCCCGGCGCTTGAACCGCCTATCCCCAAGCGGCAAGCCAAAGCCAAAAAGCCGGTTGACGTTTGACCAGGACAAAGACGGCAACTGGGTTGACCCACTGACCAAGATTGCGTACACGGCGGAAGAGCTCAGGCACTTTGGGATCCGCCCGCTGTTCACGACCGACACCCTTGCGTCGCTCTAATCCATAATCAGGCACCCATCATGAAGGTAGACACCGCCCTCAAGCTCAGTCAGTCGAAAGCGTTTCAGGACTGGCGCGTGGCCACCCGCAAGGCCGTTGCGGACATGACCGATACCGCGCCGGCACCGGACGTGCTCGCGCTCATGCGCGCCGAAGTGAACGCCATGCGCGAAGATCACCAGCCGCCTGCGCGCATCCCGCGCGGCGCTTAATGACAGCAACCGCCCCACGCCGCGCAAGCGGACGGTCGATCCGGGGCGCTCAGATAGATGCAGCGCCAGCCCGCGCAGCGTGCGCCGGCCAGCATACCATAATACGATGAACACAAGGAAATCAAAATGGAAAGACCCGACAAACTCAAGAAACTAACGCCCACCGCGATCATGGTGAACGAGCCGCCCACCATTGACGGCCAGCTTGCCCTGCTCGATGCCTGCCTTGAATGGCTGCACGACGATCACACCGCGATTCTTGCCCAACAGGAAGACATCGCGCAGAAACTTTTCTACGCGAAACATGACTTCAATGCCGCAATGGACATCAAGAGCCGCCTTGAAGCTCAGTATGGCGCGGCACGTGGCGCGATCAACACGTTTGATCCGTGGGCTAGCCAGCAGGTAGAAGCGGCACCAACAAACAATCCTGTATTGGCCGCAGCAGCAGCAGAACTTGCCAAGGCACGCCAAAGCGTAACGGACGCAAGCGATGCAATGGATAGTTTGCGTACAAAGTCCCACGAGCTTGACAAGCTTGACTTCGAATTGAAAGATGTCAGCCGCTGGGTTAAGTCACGCATTGAGCGCAAGGTCGCACTGTTACGGGGAACCGTTGCGGATGAGACCGAAAAGAACAGTCCTGCATTTGAAGAGGCCCACGCTCTCGCAGTCACTCCGTCTGTTTCATCCAGTGTCTAATCACCGCCAAAGCGGGGGACGCCGGCGCAGTCGTGCGCCACGTCCCCCGGCATTATCACGTAAAACGAAACGCGCTTCAGTGCCACCACCGCCGCGAAAGAAAGCTCCTGCACTATCCGAACCCGCGACCGTGCCCGCAGTTGATCCCCGCACCATGCGCACGCCCGCATCCATACTCTTGCTGATTGAACAGACCGTTCACAACGTCATTGCCGAAACGATTGCGCCAGAGAAGGCCCGCCTGCTGATCTATGCCGCGCAGACCGGCACCGGCACGCTTAAGGCGCTGATCCTAGATACCAAGCAAGAAGAATTTGAACGCCGCCTCATTGAAATTGAAAAGCGATATGCACTCGAAAAGCAATAGGCACGGCCAGCGCAGAGCCGGGACAGCCCCGCGGCGCCACGATCCACAGCAGGATGGTATCAGAACACCCCCGGCCACCTTGCGCGCCCACTATCGCGCGTTCATCCATGCGATGCTGCAGCGGCACCGGCATTGCCAATCTTGCGGGCACACGGCGCACGCCACCGGCACCCGCCGGCTGTTCATCCATTACATGATGCAGGTTGCGCAGCTAGGCGTCCACGATCCCGCCGTAACGGACGCCGGCAACACGCTTGTGCTATGCAGCCATTGCCACGGACTATTCCACACCGGCCTGCGCGACTACTCACAAGCCCGCTGGAAGGCCGCCGGCCACAACCGGGGCGCAGCTATCGCATGAAACGCAAGCGACCAGGTGAACACGTCAAGAACACCCACCCCGTGCCGCTCACGCCCGCACAGCTTGCCAATGCTGATGACGCCACGGTCATCCGCCACTTGCTGCAGGTGTGCCTTGAACGCCTCGAAGCCGGGCGCAAACTTGAACGGGTGCGTAACATAGTCTACCCCGAAATCACCTGCATTGTGCGCGATGTAGAGCGTTTGCAGCGCCGCCTCCGCGAACTCGAAGGCAAGCCCGATCCAAAGCCAGCCGCCGGCACGCCGGCCTTGAATGATCATCACGAAGGCACGGTTACCACGGCGCCGCCGGCGGCTGATTTATTCTGGCAACAGGGCCGCGCTTGACCCTATGGACATTTTCTCGAATAAGCCGGGGGCACGCGCGCGCATGGAAACGATAGAGCGATTGACGGCCAAGCAAGTGGCCGCGCAGTTGCGCGTCACCACCCGGACGTTGCGCAAATGGATACAGGCCGGGCGCTTGAAATGCTGGCGTTGCGGCCGGGCACGGTTTTTCACCCTGGCGCAGGTGCGCGCATTTTTGCGGTCCGGGCGCAGTGTCTATCCGCCCGATCAGGCCGACGAATGACCATGCAGCCATATCACCACGACCCCGCCGTGACGCTCTATCAGGGCGAAGCCCTTGCCACGTTGCAGACATTACCAGACAACGCCGTCGACGCGCTCATGACTGACCCGCCCTACAGCAGCGGCGGGTTCACGCGCGGAGACCGCAACCAAGACCCCGGCGACAAATACGTCCAGGACGGCGTGGGCATCATCCGGCCCTCGTTCACGGGCGACAACCGCGACGGGAGATCATGGTGCTACTGGTGCGCCTTGTGGCTGTCCGAGTGCGCGCGCATTGTGAAGCCCGGCGGCTATGCGCTCATGTTCACTGACTGGCGCATGCTGCCGCTTGCCACGGACGCGCTGCAAGCCGCTGGCTGGCTATGGCGTGGCATCATTGCGTGGGACAAGGGCCAGGCAGCCCGCGCGCCGCACAAGGGCTACTTCCGCCACCAGTGCGAGTACATCGTGTGGGGCACGCGCGGCCAGTGTGCGCAGGCGACCCATGCAGGCCCCTGGCCGGGCTGCTACCGCGTGCCAGTGCTGCAAGCAGATAAACACCACATGACCGGCAAGCCGACCGCGCTCATGGCCGCGTTGTGCGAATGCGTGCCACCCGGCGCGGCCGTGCTCGATCCGTTTGCCGGCAGCGGCACCACGCTTGTAGCTGCCGCCGGATCCGGACGTCGCGCTATCGGCATTGAAAAGGAATCCGAGTATTGCCGCATCACCGTTGACCGCTTGCGGCAGATCGGCGCGCAGCCCGACCTCGCCGGCATGGAATCGCCGCCCGATCGGGGCACGAAATCCGAGCCAGCGATCGCACCGATCGACATTGCAGCTACCCCTTGACTTTTGAGAGCGAGAATGCTATGCTGTTCACGCTTAGTTTACCGAGTCGAAAGACTCAACACATATACGGCGCGCACAGTGTGCCAGAACCGCGAGGACTGGCATTTCTACCTCGGTAGACTAAGCAACACTGTGCGCGTCTTTTATGGAGAGTAGTATGAACCAATCACCCACAGTACCAGCGCCCGCGGTGCAAACGTGCCAGCTGCACGCCGCGATTGCAATGCACCTGATCCGCGACCAATGGCGACGCCATGTTCGCATCACTCTCTACTCCCTGGCCGGGCTTGCCAACAGCGCCCCGCGCGCCGTTGAATTGATGCAGCATGACCTGCAGGAAGAAATAGGCGACATCACGGGGAGGCAATCATGAAGCCGCTATCCTTTCCCACGACGCCCGAACCGACTGCGCTGGACACCGCGCGCGTGATGCTCGATCAGTGGCGCCGCAACACCGGCACGACCTTGCGCGTGCTCTATCGCACGACCCAGAACGTCAAGCCGGCCGTAGACTTCATGCACCAGCTCATGGCGCAGGAAGTGGAAGAGTTCTACAAAGCGAAGAATATCACCATCACCGAGGCCCGCACATGAAACGCCAGCCCCCTACCTTTGACGAAATGATGCAGAAAGCCGTGGCCGTGCCGTTGCTCATGCCTGGCACGCCCGTGTGGATTGCGCTGGAATACCAGCGCATGAAGCGCGGCGCGGCACGCCCGGCGCTTGTGCCCGTGCCAGAACGCGGCATCATCCATAACGTGCGCATGATTCACTACCTGGTCGACCTGGAAAACGGCAATGCGCTTGACCGCCACGATCTAACGGGCTGCTACTCCCGCGACTGCCACAACGTCTATGCCACGGAGGAGGAGTGCATTCAGTGCGCCGGCTCAATAGATCGGCTCAGGGCGTATCAGTGCGGCAGCGATCCCAACGTGCGCTTTGACGACTTCGCCGCGTTCGCCACCCAGTTCCCGCCCTCAATGAAGCCGAAACCCTGGAGGACATGATGAACGATCCGCAACCGACCGGCCCCGAAATCCCCCCGACACGCCGAGATAGACCGCCACAACGCTACCTCACAACTGCAAAGGCGTGCAAGCAATACGGCATCACGCCCAGCTACTTGCGCCGGCTTGCCAGCAAGGGCTTGCTGACGCGCTGCAAGTTTGGCGTGCCCGGCCGCGACGCAATGCACCGCGACCGCCGCTTGTCCTTGTGGCTTGTGTGGGAGCTTGAAAGCCTGCTGACCGTGGAAGCGGGCACGGGCCAGACGCAACGACACCGGCGTGCCTGGCGGGGATAGCCATGTTCACCCGCCCTGGCGCGCCAATCCAAGCCCGGTGGCATCATCCCCGCCGGGCTTTTTCTTTCGCTTGACGCCCCCACGTCAGTGTGGTATAATGCCGGCATGAACACACGCCACGATCGTGCCAGCAAGTGGTATGTCGCCACATGCCAGGAAGTCCCCGAAGTCAACGGCAATGGCGACAGCGAGCTGCGCCAATCGCGCCATGCGGGCACTTGTGCCGCCTCAAGAGTGAGAGCAAAGTGAGAGCAAGCCAGCCGCAAGACCAGTAAATATGTATGCTATGATCATTCAAGACTGATGATTACCTACGATTTCGAAAAACCAATCGCCGAACTGGAGCGAAAAATCTCCGAGCTGCGCAAGTACGCGGCCGAAGTGAACATTGACGCCTCGGCTGAATTAAGCAGTTTGGAGCGCAAGCGTGATGTGCTCAGCCAGGAAGTGTACCACGCGCTGGCGCCGTTCCAGCGCGTGCAGGTGGCGCGCCATCCGCAACGGCCGTATATGTTGGACTACCTGCGCTTGATCTGCACGGATTTCATGGAACTGCATGGGGACCGCCGTTTTGCCGACGATCAGGCGTTGCTGGGCGGCTTTGCCACCCTGGATGGCCGGCGCGTGTTGGTGCTGGGCCACCAAAAAGGGCGCGACGTGAAAGAAAACATGCGCCGCAATTTCGGGATGGCGCATCCGGAGGGCTATCGCAAGGCGCTGCGTCTGATGACCTTGGCAGATCGGGCCGGCCTGCCGATTGTGAGCTTCATTGACACGCCGGGCGCGTATCCCGGCATTGGCGCGGAAGAGCGCGGCCAGGCCGAGGCGATCGCGGTCAATCTACGCGACACGATGGGGCTGGGTGTGCCGGTGCTGTGCGTGGTCATCGGCGAAGGTGGCAGCGGCGGCGCCTTGGGCATCGGCATCGGCAATCGGGTGCTGATCATGGAACATGCGTACTATTCGGTGATTTCACCGGAAGGCTGCGCCTCGATCTTGTTCCACGACGCCAAGCGGGCGGCGGAGGCGGCCACCGCCTTGAAGCTTACCGCGCGGGACTTGCTGCAGTTTGGCATTGTCGAAGAGATCATCGCCGAACCCATCGGCGGTGCGCATCGCAATCCCGAGCAAGCCGCGCAGCTGGTGAAGGCCGCGCTGGTGCGGCATCTCGACGAGTTATGCGCCATGCCACCGGACGCGCTGCGCCAGCAGCGCTACGAAAAGTTCCGGCGGGTGGGCGTTTTCAGTGAAGCATAGCCATGATCTGCATTCGCGGCGCGCGCGAGCACAATCTCAAGAGCATTGATGTCGACATCCCGCACCACAAACTGGTGGTGATGACGGGCTTGTCTGGCTCGGGCAAATCGAGTCTGGCGTTTGACACCTTGTTCGCCGAAGGCCAGCGCCGGTTTGTCGAGAGCCTGTCGGCTTATGCGCGGCAGTTTCTGGGCTTGATGCAGAAGCCGCGTGTGGATCAGATCACGGGCTTGTCACCGGCCATCGCGATTCAGCAGCGCAACACGGCGACTGGTCTACGCTCGACAGTCGGCACCGCGACCGAAATCTACGACTATGTTCGCCTGCTGTATGCGCATGTCGGCGTGCCACATTGCCCCGCCTGCGGCGCGGCCATTCAGCCGCAAACGACGGATGAAATCATTCATGCGATTGAGACGATGCCGGCGGGAACACGGATCGAGCTGCTGGCGCCGATCGTGCGCGGGCAGAAAGGCGAACACCAGGATGTCTTCGAGCGCGCCCGGCGCAGCGGGTTTGTGCGCGTGCGCGTCGATGGCCGCACCTTCACGCTCGCCGACGCGCCCACCTTGGCGCGCACGTTTCGGCACACCGTCGAAATTGTGATTGACCGGGTCGTGGTCAAAGACGGCGTGCGTGAACGCCTGGCGGAGTCGGTCGAGACGGCTCTGCGCCTGGCGGACGGCCGCGTGATTGTGGCCCGGCCGGGTGATCAGCACCCGCCGCCGACCAACCGCTGGACGCCGCTGCAACCGGGCGACCTGCTGTTTTCCAAGGCCTATGCCTGCCCGCACTGCGATACCAGTTCCGATTTCGAACCGTTGACGCCGCGCTTGTTTTCGTTCAACAGCCCCTACGGCGCGTGCCCTGCCTGTCACGGCCTGGGCGCCAGTTTTGCCGATCTGGCGACGCCCTGCACGGCCTGCCACGGCGCGCGCCTGAATCCCTACAGCCGGGCCGTGCGCGTCAACGGCACGACCGTGGTCGAGTTGACCGCGCGCTCGGTGGATGCCTGTTTTGATTTTATCGAGGCGCTGGATTTGCGCGCCGCCGAACGCGCGATTGTCGGCGATGTCTTGAAGGAAATCCGTAGTCGCTTGACCTTTCTGCGCAACGTCGGCCTCGGCTACCTGACCTTGGCGCGCAAGGCTGACTCGCTCTCGGGCGGCGAAGCCCAACGCATCCGGCTGGCGTCGCAGATCGGCACCGGCTTGACGGGTGTGCTCTATGTGCTGGACGAGCCGACCATCGGCCTGCATCCACGCGACAATGAGAAATTGCTGACAACCCTCGAAGCCCTGCGCGACTTGGGCAACACGGTCGTGCTGGTCGAGCATGATGCCGAAACCATGCTGCGCGCGGATTATCTCATTGACCTCGGGCCGGGTGCCGGCGCGCAGGGCGGCCAGGTGGTGTTTCAAGGCCCGGTGCAAGACTTGCTGCGGCACCCGACCTCGCTGACGGCGGCGTATCTGAGCGGCGCGTGCCGGATTGCCGTGCCGCCCCAACGCCGCGCGCCGCCGCGCGGCAAGCAGCTGGTCTTCAGCGGCGTGACGCATAATAATTTGAAGAACATCACGGTTGCGTTTCCGCTGGGCGTGTTCACCTGCGTGACGGGCGTGTCCGGCTCGGGCAAGTCGTCGCTGGTGATTGACACCGTCTTGCCGGCGCTGCGCCGGGCATTGTACCAGAGCACGGACCCGTGCGGTGCGCACCACGACGTGCGCGGCATCGCCCAGATCGACAAGGTGATTGTGGTGGATCAATCGCCGATTGGTCGCACGCCGCGCTCGAATCCGGCTACGTACACGGGCATGTTCACGATCATCCGGGATTTGTTCACCGGCCTGCCGGACGCGCGCATGCGCGGGTATCTGCCCGGGCGTTTCTCGTTTAACGTCGAGGGTGGGCGCTGCGAAGCGTGCCAGGGCACGGGCATCAAGCAGATCGAGATGCATTTTCTGCCGGATGTCTATGTCACCTGCGAGGCCTGCCAGGGCCGGCGCTACAATCGCGAAACGCTGGATGTGCGCTATCGCGGCAAGAATATTGCCGAGGTACTCGACATGCCGGTCGCAGAAGCGTATAATTTCTTTGCACGCGTACCGCGCTTGCGCAAGGTGCTGCAAACCTTGCGGGATGTTGGCCTCGACTATATCACCTTGGGGCAACATGCGACGACCGTCTCGGGCGGCGAAGCCCAGCGGGTCAAATTGTCCGGTGAACTGGCCAAGCGCGATACCGGCCGGACGCTGTATGTTTTGGACGAACCGACCACCGGCCTGCACTTTGCCGATGTTGACAAGTTGTTGGCAGTGTTGCAGCGCTTGGTGGCGGCGGGTAACACAGTGATTGTGATCGAACACAATCTGGATGTAATTATGAGCGCGGATCATATTATTGATTTGGGACCGGGCGGCGGTGAGGCCGGCGGCCGGGTGATTGCCACGGGCACGCCCGAACAGGTGGCCGGTGTGGCCGCCAGCGCCACCGGCCAATGTATTGCGCCACGCCTGGCGCGCACACACACTGCCGCATCACGCGCGGGACAGGGAGCACGGGAATGAGGAACGAAGGATTATTTGCCAAACTGAACCGGCTGATCGTCGAGCCGGTGATGAATGTGGTCGGTATGTTTTCGCGGGATGTCGGCATTGATCTCGGCACGGCCAATACCGTCCTGTACGTGCGCGGCGAGGGCATTGTCCTCAACGAGCCCAGCATTGTGGCGATCCGGCGCGAAGGCCATGTGGTCTTGGCGGTCGGCAACGACGCCAAGCGCATGCTGGGGCGCACCCCCGGCACGATTGACGCGATTCGCCCGATGAAAGACGGCGTGATCGCCGACTTCGACATTACCGAGAGCATGCTGCGCTATTTCATCCGGCGCGTGCATGACCGGCGCACGTTGATCTCGCCGCGGATTGTGATTGCCGTGCCGGCCGGCATCACCGAAGTTGAACGGCGTGCGGTGAAAGACTCGGCCGAACGGGCCGGCGCGCGCAAAGTGTATTGCATTGACGAGCCCATGGCGGCGGCGATTGGCTGCGGTTTGCCGGTCCACGAGCCGGCCGGTAACATGATCATTGATATTGGCGGCGGCACGACCGAAGTGGCGGTCATGTCGCTCTCCGGCATTGTTTTCTCACGCTCGGTGCGGATCGGCGGCGACGAATTGGATGAAGCGATCGTCGCGTACATGAAACGGGTGTACAACCTGATGATCGGCGAGCGCACGGCCGAGGAGATCAAAATCGCGATTGGCTCGGCCTTTCCGCTGGCCGAGGAACTGACGCTGGATATTCGCGGGCGCGACTTGGGCGCCGGCCTGCCCAAGAGCGTGGTGGTCACCAGCCAGGAGATCCGCCAGGCCATGAGCGATCCGATCGAATCAATTGTCGGCGCCGTGCGCTACGCGTTGGAGCGTTGCCCGCCGGAACTGTCGGCCGACTTGATTGATCGCGGCATCGTCATGAGCGGCGGCGGCGCGTTGCTGCGCGGCATGGACAAATTGGTCGAGGAAGAGACCGGCTTATCGGTGCATGTTGCCGATGATCCGCTCTCGGCGGTCGCGCTGGGCACCGGCAAGATCATTGAGGACGAAGACCTGCTGCACAAGATTGCGATCCAGGATGTCTGAGGCGCACGCGATCTGCGCGGATTGGGCTTTTCGCGGCCAGGACTGCCTTGTGATCGCAGTTGTGCTATACTAGTTGTTATGGAGTTCATAATGAATCAGTACCGGAATCACTTAGTGCATGTGCCGTCGGCACAGCGCCAGCATTGCTATGCTTTTGTTGGCTCTGGCATCGTCCGCGTGGCTGATCGTCTTCATCGCCGCACCACCTCACTACCGCTTATGCGCGCACTCCTCTTCGCCATCGTAGTGCTGCTAATCGCACCCGTGTGGGCTGCGGAGCATTTTGTCGCGCTCAGCGGCGCGGATGGCAACAATGGCCAGACGGTCTCGACCGCGTGGCGCACCATCAATCATGCATTGGCAACCGTGCCGGCCGGCACGGCGAGCAATCCCAGTGTCATTCGCGTTGCCGCCGGCACCTATGCGGGCGAGACGGACGGCACCTATTGGAAACTGAATTTCCGCAGCAAGGCCTATGTGCATGTCATCGGCGCAAGCGCAGCACAGACCATCGTGACCCGCGGCACAAAGCAGTGGGAGATGAACGGCGGTACCGGCATTGTGGACCTGAATGGCTGCACGGGCGCGCGCTTCGAGGGCATGCGGATTGTGATGGATACCTATCCCAGCATCTGGGATGCGAACGTCATTCGTATAAATTCGCCCAATGATGTGACGCTGCGCGATGTGTGGATCGACGGCCCGTACACTGCGCCGGCTGATCGCTCTGGCCGGCGGGTTGCGCTGTATGGCACCGCCGGCGCGGGCGGGCTGGTCATTGCGCAGTGTTGTTTCAGCGGCGGCGGCTTGGCGTTTTGGCTGGGCGTGCTCGGCAGCAGTTGCACGATTGATATTGACCATGTGACCATCACGGATTATGCGACCACGCGCACGGATGACAACGGCGCTTTCTTTGATCAACGCACCGCCGGTGATGCGACGTCGGTGCGCGTGCGCAACAGCATCTTCAATGCGCTCACCCGCGGCATCTTTGCCAGCACGCCGACCAACCGCTTTGGGTATCTCTATCAGGTCGAATCGAACAGCTACAATGCGCTGCCACTGGGCTTTGTCAATCAGCAGGTCTGGTATACCAATGCGAATGAGGAATTGGCGCCGGACTATTTTACCATGGCGGACGGGCGCGCGTACGTCACGCGCAACACCGAGAACGGCTGGTATTACCATCCCGGCAGCACAGGTCTGACGCCGGTCATCACGTTCCCGCGCGAGGATGTGGTGGGCTGGACCAACAGCCTGATTGCCTTCACCGTGCAAGCCACCGATCCGGATACGCCCCTGACGGCGCTCGTGTTCAGCGCGGCGAATGTACCGGCGGGCGCGGTCTTCAACCCGACCAATCAGCAATTTTCCTGGCAGACAAGCGTGGGGGATACCGGTGTGTATCCGAATGTCACCTTCGCCGTGAACGACGGCGAGAGCGCCGACAGCGTCAGCATCAGCATCTATGTTTTGGGCGGGCCGATCACGCGCTATTATGCACGCACGAACGGGCTGAACAGCGCGGCGCGCACGGGCCTTTCGGTGGCCCAGGCATGGAAGACGATCACCTATGCCCTGACGCGCGTGGCCGGCGGCAACAAGTATGCGCACAACGTGCTGGATGTCGGCGCGGGCGACTTTGCCGATGAGCGCAGCGGCCTGCAGGGCCGCGCGAACAACTGGCAGCTCAATCTCGCAGGTGTTCAAAACCTGGATATCATCGGCGCCGGCCCGGCCTTGACCCGCATTGTGCAAGGAACCAATTCAATCTGGGAAGTGGACAGCATTGTGCGGTTGTATAATGCGGCGCACGTGCGCGTGAGCGGCCTGCAGATTCCCGTCACGGTCAGTTCGGACCTGTTTGACGTCGCCTGCATCCGCATCGATGCCTGCGCCGACATTGTCTTGGACAATCTCTGGTTGTGCGGCCCGCGCGAGCCTGCGGTGCGCAACGGCCACGGTGTGTATGTTTCCGGCGTGACCGGCGCGGGCGGCGTCACCCTTGAACGGGTGCTGATCGAGGGCTTCGGCCAGGGATTCTACACAACGGCGCAAGGTGGCTGGGCCCACTCCAACGTGTTGCGCTATTGCACCATCGCCGAACAGGACGGCTCGTTTGACATCGATGACGGGCTCGGCGTCTGGCACCGCGCCGGTACGGGCATCGGCGGCAACCACCTGCGGGCCGAACGCTGTATCTTTGCCAATGAGCCTGCCTGTCGCACCAATTCCGGCGCGGGCATGCGCGTTGATAATTCGATGAACATCAATGATGACCTGCAGGTGATTCTCTACAGCTACGAAAACAATTATTACAATTGCGGGCCGGATGGCCTCGATTGGTACCAGCCGGACTTGTCGCAACTCGAGGACAATTCGGCCACCAATGACGTCTCGTTCGATCCGCAATTCTACACCAACAGTTTTAACCTGCCCTACTGTGCGGATATTGACTATGGCTGGCAGCCGGTGCCGGAGGTCGGCGCGCTTGGCCTGCTGATCATCATCGCCGGCGTAGTCTGTCGCAGAGGTGAGGCAACAAGGAACACATGAAGAAGCGCACATGGTTTGTAGTATGTCTTGGCAGTCTGAGTATGCTGGCGGCACGTGCGGACGTCTGGACCCCGTTGGCGGATTTCCCGGTGGCTGTCTACGGCAATTATGCCGGCGCGTGCATGGCGGCGGCTAATTCAACGGCCGTCTACGCCGTGCGCGGCGGGATCAGCGACCATGGCTCATATGTGTACAAATACACGCCGTTAGGGGACACGTGGACACTGATCGCGACAACCTACCACAATGCCGGGCAGGGGACCGCCATGGCGCTGCATCCCAACGGCATGCTGTACTCCATTTCCGGCGGCAATCAGCGCTGGAGCGGCAGCATCAATCCGACCACGAATGCAATCCAAAACGCGAACGCGCTCGGCGCCGACAATAGCTGGCCGGCGTCAACCATGGGCGGTGGCGGCATGGTGATTGATCGCGATGGCCGCTATGCGTATCTCTCCAGCGGCGAAAATGCCTATGGCGCCGGTGGCAGCCCGCCGCGTTCGGCCTTCATGCGCTTCGACTTCAGCAATGCAGCGTGGACCACGGTCGCCACCTTGCTGCATCCCACCAACCAATTGTTCATCGGCGGTGGCATTGCCTTTGCCGCCAACACGGTGTATTTGTTGCATGGCACCAACGGCAGTGGTGCATGCCCCATGTTCGCGTACAATCAAGACTCCGGCGAGTATGCACCACGCGCATCGTTGCCGGAAGACGGCGGCGAAGGCTTGTCGTTGGTCTACGATGGCGGCGCATATTTGATCGTCACGCCGGGCGGCGGTTCAAGCACTATCTGGTTGTATGATTTGCGCAGCAACAGTTGGCAGCGCAGTGATGACCTGCCGCAGCCAGTGGGCCGCGGCGGCGGGCTTGCCTGGGACGCACAGGGCCAGCGGCTTTTTCTGCTGTGCGGTGACGATACGAGCGCGTTTTTCTCACGGGCCTGGACACCAACGCCGACCGATTTGCTGCCGCCGCGCGCGCCGCTGCTGCTGGCGCCGCCCGCCGGCGAGTACCTTGCGTACACCCAGCCGACCTTCACGTGGCTGCCGGCCGAGGAACGCGGGGGCGGCGCGATCGCCGGCTACACCATCATGCTGGACAGCACGGCCTATGCCACGACCGGCACGAATTTCACACCCGCTGCGCCGCTGTCCTATGGCGCGCACACCTGGAAGGTGAATGCGCGTGACTCTAGTGCGTTGACATCGGCCTGGTCGGAGATCCGCACAGTGACGATCAGCAGCACACCCCTGGCGCCCGATTTCTGCTGCGTCTGCATTGAGCGCTTTCCCAAATGCAATCGCTACCAAGTCCAGTACGCCGGCACGCGGCCCTACTTGAAAGCGGGCACGGAGAACGATCAACGCTGGCCGTTGCCCGGCGAAGCGGTTACGTACATCGGCTACCTGTACAATGCGGGCACCAGCGGCGGCACCTGTGAATTTGTCTGGCGCACCAATGGCCACGAGTTTTCGCGCGGCAGCGTCTATCTGGCGCGCGACGCGTTTGCCTCCAATGCGATTGCATTTCCGTGGCCGGCCGGCGCGGAGACGTATGCCGGCGCCTTCGACATTAGTCTGCAGCTGAACCCGACCAATGCAGTGCCCGAGCTGAGCCTGACCAACAATGTCATCAGCGAGTCCAGCCGCGCACTCGCCTTGAGCTACTTCATGGCACGCGAATATTTTGATGCGCTGGCGGGCAAGCGCAATCGCTGGGGCACCTCAAATGCCGTCGACTGGCTGCGGATTCAGTTTGAAGACATGCAGAAGAAATTCACCCAGTCCGCCTATCTGGCCACGCCCAGCGGCATTCTCGAACGCGTGCGGATTGACCGCGTGGTCGTCGCGCCGAACGCGCAGATAGACGCATTGCTGAACAATGATCCGTATGCCAACCTGAATGACGGGCGCTGGCAGACGACCGGCACGGATCCCGCCGGGTACGCCACCACCTTTGGCACGACTGTTGATTACGGCCTCATTCATGAAGTCGCCCATCAACTGGGCTTGATTGACATTTACCAATACGATGTTGAGGGCGCCAGCACGCTGGTGATGCGGGATGGCGCGCCGCTCTTGGCCGAACACATAGCCTCGCAGCAAGGCATGATGCGCAACCACGGCAACGTCCCGTTTTCCGAATTCTCGGCCTTGGCGTTGAACAGCCAGCTTGGCCGGCGGCGCGGCTATTACGGCGATTTCCAATTCTTGATTCCGCGCACCAATATCATTGCCGTGGTGGATACCCAGTCGAATGCGTTGGCGGGTGCGACCATCGAGTGTTTCCGGCGCGGCAGTGACGGCTATTTCTCAAATGCTTATTGTGTGGCAACCGGCACCACGGATATCAGTGGCCGCTTGGTCCTGCCGGCCAGCGGCGGCGGGTACTCGACCAGCAACGGCTATATGCTGTATCCCCATCCCTTCAACTACCTTAGCGTGGTCGGCGGAAATATCCTGCTGGTCAAGGTCAGCTACGCGGGCGCGAGCTTCTACTCGTGGTTCGAGTGCATTGCTGCGAACATCGCCTTCTGGCGCGGCCAAAGCAACACGGCCGTGCATACCGTGTATGCCAAGCTCGCGGCGGATGCAGCGGCCCACCCCGCGCCGATCAACGTGCGCTGCCGGCTGACCGGCGCAACCGTCACGCTGAGCTGGTCTGCGCCCACGCCCGCGCCGGCGAGCTATGTCGTGTATGGGTCGGGCTACCAGCCCTATGACGCGGCGCTCAGCCGCATCGCGACCGCGACTGCAACCGCGACCAATGTGACATTTGCGCGCGGATCGTGGCGCTTTGCCTGCGTGGTGGCCGTCCACAATGACGGCGTCGAAAGCGCGGTGACGCCGCTCATGTATCTGCCGGACTTGCCGGCCTATTCCGTCTCGGCGTCGTTCGAACGCTATATCGCCGGCATGACCCTGCTGCCGGGCAATCATCGCTTGATTTGTTTGCGCAACTCAGAGCACGAAGAGCCGGTCTGGCAACGACCGGACGGCACGTTTGCCGGCATGTGGAGCAGTGTCCACAACCATTTTGTGCCCTATGACGCGGCCTACGATGCCCGCCTTGATCGGGTGATTGTCACCGATCTGCCGGATGGTTACAGCCCCCAGTCGCGCATCGCGGTGCTGACCCGCGACGGCCGCGCCGTCAACTTGTTTGGCAGCAACGGCACAGGCGACGGGCAGTTTGACACGCCGACCGGCGTTGCCGTGGACAGCCAGTCGCGCATCCTGGTTGCCGACCGCAAGAACAATCGCGTGCAGGCCTTCAGCGCCAACGGCAATTTTATCACCAAGTACACCGGACTGAATGCACCGCAGGATGTGGATGTGGATGGCAACGATTCCATTCTGGTGACGGACAGCGGCAATAAGCGCATCGTCGTGCTGCGCTGGTCGGGCACGACGCTGATCCTGGACCGCGTCATCACCAATGCCAGCTTCGCCAATCCGGTAGCCGTCACCCACGGCGACAACAACGAGATGTTCGTTGCGGATGCGGGCTTAAGCGGCGTCCTTGGTTTCACGGCCGAGGGCGTCTGGGGCATCAATCTGTTTGCGCCGACGGATGGCAGCGGCAGCACGTTGCAGTACCCGCGCGGCTTGGCCTGCATGTCCAACAACACGCTGATTGTCGGCGACAGTGGGCGGCGGCGGATCGTCGAGATCGCGGTCGGACCAATCCTCCCCGAGGCCGTGCTGGCGCCGACGGTTTGCCTCGCGCTGATCGCCCTCGGGCGCTATTCCAAACGCATTCCTCGTAACGCGCGCTAAGCTTCCGGGCGACGCCATGGCAACCAATGTGATTGTCGCGCAATCCGGCGGACCATCACCGGTGATCAATGCCTCGCTGCAGGGCGTGATTGAGACCTGCCGCGCCTATCCGGCCGCGTTTGGCACGGTGTTCGGCGCGTGGCATGGCATTGAAGGAGTCCTCAAAGAAGAATTGCTCGACTTGTCGACCCAGCCAGCGCGTGAGATCACGTTGCTGCGCAACACGCCCGCGGCCGGCGCGATCGGCACCTGCCGTTACAAGCTGCAACCACAGCACAGCGAGGATTTCGCCCGCGTCGTGGCAGTGTTCAAGGCCCACCGCATCGGCTTCTTCTTCTGCTGCGGCGGCAACGATTCGATGGACACGGCCAACAAAGTGGCCGCCATGGCGCGCACGCAGGGCCTCGATCTGGTCGCGGTCGGCGTGCCGAAAACCATCGACAACGATGTCGGCGACAGCACCTTCACCTTGATTGACCACACGCCGGGCTACGGCAGCACGGCGCGCTATTGGGCGTACCTGGTGCAGAACGCAAACGAGGAGAATCGCGGCTCGTCGCCGGCCGATCCAGTCCTGGTCTTGCAGGCGATGGGCCGCGCGATCGGTTACATACCGGCGGCGGCGCGCCTGGCGGATGTGGCACGCCGGATGCCGCTGCAGATCTATCTGAGCGAAGCCGGCGTGACCCTCGCGCAACTGGGCGAAAATGTCGTGCGCCAGCTCGAACGCGACGGCCGCTGCATGGTGGTGGTCAGCGAGGGCTTTGACGTCGGCGCCATCGGCGCGGTCAAGGATGCCTTCGGCCACACGTCGTTCAGCGCCAGTCAAATGACGGTCGCACAAGTCGTTACAAACTACTTGAACAGTTTGAAACTACCGGTGCCGGGCGCGGCGCGTTGCCAAGTGCCGGGCACGGATCAGCGCGCGATGTCCATCTATGCCTCCGACGTTGACCTGGATGAAGCGTACGCGGTCGGACGCAAGGCAGTCGAGATCGCCGTGCAGGACGGCAATGGTTGGATGGCCACTGTGCTGCGCGAGCCGGGCGCAGCCTATCGTGTCCGTTATGATAAAGTACCGCTCAGCGCCGTCGCCAGCAGCGCACGCACCTTTCCCAAAGCATGGATTGCCGCGTGCGGCATGGATGTGACCGACGACTTTGTGCGCTATGCGCAGCCGCTGCTGGGCCAGGGCTGGCCGGCGGTGCCACTGGAAAACGGCCTGCAGCGCTACGCCCGGCTCGACCTGCACTGCGTGGCCAAACGCCTGCCCGCGTATGTCGCGCAGGCGTATCGTTGAAGAGGGGATTGCCATGGATTTCCTCGATTTTCGCAGTGCGATTGACTTCATGACATCTTTTCGCTATAATACCACAACATAGTGGGCACATGGTACTAGCCATTGTGCCCGTCAGAACTTATAACGATTGCAGGAGTTAACCAGCGTGCTCACGGTTACGTTGCGCAAGAATGAGTCGGTTGACAAAGCCATCCGCCGTCTGAAAAAGAAGGTGGATCGCGAGGGCGTTTTAAAAATCGTGCGCCAGCACGCCTATTACGAGAAGCCCAGCGAGAAGAAGCTGCGCAAACGGAAGGCGGCGCGGCGCACGGCAGCACGCATGATGCGGATTGCGGCGCGCACCCCCGCGCCGATCATCCCGACGCCCGGCGCTCCGGCGCCAGACGGCACGGCCGCGCAGGCCGCCACCACTTGATCTAGGTTACCCTGACGCATGCGACGGAGGAGCTGTATGGCACGCCAGACCACCCGCGGTTTTACCTTGATGGAGCTGATGATCGTGATCTCGATCATCGGGATCTTGGCGGGCCTCAGTGTCGGCGTGATCGGGGTCGTCGGCGCGCGCAACCGGATCGAAGCTGCCAAAGCCTGCATCCTGCGCTTCAAGCTCGCCCTCGATCAGTATTACAATGACATCGGCAGCTATCCGCCGACACCCACCGAGCGCAACCAGAATGCCGATGTCATCGGCTGCTTGACCGGCGACTTGGATCACGATGGCGTCTACAATCCCGAGGCTGGCGACATCCCCAAATCGCATCCGACCTGGCGGCGCCCGTATCTGAAACTGACCAAGGCGGAGCTGGATGCTGACGGTAATTTCAAAGACCCATGGAGCCAGCCCTATCGCTATTTCAAGAATGACGGTGAAGTCAACATGTATAAGATCAATCCCACCTCATTCTTGCTGTATTCATGCGGGCCGGATCACGTGGCAACCGATGCCACGCGCGACGAAGTCGTTGATTACAAGCTGCCCGGCAACAAAGATAACGTCAAGAACTGGGAGGACGAATGACCCGCACACACACACTACCTAGGGGCTTCACCCTGATTGAACTGCTGGTGGTCATCTCGATCATTGGCGTGCTGGTAACGCTGGGCGTGGGCGGCACGGCCATGGTGATGAACCAGGCCAAGGTCACCAAGGCCAAGTCGACCCTGCAAATGATCGCGATGGCCTTGACGCAGTATAAGAATGATTTCGGGGTCTACCCCGACGATGAGCCGCAGGTCAATATCTTTAATGTCTTGACCGGCTATCGCAATGACCCGCGCAATCCGGACCTGGAGATTACCCAGCGACCCGACTGGCACGGCCCGTATATCAAGGCCGAGGCTAAAGATTTCCAGTTCCGGGAGATGAACCGCGCTTTGGTGGACCCGTGGAACGAGCCGTTCAAGTTGCGGATCAAGACGCCGATCTACAACAGGTTCGACGTGGACATCTGGTCGTCCGGCCCGAATATGAAAGATGAAGATGGCAAAGGTGATGACATCAAGAACTGGTAAGACCATGCGCGCGCGGCAGCCCCAGGCTGCACGCGGGTTTACCTTGATTGAGCTGCTGGTGGTCATTTCGATCATCGGTTTGCTAATGACCGGGGCACTGATGACGGTCGAGGGACTGGGCCGCAAAATGCGCTTTGAAGGCGCCGCCAAGACCCTGCGTGATAAAATTATGCTGACCCGCAACGTGGCGATCTCGCAGAATCACAAGTTGGCGTTGCGCATCCAGGCGGCCGGCAAGAAGTGGAAGCTGGTCATTATCGACAGCGGCGACGGCATTCTCGATAATGGCGACGACAAGATGATCAGCGATCCGTGGTCGTTCCCGCCGCAGGTAACCTTGGAGGCCGAACAAGAATTGGAGTTCGGCGCGGAAGGCGGCATCACCTTCACGACCTCAAATCCGATTGTACTGCATGACAACTCGGATGCCAAAGAACCGTGGCGCATGCTCTTGACCATCTATACCGCCTCCGGCATGGTGCGCCTTGGCCCGATTGAAAAATTGCCCCCGCTTGGCGCCGGTGACACCAATGTCAGCGCGACGGCAGCAACGGCGCCCGCGGAGACAGAGGCGGACGTGGCTGCCCCTGCAACGCCGGCGCCGGCGGAGAGCCCATAAGCGCTTTGATGACCGCACAAGGAATGGCTATGCGAATGACATCTACAGCACGACGCCAGCGTGGCTTCAGCTTGATTGAAGTCCTGGCCGCCATGGCGATTTTGTCCATCGGTCTGTTGAGCATCCTGGCCATCTTTCCGATGGGCATGCAGCAGTATCGGGATGCGCGCGACAAGACTATTCTGGCCAACTTGGTGCGCTCGAAGGTGAACCAGTTGCAGTATGAATTGAGCGACCCGAATATGGGTGGCACGGGCGACCCAAGCAAGATCATTGCCCAGCGCTATTTGCGGCATGACCAGGCCTTTGCGCGCTACATGGGTGAAAAGAAGTGGGCCGGGCCGGTCTATGAATCGGAAGTGTACCCCTTCGAAGATACCTCGCGCTATTTCTGGCAGTACGTCGTGGATGACATTGGCATGGCGGGTGACACCAAGATCGGCGCCAATGGCGTCAAAGGCGTTTTTTTCCAAGTCGAGTTCAAGGTCTATACCAAGGATCAGATCGACCAGGAGAAGATTCCGCTGGGACTCTCCATCATTCGTAGTGATCAGATGGAAAAGCCGTTCCTGCGCCAGGTCTTTCGCGTGCACAACCCGTATCCGGCGGTGAAATATGGCCAGAAGTAGGCCCGGCCTGGCGCGCGGCTTCACCTTGATCGAGGTAATGGTCGCGATCGCCATTCTCGGCATTCTGATGAGCGCCATTATGGTTGCGTTTCAGCAGACGATGAATGCCGTCGAGGGTGTGCAGCAGAATGCCGAGCTGATGCAGAGCGTGCGGGCCGCCACCGAGCAGTTTCACCGCGAGCTGTCGCAGGCGATCATCAATAACAACCGGCCCGATGGCGAGCAGGTCTATCTGCAGATTCGCCAGCTTTCCGCCGAGCAAAGCGTGCTGCGCTTTGGCTGCACGACCGAGCGCGGCTTGGTGGAGCTTGGCTATCAAGTGAAGCCCGACCCGGAAGGCGCGTGGCAACGCTACGAATTGTGGCGCCTGTACAAGACCGAAGGCATGTGGAATTACAACGAGCCCGGCTGGCCGGTGCTGAACTTCGAGCCGCCAACCTGTGAGCCGTTTGCGTTCGGGATTGTGGCCTTCAAAGTCTCTTTCTGGAGCAGTCAGAAAGGCGATTGGGTGGCCGGTGATTGGGAGTCCATTCAGCGCAATGCCATGCCAAAACGGATTCGCATTCGGTTGCAGGGCATGACCAAGAACGCGGCCAAGGAAGCGCGCAATATCAAGGAACTGAAAGACGTGCCGGGCGTGGAAACGACGTATATCGAAGTGAACCTGCCGCAGGCGCGGTAAGCACGAATGTCAAGCGTAGTAGTTTACTATTTCATGTAATAAGGAGTACCTGTATGAAGACACACGGCATGGTTGTAATCGGAGCATTGCTCCTGGTAGCGGTCAGCGTCTATGCGGCGGTTGACGCGAACACGGTCGCGGATGAAGCGAACACGATGAAGCAAGCGCGCACGGCGGATCTGTGGTTCGAGAAATGGGGCTTCAAGATGACCCGTGGCTTTATGAATGTCGCGACCGGTTGGGTTGAGCTGCCGCGCAACTTGTACGTGGAAACGGCGGACAATGCCGTGGTCGGCCCCGCTGTCGGCTTTTTCAAAGGCATCGGTTTGACGGTCGTGCGGACCTTGGCAGGGGTGATGGACGTCGCCACATTTGGCACCGTCGATGACACCTACACGATCTATGACCAATACAGTTTCCCGTATTTTGCCTGGCAAGGCTGGAACAAGTCCGAGCGTTAAACACGGGTGAAATAGTCTTACCCCGTGGTGTAATTGGCAACACTAGGGTTTTTGGTACCCTTATTCCTGGTTCGAGTCCAGGCGGGGTAGTTTTTTGCCGAAGCGCATAGCTCGGCGGTAACGCTAATCAGTCTATCCGAAAAGGTATCTTATGGCAACAATGCAAGAAATTGCAGAATGTCTGATAAAGGGGCAAGCGCCGAAAGTCAAGGAACTGGTGCAGTGTGCGCTCAGTGAGGGCGCCACGCCGGCGCAAGTTTTGACCGAAGGCCTGATCGCCGGCATGAACGTCATCGGCGAACGCTTTAAGAAAAACGAAGTGTATGTGCCGGAAGTGTTGATCGCGGCGCGCGCGATGCACGCCGGGCTTGGCGTATTGAAGCCCTTGTTGGCTGCCGCGGGCGTCCAACCGATCGGCAAGGTGGTCATTGGCACGGTCAAAGGTGACCTGCATGACATTGGCAAGAACTTGGTCTGCATGATGCTCGAAGGCGCGGGCTTCCAAGTCATTGATTGCGGCATTGACTGCACGCCGGAAAAGTTCATCAAAGCCGCCGAGGACAATGGCGCGACCATCATCGGCATGTCCGCCTTGCTGACCACCACAATGCCGTCCATGAAATCCGTGGTCGAGGCACTCGCGCAGGCCGGCTTGAAAGGTAAAATCAAGACGATGATTGGCGGCGCGCCGGTCACCCAGCGCTATGCCGATGAGATCGGCGCCGACGGCTATGCGCCGGATGCCGCCAGCGCAGTGGATATTGCCAAACAATTGATGCGTAATTAATTCCAGCCACGGTCTGCGATGTATATTTTGATGGTGATGCTGCTGGTCGTTGTCTGTATCGGACTGATCGGCGTGGTCCTGCTCCAATCCGGGCGCGGTGATGGTTTGTCCGGCGCCTTTGGCATGGGTGAAGGCCAAGCTGTGTTTGGCAGCCGGGCCGGTGATGTCCTGACCAAGGCGACCAGCTGGTTTGCCATTGGCTTCATGGTGCTGTGCATCGCGGTGGCGTGGCAAAGCAAACATGCCGGTGATTCGGTGCTGACCGGCCGACGCGGCAGCGCGGGCCCGTCGCGCGGACGGGTTGCGCCCTTGATGTCCCTCGAAGAAACCGAGCAACGCGAGAAAGCCAACGCAGCCCAAGCAACCAATGCGCCGGGTCCGGCCACGGCCGCACCGGTTGCGGTGCCCCTTCCCGTGGCGCCCACCGCCACCAACTGAGGCGCGCCGCGACCGGTGCAGATGATCACGATCGGCACCGATATTGTTGACGTTGCACGGGTGCGTGACAAGCAGGAGGCCATTGTTTCTCGCGTCCTGTCTGCGCGCGAGCAGGCCTACTGTCAAACGCAGGCCGATCCGCCCCAACACATCGCCGGACGCTTTGCCGCCAAAGAAGCAGTTTTCAAAGCACTCCATGCGCCGTCACTCAACGGCATTTCCTGGCTCGACATTGACGTGCACAACGATGCCCACGGTGTGCCGCACGCAACGCTGCTTGGCGCGGCCGCGGCGTTCGCCGCCCAACAAGGCCTGCGCGGATTGTACATCTCGATTGCGCATGTGCGCGATTTCGCAACGGCCACCGCCGTGTGTGAATGGCCGGACAGAACCTGATATTGCTGACCGGCGCCAGCGGCTTTTTTGGCAAAATCGCGTCCGCCATCTTTGCCCGGCAGCACCAGACGATCGGTGTCTGCCACACCCACACCTGCGACGGCAGATTCATTGCCACGGATGTAACCGACCACGCCGCCCTGGCTACACTCCTGGACCGGCTTGCCCCCGCGGTTATTGTCCACGCTGCGGCCGTGCGTGATCCGGACGCCTGCGAGCGCCAGCCGGACTATTCCCAGCGCCTGCATGTCGGCGCCACCGGGCAGATGGCCGCGTGGTGTGCGGCCCACGACCGCTGCTTGGTTTACCTTTCCACCGACTATGTCTTCGATGGCCGCACGCCACCATATCATGAAGATGATCCGGTCGCGCCCGTGAGTGTCTATGGCCGGACAAAAGCGGCAGGGGAGTCGGCCGCCCGCGCATGTCCGCGCCATCTCATTGTGCGCATGCCCTTGCAGTATGGTTTCTCGTGCGTGCCGGATGATGCGCTGCTCTTGAAAGTGCTGCAGGCGCTGAACACCGGCACTGCTCACCATGTGGATCATCACCAGGTGCGCTATCCGACGCTGAGCGACGATGTGGCCAACGCAATTCTGCACCTGCTGGCTTGCGGCTACACGGGCACCCTGCATCTGCGTGGTCGGACGCGCGCAACCCGTTTGCAGATGTGGCGCGCGATCGCGCATGCGTTTGGTTATGATGCCACCCGCATTCTACCGGCGCGCGTGCCGGCGACCGCTGCGGCCGCGCGTCCTGCGGATTGTCGCTTGTCCATCACGCGTGCACGCGCCGTGCACGTCGCCCCATTTCACACGTTGCAGGATGGATTGCTATATTGCCGCACGCTGATGGAACGCGCCGGGGTGGATTGGCATTTGCTTTAGGCGTACCCCGCGTTGCGCGGGGGGAGGGATTTTGATATTGTTTGTAATGACACATTTGAGATTTGCAGTTACCACGCTACTAACAAATCCCCCGGCCGCGCACAGGCGCACGGCCACCACCTTTACAACGCTGCCGCGTTGGCTGCTTGCGCTGGTTCCCCAACGGCGCAGGGCATATCAGCCCAGGGCAACGCCCTGGGTAGCGGCATATTCCGTGCATTCCCGCCCTGTCAGGGCGGGGGTAAGCAGACGCGGTAGTTGCGCATTGGTGTAAAATCATGCCGACCTTCTCAGAGCAGTTGGAGTATCTGTACTCGTTGCGCACGTTCGGCGTGAAACCAGGCTTGGCACGCGTGTGCCGCCTGCTTGCCGCCGTCGGCGAGCCACAACAGTCATCGCAGTATATCCACATCGCCGGCACCAATGGCAAAGGCAGCACTGCGGTGATGCTGGCTGCAATCCTGCAGGCAGCCGGCCTGCGCGTGGGGCTGTTCACGTCGCCGCATCTGGCCAGCTTTTGTGAACGCATGCAGGTGAATGGCGCGCCGGTTTCGGAAGCAGACTGTGGCGCGCTGCTTGCCCAGGTGCGTGCCGTGGCTGAGGCGGACGTTGACGCCGGCGTTGACCATGCCACGTTTTTTGAAATTGTGACGGTGGCGGCGGCACTGCATTTCCAGTGCGCGCAGTGTGAGGTCGTAGTGTGGGAAACCGGATTGGGTGGCCGGCTGGACGCGACGAATGCCGTGGAATCTGTGGTTGCCAGTGCCATCACGCCGATTGCATTGGATCATACGCAATGGCTCGGCACAACCATCGAGAGCATTGCCACTGAAAAGGCGGGCATCATCCGGCCGGCCCGGCCGGTGTTCACCAACGTGCCGGATAACGCGGCGCTGCGCGTGATTCGCGCCCGCTGTGCCGAACTCCGGGCGCCTTTGACCCATGTGAGTGAAGCTTTGCTGCCGGCCAGTGGAACCAATATAACGGCATTGCAGTACCACTATGTATCCAAAGGCAACGCGGTGTTTGCGTTGTCCATGCCAGAACTAGACATCGCCGCGTGCGCCATTGCTTTGCGCGGCAAACACCAAGTCGCGAATGCGGCGCTGGCATGTGCCGTGGCATACTGGTATTTGCAGCGAAAAGGCATTTCTGGCGTGCCGCAACACATTGCAGCCGGTTTATGCACTGCACATTGGCCCGGGCGCATCCACGTGTTACGTCAACAGCCGTTGCTGATTCTGGATTGCGCCCATAATCCGCACGGCTGCGCGGCGTTGATCGAAGCCTTGCGCGAAATGTGGTCCGGGCGCTGGGTTGTAGCATTCGGCGCACTGGCTGACAAGAGCGCGGCCGAGATGATCGCCATGCTGAATGCCGTTGCTGCTGAGATGTGGTATGTGCAGCCGTCGAGCGCCCGGGCGTTATCATGGAATGCTGTCTCCGACATGTGCAAAGACAAACTGCCGGGCATGCACATGACCCGGCAATTCGCGTCGGCCCAGACGCTGGTGCAACACATCGTGACCTCATGGGACGATCCACGTCCGATAGTCATTGCGGGTTCATGTTACTTGGCGGGTGACGTGTTGGCCGCCTGGCACGGCGGTGAACGCGACAGGCGCGGCGACGACCCGGTCCACCTGCCATAAGTCCATGACGCACGCGTCAGCCACGGTGCACAGCCTGCCCGGCGGCATAGTTAACATAATATATATTATGCGTACATGCATCTTCGGGGTTTTGTGGGGGTATGGGCTCTTCGATGATGTCTGTGCCGCACCGGCCCTGCCACCCAGCCCCCAGCACATGTCAGGCTCAATTCTTGCCAATCCAGCCATGCGCATCCAGGAGTCGCTGAATCTCGAGTATGGCACCGCGCTTGTCATTTTTCGCGGCTTATGTCATACTACTATATCATTCAAACGTAATTAACCATCCGAGTGCAATCGTCACCCTCACACACAGTACGTACACGCTGGCAGATTCGCGAGACCGACCCGGTCCTCGTCCGGCATCTCTGTGATGCGGGCGGCTATCCCGAGCCGATCGCGCGGGTCTTGGTCAATCGCGGCTACTATGACATTGACACGATCGAACGTTTCAGTGCGTCGTTGCTCAAATCTCTTTACGATCCTTTCTTGTTGGCTGGCGTCGGGCGCGCCTGCGAACGTATTCTGGACGCCATTCGGGCTGGCGAGCGCATTGTGGTGCATGGCGACTATGATGTTGATGGATTGACGGCTACTGCCCTGCTCGTGTCGGTGTTGCGTGACTTGGGCGCGCGCGTCACGGGGTTTATTCCGCAACGCGCGACGCGCGGCTACGGACTGCATCTCGAGACCGTGCAAGAACTGGCGCAACGCGGCTGCAACCTCGTGATCACGGTCGACTGCGGCATCAATGCCATGGAGTCGGCGCGCTTGGCCCAACGCCTGGGCCTTGACTTGATCATCACGGATCATCACGAACCGCAAGTTGAAGAAGTGGTTGATGAATACGAAATGGTAATGCAGACATCGCTCTTTGACTATGCCCTCGAAAACGGCGATGACCAGCGCCTGGCACGCTATAATGTAATCACCCCGCCGGCCTGTGCCGTGGTCAACCCGAAAATCGGTCATTATCCGTTTTCTGATTTGGCCGGGGTCGGGGTCGCCTTCAAGCTGGCGCACGGGCTGGTCAAAATGGCGCGCGATGCGAATTGTCCGCGCGCGCAGGACATCGATTTGCGCGAGCATTTGGACTTGGTTGCGCTGGGGACGATCGCGGATGCAGTCCCGCTGCGTGACGAAAACCGGATTCTGGCCAAGCACGGCCTGGCCTGTCTTGCCCACACCAAGAAGGTTGGTCTGCAAAAATTGCTCGCACTCAGCAAATTTGGCGCGGTGGACACGAAGACGGTCGTCTTCGGCCTGGCGCCGCGCTTGAACGCGGCCGGGCGGATGGCGGATGCGAAGGTTGCGCTCGACTTGCTGCTGACAACCAATGCCGCCGAAGCCGAAGTGCTGGCGCGCGACTTGGATCAGGTCAACAAAGAGCGCCAGAAAGTCGAGCGTGAGACGATTCAGGCGGCGCGCGCGATGTTTGAGGAGACCTTGGATATCGCCCTGCCCACCGCCGGAAAAATCCCGGGTGGCCTGCACAAACACGCGCCCCGCGCGCCGCGGGTGCTGGTCTTGGCGCATGACGAATGGAATGCCGGCGTCGTCGGCATTGTCGCCTCACGGATGGTCGAACGCTATTATATTCCCAGCATCATCATTGCCCTGCAGGGTGAACGCGGGCGTGGTTCGTGCCGCAGCGTGCGCGACTTTCACATGTTCGACGCGCTGCGGCGCTGCAGCCACTTGCTGGTCAACTATGGCGGCCACAAAATTGCCGCTGGCATTACAATTGCCCGTGAAAACATACCGGCGTTTCGGGAGGCCATCGAGGCGGTGGCGCAGGAAACCATGCGCCCGGAAGACTTGGTGCCGGTGTTGAGCATCGACGCCGAGTGCGCCTTGCGCGAGTGCACGTTGGATTTCTGCGCCGTGCTTGAGCAGTTCAAGCCGTATGGCCAGGGCAATCCCCGCCCGGCTTTCCTGCTGCGCAACGCCAAAATGGCGGATGATCCGGTGGTGCTGAAGGACAAGCATGTCCGGCTCAGCGTCATGCAGGAAGGTTGCTACCGCACCCTGATCGCCTTCAATTGGGTGGAGCGCCTGGCGGAAGTGCACCTGTGGCCACAAATGGATGTTGTCGTCTACCCGTCGCTCAGCTATTTCCGGGGCGAGGCGCGGGTGGAACTTGAAGTTATTGAAGCGCGGGAGGCGCAATGAACACCGTTCGATGGATGCTGATCAGTGTGAGCGTGGTACTGCTGCTGGTGGCCTGCATGCATGTCAATCAGGCCACCCAACTCACCTACTTCCTGCACACCGACTACGAGGCCTTTGATGTGCAGGAGGAGCCCGGCACGAGCGTCAGCAATTTTGTTGCCTATTGCATGCTGCCGATGGACAAGGCGGATGACGCCAGTGCCAAGATGTTGCAAAAGATTGCCGAAATGTATCTGACCAGCAATGGCTACTACAAGCTGACCCAGCCGGAGCTGATGGCGGAACCAAAGCTGATTCCCATGACATTTCTGGTCGGGATGAGCTACGTCCAATCCTTTGCCTATGAAACGCTGCAACTGCAGATGAATTTGTATTACGTTGATCCGGCCACGCGCAAAAACGTGCAGTTTTGGACCTGGAAAGCAAAATATGACGGCTATCCCGCGTCGCGCACCACCATCGAGCCGGCCTTTCGTGATCTGTTCATCAAGCAACCGATGGATTGGGGCGAGCAAGCCACGATGTTCCCGCCGATGGGCGCGCCGCTGCATCAGCGCGAGCAATTCTATGAATTGTTGGCCGCAGCGCGCGTGCGGTTGCAGCGCGCGGCGCCCGTCGCGCAATGAGCCCCGTTCCGGCGACACAGGTCGCTCCCGCGTTGTAAAAGCCGCAGATACCGCGGCGAGATCACCGCCGCTGGCGAAACTAGGACGCGTCGCGCCTGCCGTGCAGAGTCGCCGAAACTGCGCTGCGCGCGCGGGCAGTGTGGCGCACGCGGAGCAATATGCTACTGAAACCGTGTCATTTTGTAGTCCCCCTTGACACGGCGCACATATTATGCTACATTGGTTGTGTTCAGTGCGTGAACATGATGGTGTGGATGAACTGCGATGTATGATTGCATTGCAGTTTTTTTTAATAGTCTTGACGGACAAGGACACAGCAATGAGACTCACCCGCCGCACATTCCTGCGCTATAGTGGGCTGGTATTTGCCGGTATGAATGTCAGCCGCAGCGTGCTGGCCGCCCTCGAACGCCAATTGGCCAAGGCTACCAAGCCACCGGTCTTATGGCTGAACGGCAGTTCGTGCACGGGCTGTTCCGTGTCCTTCCTCAATCGCATTGCCGATAGCGCGCCCGAAACCGCGGCGGATGTTCTGGTCAGCACGATCGATCTCATATACCATCCAACGCTGATGGCGGCGGCCGGCGACCCGGCCGCGAGTGTCTTGCGGCGCTCGTACAACGAAGGCGGGTATATTCTCGTCCTTGAAGGCGGCGTGCCGACCGCGTTTAACGGCAATGCCTGTGTCGTCTACTCGATCAACGGCGAAGAAGTCACGTATATGCAGGCCGTCACCGAGCTGGCTGCGAAAGCCGCCGTGATCGTCTGTGTCGGCACCTGCGCCAGTTTCGGCGGCATTCCTGCCGCCAGCATCAATCCGACCGAGGTGGTCAGCATTCACGAGTTGACCGGACGGCCGGTGGTGAACCTGTCCGGCTGCCCGGTCAATCCGGACTGGATCGTGTGGGGCGTGGCCAATTTGATTGCCGGCGCGCCGGTTGAGCTGGACAGCGACTACCGCCCAGTGGCGCTGTATAACCGCGACCTGCTGGACGCATCGGTGCCGGCGTTGATTCATGACAAGTGCCCGCGCAATATAAATGTCAATCCTAGTGCGCCACCTGAGGCAACCGAATTTGGCCAGGCGGGCCGCTGCCTCATCAATCTGGGTTGTCGCGGTCCGGCGACGAAAGCGCGCTGTGAAGGATGCTGGAACGGCAAAGCCGGCCAGGCCACCTGGTGCATTGGCGTCAATGCGCCTTGCCACGGCTGCGTCGAGCCGACCTTCCCCGGTCCGCAATCATTCTACGAACTCTATTCGGTATAAGCGCCGCAGCCCGTGCGGATCACACTCACTCCCCTATTGGTATGCCCGTCATCTCCGCTGCAATAGACCCGATTACACGCATTGAGGGCCACCTCAAAATCAACGTGAACATCGACACTGTGAACGGCGTGCAGCAAGTAGTGGACGCGTGGTCACAAGGCACCTTGTTCCGTGGCTTTGAAAAGATTTTGGAGGGCCGCGATCCGCGCGACGCGCCGATTATCACTTCGCGCATCTGCGGCGTGTGCCCGACCGCACACGGCCAGGCGGCGGTCTTGGCGCTGGATGATGCCTTTGGCGTGACGATTTCAGAACCGGCGCGCCTGCTGCGCAACTTGGTGCACGCCGCCTGCTTTGTCGAGTCGGATATCCTTCACTTTTACCTTTTATCCCTGCCCGACTACATTCGCGGGCCGGAAATGGCGCCATGGCTGCCGGGCCTGGACGTGGGCACGCGCCTGGACCGCCGGACCGAAGAGGCCTTGCGCGGACATTACTTGCAGGCCGTCGCGCTGCGCCGCAAAGCGCATGAAATGGGCGCGATCTATGGCGGCAAATTGCCGCACACGCCGGCCTTTATCGCCGGCGGCTTCACCGCCGTGTCAAGCGCGGAGAACAAGACCGCGTTTCAGGCCTTGCTGGATGAAATCACCACCTTTGTGCGCGACGTGTACATCCCCGATGCGCAGGTGCTGGCATCCTTGTATGATGAATACTTCAGTATAGGCAAAGGCTACGGCAATCTGATCTCGTTCGGCGTGTTTCGCCAAAGCGGCGGCGCAAGCACCTTGTTTGCCAAAGGGCGGGTCGTGGATGGCATGGCCGGTGTTCAACCCCTGGATGTCGCCCAGATCACCGAGTGCGTCACGCATTCGTGGTATGCCGACAGTGCCAACAATCTGCACCCCAGCGTGGCCGACACCGTCGCGCAACACCCGAAGCATGACGCGTATTCATGGTTGAAAGCGCCGCGTTATAGCGGTGCCAATTATGAGTGCGGTCCCTTGTCGCGCATGACCATCAACGGTGATTACTCGAATGGCGTGTCGGTGATGGACCGCCATCTGGCGCGCGCCCAGGAATGCTTGCAGATCATGACTGCCATGCAGGACTGGCTGGCGGCACTGCCGGTGGGCGTCAGCGCCTATACGCCGGTGGCACTGCCGCGCAATGCCGTTGGCGTCGGCCTGACGGAAGCGCCGCGGGGCGCCCTCGGACATTGGCTGCGGATCGAAAACGATGTCATTCAGCACTACCAAGTGATTACGCCAACCTGCTGGAACTGTTCGCCGCGCGACGATGCCGGCCAGCGTGGACCGCTGGAACAGGCCTTGATCGGCACCCCGGTCACGCGCGCGGATCAGCCCATCGAGGTGCTGCGCGTCGTCCATTCATTTGACCCATGCTTGGATTGTGCCACGCATGTCATGTGCGCCGGCGCTGCCACGCAACGCCTTGAACTCTGGCAACCACCGCGCTAACACGATGACCTTGCGCCATATCACCGATGCGCCAGCTGCGCCAGCCATTATTGTGGCGGGCTTGGGCAATGCGTTCATGGGCGATGATGGGGTCGGCGTTCAGGTGGCAAACGCCCTGGCGCAAGACGACCTGGCGGGCGTCACGGTGTATGACATCGGCACGGCGATCTGGCATCTCATGGACCTGCTGCAGCCAGATGCCTGGTTGCTGGCGATTGATGCCGTCGACATGGGCTGCGCGCCCGGCGCCATTTCCCTGCTGGACGCGACAGATGTGTGGAGCATGCGCCGGCATGCCGGCGCCCATGGCGTGGGGCTCTTTGAAGTGCTCGCGCTGATGGAACCGCACTCGCGGCCGGCCCACATTGCGGTCGTGGCCATTCAGCCGGAAACCGTGGCGCCCGGGCTGGCGCTGTCGCCCGCGGTGGCGGCGGCCGTGCCGCATGCCGTGGCATCTCTGCGCACGATACTTGCTGCATGGCGCGCCGAGTGCGGCACTCACGCAGCGCATCAAGATAACCTGCACGATTGTGTTGCCAGTCACGCAAACGCAAGAGGATAACGTGAAACTAGTACATTGGCAAACCCTGCTATTCTTTGGGCTGTGCGGCGTGGTGACGGCGCTCAACGCCGCAACCGACGCCACCGTTGCGTTTCGCGTGACGACGCAGCGGACCAACCTCAATTATGATCCAAAAAACATTGTCGCGATTTGGGTGGTGGACAATGCCGGGGCCTTTGTCAAAACGCTGAAGAGGCGCGGCAGCACACGCCAGCAGTATCTGTATCGCTGGCTGGCCGATTCAGGCGGTAGTGTGGTGGATGCCGTGACCGGCGCCACCCTGCCGACCCAGCAGATGCACAACGTCACCTGGAATTCCCGCAACACGGCCGGGACGGTCGTGGCCGACGGCACCTATCGTGTGCGGGTTGAATACACCACTTCCAATGGACAGGGTCCCTACACGACCAACTGGTGCCAGTTTGTCAAAGGCACCAACAATTACACCACCACGTTCCCGAATCTCAACGGACGTTTTACAGATTTGCAGCTGACGTACACCGTGGTCACCCATGACATTGGCGTGCTGGCCATTGCGCCCACTTGGGCGCCGCCCGATGCAACCGTGCCCGTCAAAGTCCTGATCACCAACAAGATATCTGTCGCGGAAACGTTCGTGGTCGCGCTCAGCAATGCCACCTTGAACACCTTGATTGGCCGCCGCACCATTGCCACATTGGCAGGGCGGGCCGCGACCAACGTCGTGATGAACTGGTCCACGGCCGGCTTGATATTCGGCACCTACTCGTTGTCGGCCAGCGCCGGCCCGGTCGCGGGCGAAGCCGCCGCGTATGACAACGCGCTCACTACCGACGTGCTCATCCGGCCAACCCGCTATGATCTGGCCGTGGCGGCCGTCACCGCGGTGCGCCTGGCCACACCCGGCACAATTGTGCCCGTAGCCGTCAGCGTGTCAAACCAGAGCGATAGTGGCTATGCCTGCACCGTCACGCTGAGCAATGCAACCGACCAGGTGGCCATCGGCAGTCAGACTATTGCCCTGTTGCCGAGCGATGCAGGATCCACTCTGTCGTTCGCATGGAACACGACCGGCCTGGCGCCTGGCTATCGCACCCTGCTGGCGGCCGTCTCCAGCGTGCCCGGTGAAGTTGCCCTGGCCAACAACACCAACACGGTCGTGATTGCCGTGGCATCCGGCACGCTGACCACCTCGGTCGTGGCGGCCCAATCCGCGTGGCGCTATAACGACCAAGGTTTTGATTTGTCGGCCGCGCCATGGCAGCGGGTCAGCTATTTTGATGGCGCGTGGAAATCGGGCGCGGGACCGTTGGGCTATGGCGGCATTGGCGAGGCGACCGTCCTCGACTTTGGCAGCGATCCCGACAACAAGTATCCGACCTATTATTTCCGGCGCGGCTTTGATCTGGCGGTCGTGCCTTTGTCATTGCACTTGCGGGTGCGCCGCGACGACGGCGTCGTCGGTTATGTGAATGGCGTGGAAGCCGTGCGCGACAATATGCCGGCCGGCCCGATTGGCTATACCACGTGGGCTAGCGACGACGTGAGCGGCGCGGACGAAACGAATTATTTCATCATCGACCTTGATACCGCCGCGCTGGTCGCGCCCGGTTATAATATGTTGGCCGTCGAACTGCACCAAGCCAGCGCCAACAGCCCGGATCTTAGCTTTGATGCCGAGTTGATTGCCGAACTGCCGGATGTGCCGCCGCGCCATGATGTGGTATTGCATGCGTTCAGCGCAACGGGCCCGGTCCAGGCGGGCGACAAGGTGCACCTGCGCCTGACCACCGAAAACAAAGGCACAGTGGTGGAATCCTTCACCATTACCGTAAAGGATGCCGCAACGGCAACGCCTCGCGCATCGGCCCAAGTTGCAAATCTGGCGCCGAACGCCTCGTTGGATTTGGAGCTTTCTGCCACAACACGCGGGCTTACTGCCGGCGCGGCGACCTTGGAAGCCGTTGCCGGCCCCGTCGCCGGTGAAACCAACGTGACCGACAATACCGTCAGCACCATGCTCGCGATTATTGCCGCGGATGCCGCCGGACGCACCACCAGCGTCGCCGGTGCGCTCGGCGGCTATTGCGCCGCGCTGGCGGTTGACGGCACCACGGTCTATGCCGGTGAAGGCGCCGAGTTGCGCGCGTATGACGTCAGTGTGCCGGGCGTGCCGCAGCTACGGGGTCGCGTGCAATTGCCAGGCGTCATCCGGGCCTTGGTCACGGCCAACAACCATGTCTATGCCGCATGTGGCGCGGCCGGCCTGTGCGTGGTCAGTGGTACCAACACCGCCGATCTTAACATTCTTGCCGCGCTCGACACCTCCGGCGATGCGTGTGCGCTCGCGACCGCAGGCACCATGCTCTATCTGGCGGATAGCATCGCCGGTGTGCGCTGTATTGACATCAGCACACCCGCTCAACTGCAGGTTGTGGGTGTGTATCACACGAAAGGGTTTGCGCAGGCGCTGGCGCTGGATGGCGCCATGCTGTACGTCCTTGACGCCAACAATGGATTGGATGTCGTCAACGTCGGCGATCCCGCGGCGCCGAGCCTGGCTGGCACCTGTGATCGCGTCGCCATGGGCCGCGCCCTGGCGCGCAGTGGCACAACGCTGTATGCCGTTGACGGCGCTGGCTATCTGACGATCATTGACGCGGCAACAGCCAACGCGCCGATCGTGCTGGGCAAAGTCGTCCTGCCTTCGCCCGGCCGTGCCATCGCCTTGGTGGGTTCGCTGGCATTTGTTGCCACGGAAAATGCCGGCCTTGCCATGGTGGATGTCAGCAGTCCGGACGCCTTGGCCGCGACGAATCTGTATGCCGCCACGTCGGATACCGCCGCCATCACGGTGGCAGGCGCGATGGCGTATGTGGCCGCCGGATTTGGCGGCTTCGAATGCCTCTCGCTGGCGACGCCCAGCGCGCCGGTGTTGGTCGGCGCCGCGCGTGACGTGACACGTGCCCGTGTGGCCGCAATTGCGGACGGCATTCTGTACAGCGCGGCCGGCAACGAAGGCGTGCGCTTGTATTCCTTGACCAACAGTGCCGCGCCGGTGTTCCTGGGCGCATATACCAATGCCTTGAACGCCTGCGATATCGTCGTCGTTTCGCAACTACTCTATGTTGCCGACGGCCAGTACGGCTTGAAAATTGCCGATGCGACGGCGCCGGCCGCGCCGCTGCATCGCAGCAGCTATAACAACGCGGCTTTGCGCGCGCTGCGCTTGGTGCGGGTGCAGAATGGCCTGGCCTTCATCAGTGACGGCTTCCGTTGCGAATTGGTGGATGTCACGGACCCAGCGGCGCCGGTGTTGCGCGCCGCCTTTGCGACAAATATGTTCATTCACGACGCCGTCATGACCGCCAGTACTGTCTATCTGGCGGCCGGCGCCAATGGTCTGTTGGTGCTGTCGTACAGCCCGGCCGGCCCGCTGTCGCTGGTCCAGCAGTATGCCACGCCAGGACGCATGGCGCGCGGCATTGCGATGCTGGGCACGCGGCTCTATGTGGCGGACAACGCCGGCGGTTGGCTGATCGTTGATAGTACCCAGCCAGCCACACCGACCATCCTGACCAACCACCCGTTGCACGCGTCTGTGATTGACGTGGCCGTGGCCGGCAACCGGCTGCACGTCCTGGACAGTGACGGCGGGGTCCACTCGCTTGATGCGGCTTTGCGCCTTACGCCGGTTGAGCGCCGGGTGCTGGAACCGTTGGCCCAAGCGCTGCGCGCCACTGCCGCTGGTCGTTACACGCTGGTGGCCCAGGATGGTGCCGGTGCCGCGTTGCTGGACACCTCACCCGATGACGTGGATCTGGATGGCCTGCTGGACACGTTCGAGTTTGCCATCATCAATGCCGATCCGGGTGATGCCTATGCGACCCTGGCGGACGTGCAGCCCAACGATGATTTCGATGGCGATCGCATGGCCAATTACGCCGAAATGATCGCCGGCACTGATCCGACCGATCCGTTCTCGGTCTTCATGGTGCAGCGCACGGATGCCGGCCCGGCCGCCCCGTTTGTCCTGCAGTGGTCGAGTGTCAGCAACAAGACCTATACCGTGCACACCTCCACCCAGCCTGCTTCCGGATTCTCCACTGTGCTTTCCGGCATCGCCGCCACTCCGCCGATCAATGTGCTCACGGATGTCGTCACGCGTGCCCAAAGCTATTATCTCATCACCGTCGAGTGACGTATGAAAATGAATCGTGAAATCAAATTCATTGCGGTCGTCGCGCTCGGTTTGTTGCTGCTGCCGGCCTTTGGCGCCCACGCGGCCATGCTCGCGGTGACCAGCGTCACCAACGGCGCGGGTCTCTACCAATACCACGTCGCGCGCAGCAGCGACCCGTTCCTGCTGGGCGGCACACCCGAACTGCTTTCGTTTGTCGTGCGCGCCTACCACGTCATCGGCGTTGATTCGCCGCCAGGCTGGACCGCTTCATTGCTGACCACCAACACGATCACGTGGCGGTGCACGAATACGACCACCGTCATTATTAACACCAATGCCTTGATCTTCACGGTCACCAGTGCCATGGATGCGATTCCCTACGACGATCTTGCTGATGACGCGCTGTATCCACGCGGTATTTGTGCCGGCGAAGTGTATTCGACCAATGCCACGCCGGTGACGGCGCTGCAAGATGATTACGTGGGCACGATCAATCTGGCCGGCTATGAACGTTTTGCTTATTTGGGCCCGATCGTGCCGGAACCGGCATGCGGACTAGTGCTGCTCATCTGCGGCCTTGTCGGCCGACGTGCCAAGATCCGGCTCCGTTCCTTCGGTGTTTCCGTGCTGCAGTCTGTTGTCCCCCTTTGCTAAAGGTGGACGCGCGGGCAAGCGCGACCGGGGGGATTTTACGTGCAAGAGACTTCCTAATAGACAAACGTCACGGCGACCTTGACCTCCGGATGCAAGCTCTGCTTGACCGGACACGCCTGCGCGGTGCGTTCCAGGCGCCGGCGGTCGTCCGCGCTCAGCACGAGGCCTTGCGGCAGCGTGATCGTAATGGTCAGCGCGCCAATGCGCCGCACGGGTTCCGCCACCATCTCCTTGACGACGCAGATGCGGGTGCCCGTCAAATCAAGATTGTGGCGCTGGGCCACCAATCCCATGATCGTCATGATGCATGTACCCGTGGCCGTGGCGACCAGATCGGTCGGTGAAAACGACGCCGCCTTGCCGCCGTTGTCCAAGGGTGCATCGGTGACAAGCACCGCACCTGACGGCCCGTGCGTGGCGCGGCAGCGCAACTGTCCTTCATACGCAATCTGCATTTCAACGCCCATGGCCTGCTCCTTGTTGACAGGATTAAAATGATGCACAGTATAGCATGTTGGTTGTTCTGGTTGCTGCAAAGTGGGAGCGACCTCCGCGTCGCGAATCTGCCGCAGACGCTGCATTCGCCGCACGCAGGCGGCTCCCACATTCTTTGCATGCTTCCACCGAGGCAAGCTCGGTGGGGAGCAACAACGTTGCGCTAATATTTTGATCGTACCAAAAACGATCCGCGCGCGCTGGCCCACAGCCCTGCGGCACACAGCATGAAGGCCATGACGCCCAGCCATGGCCGCATGCTCATCTGCGGCCACCACGCGCGATTGCCACTGAGAAAAATCGGCAGCGCCACAAGAATGCCCGTCAGCGCTTCGCCGGTGATAAAGCCGGATGCGCTTAAAATACCCAGGTCGCGCGCCGTCGCGCTGCTTCGGCCGCGCCGCGCCTGCCAGGCAATCAAGCCACCCAGCAGCATGGCTACCGACAGCGTGAACGGTAGATACATGCCTACCGCGATCGCCAGCACCGGCACGCGCACACCCCTGCGCCAGCGCAGCCATTCATCCAGACCAATAATAACCAGCGCGAAGCCGGCGCCGGCGCCGATCCAGCCCCACGGCAGTCCGCCACGAAACACGCCTTCCGCCACCGTCTTGATCAACGTCGCCTGCGGTGCGCTCAAAGTTGCCGAGCCAATGCCATAAGCGTCGTGCAGGACATTCAGTACAAAACTCATCACCATGGCCGCGGCAATCACGCCGACGATTTCCATCACCTCCTGCTTCCACGGTGTGGCGCCGACCAGTTGCCCGGTTTTCAAATCCTGCATGACATCCCCCGCAATGGCTGCCGCGCAGCATGTAATGGCGCCCACCAGCACCGCACATGCCGGCGCGGCACTGTTGCCGGCCCCCACCAACAACAACAGCACCAACGCGACCAGCAACATGGCTGCCAGCGTGATGCCGGAAATCGGATTGTTGGATGAACCGACCATGCCCGCCATGTATGCCGCCACGGCCGCGAATAAAAAGCCCAGCGTGATGCTGAGGATGGTGACGATACTGATTGCCAGCCAGCCATCGAGCAGTCCCGCCACGATTGCGCCCGCCGGAATAATCAAGACGCCGACGCCACCGAGTACTACCGCCATCGGGATGTCTTTGTCGGTGGCGGCGCGCACGTTCCGCATGTTGTTGTCGCGCAGCTGCACCCATTCCGCGCGCAGCATCGCCCATAGCGGCTGCAAAAGATGCACAACGGACTGCAGCCCGCCGATGATCATCGCGCCCACGCCGAGATACCGCACCGAACTGCGCCAGGCAGCATACGCCGCGGTCATGGCGTCCGCAGACGCATCGCCGCCCGCCAGCGTGGCGGCCGGTACGGCGCACAACCAAGCCAGCGCGCCGCCGACAAACACCAACAGCGCCACGCGCAGCCCGGCGATATAGCCCACGCCCAGCAATGCCGGCGACAAGTCCACGCCGCCCGCCAGCACGGCCCCGCGCACCCGGGTTGCGCCCTCCAACGCTGCCGGCCACACGCCCAATGCTTGTTGCGCAAGTTTTAGGACGGCACCCGCACCTGCGGACAGACACAGGACCCACACGCCATGCGTCGCGCTGTGCTCCCCTGTCTGCTGCCCTACCCGCAGGACATCCGCAGTTGCCACGCCTTCCGGAAACCGCAAGTCAGCGCGCGGCAGCAAGGCCCGCCGCAGCGGCACGGTAAACAGGGTGCCCAACATGCCACCCGTCATGGCAATCAAGGTCACGTGCCACCAAGGAAAGCGCGCCCAAGCGCCCATCAAGACCAGTGCCGGCAGCGTGAAAATCACGCCGGCGGCCAGCGCCTCCCCTGCCGATGCGGCCGTCTGCACAATATTGCTTTCCCGCGTCGCCGCGCCGCCCAAGACGCGAAAGCAGGCCATGGCAATGACCGCGGCCGGGATCGAAGCGCACACCGTCATGCCCGCAAATAACCCGAGATAGGCGTTCGCACTACCCAAGACAATGGCCAGCACGATGCCGAGCACAACTGCCCGCACGCTCAACTCGCGTGGACGTGTGCCATTGGTGATCATAGACTTTTCGGGGTGCATCGCACCAGAGTGTAGCACAGCATCTGCGCATTGTCAAACACGACCCGTTCTCACTGAAATTTCGTCGCAAGGGAAGCAGCAGTATCAGTGACATTCAAGCCGGTCGGCGCCTTTGCTGGCCTTGCATGCTGCGCTTGATATCTGTAGCCGCGGAACGGCGTTCCGCGTCAGGCAGCCGCCGTCCGCTGCGCGCGACGAAAGGAACGCCGATCGCCTGATCGGCTGAAAGCAGGTGCGATCTCTCGATTGTATCTCTTGTCGCGTTAGCGGGATAAGTGCGAATAGTATCAGGTCTGACACTATCTCAGTTCATGATTGTGTCCGTCTCATTCGTGCTCTGCAGCTCGCCCTCAACAATGGCTTCGCCGACCAGGAGAAACCTGTCATTGCTCTCGTCCGAGGCGGTCTCTCCTCATCCGAGAGGCCGTTTCTTTACGAGATACTCGTCAGCTCATGTGGGAGATGGGGCTGCACACCCTTCAATCAAATGCGCCGGCTGTCTGCAATCAAATACTTGTGTCGTTTGCGCGCCGCCATACTCGCCAGCACCAGCGCCGCCAGGCCGAGGAGGCCCACGCCTTCGGGCACGCCGATCATCACCACGGTGTCATTCGTCACATTGCCGATCGAATTGCTGCCGAACACATAGATGATGTTGGTAAGCATTTGGAGATTCAGCGTCGCCGAGACCCATGACTGCGAGGCCGGAAAATGCAACTGCTGGCCATTGGCAGCGTTGGAAACCCACATCAGGCCGATCACCCAACTGTTGTTCGTGCCTGCGACCGCAAACGGCGATGTGATCATGACCTGCATGGTCGTGTTCGTTATGTCCACAAACGGCGCGCCCGTGCCGCTGCCGCCACGCGTGATGGCCACGTTGTCACTTGCAAGCATACCATCCACATTTGTCCCATAGACCCAAATCATGTTGGTACCCACGTTCAGCGCTGCTGGCGGCGTTGTGAACGTCAGTCCGCTGCGACTGAAACTAATCGCTGTGCCGCCGACGGTCGCATTGGACACCCACATATTGCCAACAATATCGCTCGTGTTCGTACCCGCCACGGCATAGCTGCTGACATCGTACGCCACGTGCGCCGGCGCACTCGTAATGTCTACCACCGGAAACGCCGTCCCGCCCGACAGTTGCAGAGTCCACAAACGGCTGGAGTTGACCAGCCAGCCGCTGGCTGGGTCAACCATTCGCATTGCGCCGCCCAGATATAATGTGCCCAACGGGCTGACTGAGCACGAAGCAGCGTAGGCGTTGAACGGCAACACTTCCGGGCTCAGAACCGTCGCCCCGGTCGCGGGGTCAAATATCTGGAAGACATTGGTCGGGCCGCTGGCCGTCAGCCCGCCAGCAATGTACAATTTCCCTTCCCATGACACCATCGACGGCCAACGTACCGGCACTGACACTTGCCCGACAATCTTGACGCCGTTGCCGATTGTCTCCGGGCTGGTCACATCCAGCATGTAAACATTGGGCGAATAGGCAATGTTGGGCGACTGCTCGCCGGAGAACAAGTAAATCTTGTTGCTGATGGCCGCGCAGCCAAAGTGACGCAGTTGATTGGTGTAAATGTTCTCATACGTCTGCCAGGTGTTCAGTGCCGGATTGTAGACTTGCATATGGGTTGCGCCATCCTGTCCCCAGTAATTGCCACCCAAGCAGTAAATATTGCTGCCGACGCGCACGGTGCCGCCATACATTTGCGCCTTGTTGCCGCTGCTGAAGTTGTTGGCTGCGGCAGTCGTGCTCCATTCGCCAACCGTGCCGCGATTCGGGTCGAAGACGGCGCTATAGCCATCCCAGTGCGGATAGCCGCCGTGCATGAAGATTTCCTCAACGCCATCACTGTCCCAATCAAAGGCAAAGGCCTGATTGGCGCCGATCCACGTGCCTTGGCCGCGCATGGGTTTGCGGTCGACATAGGTGCCATAGGCTGGGTCACTCACGTTTTCAATGCAATAACCGTTGAGGTCAGCCGGCTGCCACGAAGCGCTCTGCCAGGTATCTGCCACGGGGTCATACACAGCAAAGCCCGCCTGCCGATTGTAGGTATAGCCGTCGCCATTCGGCCAGGAATTACTCGGCCACATATAGCCCATTGAAATGGATTTGCCATCGGCACCCGACATGCCGTAAATACTTGCTAAATTGACATTCGGGCCGACACCGGCGGAAATGTAATACTTGCCATTGGCAAAGACCGATGCGCTGTGATACGTGGGCCAGTAGCCTTCCTCGCCGTAGCGTGGATCAACCGCGGACCAGATGATCATATTGGTTTGATATGCCGGCCCAGGTACTTGCCCGCCGCCGCTGTTCTGGTAGGCGACAAAGGTGCGATTGGTCGCGACTGGGATCGGCAGGTCCATTTGGCGCGCATTGGCCGCGCCAACTTCATAAGGGAAGCGGGCCGGGTTGGAGTTCTTCTCCGTCCAACCCACGCCGGCGCCGCGCGTGATCATGACACTGTCATTGGTTGCTACTCCCACTTGGTTTGTACCGCTGACGGTGATGATATTGCCGCCCACACCAAGTGGAATATTCGTGATGGTCCACGCCGCTGCGGCAGCAAACGTGCCATTGCCGCCGCGGCTGTTACTCCACGACATGCCGCCCACCACATGGCTATTGTTCGTGCCGGCAATGCCGGTTTCTGTCACGTCATTGGCAAAGCTTGCGTTCTGATTCGTGACATCAATAAAGGGGGCACCCGTGCCGATGCCGCCACGCGTGATAACCACGCTGTCACTCGCCACGGTGCCATACATGTTTGTGCCGTAGGCGCGGATAATGTTCAACCCAACCTGCAATTCAACTGCCGGCGCTGTGAACGCCAGCCCGCTGCGACTGAAACTGACCGCCGCGCCACCAGCAGTCGCATTTGACACCCACATGTCGCCGACAAGATCCAGGTTGTTGGTGCCGGCAACCGCGTAACTCACGACATCATACGTCACCGTCACAGGCGCGTTGGTGATGTCCACAAACGGCTCGATGCCGACTCGCGTGATTGCCACGCTGTCGCTCGCCACGGCGCCATACATGTTTGTCCCATAGACACGAATGGCATTCGCACCAATCTGTAATCCAACCGCCGGCGCTGTGAACGCCAGTCCGCTGCGACTGAAACTAATCGCTGTGCCGCCCGCCAGCGCGTTCGATACCCACATGTCACCGACAACGTCGCTCGTATTCGTACCCGCCACGGCATAACTGCTGACATCGTACGCCACGTGCGCCGGCGCACTCGTAATGTCTATCACCGGAAACGCCGTCCCGCCTGGCAGTTGCAGAGTCCACAAACGGCTTGCGTTGTAGTTCGTGCCATCGGCATCACGATAGCGCAACGCACCGCCGACGTAGAGCATGCCGCCCGCCGACACGGCGCAGGATGCGCCGTAGGCGTTGACCGGCAGCGGCGTATCGCTGACCGTGGTGCCGCCCGTGGCCGGGTTGAAAATCTGGAACAGGTTGGTCGCACTGCTGGTCAAGGTGAGTTCGTCGCCGGCGGTCAGACCGGCAATTACATAGAGCAACCCGCGCCATTGCACCACCGAGGGCTGCTCGACGCCCACCACCAGCGTGCCGACTTTCGTCAAGCCGGCGGCGATGTTGGTGGTGTCCAGCATGTAGACGTTCGGCGAATAGCGCAGCACATCGGTTTCTGTTGGATTGCCCACGCGTTCGCGGCCGCCCAAGATGTAAACCTTCGTACCGATTGAGCCGATCCCGAACTGCCACAGACTTGTGCCATAGACATTTTCGTAGACGGTCCAGGCGTTGGCGGCGGGTTCGAATACCTGCAGATTGCACTGGCCCAGCGGTCCCCAGAAGTTGCCGCCAATCACGTAGACGTTGGATCCCACCGGCACGCAGCCGCCGCGGCGCTGGCACTTGTAGCCAGCGGAGAAGTTGGCGGCCGCGGCCGTGGTCGACCACGAGCCATTGCCGCCGTTCAAATCGGGATCAAAGATGAAGTTCCAGCCGTCCCACTGGGGATAGCCGCCGTGCATGTAGATTTCCTGGGTGCCGTCGCTGTCGTAATCGAAGGCAAAGGCCTGGGCCGATCCGCTCTGCGTGCCGTCGCCGATCACCGACCAGACGATGCCGCCAGACCCAAAATTGTAATTGAAGGGCACGGGACCGGTTTGATCCCACTTCGAGCAGACCCACGTGTCAACCGTGGGATCATAAATCGCCATCATGGACTGGCGGTTGTAGCTGGCGCCCTGGCCATACGAGTTGCTCGGCCAAGTGTAGCCAGCCGGCGCACCCAGCGCGATATTCGGTCCCTGCCCGCAGCCAACGTAGTACTTGTTGTTGGCGAAGACCGCAATGGCACAATAGGTCGGCCAATAGCCTTGGACACCCGCCCGCGGATCGCCGGGGCTGACCATGAAGCCAGGCGTGGCCGTGGGAATCGGCAGGTCCATCAGTTGACTGCTGCCGGAGCCTTCTTGGTACGGGAACCACGCCGGATTCTGGGCCTTCTCGGTCCATAAGGCGCCGGACGTTAATGTGACAATCACCTTCACTTCGCTAGTCTCGCCGCCGCTTACAACCTGAACCGCGCCGGTGACCGGCGTGGTGATCAACGTGCGATTGATCACGACCGTGTTCGTGCGGTAGGCCAAGCCTGCGGTCGCACCGGCCGCCGGCGTCACCGCCAGCCACGGCGCTGTCACGATATTGGTGTAATCCAAACCGATGCCGCCGGCATCGCCGACATAGTATATGCCGGTGCTGTCCGTCATGCCAAAATCAAGGGTGCTGGGAAAAACATCCAGCGCGGTCGGGAAGGGCGGATCAAGTTGGCGAATGTCAGCCGACCACAGCACATTGGTGGTCTGATTCGGCTGTGCGCCGTTGTTGAACAAATAGCCGTTGGCAATCACCACCCGCCGGTTGGCAAACCAAGCCGCTGGCGCATTGATGTTGGCCGGCATGCAGTCTTTCGAAATGTACCAACTGTTCGAGCCAATAAAGTAGACTTGGATCAAATTTGTGCTGCTGTCGGCGCCACCCGTGATGCGCCCACCGAATAAATAGACACGGTCACGATAGCCCACAACGGCCGCTTGGTTGCAGCCAAACGGCGGCGGAACGCCGGCGACCACATTGCTCGGATTGCCCGTGTCGTAAATGTACATGGCTAAACCGAACGAATTGCTGCTGGTGCGTGCAATGTTGTCATACGCGCCCCACGGCATGTAGATTTTCTGTCCGTCGGAGGCGCTACCGCATTGCACCGTCTTCTGCGGGAAATTCGCAATCGGCACGGTCTGCCAACTCTCGGCCAGAAAATCATAGACAAACATGGAATCCGGCGCGCCGTGCAGATAATACTTGCCGCCGACCTGCCCGCCGGCACAGGTCATCACATTGACAATGCCGCTCGTGCCGGTGCGGTTCGTCCAACTGTCGCTGTCCGGATCGTACATCATGACCGTGTTGCCGGGATGATTTTCGCCCGAAAACAGGAATAACTCCTCGGTGCCGTCAAAGTCAACATCATAGGTGCCCAACGCCACGCCCGCCGGCGCGACACCGTTGGGCCTGGTGGGCCGTGTCGTGCCGCCGCCCATGTTAATGCCGCACGGCCCGCTGCCGTCCCATTTGGCGGCGCTCCACATGTTGCTGGGGTTGCTCTCAAACGGGTTGAAAATGCTGAGGTGACTGTGGGCGTTGACATAGCCGCTGGGGGCTGACGACATGCGCCCGCCGACAATGTAGACACGCTCGTTGGCCTGCACCGCACTGGGGCGATAGACGTAGCAAAACGCCGGCTGCGTCTGCGGCGTAGGAATGTCACTGAAATCATTCGTATCGCCGTACGGCCACGGCGACGGATCCGGCGGCGTGCTGGTGTCCCAACTCACGCCCACACCGGCCAATGCAGCCGAAACTGACAAGACCAATAATCCAGCCAATTGCACAAGATTCGCAACGCCTAACACGCGCCATAAGCCTAGCTCACGCAGATTCAGCTTCATACCATCACCTCACCAAGTCGGAGAAACAACCATGCACAGTTATTGCACCCATTATACCAGAAACGAGCCGCGCGATCACCAAGGATGACCAAATCAGCTGTCTTGTACCCTTGCGCTTCCAAACGCACTGACGTCAACGCAATGAAAAAAGACCGGCGAGCACGAACACCAGTGGCAACCCAGCGCTGATGAGTGTAAAGAGAAGGCTTTCCGTTTCTACCCAGCCGATATAGCCAGCGGCAATAGCCAGCGGCACGCCGCCGATAATCAATGCCAGCGCCAGGAAGTAAACACGATTGTGACGCGAAGGATGAGCCATCTTGTTATCCATAAAAATCCAAGTGGGAGTGGCGCCGTTGCCGCGCGTTGAGGAAACACGGCAGCACACTCATCACCATTTTCACCAAGGAGGACCAAAATGTGCCAGCTCCCACATGGAGAATATATATTATAGAGACGTCCCGTGCCCGGCGCAATCGGGTGTTTTGCACCTTTTACTAATGAATGCGCTTACTAGGTGCCATGCCAATTGTAGCCGCGGGCGCTGACCGCGGCTGCAGAAGCCGCCCTCACCGCGGGCGGCTACAAGAACGCTGCAATGTAGAAAACGGTTTCATTAGTAGCTTCCAAAAGTACTGAGAAGCCGGCCAGGGAATGCGACAATGTGGTAAATCCGCGGCATTTGCGCGGCATTTGTTCGGCAATCGGTAATCAGTTTTCAGTAATCAGTATCCATGCTTCCGGCCCGCCATTATTCCGCATTTCAATCACTGATCACTGATTACCATGCAACATCTTTCGTGACTTTGTGCCTTTGAAACATTTGTGAAATCTGCGTCATCTGCGGATAAAGATAATGCGGCGCGGGCAGCCGCTCTTTTCTCTTGTAGCGGAATTTTAGCCACGTCATTTGACAAAAGCCGCCCCTATTTGCTATAGTATTGAGCGGTTAGTAGCGGTTTGGATTTTCGGTCACGTAGACATTCACGGTAATGCAAGCGGTGGACATGCCACGCAACCTGCGTGCGCAGCCCATTGTGCGCATTTGCACGTATGAACATCACGCACTGGAAAGGCCGCTGCGCTTGCGGCATCATCTGCACCGTCTACATGGCATCAGCCGCGCTTGCGGCCCTGTCCTTGTCGTCCTCCGCCACCATTGATTCGCTGGTTCCCGGCGAAGTACCCGAGCCGGTTTCCAATCTGGTGGCCAAGCTGGATGCGCACCTTACCACGTGGAAAGTGCCGGAATCAAACATCTATTTGAACCTCAACGAGTGCCTTGCCATGGCGCTCGCATACAATCTTGGTTTGACGATTGACCGCTACAATCCGCCCAGCGCCGGCGAAGGCGTGCGCTTGGCCTGGAGCGTGTTCGATCCCCAATACAGCATGAATTTTCAATGGGACGGCAGCCTGTCGCCGCGCCCGTTTCAGAAAACCTACGGCAATGGCGCGACCGAAGACAAGATCGGTAATTCCCGCAATGACACGCTCAACTTTGGCGGCCAGGTCGCTGGCAAGTTCATGACCGGCATGGACTACTCGTTCGGCATGGGCCAGAACCAATCGCGCATCAATCCCGGCGGCGGCATGTTCAACCCGGTGTTCAACTCCTACAACCAGGCCGCGATCTCGGTCCCGATCCTGAACGGCTTCGGCCTGGGGGTCAACATGGCGCCCATCCGCATCGCGCGCAATTCGTGGCGGGCATCGCAAGTCCAGCTTGAAGCGGCCGTGCAGGATATGATCCTATCGGTGACCCGCTCCTACTGGACCCTCTATTATTTTCGCGAGGAGGCGGCAGCGCAAGAGTATACGTTGCAACTGGCCTACGAACTGTTGAAAGTCAATGAAGCCAAGGTCAAAGTGGGTATGTTGGCGCCGCTGGATGTCACCAAGGCCAAAGCCCAGATCGCCACGGACGAAGAGCAACTGTTGGTGTCGCTCAATGCCGTGCGTGACGCGGAAGACGCCTTGCGCCTGCTGATCAATCTAAAAATGGACGACTTGATGCTGCCCAAGGCGCTGCGCAAAGTGCAGGACCGCCTGATTCCGCTCGAAAAGCCGGATGTGTTTGACATTCCCTCGGATGAACCGTATTTCATCCAACTTGCCTTGCAGAATCAGCAAGTCATTGAAATTGCGCAACTCGGCTTGAAAAACACGCGCGAGACGTTGAAGGTTGCCAAAAACAACCTTTTGCCAACCGTGAACCTGCTCGGCGGACTTGGCTTTGACGGCGTCGGTGGCGATTATGGCCATGCGTATGACGATCAATACAGCGGACGGCATCCGAACTGGACTTTGGGTGTGGAATTCTCGATGCCGATCTTGTATCTTGAGCCGGTCGCCACCTACCGCCAGGCCCGTTATGCCGAACGCCAGGCCGAGTTGGGCGTCGAGCAGGCGCAACAGAATGTGACAATCGGCGTGCGCGTCGCATTGCGCGGCGTCGAGACCAATCGCAAACGCATCGATGCCACGCGCGAAGCCACCCGCCTCGCGCGTGAACAGCTCAGCGCCGAAGAGGAAAAATTCAAGGTCGGCCAGTCCACCACCTTTGATGTCTTGTTCTACCAGCAGGCGTTGGCGACCGCCCTGCGCAATGAGATCCGCGCCCTGGCCGACTGGCGCGTCTCGGTGACGGTGCTGCAGCGCTCGACCGGCCGCATCATTGTGGACAACAACATCATTATTGAAGATTACTATGACGCGGCGCCCCTGGGTGCGCCGACCCTGGCTGATCGCATCTGGCAGTAATTCTTTCGCCGCGAAAGAATTATGAAAAAGACGGGGATGGCCGCGGCGCTGCTTCCACATCTGCTCTTCCACCGACTACCGACGTACCGACCACCGCCGCATCTTGGTAAAGTGGGAGCGGCCTCCGCGCCGCGATGCTTTGGCACTGGTTTTCAGTTTGCGGTTTTCAGTTTACTGCATCCACTGAACACAGAATATCCCGCCGCTGGCGGGACTAGCCCAAGGCCAGCAGCGGCGCTGCAGCATAGCCGTCCGCCGGCGGGATGAAAGGAAAGATTGGAGGGTCGTGGGGGTCTCTCTGTACAGATATAGCCGCGGAACGGCGTTCCGCGTGGGGTGGTCCCGGGATACGCCGCACGCCGCACGGCGGCTACGGGCAGAAACGCACGCCGAACGGGAGTTCGGCGGTACCTTCAGCGGGTCGGGTGACCCGCGTTCCCTTCGGCAGCCGGTCGGTGAGAATTCACAGCCGCTCTCTTTCTGCCCTGAACCCTGAAACCTGAAACCCGCCGCTGTGACACCAGTTTTCAGTTTGTTGCATCCACTGAACACAGAAAACCGAATATCCCGCCGCTGGCGGGATCCACGCTCCACGCCGTTGGCGGGATCGCCGCCTTTGACGGGACTAGGCTGGTGCCTTAGCTAGCCAGCCAGCTCCAAGCAGCCGAACACTGAGCACAGGAGCGGCCTCCGCGCCGCAAATCTGCGCGAATTCACAGAAACGTCAATAATACTGCCTGATGTAAGAATAGGCGCGGTCGAACAAATCCTGATCGCGATGGAGTTGATACTTCAGCAGCGCCTTGCGCAGCTCCTTCTGCACCAGCCGTTCGCCTTGGCTGGTGTGCTGCCAGTCGGGGAATCGCACCTTCTTCACAATGTCGTCAATGTCGGTCACGATACGCTCGACGATGATGTGCGTGTTCTTGGTCTTCGCTTCCTGGAACAAGTCGGTCAATGCTTCCTTCGCCCGGTCGCGTTCCTCCTCCGGCTCGGCCGCTTTCTCGGCCTGCACCACATCTTTCGCCAACTCTAGGATTTCCTTCAGGAACTCCAGACTGGTCAGGAACCCTTGCTCGTGCCGCTCTTTGATCTTCTCCAGGCGTTCGCCCAGCGCGGTGAACTTCGCGTTGCCCAAATGTTTCCGCAGGCGCGACATCAGCTTGATCTCGATCTCCTTGCCCCGCTTGAGCGGCTCGGCGTCCTTCAGGATGTCTTCCAATACCTGCGCATCCAACACCAGCGTTTCCACGTCGTCGCGCATGGACTCGACGTGCACGTTCTCGTTGATCAGCTCTATTGTCTTCGCTCCAAGCGCGTGCCACAGCAGTTTACCATTGCCGCTCGGTGGCTTTACTGACTCGTACACCTGCGTCAGCCAGCGGTAGTCCTTCTCGTATGGGCTGAGGCAGGGATCGGGCGACAGCGCCTCCCAGATCGTGCCCAGCACGATGTAGTTCGCGGCGAACTGGTCACGCACCTCATTGTTCGGCAGGCACTGCTGCGCGGCCATGAGACCGTCGTATCCGCCAACGCTGCGGTCCACGCCGGCGAAGAAGGACAGACATTTCTGCACGTGCACGGGCAACGCTTTCCGCAGTTCGTCGATGTTGGAAACGACCTGCTGGACGGCCTTCTCGTCGAAGTCCAGCGCCCGCGCCACGTCATCGAAGATGCCGATGTAGTCCACAATCAGACCATGTGTTTTTTCTTGGCCGAACGTCCGGTTCGTCCGGCAGATCGCTTGCAGCAGATTATGATCCTTCATCGGCTTGTCCAGATACATCACCTGCAGGATGGGCGCGTCAAACCCGGTCAGCAACTTGCTGGTAACAATCACGAACTGAAGTGGGTCCACCGGATCGCGGAAACGGTCGAGCAACTTTTCTTCAGCATCCTTGTCGCGCACGTGCTGCTTCCACTCGGGCGGATCGTTCTGCGCACCGGTCATCACGATGGCGCTCGCCTCCGGCCCGATCAACTTGTCCATTGCCTCTTTGTAAAGCACGCAGCATTCACGGTCGAAGACCACCACCTGGGCCTTGAAGCCGTTCGGCTCCACCTTCGTCTGGAAGTGCTTCACAATGTGCTCCGTCACCGTGCGCACTCGTTCCGGGTTCTTCACCAACACGGCCATCTTGGCGGCACGCTTGGCGAGGTCATCGCGATCCTGCTCGCTCAGGTTGCCCGTAATCTGCTTATAGGCTTCGTCAATGGCCGCCTTATCAATCTTCAGCTTGATCTCGGGCGCCTCAAAATGCAGCGGCAGCGTGGCCTTGTCCCGGATGGATTCCTGGAACGAGTACCGGCTCATGTACCCCTTTTCGTCCTCGTCCGCGCCGAACGCCCAGAACGTGTTCCGGTCCGCACGGTTGATGGGCGTGCCGGTCAGACCAAAAAGAAATGCATTTGGCAACGCCTCGCGCATATTCCTACCCAGGTCGCCTTCCTGTGTGCGGTGCGCCTCGTCCACCATCACGATGATGTTCGAACGTTCGTTGAGTTTCCCGCCGGCTTCGGCAAACTTGTGAATCGTCGTGATCAGCACCTTGCGCACGTCCTGCGCCAACAATGTCTGCAACTCCTGCCGCGTCGCCACACCGATCATGTTGGGCACGTCGGCCGCGTTGAATGTGGCCGTGATCTGCGTATCGAGGTCAATGCGGTCCACCACAATCATCACGGTCGGATTGCCAAGGTTCGGATGCATCCGCAGTTTCTGCGCCGCAAACACCATCAGCAACGACTTGCCGCTCCCCTGAAAATGCCAGATCAGCCCCTTCTTCGGATACCCCTTCACCACGCGGGCCACGATCTGGTTCGTCGTGGTGTACTGCTGATAGCGGCAGATGATCTTGATCCGCCGGTGCTTCTTGTCCGTCGCGAACAGGGTGAAGTTTTGCAGAATGTCCACCACCGCCTCGGGGCGGAGCATGCTCTTCACCGTGGCCTTCACATGATGAAGCTGCCCTTCTTCCTGGTTCTCCTCGTCGCGCCACGGACCCCACATCTCGATGGGCATCCGGATCGATCCGTACCGGAACAGCTTGCCCTCGGTGGCGAAGGAAAAGACGTTCGGCACAAACATCGCCGGCACCTGCTTCTCGTAGATTTCGTTCACCTGGAACGCGCCGTCGAACCACGTCACTGCACTGCGCGTCGGCGTCTTGGCCTCGCCAATGACAACCGGCAGACCGTTGACCACGAAGACTACGTCAAAGCGTTTGTCCAAGGTGGCATAAACATCTTGCCTGTGACTTCCAAAGGTCACAGACTGGAAGCCTGTGCCACTCTGACCAAAAGTCCACTGATTCGTGACCACGAACCTGTTGTTGGTCAGATTCTCGAAATCCACCAAGCGCACCGGCACATGCTCGCCGTGCGGGCCGAAGGGCATCGTCTTCTCGCCGCGCAGCCAGGCCATGAAATTCTCGTTCGCCCGCACCAATCCATCCGCCTGCACCGACAACAGGATAGCGCGGAGATTGTAGATGACTTCGTCGGCGCGGTCGGGCTGGGCCGCGATTTCGGGATTCAGTCGGATCAGCGCCTCACGCAACCATTTCTCAACCATCACATCGCCGGGCCGTCGCGGAACTTGCGCGGCGGGCACGAAAGTCCATAACGCAGGCTGCAGTTCGTCAGCGAATGACTCGCCTCTATCTCCATAAGGCGGCGGCACTTGGCGCGCTAACGCGGGCACGTCACTGTCCGTGTTCGCCGTTTCCCGCTGGGAGAGGGTCTGGGCTGAGGGTTGCCGCTGCCCACACGCAGCGGCAATTATCATCTCCTCGACGGTGTTGGATTCGGTGAAGGTCATCTTCCCTCTCCCGACAAAATTGCCCAGACACGACGATAGTCGGCACCAGACAATGGCGCATTGGCAGGTCTCGCGGCTTCCCAGCCCTTGGCATCCAGGGATTTCAAAAAGTCGCGGGCTGCCTGGACCCCTTGGCCATCAGCAACAGAACCGACTTTCTTTTCAAAGACCTCGCCGAGTTTCTCGGCGACACTGCGGGGTGCTGCATTCATGCGCATCAGCACCCCGGCTTCAGTTTTCACGCCGTGATAGATCATTGCAGGTAGGACATTGATTTTTCGACGTTCACTTTCGGTCAGTTTTTCGAAATCAATGCCGGAAAACCTGCTAAGCGCTGAAATGCCCCAAGTGCCGTTATTGACCAGCGTCCTATAAATGGCTTTACAAGTTTCCGTAATGGCCTCGGTTCCACCGTCAGTGCCCTTGAAGAACTTCTTTGCGATTTCTTGAATGCTGTCTCCGCCTACCCATGCCTTCGTGATGCCAGCAATCTGTGTCCGATCAATCCCGGGTGATGTGATCGCATCCAACCCGCGCTTTAGTTGGGGGATCCGCAGCATCACCCCGAAAAGATCCGCCATGCCTGTACCTCGTCCGAATAGACCATCAGGCGTCCAGTCAGACGGGTTCAGCTTCCGGTCCAGATTGCCCATGCCAGCCAATGCGACACCTACACCTTCACATGAGAAGCCCGTCATGTCTGCCATGGCTGCACGCTCAGGATGCTCAGCAATTTTGCTCGCGTAGGCTTTGGTGACTGCGAGCAACTTGTCAGCCTTCTCGCGCCCACCGGGAGAATTCCGAAGCACCCCATAGCCATAGGTATTGCGTAGCAATTGCTCCGTGCTGGCTAAAACCGCATCAAGATTCTTTTTTTCGTTGAACAGATGCGCCACGTAACAACGAAAGTCTTCCCACTGCTCACCGTCTATCACCTTCTTGAGGTTCAACTCGATTGCCGCTTGATCTAGTTCGTCAACAAGCGCCAGCAATCGCGAGACAAGTTCTCCCGTGGCACGGCTGACATATGCCTTGATGGCCTGTGCATCTTTACCTGAAGCCAAACCTACCACGCCCACACTGTCCTGGTTTATGCGACCTGCACGCCCGGCCAGATTCCAGAAGTCACGCGGAGACATCTCCTTGCCATACGGATATAAATTCGAAGCCAGAAACACCGATGATACGGGGAAGTTTATGCCCTGCGCAATGGTAGTTGTGGTACAAAGAACTTTGATGGCTCCTTCCTCAGTCAGCCATTCCATGAGAGCTCTCGTCTCATCAGATAATCCAGCATGATGAACACCGACTCCGTGCTCTAATAGTTCGATCAGTTCAAAGTTAGAACTGATTTCAGCCCTGAGGAAGTTCTGCACCAAAGTAATGTCAGCGGACTTGTTGCGAAGCGTTGGCATCACCTTTGATGTTTCGCGAGCCATACTCCAGGCCTGATCGATTCGGGTTGCCACCGCGATGCTGCTACCGCGTGCCGAGAAGATCATAGCCATGGCTGCCGTCTGAAGTGAAAACCCACATTGGCCGTTATTGTTGATGACCTTCGACTTCGCCACATTCAGTGGCTTGACGTTGCCCGCGCGATGCACTCCCTTTAGATGCATTGCATTCTTCGTTGTCGTAAGCGTCTCGAACCGCATCCGCCATCCGGCTCGTTGGCTGTCATCAGCCTCTGCATGGTATATGCCGACGATACGCTCATTCGGTTTCCAGGCAGTTGTGCCTAGGCTGATGGCTCGCCCAGCCTTGGCGTCTTCTGCCAGCCAGCGGGCAAGTTTATCGGCTTTTTCCACAAAGGGCATGAGAAGGAGGAAATTCGCCTGCGCGCACTCCTGTTTGATAGTTGCCAGCAGGAGTTCCATCCGCATGCCCCGCGACTCGTTTTCAATGTTATGGGCTTCATCCATCACCACCAAAGCGAGCGGACGCGAAACCTTCTTGTTGCGGATTACCAGTTGCAGTTTCTCTGGCGTGGCCACAAGCACATCAAAGCCACGCTTATCCCCCGTCTGTCTGAGCAACTCCTCCTCGAAGGCATCAACCTCCACAGCTCCGGTCAACGCCTCAACCTTCACTCCAATCGGGGCAAAATCTCTGCGCAGGCGGCGACTAAGCTGTGCGGTCAGCGCGCGTGTAGGTGCGACATAGGCCACCCATCCATTTTCGGCATCAAACTGATTAAGCGCTTGAAGAATACGGAACTGCGCCAATAGCGTCTTGCCGCCGGAGGTAGGCATGTCGATTACCACCGCTGTTGCGGCTTGGTCGAGCAATCCTTGCTCCAACCATGCCGCACGCTGCGGAGGCAGCAGTTCGAAGAGGCCCTGCTGTTTCGTAACTTCGTTAACGAATTTGCTCACTCGTGAGTTCACGGCCCGTGCCACACGCCAGATTGATCCAGACACCATTTGTGTGGATGCCGCGTGAAGCCAGCGCATCAACATGTCCAGTTGGGGATCGGCTGCACCTGTCGCCGATGAAATGGCTGCATCAAAATGCTTAGAGAGCAGGGCATTGATGCCCGGCGGCTCTCCTTGGAGCATATACTTGGCGAGCAACTCAGATGCCTTGGCCCAATGATAAAGAGCTACTAGTCTTAGTGCCATTGCCCTGTCTTCCACATCGCTGCCGGTCTTTAGGACCTCTTTCTCCAAGGTCTTCTGATCTTCTCGCAGGCCCACAATGATCTCACGGATGCGGTCCAAGTCATCCCAGTTCTGTTTGCGAAACAGGCGCAGCCAGCACTCGAACAGACGATAGAGCAGTCTTCGATCCCACGACGCATCTGCGACGGAAGGGATCGCGCACAGGTCGGGATTGTCCCGATACCAACGTCGCAGGTCCGTCCACCGGTCACCGCAATAGGCCAACGCCGATAGATGAAGCAAATGAAGGACACGGCGGTCTGTTACCGATGGATCCTGCATCATCCGTCCGATTTCAAAAGCGCGCCAGGCCCCCGCCGCGCATTGATCCCGAAGAGTTTCCTCGCCTGAGGTGGTGTTTAGGAAAGCGTCCAGTCCTTCAATGGCGGCCATCTCGTAGGCCAACGCCAGACGTGAGAGCAGATCGTCGTCAGTGGAACGATAATCGTTAAAGGCAAGGGCGAGTTGCTCGCCAATGGCCTTGGTGACGAGGCGCACGTTGGCAATCTGAAGACCGCGATCACGCTCATTCACACCAATCGATAGAACCGCCCAGTGCTGGTCCACCCTTGCCAGTGATTCCTTGGTTACATTCATGATCCACCCTTTTTCCGCGACTGGGTCACCATGTGACACAGATTTGGGATCGTTTCTTTAGGCAGATAGATTGCCAGAAGCTCAATCGCCATCCGGGCCGGACATCCTTTGGCCAGGTACTTCACGCGTGTTCTGAGATCATCCTGATGCGGATCCACATCTCGGACAAGAAGACCAAATATCTGAATGTCATTCTTATCCGCAAAATAACGCACCGCCGCCTCCATGAACTGTTGCTTCCATGGTGCATTGTTCACCGCCCGATGGCCCAGATAACGCACCAGATCATCACGGATGCCTATGTTATCACGCAGATCCTCTAACTGTTTCTTAAATCCTGTTGTTCCATAGCAAGCCCCTGGCGGATATTGATTGTCACTGGACGTCTTCACCTCGCCAAGGGCAAATTGATGGTCTGAGCCTTTTTGATGAAATCCAACCAAGTCAGCACCAGGTAAGCTGGACCCGATTTTGCGAACGTCACGACCATCCGGCCAGGGAAAATTACATGCGCGATGATGAACCAGATAGCATTCGGCAAGCGCTTCCCCGACCCGCCAGCCTTCTGTCGGCCCTGACTGCGTGAGCGTTGCTTGCACGTTGGTCACAGTAAAGCCTGTATCAGGCAGTTCGCTCAGAAGCGAGGTCAGAGCCTGAATGCCTGTGTCATCGTAAACCACTGCAGCCAGGGGGCCCTTCACCGCCGTTTTCAGCTCCAACCATGACCATGAAACCCCCTTTCCCGTAACAGGAGGAGTGCCGAGCGAGTAAGTGATGGTTCCGATGGGTAACATAGGCTTATATTATACTGTTTTAATCAAACTTGGCCACTCCAAACCACATCCGAACATCTGAGTATCCGCCCAAGCCGAGGGCGCTCGCGCGCAAATTCAGATACGGCTGCCGCGTCGCGTCCCCCCGTTGCCGTTGGGAAAGGGGCTAGAGACAATGGTTGCCGTCCGCCACAAGTGACAGCAATAATCATCTGCTTGACGGTGTTGGATTCGGTGAAAATATTAGTCATGCAATATGAGTTGGTTTGACAAGCACGTTTTCACATCCTCAACCCTTTGCATATGCTCAGAAAGGGTTGATAGGTTTCGCTGCAATTCGTCTAACTTGTTTGCGATTTCTTGCTGCTTTTCCAACTTGGGAATAGTAACTGCGATGCTGAGCACATCGTTCCGATTCAAACCAGGAATAGAAGTAGTGATTGCGTATTTATGGAGTTTCAAACCCTTCAATAGATAGTAAAGCCATCTCGGTTGTATTTTGCTGTTGATGATTCTGACATAGTATGCGGTGTCGATTGGCCAACAATGAATATCTGACCAAGTCACTTCACCAGCGCCACCTTTTCTCCCGATAATGATGGCCGGCGCTTCAATAGTAAACGCCTGATGAAAACCCACAGTGCCATTTGAGCCCATAACGGGGAACCCGGACCCGCTCCTTTTTGATTCCGGCAATGAATCTCCGTATTCAACTGCCATGTAGTCAGCAAGACGAGATTGTGGATCCCTTCTGGTTTGCGCCACGAGGTCCACTATAAAGATATCATGAAGCGCATTCACACTTAAAGCCAGATCACGGTACTTTTGTGAGACTTCATCCACCGCCCAGAGGATATCGGCGATGCGGCGCTGCTGGTCGAGCGGCGGCAGGGCGAACTCAAAGTTGGCGAGACTGCTCCAGTTGGTGCGTGGTGAGAGAGATCCGGCGGAAGTCCCGACCGCATGCTGAAAGAACCGCTCCGAAAGACAGATGAACGGCAGGAGTTTCGGCAGCAAACGGTCACCTTTTGGAGCAAGCACGTATATGTCACCGGACACCACAGCGTCGAACTCCGCAATGGCCACCTTGCGCTGATAAGCGCGGCGCTTGCCGAAGAGCACCTGCCCAGGCCGGCATCGGCGCGTAAACGTGGTCCCGTCCGCCACATTGCCCCACTCCCGGATGTGCAGCGACCCCGGCTCTAAATGCTCCAGCCCGATGAACCGCCCGATGCCTGCCTCCGCCGGCACCCGCTCGGTTTCGTTGACGTTCTCCACCACCTCGCCAAACCGCACCGTCTTCCAGCCCTTGCGGTCAAAGAGCGAGATCTTCCGCAACTCGTCGCGTGACGGAACAACCAGACTGGTGCGTTTACCGTTCACTTTTTGCTCTTTTGCTGGCGACCAACGCCGGACGGTTGAGCAGGCAATCGATGTAACACACGGCTCTCCGAATCTCATGATTCACGTCTGAATCACCATGTGCGTAGTGCCCATTGAACCATTTTTCCAATTCGGATTTTACAAACCCTGTATCAAGTTCGGATACTTGAAGGGTCCGAATCATAGCCAGCATGTCCTTCAAACACCGCGTGTCGGGATTTGCGGGAATCAGCTTCTTCAACAGCAGTTCACGGACTCTAAGCTTTCGTTGTCCTGCAACGTTTCTCGGGCACGGCATTGGCACTTTGAGAGACGAATCGTCCCTTATGCGCTCCAAGAGCTTTCCTTTAGCTTGCTGGGTCGAGGGTTCCGCACCCACAACTTTCGCCGCGGCGTCCAAAGACATCTTGTCCTGCTTCAGCAAGAAGTAGAACGGAAGAAATGCGGTGTTCTCGTAACAAATCTGAGTCAGGTAATGTTGAGGTTCGACAACTTTTTCCGAGCGGACGAATCCCAAGACGATATCGGGTGCACGGATACCCTTAGTCTTAACGATGTGTGCCTTGCCTCCGATGCCAAACGATGAAGCGCCAATCGCTCGTACTTCCCCGATGATCTTAAGGGTCGGCTTGCCCTTTTCTTCATTGAATTCGCCCTCGCGAATGAAAGAAACCTGCGAGAGAAGGCTTTCGTCAATAAAGAAGTGACCACCTGTCCCAGTGACTTTGCCGCTGCGCAAATCGAATATTCCTGCATCGTGGACTCCAACTCTTGCGATTTCCTTCAAATGCTTGAACCACAAAAGCTCCTCGTGCTTCCGCCGTTCGTCGATTAACTCCTTCAACTCGGCGTAACGGATCGTTTGAGTCCGCCCCTTGTAACGGTAGTAAATTTCACCCTCTTTCAAAGATTTTCCGTCGTCGGACCCCTTTCGACAGATGACAGGCTTGTTGCGTGATTCGTGGAAGCAGAGAATCCCGTAAACTTTTCCATCGAGTTCATGGAGGTGACCGTCCCATTCCAACTCGGGGTCAAAGTGCTCATTGAGGTATGCCGTGAGTTTCTCGGGGTCTAACTGGCCAAAGTGGTCGTCCTTCAAGCCAATGAGTTTGTGAGGCGAATTGGCTACGCCATAAACGATATAGCCTCCCTTGGCATTGGCGAAGGCCCCCGCAGAGCGGATGTATTTGCCGAGGCTCTGAAATCCAAATGCCTCCTTGAACTCCAGCCAACTGCTCTCTCGCGACATCAAGCGGTCAGGGTACTTGGGCGAAATCGTGAAGATTCGATTCAGAACGTCTTGGCTGAACGGATCAGTGTTCATGCTTCTGCCTCGCGGCCAAAAACGAAAGTTTGGCCCAGTCGGGATTGGGCTGGAGCTGTTCGAGGCCGCCGCAACCTGCCCCGATGGGCGCGCGGTTCCCTTTACCGGCGCTGTTGCTCGTGACGTTCATGCTGTGGGCACCATGGTGATGAGGCGGCCCATCGGATGATTCTGACGAAACATCGGAAGATTATCAGAAGATTTGTGCGGAACGACGGATCGTGATTTGACTTCGCGAAACCGGTCGATTCCGGGATTTTCTTGGCCGTTAATCGATCGCTTTTCTTGTTTGGGCCATTGGCCTATCGATGGATTTCGGGGATCCGTCGATAGATTATCGATGGATTGGGCCGCCGTCGGGGCACAGGAGCGCCCTTCGCTCGGCCGTTGATGGATTGCGCGTCGGAATTGATGGCAAGTCGATGGATTGGCGGATAAGCAAACCGGCGGGTACGATCTGACGATTCGGGGCATGCATCTGACGATTACCTGACGATTGATCATCGGAAGATTTCGGCCGTCTATCGGAAGATTATCGGAAGATTCCGGTAACCTGCTGTTCCGACCGGATCGGTGGATTCGGGTCAACAGATCGGTGGATTGTCGGTGGATTATCATAGTCATTCCCGGTTCGGTCTGTCGGTGGATAGACCGCGATTTATCGGTGGATTATCGGTGGATTGCGGTTGCTGCGCGGCGGGAATGTATTGGCTTGAACGTCCCTTGCCTACACGCGTCAGCACTCCAAGAGCGACGAGGCCGGACAAGTCGCGATACGCGGTATCATACACGACGCCAAACTGGTTGCGACTCCAGCGATTGGTCACCGCGCCTGTTGCGATGGCCTGATTCAAAATCCGCCTTTGCCGCGCGCTGAGCTGGGCTTCGATGGTGGGAGTGATCCGTAGTCCGGCGGAGGGCACGCGAATACGCTCAAGCTTTTCGCCGGGGCCGGAAAACATGACCTGGAAATAGCCGGTATCGGTGCCGAGAAGCGGCTGATCGAGACCGTGATTGAGCATCTGGTCACGCATGCGGCGGAAGCCGCTGCCGCGTTCCTCAATGCGATGGAAATAGGAGAGACATTGCGCCAGGACCGGGTTCCGCGAGCACGGCCGGTATTTGCCCCGGCGCAAGTTGGCGAGGGTGATGGGCGCCGGCGGCAGTCCCGGGCTGGAGATGACTATTCGGTCAGCGAAGACTTCCAACATGATTTTGCGCCCGGCGTCCTCGTATTGACGATGGGCTGCGGCATTGACCAAGGCTTCTCGTAAAGCCTCGACGGGATATTCGTCCAAGCGGACACGGTTGAGGCCGACAACGCGCATCGGGTGGCGGGTGTTCCGGTCAATGAAGGCGATGGCACGGTCAACCGCCTTGGGCATCGGGCCGCGGATGTCTTCATGATCGCCGGGATCGCCATCCGGCTCAACACCGCGGTAGGCATCGGCCAGAATCCGGCACTGGGGGAAAACAGCCGAAGGGTCTTTCGCCAGCAGAACGATGCCGGCAGCGGTGGCGTAATGTTGCCCGGCTTGCGGGTCGTGCCAGACCAGCCCGCGCACGGATGCGCCCGCGAGGAGGTCGTCAGCGGAGAGCTTCTCGGCGGCCCTGCCTTCCGCCGCGGCGATCAATCGGCGGACGACCTCGTGGTCGAGGTCGGGCCAGCGCAAGCGCGTCAGCGGCTGCGACTCGAACGGTGAGGTCGCTTCAATGGTCTGTTGGGCGATCTCGTTTTCGTCAGTGGACGGAGCAATGCCGAACCGATCTTCAAGAAGCTTGACAAGTGCAGCGCGGACTTCCTTCTGTAATTCAATGACGTTGCCGAAGTGTTTGTACTTGGGACCATCGGCGTCCAGTTCCTTCAGCAAGTTGTTCGTACCTTCGTCGCGTTTTACATTGCGGTCGCCCTTGATGAAGGCCAGTACAGGCAGCTTGTCTTCTTTGGCGCGACGATACTCGGTATGCGTGATCGAGAGTTCACCGATACATGTGCCATATTGCACCGCGACGATGAGCAGATATACCTGACAGCCATCAAGCGACGTAAGGCATCCTTGCAGGGCTTTGTCGGGCGAGGCCGGCTCAAACTCGTACAGCACCGGCGAACAATGGGCAGAAAGGAACGGATCAGTGTTCAGCAAGTTCTGGACGATGACCCGCTCGTCCTCCAGTTCTTTCTGAACCGAACTGACAAATACGTTCAGTTTCTCAGTCATGGGCATCCTTCAGAATCGCACTTAGAGACTGTCTCACTCGCGCAGAACTATCAAGCCATGCCGATAACGCAGCCGGTAACGCCGGCTTGCCGTAACTGACTCCTTCTTCACGCACCACGCCCGGTGACGCTGCCGGTGCGACGTAGAGCGGAATGCTTAAGTTTCCGTCCTTGGCGCGGATTTCCTCCAGAGTAGCGACGCGGGTGAAGCCGGGTTCGTCCTTGAACTCATGGTAGACTTTGACAATGCGCTCGATATGATCGTCGGTAAGAAAACTCTGCGCGCGCTCGCGGGTCACTTCGTTGACAGCATTGATCAAGAGAATCTTGTTTTTGCGCGGCTTGGGTTTGGCCGTGCGGCAGATGACGACGCAGGCTTCCATCGGCGAATTGTAAAACAGATTCGGCCCGAGGCCGAGCACGCATTCGATGGCGTCGGCTTGGATGAGCTTGCGCCGCATCTCGGCTTCCTCCTGCCGGAACAGGACGCCATGCGGGAAGAGGATGGCACAGCGCCCGGTCTTGGGTTTGAGACTGCACTGGATGTGCTGCCAGAAGGCATAGTCGGCGCGGCCCTGCGGCGGGATGCCGTAGAGATTGCGCCCCCACGGGTCACTGCCAAAGGCGTCGCGGTCCCATTGCTTGATGGAATACGGTGGATTGGCAAGCACAATGTCGAAGCGCATGAGCCGGTCACGCTCGACGAACTTTGGCTCGCTGAGGGTGTCGCCGCGCTCAATGCGGAAGTCCTCGATGCCGTGCAGAAAGCAGTTCATGCGGGCGATCGAGGAGGTCATCAGGTTCCGCTCCTGGCCATAGAGCTGCACATTGCGCCATTCCTTGCCCTGCCGGCGCAGGTGGGCGATGCAGGAGAGCAACATGCCGCCGGAGCCGCAAGTGGGATCGTAGATAGATTCGCTCGGCTGCGGCTCCAGCATCTCGGTCATGAGATGCACGACCGTCCGATTGGTGTAAAACTCAGCGGCGGTATGGCCGGCATCGTCGGCGAATTTCTTGATGAGATACTCGTAGCCATTGCCCAGCTCATCTTCAGGCAGGTTGGCGACCGTGAGTTCAAGCGATGAAAAATGCTCGATCAGATCGCGCAGCATGGCATCGGAAAGCCGGTCCTTGTTAGTCCACTGCGCATCGCCGAAAATGCCATAGAGTTTGTCTGGATTGGCGGTTTCAATGGCACGCATGGCAGACTGGAGTGCCTGACCGACATTTTTGGCCGCCTTGCGCACTTCGCGCCAATGGGAGTCGTGCGGAATTTGAAAGCGGTGATTTTCAGGATAAGCGGCGAAGTCTTTGTCACCGCCTGACTCCTTGAGCGCGGTCTGCGTTTCCTCATCGTACACATCGCACAGACGTTTGAAGAAGAGGAGGGGGAAAATCAACTGCTTATAGTCGCCGGCATCAATCGTCCCGCGCAGAAGCGTCGCCGCGCCCCAGAGATAGGATTCGAGTTGTTGTTGTGTGATGCGCTGGCTCATTGGAGCAAGCCCTCCCGATTCAGGATGCCGACCAGCTTTTCCTCCGCCGCAAACGCCGCCTCCGCACTCTTACTCAGCCGCTTCATCGCTTCCTCGACCGTGAGCGTTTCCTTTTCGTTCTTCGGTTCGACATAGCGCGGGATGTTCAGGTTGTGGTCGTTGGTGGCGATGTCAGCGAGAGTGACCACGCGGGCGATGCCATCCACATCCTTGTAGTCGCGATACCACTGGTAGATGTGCTCGACGTGCTGCGGCAGCAGTTCGTTCTGGGCGCGACCGGTCTTGAATTCCTTCGAGGCGTCAAGAATGAGCACCTTATTCTTACGGTCCTTCGCCTTGCGCTGGCGAAAGACCAGGATGCAGGCAGCGAGGCCAGTTCCGTAGAACAGGTTTGGCCCCAGCCCGATCACCGCTTCGAGCAGGTCCATTCCGAGAATCTTCTTGCGAATCGCGCCTTCTTTTCCCATGCGGAACAGCGCGCCATGCGGCAGCACCACAGCCATGCGGCCTGTCTTCGGCGCCATGGACTTGAGCATGTGCTGCACCCAAGCGTAGTCGCCAGTTTTGCCTGGCGGCATGCCGGCGAAGTTCCGCCCGAACGGATCACTGGTCCAGACTTCTTCACCCCATTTCTCCAGCGAAAATGGCGGATTGGCAATGACGCAGTCGAAGGTGGCAAGATTGTCGCCCGAGAAAAATGCTGGACTGCGCAGCGTGTCACCGCGCACCACCTGAAAATCCGATGCGCCGTGCAGAAACAGGTTCATGCGGGCGATGGCCGACGTGGTAAGGTTCTTTTCTTGCGCGAAGAGCTTGCCCCAGAGCGTGCGGTCATCGCCGTGGTTCTCCTTCACGTGATGGATGGCTTCGAGCAACATGCCGCCCGTACCGCATGCGGGATCGTAAATGGACTCGCCTTCCTTCGGGTCAAGAATGTTGACCATCAACCGCACGACGGAGCGCGGCGTGTAGAACTCGCCGGCCTTCTTGTTGGTGGCATCGGCAAACTTCTTAATCAGGTATTCGTAGGACTGGCCAAGAATGTCCACTTGTGCCGCCTGATTGCCGAGACTGATGCGGGAGAAGTGCTCGATCAGATCGCGCAGGAGTGCATCGGCAAGGCGATCCTTGTTGGTCCACTGCGCATCGCCGAAGATGCCGTAGAGTGTTTCAGGATTGGCCTTTTCGATGCCGCGCATGGCTCTCTGGAGCGCCTGTCCAACGTTGCTGGTGACCGCGCGCACATCGCTCCAGTGGCAATCTTCCGGCACCTGAAAACGGAAGTTCTGCGGAAAGCGCGCGTATTCCTCATCCCCGCCAGATTCAGCCAAGGCAGTCGCATACTCCTCGTCATGGACATCGGAAATGCGTTTGAAGAACAGGAGGGGGAAGATGTAGGTCTTGAAGTCGGCAGCGTCGACAGGCCCACGCAGAATATTCGCCGCCTCCCACAGATGGGATTCGACTTGGACAAGTGTAACGGCGGGCAAGTTCATTCGGTCGTCTTTTTCTGCCACTTGTGCTGCGCCATTCGAGATCCCCTGCTCTTCTAACGCCTTCGTTGTTATCCCGGGGGGAGCACACGGCTTGCCACACCCAGTCACTTTGTGCTCCGCACTCTATTTTCCTGTCGAGATTCTACCAAAAAGCCAATGAAGAGCAACGGCGGTTAGGGCCTGACCACCCTACCTTGGGGCTTCGTGCTTAGCGGCTGTCTGCGGCGGGCTCGGCCAGTGCGGCGGTAATGGCCGCGTCCAGCTCGCGCGCGACGCCGCGTGCATTGCCTTCCAGCACATCGCAGACAATCCCTTGCCGGTTGATAATCAGCGTCTTGGGCACGATGTTGATCTTGTAGGTCTTGGCGACCACGCCGTCATGATCGAGATACACCGGCATGGTCAGCCGCGCATTGCTGATCAATTGTTTGAGGGTCGTTTGCTTCTTCTCGTCGGTGACGGTCACAAACTTGACGCCGCGATTGGCGTAGGTGCGATAGGCTTGCTCGATCAGCGGCAGATAGCTGCGACAATTGTCGCTCCAACTGGTGAAGAAGGTCAGGACAATTACGTCGCCCCCCGGTTTGACCTCCAGCGCTTTGCCATTCAAATACGAGACTGAAAACGCCGGGCCAGGCTTGTCGCGCAAGGGATGCGCCACATGAATCGGCTCCACTTCCATGGCGCGCTCCAGGTCGAACACCAGCACATTGGTGGGGGGTTGATACTCAAACAGCGCGGGTGGCCACGACTGATTGACGACCACGTTCACCAACTGCGCGCGCTCGATGACGCGGCCCAGCAGATTCTCGCGGCTGAGCTCACGCGGCAGACCGTGCCGGTCAACGACCAGCCGCACGCTGCGCGAGATGTAATTACTGATGCCCTGCGGGCCATACGCGCCGGCAACCCGCCGCAATTCCTGATGGGCCGGCGTATCGCTGCGATCACGCCCGTGAAATTCATAGCCGCCGTCGCGCGCGCTCACCGCGTCGAACGTGATGTCCTGACGCAGCGCTGCATAGGTGCTGGTGCGATCCGGCGTCAACAGCACCAATTGCGCATTACGCATAAAGACGGCGAACAACTCCCCCATCGAAGCCGCGCCCCAGCGGCTGACATTGACTGCGCGGCCATTGGGCGCATACTCGATCTGCCAGCCGGTGGCGCCGTTGCACACGCTGCACTCGCGTTTGACCGTGCTGCTGTTCAGCTCTTCGAGGCACAGTTCACGGCGGAAGGTGAAGGGCGGTTGTTGCACAATCGTGCCGGTCATGGCCACCGATCCTTTGATTGAATCAAACGTCACGGCGAACCCGGCCGCGTAGTTGCTCACCTGCGCCAGGCGTAGGGCGCACTCGCCAAAGGCCGCGCTGACTGCGCGCGGCTCACGCGTCGGGCTGGCAGCCAGGCATAGCGTCGCGCTCACGGCCAGACTGCCGGCAAGAATACCGCGGTGCATGTGTGTCATGGCTATCACAGCTCCGGTTGCCACAGGTATTGCACCGCCGGCCAGCGCGCCTGCCAGCGTTCGGGCAATGGCAAGCGCAGCGACGCGCCGGCATTGGCGCCGAACAATTCCACGAGCGAGCGCGTCTTCTTGTAGCGGATCAGGCGGAATTTCTTTTCGGCGGTCAGCTCCTTGACCAGTTTGATGGCGTCTTCCTCGTAGCCGATCTGGTCAATCAACTGCAGTTCAAGCGCCTGCGGCGCGGTGTAAATGCGGCCGTCCGCGAGCTTGCGCACCTTCGCCATTTCGATGGCGCGCCCGCGCGCGACAATCGACACAAAGCGCTCATACATGTCGTTGACGACTTGCTGCAACAAATTGGTTTCCTCAACCGTAACGTCGCGTAACGGATTGAGGATGTCCTTGTTCTTGCCGGACTTGATCGTGACATCCTTGACGCCCAGCTTGTCGCCCAAGCCTTTGAAATTCGCGCTCGAGATCAAGACCCCGATCGAGCCGGTAATGGTCGTGCGGTGCGCGACAATTTTGTCGGCCGCCGCGCTGATGTAATACCCGCCGGAGGCCGCCACGTCGCGCATCAAGACAACCACTTTGCGCTTGGCGTTGCTCTCGCGAAAACGCAGCAAGGCGTTATAGATGACATCACTGGCGGTGACCCCGCCGCCCGGGCTGTCGACCACCACCAGAATGGCGATCACGTTCTCATCCTGGCGGGCCGCCTCGATTTCGTTCAGCATCCGCGTCGCCAGGCTCTCCTGCTGGAAGAAGACACTGCTTTCGCCTTGAAACGTGATGACCCCGTACAGCTCCAGCTTGACGACTTTCTTGCGCCCGCTGCCGCGCAAGACTTCCTCGCTGAAATGAAGGTGGCTGGCATCGCTATCGCTGACGGATACCGCGGCCATCCCGACCAGCGACGCGACCGCCAAGCCAAGATTGAGCACCACACTCACGCCCAGCAGCAGCAGCAAGACGATAATGGCAATCCAGTGTCCTTTGGTCGAACGCTGCGGCGCGGGGGCTGCCGGCACGGCGGCAGAGATGGGTGGTGGCGGTGGCAACGGCGATTCAGTGAACGTGTCATTCATGGGGGTGGCTCGGTAGAGATGGCCGGTTCAGGCGATTAGTTCGTAGGTTTCACGGGCAATTTCCAATTCTTCATTGGTGGGGATCACCCAGACGGGGATGCGCGAGCCGGGCGCACTAATTTGGCGCGCGGCGCCACGTCCGGCATTGGCGTCGGCATCCAGTGCCAGCCCCAGGCCGGGTGCCTTGGCGCAGATCAAGGCGCGCGCGGCGCCCGAGTTTTCGCCGATGCCGGCAGTGAAAATAATTGCGTCCGTACGCGGCAAGATGGCAACATAGGCGGCAATGTATTTGGCGATGCCATAGGCCCACATGTCGAGCGCCAGGAGCGCGCGTTGGTTGCCTTGGGCGGCCGCAGTTTGCACGTCGCGCATGTCGCTGCTGATGCCGGTAAAGCCAAGCAATCCGCTCTTTTTGTTGAGCACCGCATTGATGGTCTCGGCGCTCAAGCCGTCATTGGTCATCAAGTGAAAGACGACCGCCGGGTCAATGTCGCCGCAGCGCGTGCCCATGATCACGCCCTGCAACGGCGTGAAGCCCATGCTGGTGTCCACCGAATGGCCCTGCAACACCGCCGTCAGCGACGAGCCATTGCCCAGATGACAGGTGACCAGGTTGACTGCACGGGCAGGTTGCTTCATCAGTGCGGCAAATGTTTGGGTGACATAGCGGTGACTGGTGCCATGAAAGCCGTAGCGGCGGATGCGATCGCGTTGATAGTACTCGTAGGGCAGCGCGTAATGGTAGGCCTGCGGCGGCATGCTCTGATGAAACGCCGTGTCAAAGACGGCGATGTTGGGTACCGCCGGCAGGGCCTGTTGGCAGGCGCGAATGCCGGCCAGGTTGGCGGGGTTGTGTAGTGGCGCCAGCGCGCAGCATTCTTCGATGCAACGCAGCACTGCATCGGTAATAATCACCGATGCAGTGAATTGTTCGCCGCCATGCACGACGCGATGACCAAAGGCGGCAATTTCCTCCTTGGCGCGCAGCACGGCCGTCGCGCCGCTGGTCAAGGCGTCAAGCACATAATTGATCGCCTCGGTGTGATTGCGCGCGCTGATCGCGCCCGGCGCATGTTGTGTGCCATTGGTGGCATACAAAAACTGTGCAGCCTTGATTTGCCCGATCCGATCAACCATGCCCTTGGCGATAACTTCCTCGCTGGGCACGGCGATCAGCTGAAATTTCAGGCTCGAGCTGCCGCAATTCACCACCATGATGTACATGTCAATTTTTCTCCCAGACCCATTGGCCCTTACGCACCAGTTCCACCCAGATGCCCCGTACCTTCTTGCTTTCTCGAAAGGCCTTGGCATACGAGGCCTGCAGACCGGCCAGCGCGACGCCTTGATGCTGGGCATCCTGCGCATAGAACGCGCGCCGGGCTTGGTTCAGCTCGGCCGCGATTTTGGCGGCGGCGGCGCGCTCGGCGGCGGTCGCCGCGCTGTTCTTGTTGATCACCGTCACATAGCCCTCGCGATTTTCGCCCAGCGCACCGCTGCGCAAGAACGGGAGGGCTTGGCGATACACGCGCTGCATGGCGTCAAAGGCTGCTTGCCATGGCGTGTTCGCCGCCGGCTCGGCCGCGCAGGCAGCGCGGACACCGATCGCGCGCACGACCCGCCATGCGGCGCGCTCCAGCAGTGCGGACGGTTCAGCTTCAGGTTCTTCAGCCGGTTCTTCGAGGCCATCCTGCAATTGGTCCACCACGCCGGCGGCATGTTGGTAAATGTGAATTTTGATTTCCGCATTGATCGGAATCGGCTTGTCCTTGTCCCCCACCACTTTCAGTTGGGGCGAACACGCCGGCGCCAGCATCACCGCCAACATTGACAGCAGCGCCGGCCAAAGCACCATCGGGACCGTGGGTCGGTTCATAACTACAACCTCATCTGGTTAATTACCGATCAAAGTATACCAGAATCGGCGGGCATTTTCAACGTGGTTGCGCCGGCTGTTGCAAGCAAATAGAAATGACAGGGTTTACGTTATTTAGAAATGACAGGGTT